>JAPPHA010000057.1 GCA_028874915.1 Paracoccaceae bacterium
GAGATCCCCGCAAGAGCAACCGAATTATCGGACGCCTTCAATTACCCGCTTACCGACGAGCGGGGGAGCCGCATCTCGTAGCTGGGCGGGCCTGACCGGGGTTCGGTGTCCAACAGACGTTCGAGAGCAACACCTTCCCGGCACAGATGGACGCACCGAGCGACCTGCTCGCACGTGGTCGGATCGTCCTCCAATCCCGGCGCCAAGCGGTGCAGGGCGACCAAAACATCTCTGTCCTCGTCGCCGGGCCCCTCATGCAGGAGGTCGGCGACAGGCTGCAGGTAGAGTTCGGAAAGTCGAGTCAGTTCGAGGGTGGATACCGAGCGGCTGCCCGCTTCAAGTTGCGTGACAGCGGTTCGAGGAAGGCTCAAGGCATGGGCTACGGCTTGCTGGCTGAGTCCGCGTGCCTCGCGTGCGGAGCGCAATCGTCGTCCCAGATCTTTCGCATTCATGGTTTCCGTTCCTCCCTCTTGAAGTGCGGCGGCGGCGGCGGGCACATAGTCCAAGATCGAACACATATTGTCAAAACTTTCCATTGATAGAACGAATTTCGCACTAGAGAATATGTGATGCCGTTCCGGATGTATGCAGTATCGGCATATCGATGTGGCGCGAAATGCAAGGCCAACGCAATGATCTTTCAACAGTCCGATCGTATGTGGGAGGTGCAGAAGAAGTCAGGAGTCGCGTGGACACGGTTGGCGCGGTGGAACGCAGAAGGCCGTGGCCGAGATGGCCATCGAGGCCGGGCGCCGGAGCCCGCGGAAACGGCTCCCGGTCGAGGACCTGGGCCGCCTGCGCAAGGAGCATCGGATCATCACCGGGATCCACGAGGTCTATGGCCGCATCTACCGGGAGCTCGGCCTTGACCGGGTGCTCCCCGCGGGCCGCCAGCGGATGTCGAACCGGGTCCTCTACCACACGGTGATGGCCCGCATCGCCAACCCCGACAGCAAGCGGGCCAGTGTCCGGCGCCTGGAGCGGGATTTCGGCGTGCATGTGCCGCTGGAGAAGGTCTACCGGATGATGGACCGGCTCGATGAGGCGGCCATTGCCGGGATGCGGGAGAGGGTTGGCGCCTACACCCGTTCGCTGTTTCCCGAGCCGATCGACCTGGTCCTGTTCGACTGCACGACGCTGTTCTTCGAATCCACCTGCGCGGACACGTTGCGGGCCTTCGGCTACAGCAAGGACGGCAAGCACGGCGAGGTCCAGGTCTTGCTGGCGCTGGCGGTGACACGCGGCGGCCTGCCGCTGGGCTACGAGGTCTTCCCGGGCAACAACTGGGAGGGGGACAGTTTCATCCCGACGCTGCGCACGATGCACCCCGAGACGGCGCGGGCGGTAATCGTCGCCGATGCGGGCATGTTCAGCAAGGACAACCTGGCCGCTCTCGAGGCGCAGGACTGCCGCTTCATTGTCGGTGCCCGGCTGCGCAACCTGCCGAAGGCCCTGACCGCGCGCGTTCTCGGGACCTCCCGCTACCGCAGGGTTTCCGGCAGCGAGCCCAAGGTCGGCGTGTTCCGTCACGGTGGCCGCCGCCTGGTGGTGTCATGGAGCGCGAAACGGGCCCGCAAGGACGCCCATGACCGGCGCCGGGCGGTGGCGAAGCTGATCCGGCGCCTGGGCAAGAGCACGACGCCGAAGCAGTTGCTCGGCACGAGCGGCTATCACCGCTACGTCCGGGTCGTCGGTGACTCCAGTCTCGAGGTCGACGAGGAGAAGATCCGTGCCGCCGAGCATTGGGACGGGCTGCAAGGTGTCGTCACCAATCTCAGGGGCATCGGCGTGCAGGACCTCTTCGATCGATACCGTCAGCTCCGGCAGGTTGAAGAGAGTTTCCGGATCACCAAACATGACCTGCGGGTGCGGCCGGTGTTTCACTGGAGTGACCGGCGCATCCGTGCCCACCTGGCCATTGCCTTCGTGGCCTATGCCTGTGTGCGCCATCTTGCCCGTCGGGTGGCGTTGCAGAAGCGGCCCCTGTCGCCACGGGTCATTCGCGAGGCGCTCAACGACCGGCAGTGCTCGGTGCTGCACGATCCGGAGACCGACAAGCGCTATGTCATTCCCTCGAGGCCGAGCGCGGAGGCCAGGGCCATCTACGCCACCCTCGGGCTGAGTGCCTCGGCCCGCCCCTACGGGCTGGGCACCGGTGGCGCGGAGACGAAATCGGCTCGATCCTGACGCATCAGTCATCCGCGGGTGCCGGATGTAGTGCCTAATCCAAAATGTGAATCATTGAAAATCAATGCGTTCCACGAAAAAACCGTCGAAGTCAGGAGGTGGATTCGGCGCCGAAATCTGACCTACCTATTCGATGAATTGCTCACGACGGTCGTCGATGTGGTTGGCGATGAAGCACATTGCCAGTCGTGGCAAACATACCCGGGTTGGCCTAATTGATTCCCAGTAACGCCCGGTTGGCGTCTTCATCGGTGCCGCTATTAGCGAAATCGTCAAAGGCCTTGTCGGTGACGCGTATGATGTGATCGGCGACAAACCGAGCGCCTTCACGCGCACCGGCCTCCGGGTCCTTCAAGCAGCACTCCCATTCAACCACCGCCCATCCATCGAAGTCATTGGCTGCCATCTTGGAAAACACCGCCCCGAAGTCGACCTGCCCGTCGCCCAGGCTTCGAAAGCGTCCGGCACGATCCAACCACGGTTGGTACCCCGAGTAGACCCCTTGCCGTCCGGTCGGGTTGAATTCCGCATCCTTGACATGGAACATTCGAATCCGGTCTCTGTAGATGTCAATATTTTCGAGATAATCGAGGCATTGAAGAACATAGTGCGAAGGATCATAGAGCATGCAGGCTCTTGCATGATTGCCCGTTCGCTCCAGAAACATTTCGTATGTGATGCCGTCGTGCAGGTCCTCACCGGGGTGGATTTCGAAACAGATGTCAACTCCGCATTCCTCGGCGTGATCGAGGATCGGTTTCCATCGCTTCGCCAGCTCATCAAATGCTGTTTCGACAAGCCCGGCAGGGCGCTGCGGCCAAGGGTAAATGAAGGGCCAGGCCAAGGCACCCGAGAATGTGGCATGAGCGCCAATTCCCATGTTCCTGGATGCACTCAGCGCCTTTCTGACTTGATCCACGGCCCATTGCTGGCGCATTGTTGGATTGCCTCTCATCTCGGGTGCGCAGAAGCCATCGAATGCCGTGTCATAGGCAGGGTGAACGGCCACGAGCTGGCCTTGCAGGTGCGTTGAAAGCTCGGTCACCTTGACGCCGTTTTCCGCGGCCATGCCCATGAATTCGTCGCAGTAATCCTTGCTCTCGGCGGCTTTCGATAGGTCGATCAAGCGGTCGTCCCAACTCGGGACCTGGACCCCTTTGTATCCACAGTCCGCAGCCCACTTTGTTATCAAGTCCCATGAATTGAAAGGAGCGTCGTCGCCCGCGAATTGCGCCAGAAAAAGTGCGGGGCCCTTGATCGTTTTCATCTCTTTCATCTCCATTAAGTGTCAAACAAAACGGTTGACGATGTTTTCGAGTATTTCCTGGCGACCCGATCGCGGCTGCGGATCAATGCCTTCCGATTCGAGCCGGTTTGCGATGCTGGCCAAATTGCTGTCCAACATGGCTTGTGCGACAGGTGTATCCCAGCCGGCATATCGCTCCGAACGCAGGGCCTCCAGCGTTCCGTCCTCAAACATCGCCGCTGCCGCCTTGAAACCACGCGCGCAGACGTCCATAGCGCCTGCATGGGCGGCAATCAGGTCTTCGGCGTCCAGCGACTGCCGCCGGATCCTCGCATCAAAATTGGTACCGCCCGTCGTGAAGCCGCCCGCCTTGAGGACCTCGTAGTAAGCAAGTGCGACTTCTGGCACGTTGTTGGGAAATTGGTCAGTGTCCCAACCGGATTGATAATCGTTTCTGTTCATATCGATTGAGCCGAAAATGCCGAGCGACGCAGCCAGGGCAAGCTCATGCTCGAACGAATGACCGGCAAGGATCGCGTGTCCCTGCTCGACGTTCATCTTGACTTCTTTCTCAAGCCCAAAGTCCTTGAGGAAGCCGTAGACGGCAGAGACGTCGTAATCGTACTGATGCTTTGTTGGTTCATGTGGCTTGGGCTCGACAAGAATTGTTCCTTCGAAACCGATCTTGTGTTTGTAATCGACAACCATCTGTAGAAATCGACCTGCCTGTTTGCGCTCGCGCGCAAGATCGGTATTGAGGAGTGTATCATAACCCTCGCGCCCACCCCAAAGAACGTAGTTCTGCCCTCGTAATTTATGGGTTGCGTCCATGCAGAGCTTTACGGTTGCCGCCGACCATGCAAAAACATCCGGATCGGGGTTTGTCGCAGCACCGGCCATGAACCGCCGATGGGCGAACAAGTTGGCCGTACCCCACAAAAGTCGCACCTTGCTGCGACTCATCTTGTCGGCAAACAGATTTATGATCTCTTCGAAGTTGCGTCGGCTCTCGGCAAAGGACGCACCCTCGGGGCGGATGTCCGCATCATGAAAGCAAAAGAACGGTACGCCCAGAATGTCGAACATCTCGAAGGCGACATCGGCCTTCAGTCGCGCATGTTCCATCGTTTCACCGAACCAGGGTCGGGCGAATGTCTGCTTGCCAAACGGGTCGCCGCCTTCCCAGGCAAACGAGTGCCAATAGGCCACGGCAAATCGGAGATGGTCTTCCATGCGCTTTCCCAGGATCAACTCATCGGGATCGTAATGCCGATAGGCCAAGTCGTCGGATTCCGGGTCATACCGTAGCGGCCGAATATCTTTGAAGAATCTGCTCATGGGATGAATCCATCCATGCTTTTGGCTAGAATTCCGGGAGGAAGGTTTTTGGGCGTACAGGCGGTTGGGACGAGTTTTCGTGTCGGTCGTACAGGGTGCCAACCGCTAGAGGCACGCACGATTTCCAACACCCGGAGAATCTCAGCGTCGAAGTGCCAGTCAATGACCAGATCCTTCAAGTCGCCCCCGTCTGCCTTGCGGGCGCTGGCCGTAATTTTTCGGGCAATACGGCAAACCCGTTCCAACCAAGACACATTCTCACAGGCCGTAACCAACCTGCCAATGCCCGCACACGTATATTGAATCACTGTTTTGCCAGGTTGCACCGTCAAGAAATCTCCGCCTAGGTCACAAATGACCGACGCGCGGCCCCGCATCGCCTTCAGGTCCAGCATCTCAATCGCCTGGCAATCCTTCTTCATAACTTTACATAAACCTGAGAGGCAATCCAAGTGGACGAACACATGATTGAACGAGGCTCCTACCGCAGCAGTTCTGGGTGTCCGCCGAGCGTTGTACAAAGTTCCTGGCGTTTCGCGTCGCGACACCGGCTGAGAGGCATGTCCGGCTCGCCGTGACTGTCTGTATTCTCGGGGCCTCGTCGTTTTCCCAACCGCCTTCGTCCGGCATTGTTTTCGATGAACCTGACCCGTTGACAGCTGAACTGCCTGGCGCACCGGCCAAGGTTCATGAGTTCGTTACCGCGTCAGGGGAGGGACCTATTTGCCGACCGGTGAGCAGCCCTTCTGTCGGCGCAACCTCGCATGCAGCTTGCAAGGAAGGAGGCGGAAGGAAAAACAATCAATTGTTGATCCGTTCAAGCTCCGCGGTTCGGGTGATCTAACCCTGAAGCCCGGTCCAGGCACAATTGCGTCTTGAGGAGCGAACGCAGGCATCGATGAATGCGACGCCCTCGAGACCGTCGCTGATACCGGGATATATGACACCTTCCGGAACTTCCCGCTTCTCTCTTGCTGCGCCGATCGCATCGGCCGCCTCCCTGTAGATGTTCGCAAATCCTTCAAGATATCCTTCCGGATGACCTGCCGGTATTCGTGAAACCCTGTTTGCTGCGTCTCCAGCGCCGGCACCCATGCGGGTGATCAGGCGTTTCGGTTCACCCCGCGTCGTATGCCAGAGCTTGTCAGGGGATTCTTGCTCCCACTCCAATCCCCCGAGTTCTCCGTAAACACGCAACCTGAGCCCGTTCTCGTTTCCTGGCGCTACCTGACTGCACCAAAGCATACCTCTGGCGCCACCGACGAAACGGAGGAGGACATGTGCGTTGTCATCGAGAACCCGATCTTTCACAAATGCCGTTAGATCGGCTGACAGGCATTCCAATTCAAGGCCGGTGACAAAACGAAGCAGGTTGTAGGCATGCGTTCCGATATCGCCAATAGATCCACCGGAACCCGAACGCGCCGGGTCCGTCCTCCAGACCGCCTGTTTCTGACCCGTTGCCTCGAGCGGCTCCGACAGCCAGTCTTGCGGATATTCAGCATGAACGACACGGATTTTCCCAAGCAGGTTGTCCGCTACAATGTACCGTGCCTGTCTTATCATGGGATAACCGGTGTAGTTGTGTGTCAGGATGAACAGGGCAGACGACTGTTCCGCTGCCTTTGCAAGCTTCCGGGCGTCCGCGAGCGACGACGTCAACGGTTTGTCACAAATCACGTGAATTCCACGACGAAGGAATTCTGCAGCGACGGGGTAATGCAGATTGTTGGGTGTCACGACCGCCACGGCCTCGATGCCGGATATCAGGCGCGCCTCGCGTACCGCCATTGCACGGAAGTCGTCATAGATGCGGTCCGGTGCAAGCCCCAGGTCCCGGCCGGACTCCCGCGATCGTTCGGGCGTTGATGAGAGTGCACCAGCCACAAATTCATATCGGTCATCCAGCCGAGCCGCAATCCTGTGAACAGCACCGATAAACGCGTCACGCCCTCCCCCAACCATGCCGAGCCGGATTCTGTCTCCAGACGTTTGTCCCTTGCTTCCTTCAATGGTCATGCTTGATCTCCTTCATTTCGCGGTTAGCTCTCGTTTCGCGGTCTGGAGGTTGTCGAGAAGGGCGACATACGACAACCCATTGTTTCTTGCATTGTACCAGAAGAAAATTACGCCCCTCAAAATGGCTGCAGGCTGGAGGCTTCCGGCATTTGCCTGTTGAACCCGATGATTTTGCGTTGCGAGAATCGATACCGACAGTGATCGCCCGGCAATGGCCGCAAGCGACTGTATTCAATGGCCCGGCTCAAGAATGCATGCGTCCGGATCATTCTGGAGTACCAAAGCGAAAAACGCCAGAGACTGCGTGAAGCCAACAGGACAAACGAGCCGACCTCAGATGGCCGCACCGGTTTCGATGTCGAAAAAATGTAGCTTGGAAACGTCGACTGCGACATCTATCAAGCATCCGGATTTCACACTTGAAGCGCTATCAAAACGACCGATAATGTTCGACCGATTTTGGTCCGGCCATTTCTGAACCCTTGGCCAGTGGTCCCGTTATTATCATTCTCGACATCCAGAGCACTTTCGATCAACACCTGACTGACAGGCAGTTCAACGTGAACGACGATTTCCGCACCCTGAGGCTCCGCAAGTACCATGAATCCTCGAAGGCGAGCGGCGCCGTGAGAATCGATCACCGCGTCTTCGAAATGCTCGGGCCGCATACCCAAAGCCATTGATCGCCCCACATATGATTCCAAACGGGCATCTTGTCGACAAACACCTGGCGACCATTCAATGGTCTGCTCGCCGACCACACAGACCAGGGTGCCACTTTCGGACCTTTCGAGCCGTGCCTCGACGATGTTCATTGGAGGACTGCCAATGAGGCTCGCGACAAGCAGATTGGACGGGGCTTCATACACGTGTTGAGGCCTGTCCAGTTGCTGGAGCACACCGTGATGCCGGAGGTCTCCGGGCTCACCTGCGCCTACGGCAACCTCTTGGCCGTCGATGATTGTTCTTTCACGGTCGGGGCCGGTGAGATCTTTGTCCTCGTGGGTGCCAACAGAGCCGGATAGAACACGAAGATCATGTGTCAATGGCTGACCTGATGCCTGTTCGAACAGGCATGATCCGTCTCTCCGGGCGTGGTTTCAAGGCTATTTGGAGCATGCTCCGATCTTCAGTGGCATGGCCCTGGTCCCCGATGGCTGCCGTGTCATTGCCGATCTTTCTGTCGACGAAAACTCCAGGTCGTCGGGACCCGGCTCAACGACGCCAGGGTGACAAACAATCCGTTCCAAGGTCTTCGACACATTCCCGCGGCTGGTCGTCTGGGCCCGGCAGCTGGCGGGCCCGCTGTCCGACGGCAAAAGGCAGGTACTTGCATTCGGCTGTGCCATGATGCCGAATTCCGCGATCCAGATGATAGACGAGCTTTCGCTGCGCCTCATGTCCATCGCCATCGACGAGTGTTGTCGCATGGTGCCGGCCCCCCGGAATGCCGGCGTCACAACTGCCACTGTCGAACAGAGCACCGAGCACGTTCTGCGGACCGCCGACCGGATCGCCGTCATGGAATCCGGTCTGGTGAGGTGT
The DNA here is from genome assembly GCA_028874915.1 of Paracoccaceae bacterium. GTDB lineage: Bacteria > Pseudomonadota > Alphaproteobacteria > Rhodobacterales > Rhodobacteraceae > JAPPHA01. The sequence goes on from JAPPHA010000057.1 coordinate 8,336, forward strand.
AAAGGTTCCGGCGCAGAAGCGGCCCGGGATGGCGCCGTCATGGACGCCTGTCTCGGCGCGGTGGAAGGCCGCGTCCTAGAGGCTGAGACTTGCATACCCACTTTATGCCGGCGGCAAGACCATTGACAGGGCCGCGGCGCAATGAAAACAGTCAAACGAACCACAGTTGCCGAGATTGCCGACCATCCGGATGAGTCGTCATCTCCCCGGTTCCCGGTCTCGCGGATCGACGCGGCATGCTTATGTCGGCAACCGGAGAACGCGTGTCTGGCGTGCGTGGCTGTGACGGTCGTGACGACTCCGGCCGGTCGACTATCGGCGCGGCTGCGCAGCATGGAGGGTCGAATCCGGAATGGCCAAGACACACTACGCCATCAGCCAGTACATCTTCTATGACCTGGCCGCGGCTCATCGGAATCTGCACACGCGCTTGAACGAGAAGCTGAAGGACCTGGGCGTCCAGGTGGAAATGTGGCGCGTTCTCGAAACCCTCGGCGCAGATGAGGGCCAAACCATGGGCGAACTGGCCGAAATCGTCCTGATGAACCCCCCGACACTGACCAAATTGGTCGACCGCATGGTGGCAAGCGGATTTGTGCAGCGGCAACTCGCGCCGGACGATCATCGCCGCGTCCAACTCTTGCTCACCAAGGCCGGATTGGCGCTCATCGGCGAGATCCGTCGGCATGTCGATGCAGAGAACGAGGAAATCCTGGAACGGCTCGGCGAAGACAACGCCAGGATCGTCCGGGAGGCCCTGCGCGCGCTGAGCTGACGCCGATGCCCGTCCCGGTCCAAGCGGATCCAGGCCGGACGGCGTCGCCGGAAGCAACACGATGGGACCGAGTCGACGGCGATGTCCTGGCAGGCCCGTCACGGGACTTCCGCGTCGGACTGCTTGTGCCGATGTGCGGCTCGGCCGGGATCTGGGGCCCAAGCTGTATAGCCAGTGCCGAGGTCGCGGCGTTTGAACTCAACCGTCGGGACGGAGTCGCGGGGCGAAATGTGCGGCTCATCCTGATCGATTCTGCGGTCGAAGCCCCGATGCCGGTCGAGGGCATCGTCGATACGCTGATTGAATCGCGCTCCATCGATGCGATCGTGGGCATGCACATCAGCGCCGTTCGCCAGAGCCTGACGAAGGTCGTCCGCGGCCGCGTCCCCTATGTCTACACACCGATGTACGAAGGCGGTGAGAACGGCGAGGGCGTGTTCGCCATCGGCGACACGCCAAGCCATCAGCTCGTACCGGCAATTCGGTGGCTCCACTCCCGTTACCGGCTGCGAAAATGGGCACTCATCGGCAACGATTATGTCTGGCCGCGGGAATCGCACCGGTACGCCAAGTCGACCCTGGCCGCGATGCACGCCGCCCTCGTCTACGAACGCTATCTGCCATTTGCGGCCCCGAACCTTGTTGCCGAGGTCGAATCGCTTGCGAAGTCCGGCGCGGATGCGGTGCTGATTTCGCTCATCGGTCAGGACGCCGTGGACTTCAATCGAATCTTCGGAGACCAGGGGCTCGACCGCCGAATCGTTCGTCTCACATGTGTCATCGAGGAAAACGGCCTTCTGGCGAGTGGCGCGGAGAATCTCAGGCGTCTGTTCTGCTCGTCGTCCTTTTTCGGCGCGCTCGCTACCGAGTCAAACGCCTGTTTCCGGGAGGTCTACCACAGCTTCCACGGACACCGCGCGCCGGTCCTCGGGGCCCTCGGGCAGTCCACCTACGAAGGAATGCACTTCCTCGCGAGTCTCATGGGTGACGGGTCCGAAAGCTGGCCGAAACTGTGCGAATTGCGAACCGGACCCATCACCTACAGGAGCGCACGCCAAGCCGCATACCATTCAAATTCCAACAACCGGCTTTCCACATTCATTGCCCGCGCCGATGGCGTGACGTATCAGGTCATTGAAAAAATCTTTCAAAGTCAAACCATTGAGGATCTTCTGGATGCAGATTCAAAAATTACTTGAAATGGAAAATAATATCTTCTAACCTGATCGGAAATCTCACGGGCAACCGTTTCCGCGCATCGGTACAGCACGGAAGCAGTGGAGGGAGTGGTGATCGGGTTCTTCCCCGCCGAAACCGCGCCGGCATGTGCCCGGACCAAGATTCGCAAAGCCCCGGAAACATCCTTTTCCGACGCCGCCACTCTACAGGGCTGAGCCATGATCGGGTTCACCATCATCATTGCCCTTCTCGTCCTCGCGTTCTTCGCGATCCTCCTCCTCAACCGTTACTACCGCAAGGCAACCCGCGAGGTCGCCTTGGTGCGCACCGGTCTGGGGCGCCAGAAAGTCGTCCTGGACGGCGGATGCATCGCCCTGCCCTTCCTGCACCGCGTGTCCGAAATCAACATGCGGACATCCCGGTTCGAAATCGAGCGGGTCGGACCAAAATCCGTCATTACGAGCGACCGGCTGCGGGTCGATGTCGTCGCGGAGTTCTACGTCCGAGTCGACGCCACCGAGAACGGAGTGACCACCGCCGCCCAAGCGCTCGCCGGCAAGACGTTTCGCGCCACGGACCTCGCGGAAACCCTCGAGGGCAAGCTCGTGAACGTCGTGCTTTCAATCGCGGCAGGATACACCATGGACGCCCTGCAGGACGAGCGTGCGAAATATACCGCGGACATGAGCGCCTTGCTCGCCGGGGACCTGGCGCAAAACGGCCTCCTGCTGGAATCGGTCTCTCTCACCCGTCTCGATCAGACACCCTTCCACGCCCTCGATGAGAACAACGCCTTCAACGCAGTCGGGATGCGGCGCCTCGCCGAGATCATCGCGGTCAACAGGAAAGAACGGGCCGCGATCGAGGCCGATGCCGACGTCGCCGTGCATCAGAGCCAGCTGGATGCCACCAAGCGAAAGCTCCTCATCTCGCAGGAAGAAGAGGAAGCGACGATCGGCCAGCAACGCGAAATCGAAACCGTTCGCGCGAAAAGCCAGGCCGATGTCGCCGAGGAGCAGGCGAAATCGGAACGCCGTCGGGAGGCCGCCCGCATCGCGCGGGAACGCGAGGTGCGTGCCGCCGAGATCGACCGCGACCGGGAACTTCGGCACCAGCAACTCGAATCGGAACTCGCGACGGAGACGGCAAGGGCGGACAACGCCATCCAGCTCGCCGCGAAGCGCATCGAACAGGCCGGCGCCGAGGCCGACGCGCAGCGCGCCCGCGCCGACGAGGTCGAGGCGGCTGAGCTCGTCGAGACCTCACGCGAAGCGGCGGCGGCGGAACGAGACAGGCGCCTGGCTCTCATCCGGGCTGCCGAGCAAGCGGAAGTGGACGACACACGGGTCACGAGCGAAGCCGGCACACTGGCATCGATGGCCCAAGCGCAGGCCGAAGCGACCCGGGCCCGGGCAAGCGCGGAGAGGGACGAGCTGCTCGCACGCGCGGAAGGCATTGCCGCACTCGTCGAAGCGGAAAACACTCACAGTCCGGAACTCATCCGCCTGAAACTCGACCGGGAACGCATCGCGGCCCTCCCCGGAGTTGTCGAGCGGCTCGTCAAGCCGGCAGAGAAGATCGAGACCATCCGCATCAATCAAATCACGGGAGTCGGGTCGGCGGGAGCCCGTCGCGACGGCAGCGCCGACGACAGCGAAGACGGCACGGCCATGAATCGGGTAATCGACGGAATCCTGAACCTCGCGCTCCAACTTCCGGCCGCGAAGAAGCTCGGTGAGGAAGTCGGTCTTAACATCGGTGGTGGCGTCCGGGAGATCACGGCTGCTCTGAATCCGGGGGAAAATGTCGGCAGTGGCGGGACCATCGGAACACGACCGGAAACGGACGAGCGAGGCGATCCATGACGGATCTCCGGGCGAGGGGTGAACACCGCAATGCGCCGGCAGTCCGCGTGCGCACACCGGCCGAACCGCATCCCCCCATCCCTTGCCACGTTTCCGCCGCGAGCCTGTCGAATTCGCGAACGGTATGGCGTCTCAATGCCCGCCATTCGCGCCCGGATGAGGACCATCCGCAACCCATTTGACTTGCCAACAGGAGGAACGACCATGTCCTTGACCCGCAGACGCTTTCTCGCGAGTGCATCCGCCGCGTTTGCCGCACCGGCCGTCATCGGACGAGCCCATGCGGCCGATCCGATCACGTTCGTGAGTATCCTCGACCAGTCGGGCGGTCTCGACATCTACGGTATTCCGATGGTCGAAGCGACCCGGATGGCGGTGTCGGAAATCAACGCCGCGGGCGGCTTGCTTGACCGCGCGATCGACCTAAAGATCTACGATCCGCAGTCCACGATCCAGTTCTACACGCAGTATGCGACGCAGGCTGCTGCCGGGGACCGGGCCGACGTTGTCCACGCCGGCATCACGTCGGCGTCCCGGGAAGCGATCCGGCCCACCTTTTCTCGCTTCGAGGTCCTCTACTTCTACAATGTGCTCTACGAAGGTGGCGTTTGCGATGCCAACACCTTCTGCACCGGTTCCACGCCTGCCCAGACCGTGGAGAAGCTCGTGCCCTACACGATGAACAAATGGGGGCCGAAGGTTTACATCGTGGCCGCCGACTACAACTACGGCCAGATCACCGCCCATTGGGTGCAGAAATATGTGACCGACAACGGCGGCGAGGCGGTGGAGACCGAGTTCTTTCCACTCGACGTGACCAACTTCGGACCCACGATCAAGAAGATTCAGGCGGCGAAACCGGACATGGTGATGTCCGCTCTCGTCGGAGGCGCCCATGTCTCGTTCTATCGCCAGTATGCGGCGGCCGGCATGAACCGGAGCACCCCGATCGCCTCGACGACATTCGGTGTCGGCAACGAGCACAAACTCATCTCCGCAGACGAAGGCGACGGCATGATCTGCGCTTACTCCTACTTCGAGGAGATCGACACGCCGGTGAATCGCGATTTCGTGGCTCGATTCCGGGAGTACATGGGCGGAGAAGCTCCGGCGCTGAACGAACTCGCGGCCCGGTCCTACGAAGGCGCCCACCTGTGGGCGGAAGCGGTCAGGCAGGCCGGAACCGTGGAGCGCATGCCGGTGATCGAGACGCTTCGCGGTGGAATCTCATACGCTGGTCCGTCCGGGCGGCTCACAATCGAACCGAAGACCAATCATGCGCTCCAGAACGTCTATCTCGCCGAGCTCAAGGACCAGTCGTTCAACATTGTGGAGGTCCACGCGGACCAGCCACCCTCCGATACCCTTCTCGTCTGCGACCTCGTCGCCGAACCGGACCAGTCCGTGTTCAAGTTTGAAAACGGACTGGAGGCGGCCGGTATCGCGTTGAACTGACGGCCAGACCTCGGCAGGCGTTCAGCTCGGCGACAGCCAGGAAACGATGGACCTCGCCGCCGCTCTCGCCCTCCAGATCGTGTACGGGATCGCCAACCTGGCGCTGATCAGCCTCGGGTTGGCGATTGTCTTCGGCATGATGCGGGTGATCAACCTCGCGCACGGCGAATTCCTGATGCTGGGCGGCTATACAGTGGTTATCGCCACCAACAACGGTGTGAGCATCTGGATCGCGATGCTCGTGTTGGCCCCTTTGGTCGTCGGAATTGTCGGGATCGTGGTGGAGCGCCTCATCATCCGATGGCTCTACGGACGGATGATCGACACTCTGCTCGCAACATGGGGATTGAGCCTTCTCCTGATTGGGCTTGTCACCTCGATCTTCGGAGCCTCGACGGCGACCACCATCGCACCTCCGCTCGGCGTCATTCCCATCGGGGAGTACAGTTCCTCGGCCTATGAGTTGATGCTGGTCGGAATCACCGTCGCCCTCATTCTCGTACTCTACGCGGCGCTCAAGCTGACGAATCTCGGGTTGATCGCCCGCGGAACCATGCAAGACCCTGAGATGGCCGCCGCACTCGGCGTTTCGACATCCCACATTTACATGATGACGCTCGGGATAGGGGCGGCGGTTTCCGGGCTTGCAGGCGGGCTTCTCGCACCGGTTACCGGGGTCCTGCCGACCATCGGCGCGGTGTATATCGCCAAGGCGTTCATCACCGTAATTTCGGGCGGCGCCTCTGTCCTGGCCGGAACCGCGTCCGCTTCGCTGTTGCTCGGCGGCATCAACGGCATCACCGCATACCTCACCGGCCCGACGTTTGGCGAGATTGCACTGTTGCTGGCCGCCATCGTTCTGCTCCGCCTCATGCCACGCGGCATTACCGGCACCCTGTTCCGGAAAAGTCTTTGACCCACGTGCGTAAGATGCGCGGTGCCGGTTTGGTCGCAGGAATGGGCGTGCTGTTCATGCTCCTCGCTCCGCAAGCGCTGGAACTGTACACGATTATCAATCTGACGACGGCCATCGCATTCGCCATGCTGGCCTTGAGCCTCGCCCTTGTCTGGGGCTACGGGGGCATCCTTTGTTTCGGCCAGACCGCGTTCTTCGGCCTCGGGGCCTATGCCTACACAATCGTGGCCATCAACATCGGCGGCACAACCTGGGCGATTCCCGCCTCGATTCTGGTGGCCGCCTCCTTTGCGGCCGTACTTGGCTACTTCATTTTTTTCGGGCGGGTGAGCGACGTCTATCTCGCGGTGATCACGCTCACAGTGACCCTCATCCTCTACAGCCTGATCCGGCGGACCTCCGGCCCCGAATACAGGATCGGAAATTCCTTGCTGGGCGGCTTCAACGGCATCACCTCGAAACCGCTCAACCTGCCGTGGGATACCTCCGCCCTGCTCGGTCCGGAACAGGTGTTTGCGGTCGCGTTCGGAGCCCTCATAGGAGCGTATCTGTTCACCGCATGGCTCGTGAACACCCGCTTCGGGAGGGTCTGCGTCGCGATCCGCGAAAACGAATTGCGTGCAGAACTCATCGGCTACGACGTTCGGCTCTACCGGCTCGGACTCTTCACTGTCGGGGCTGGGATCGCGGGGCTGGCAGGCGTGCTGTTCTGCAACGGTGTCGGCCGGGTGACGCCGGACGTCTTCAACCTCTACAACGCAGCATTGACGATAATCTGGGTGATCGTGGGCGGACGGGGCACTCTCATCGGGCCGATCCTCGGGGCGTTCGGACTCTTCTATCTCACGGCCGCGCTCGGAATCCAGACAACGTTCAACAACAACCTGGTGCTCGGGTTCATCCTCGTGGTCTTCGTGCTCGGGGTGCCCAGGGGCATCGTACCGACGGTCACAGACTGGATCGCCAAACGCCGTGATCGGCGTTCGCATCGAGTCCGCGGGCAGCGGAATCGGATGCGGCGGCGCGGCGACGTCCGCACCGCGCGCAACCGGGAGGTCTTAACCCATGTTTAACGTTTCTTGGCGTGAATCTGCCGATTTCGGCGTATTTCTGA
>JAPPHA010000032.1:0-105165 GCA_028874915.1 Paracoccaceae bacterium
TATTCCCCACTGCTGCCTCCCGTAGGAGTCTGGGCCGTGTCTCAGTCCCAGTGTTGCTGATCATCCTCTCAAACCAGCTATAGATCGTCGACTTGGTAGGCCATTACCCCACCAACTATCTAATCTAACGCGGGCCGATCCCTCACCGATAAATCTTTCCCCCTGAGGGCGTATACGGTATTACTCCACGTTTCCATGGGCTATTCCGTAGTGAAGGGTACATTCCCACGCGTTACTAACCCGTCCGCCGCTCACCCGAAGGTGCGCTCGACTTGCATGTGTTAAACCTGCCGCCAGCGTTCGTTCTGAGCCAGGATCAAACTCTCAAGTTGAAACGCCATTCCGGCGTATCCTTGACGTTCGAACCTCAGCACATCACATCCCGCCCCGTTCTAGGGACAGGATGCGCTATCTGTTTTCCGTGCCCGGTTTCAACGGAAACCTGGACCACGTCAAACAGTGAAGCTGACCCTGCGTCATCGGACCGAGGTCCTGGCAGGGCGATATGCATGGATCCGTTCGCCGAAAGTGAACCCGACCGCCCGCATATCTCTTCGGATACCGGTTTTTCAAAGAGCCGAAAGGACAGCCAAACCCCGCACCCGCCAAGGACGCCACATGGCCAGACTGCCACTTTACATCCCCGCCAACACGTCTCCATCCCGACGGGTAGCGACCTTCATACGATTCGCGGACGGGGTTTGCAAGCCCCTTCGCGAAGAAATTTCCGCTCTGGCCCGGATGTTTGCTTGCCGGCGGGGTCCCGCCCGCAGGTTCGCGGTTCGTACGTCTCTCCCGCCTGATCAGGTGGCCGGACGCCGCCGGGAGCGGGTGCCGAGACGGCGACCCAGGCGGTAGGCCAGGAGGGCCAGGATGATCCCGAGATAGACGAATGGCTCCAGCGGCCACGCCTTCACGAGGAGGAGGTAGTGAACCGCGCCCGCCACCGCCACGAAATACGTCAGCCGGTGCAGCTGCCGCCAGGCACGTGCCCCCAGGCGGCGGAGCGAGGCATTGTTGGATGTGATGGCGAGCGGCACCATGGCGAGAAATCCTGACATGCCGATGATGATGTACGGCCGTTTGGTGAGATCCTGCCAAATCTGGGACCAGTAGAACTGCTGGTCGAGAACAAGGTAGGTGAGCAGGTGCAGCGTCACGTAGATGAAAGCCAGGAGCCCGATCGCCCGACGAAAGCGGATCAGGTTCACCCGCGTGACGTTGAGAAGAGGGGTGATCAGCAGAACGAGAATCAACAGGCGGAGCGCCCATTCGCCGAGTTCGTGCTCGATCGCCCGGATCGGGTCGGCGCCCAGCTGGCCGGTCAGTCCCTGGTAATAGAACAGGACCGCCGGAATGCAGCCGAGCGGATAGAGCGGCCAGGTGGGAACCCGGCGCAGGGCCGCGTTGATTCCGGCAACCACCGTCAGGTCCGTTGGTTCCGGCCGCCGCCGATCAGTAGTTGCGGCTGAGGTCCATGCCGACATAGAGCGAGGCCACTTCCTCACCGTAGCCGTTGAACATCAGCGTCGGCTTGCGCCTCGCGAAGAACCCGGCGCCAACCGGTCGCTCCGTCGCCTGGGACCAGCGGGGATGGCTGACCTCGGGATTGACGTTGGAATAGAAACCGTATTCCCGCGGAGCCTGCATGTTCCAGGTGGTCGGCGGCTCGGCGACCGTGAGCGTCATCCTGACAATCGCCTTGATGGACTTGAACCCGTATTTCCACGGGACCACCAGCCGGAGCGGGGCGCCGTTCTGGTTGGGCAATTCCTCGCCATAGAGTCCGGTCGCGAGAATCGTGAGCGGATGCATGGCCTCGTCGAGCCGCAAGCCTTCCCGGTACGGCCACTCGAGCAGCCTGGACGACTGTCCCGGCATTTCTTCCGGGCGGACCAGCGTTTCGAACGCCACATAGCGCGCATCCGGCATCGGGTCAGCCCGGGCCAGGAGCGACGCCAGTTCGAAGCCGATCCAGGGCACAACCATTGACCAGGCCTCGACACAACGTAACCGGTAGATCCGTTCCTCCAGCGTAGCCCCCGCCAGGATGTCCTCGAAGTCGTAGGTTCCGGGGTTGTTGACGAGGCCATCGATCACGACGGACCAGGGCCGGGTGGTCAGCCTTCCGGCGTACCGGGATGGATCCCGCTTGTCAGTGCCGAATTCGTAGTAGTTGTTGTAGGTTGTGATCGCGTCGAGAGGCGTCAGCTCCTCTGAGGTTGAATACGGACTCTTGATTGCGTCGATCGCGGCCGTCGCGGGAGAGAACGGCAGGCCGGCTGCCACGGCACCGCCGCCAGCGGCCGCGGCGGCCGCGATAAACCTCCGGCGGTTCAGGTAGTCGGCCTTGGGGGTAATGTCGGAATATCTCAGACTCGGCATGGCTCAGGTCTCCCGTTGCTCCGGCCACTGGCACCAGGTCTGGCGCCTGTCGTTCCCGCGGCGGTCTCGCCCCGGGTGGCCCGGGGCCGGAGAGGAGAACGACGCGGTCGGGCCGTCTCCGTCCATACAGTGGACACTCGGCGTTGGCAAAACACCGGCTCTCACGGCTGCGTTGGATTTGTTTCAACACGACGTCTCGCCTGCCGCCGTACGGCGACCCGGAGGAGCGCATCGGGGTCGATATCGAACGCCTTTCCGAAGCCGGCATTCAGGAAGGCCGACTTGATCTCGAGTGCGGCGAAGGTGAAATCCCGAAAGTCAACATAGTGCCGGGGACCGGCCGGACCGGCCAGGAACCCGGTCCGGCAGATCGCGTGGTCCCGGCTGTCCCGATCAATGAAACGGGCTCGACCCGTGAGCGTCAGCCGGGGTTGCGCCATGGGATCGCCGCCTGTGGAGGCCTCGCCAAGGAGCAGCGAACAGTTCGGATTGGCAAGGAGCACCCGCGTGTGGCGGGACAGTGCCGAGACCGCAAGGACAACCCGCCCGCCCGACGCCGTTCCCGTCGCGACACGGCTCGCAAAGGGCATGTCTGTTCCGTCTTCGACGACGGCGAGCGTTCCGGCGGCTGCGGCTTCCACGATCGCCCAGGCCTGGTCTTCGGGCGGCAGGTCCGCGGCCGGGCACTCCACGTTTCCGCCCCGTTCCGGTCCAACCGGGTCCCTCCACTGCCGATCCTGGGGTTTCGTCATCGTTCCGTTGCCGCGCGCTCAGCCATCCCCTCCGTCCAGGGCAGCATAGACGCGGCGACGCGTCCCGCAACCGGCGGCAAGGGATTCCCGGTCATGCCCGGAGTCGCGTGTTGTTCGGATCGAAGGGAGGCTCCGTGCAGACGCGGGCCGGAAACCGTTCGCCGATGATCTCGACCGAGAGCCCATCGTGAGCTGTCCGGTCCCGCATCCAGGCGAACGCGATCCCGGTTCCCGTCCGGAAACCGAACGCGCCCGAGGTCACCAGACCGACGGGTTCGTCGTTTCGATAGACACTGTGGGCGTAAAAGGGATCGACACCGGTTCCGGCCGAACGGACGACAAGCAGAACCAGCGCCCAGCGTCGGAGGTCGCTTTCCCGGGCGAACATCGCCTCGCGGCCAATGAAACATCGTCCTTGCCGTCTGTCCACGAAGCGGCCGAGGCCCGCCTCGAGGAGTGTTCGCTCCGTGGTCAGTTCCGTTCCCCAGCCGCAAAACCCCTTCTCGAGGCGCATGGCATCAAGGGCATGCGCCCCGAAAGGCCGGAGATCCAATGGGACTCCGGCCGCCTCGATGGCCAGCAACAGATCCGGAAGGTTCTCGGTTGGTGCATGCAGCTCCCACCCCAGTTCCCCAGCAAAGGAGAGGCGCAGGGCCAGGACCGGGAAGCCGGCAAGGTTCACGACGCGACAGGATCGCCAGGGAAACCGTGGAGTCTCGAAACGCCCGTGCAGTTCCGACAGCCGATCCAGGAGGTCCCGGGACCGGGGGCCGGTGATGGCCAGTACGCCGACGGCCTCGGTGACATTGCGAACCGCAACGTCGAATCCGTCCGACCGTTCGCGAAGGACGGCTTCATCTCTTTGTTCCGCGGCCGCCGCCGAAGTCAGCCGCGCCCGGGTTTCGTCAACCCTGGCAACGGCAAATTCCGACTGCACGCCCCCGTCGGAGGTCAGTGCATGGGTCAGCCCGATCCACCCGGGTCGCGGCACCCGGTTGGCGCCGACGCTGTCGAGGAAGGCCGCGGTGTCCGGACCCGTGATCTCGAATTTCGCCAGGGCGGAAAGATCCGCCACGCCAACAGCCTTGTGGACCGCCGCAATCTCCGACTCGAGGACGGCGTGCCAGCCCGTTCGCCGAAACCCGGGGACAAAGGCGGGACCGGTTCCATTGTCCGGCCCTTTGCCGGCGCCGGAGCGGAAACCGATGGGCCGTTCCCAGCCATTGACCGTTCCGAAGACCGCACCGAGTTCCGCCATGCGATCATGAATCGGCGACCGGCGCCGGTTCCGCCCCGCCGGCCGTTCTTCCCTCGGAAAGTGGATGGCGAACTGGTGCTCGAAACACTCGATGGCTTTCGCGACCTGGTGGCCACGGTCGGACCATTGCCCGAATCGCCGGGGATCAACCGTCAGTGCGTCCAGAGGCGGCACACCGTGCACCATCCATTCGGCAAGTAGCCACCCCGCACCCCCGCCTTCCATGACGCCCATGGAGGAACCGGTGAGCAGCCACGCGTTGGGCGGACCTGCGACCGGCCCGATCAGGGGGTTGGCGTCGGGGGAGAAGGTGATCGGGCCGTTGACGATCGTGCGGAGACCTCCTGTCGACAGGGCCGGAATTCGCGCCATCGCCAATTCGACGATATCGGCCACCCGGTCGAAGTCCCCCGGAAGGAGGTCCGCGCCGAATTCCTCGGGGACGCCGTCGACCGCCCAGGGCAGGGCGTCGGCCTCATAGGGTCCGAGAATGAATCCGTCGCGCTCTTGACGGGCATACCAGCTCTCCTCGGGATCGCGGATGATCGGCAGTTCTGGATAGCCCTGGTTCCGCCGCTCGCGGAGCGCATCGACTCCGTCGAGGACCAGATACTGGTGCAGGATCGGGACCGAGGGGACATCGATCCCCATCATCCGTCCGACCTCCCAGCTCCAGGTTCCGGCGGCATTCACGAGGTGGCGAGCCCGGAACCGTTCGTCTTTGGCCTCTACGATCCAGGCCCCGTTCTCGTGCCGGATTCCGGTGACCGGCGAGCGGCGCAGGATCGCGGCCCCGCCCGCTTCAGCCGCCGCCGCCAGCGCCTGTGTGGCGAGCGCCGGATCGACATGACCATCGTGGGGTTCGTGAATCCCGCCGAGAATCCCGTCGGTCCGTGCCAACGGATGCAGGGCCGCGATGGCCTCGGGGGACACCACGTGAAGGGGATGACCGGTGAAGGCTGAGAGTCCCGCCACATGGGCGAACTCGTCCATCCGTTCCGGGTTCCGGGTGATCCGGAGCGCGCCGGTGGGGTGGAATCCGGTCGGGAGGCCCGTCTCCCCGGGAAGGACATCGCGGTAGAGCCGGACGGACCGGGCCCGGAGCGCCTGTATCGTCGGGTGATGGGCAAAATGCGTACAGAGGCCGGCCGCATGCCAGGTCGACCCGTGGGTGAGGTCCTGCTTCTCGACGAGGACGACATCCCGCCACCCGGCGTGGATCAGATGGTAGAGGAGCGATACTCCCAGGATGCCGCCCCCGATGATGACGACACGGGCCCCGGTCATGCCGTCATCCGCGTTTGGGCAGGAACAAGGGGAGGCCGGGAGAGGGGGATCGCCCGGCAGAGCCGCCCGGCAACCTCAACCCGAAACCGGCGGCGGACGGTCTCCGCGACCGATTCGCCCGGCGAGATGGCGATGAGCGCGAAGGCCAGGGTCATCCCGGTTCGGGGACCCCGTGCGCCGGATGTCGTGAGGCCGGCGACGCGGCCCTCTTCGACCACCGGTTCATCATGCAGGACGAGCGGATTGTCCGGCAGATGGAAATGGACCAGCCGCCGCCTGACGGGCTGGGCCAACGCGAGAGCCCCCGCACCGATGAATTCGGCACCGGACCCCTGTCCTTCTCCGGTGGACCGGACCGTGAACGCGAGACCGGTTTCCCCAGGCGTCGTGGTCGCCGTCATGTCATGGCCCCAGTGCCGAAACCCGACCTCCATCCGGCATCCGTCCAGCGCGTGGAGACCCAGCGGGCTCGCCCCCGATCCGGCGAGCGCGTCAAAAAGGGCGCCGGCATGCCGGTTTTCGACGTGGATCTCCCATCCGAGAGCGCCCGAGTAGCTGACCCGGGTCGCGCGGGCCGGACGTCCGGCGATCCGGACCCGCCGGGACGTCAGGAACGGGAACGCGTCCCAGGCGGGATGCGTGTCATCGTCGAGGGACGCCAAAAGATCCCGTGAAGCCGGGCCCGCGACCCCGATCACCGTCTCGGTCTCGGTCCGGTCCTCGACGCGGACCCGGACATGCGACGCCATTCGCCGGAGACGGCCGAAGACTTTCCATCGCAACCCGGCCGCAACGCCGACGTGCCAGGCCGTGCGTCCGATCCGCGTCACCACGGCATCGGCCTCGATTCCGCCTCTCCGGTTCAGCATCAGACCGTAGGCGGCGGCACCGATGTCGAGGTCAATGCGCCCTGCGAAGATCCGGGCCATGACAGCTGCGGATTCGGGGCCGGAGACGGTGAACCGGGCGAGCGGGGTAAGGTCGATCATCGCCACGCCATCAGCCAGGGCCCGGGCTTCCCGTTCGGCGACGGGAAACCAGGCTTGGGCACCGATCGAGGGAGGCAGGTCTCGCTCGTCGGCAGCGGCGGCGTGCCAGAGCGCGCGCTCCCAGCCGGCCGTCACCCCGAAGACCGCGCCGAGTGCGGCCCAACGCTGGTGGAGAGTCGAGGTCCGGAGCGGACGCCCGGCTATCGGCTGCCGGAAAGGCCAGGGCATGGCCATGGCATCGCCGACCGCTTCCGCCATGCGCGCCCGCCGGTGCGGACCGGAAGCGGCACGCGGGTCGACGCGGGCGACATCGATCTCCCAGAGGTCCTCGCGTGGCTCTCCGTCAAGGATCCAGTCGGCGAGGACCCGGCCGATGCCGGGAGACGACATGATGCCGACGGAATTCATGCCGGCAGCCACAAAGAGCCCAGGCACGGACACGGTCTCCCCGACGAGCGGCCGAGTATCGACGGTGAAACTCTCGGGGCCGTTCATGAACCGCTGGATGCCGGTCCGGCCCAGCCCGGGAATGAGTTCCAGCGCCGCCTCCAGGAACGGGGAGAACTGCTCCCAATCCTCCGGCAGTTCGAGAAAGGCCCGATCCCCCTCCCGGCTCGCCGGGTCCCACGGCTTGGCGTCCCGTTCGAACCCGCCGATGACCAGCCGTCCGGCGTCGCCCTTGACGTAGATCTGCCGGTCGAGATCCCGAAGGACCGGAAACGGGAACGGCAGGTCCGGCATCGGTTCGGTGACCACATACATGTGTTCGACGGCCTGGAGCGGCAGGGCCACTCCGGCCGTTCCCGCGAGCGCTCCGGACCAGGCTCCGGCGCAGAGCGCAACCGCATCAGCCGTCACGGTTTCGCCATTCGCCAGCTGGGCGCCAATGGCGCGTCCGCCGTCAACGAGGATTCGCCCGACCGCTGTCCCTTCCCGAATGACCGCGCCCGAGGCCCTTGCCGCCCGGGCAAGCGCCATGCAGAGGTCATAGGGATTGACGCTCCCGTCCTCGGCGACGGCGAGCACACCGGAAATTCTCTCCGTCGCGATCCCGGGAACCGCGTCCGACAGGTCGCGCCCGGAGAGGATCTCGGGGGTGAGACCGTGAACCCGGCCGATCGCCGCGATCCTGTGGAGCGAATCCATGCGTTCCGGGCGGCGCGCGATCCAGAACCCGCCCGTCGTCCGGTAACCGGTGGCGAGCCCGGTTTCCCGTTCAAGGACCGGGATCCGGTCGAGGGCGTCCATGGCGATCCCGGTCATGGCCGGCGTCGCCCGGAGCGGTCCGATGATGCCGGCCGCGTGCCAGCTGGTCCCCGAAGCGAGCGCGTTGCGCTCGACGAGCGTGACCGCCACGCCTGGTCGCCGTGCGAGCTGCCAGGCCAGGCTGAGACCGATGGCGCCACCACCGATGACCAGGATGGATCGGGTCCCTCTTGCCGCCATCGGCCTCTTTCCACCGGTTTCCGCGAGCGGTGCTGGTTTCGCGCCGTCCGCCCGTGGTTTCGGTCTTCAAAGTCCTTGTCAAGCTGCAACGCCGCCATCCGGTCGGCCGCAACCCGTTTCACTTCGGATCGGTCGAGTGGCCGGGCACCGCGGTTGATGAGGCGGGAGGTCAACAACCGGCCATGCGATCATGTCGACCGCGAGGATGATAGCGTCTCAAACGACCGGCATCAGCCTTACGGCCGGCGACGCGCATGCCAACGCGGGTCTCCGGCCTGACCCGACGGACGATCAAGACCATCAACCCGACTTCGATCCCGCACGCCGGCCATGGCGCGCCGCCGACTTGGGGCTCCGGCCATGCCAACAGGCCGCTTTCGAGCGTGGATTCGGCCCCTGACTGTCCAGGGGATCACCGGTCGCCTGTCGTCCCCTTTGACATTCGGACGTTGTGGCGCACATTTCGCCGGGAAAAGGAGTCGAAGATGCCGCCGATCGAAGACCACCCGCAACGCTACAGGCTTGCAAACGAGCTGCATGCGCGGCCGTTTCCCGCGATGTCGGTCCCCTGCACCGTAACCTACATTGCCATCGAGACGGCACGGAACGCAGCTGACCGTAACGGCGACGCGGCCCGCAACCACCTCACGGCTCTTCTCGACCGCCACGGTGCGCTGCACCCTCAGCCCGGCGCCATCCATTACACAGGCCGCATGGGCCGGCACCGGCTCAAATGGGAACGGCATACCGAGTTCGTCACCTTCATGGCATTCGTGAACGGCGTGCGCGAGCGACCTTTCGATCCGGCCGATTTCGAGGTGTTCCCCAACGAGTGGCTTGCGCAGACACCCGGCCGCCGGATCACCTCGGCGACTATCCGGCTCGTGCCCCGACCCGAACGCAATGTTATCGAAAAGGCGTTCGCCGATTGGTTCGTTCCCGAAAGCCTCGCAGTGTCGTCGGTTCTCGACGGCGCCGCGGAAATCGCCGGAGACTTTCGGATCGACCCTGCCGGGCACCTGCGTTTCGCGGTTTTCGCCGATCCGGAAACAGGGCGCGAGCGCATCGGCCGACTGGTTCAGCGGCTCTGCGAGATCGAGACCTACACGTCGATGTCGATGCAGGGACTCGCCAAGGCGCGCGAAGTGGCCGAAGTGATTGACGGACTCGATTCGCGTCTCATGCAATTGATGAGCGACGTGAACGAGGGCGCTCGACCGGTGGAGGAGACTCTGCCACAGCTTCTCGGGATCGCCACCGAACTGGAGACAATCGCCGCGCAAAGTGCCTTCCGGTTTGGTGCGACAGGAGCCTACGAGGCCATCGTCAAGAACCGAATCGCAGTGTTGCGCGAGAATCGGTGCGCGGGCCGACAGACTTTCGGCGAATTCATGACCCGCCGGTATGAACCGGCGATGCGGACCGTAACATCCGTGGACATGCGTCTCGCCACGATGGCCGATCGTGCGATGCGTGCGGGGCAGCTGCTCCGAACCCGGGTCGACGTCGAGCGCAGCGCCCAGAATCAACAGCTTCTCGAAAGCATGAACCGGCGGGCCGACCTTCAACTCCGCCTCCAGAGAACCGTCGAAGGTCTCTCGGTGGTCGCAATCAGCTACTATGCGGTCTCGCTGACGAGTTACCTTCTGGCTCCAATCGCCGAACCCGCCGGTATGAGCAAAGGCATTCTGAGCGCTGTGATCACGCTGCCAATCGTTGCGGTTGTCTGGTTCTTTGTCCGTCGCATCCGTCGAAAATTCGCGTGACCTGCAGTATTTGCTGTCCCCGGTTCGCATCCCGGGACCACAGGTCGAATTCCGGATTCGCCGTACGGTTTCGGTGATCAGTTACCGACCGGATCCCCCGGCATCGGAAGCGCGGCGATGATGACATCAGGTCGATGACGGGTTGCAACCCCGCCGGTCATTCCGGCGTTCCGGTTTCCGGGTGCCGCGAGGAATCCGGCGATTCCCTTGGCGTGATCCGTCAATGTGCTATCAATCGGTTCAGTGGAACCGGGCTCCGACGTCCGGGTAACGGGTCCAGCCCGGAGACCCGGGGCTGACGTCTGCCCCGCCGGGACGGTCGAGCAAGACGAAGGGCAGGGATTCCGGGCATGCACCCCATCTATGCGCTCTGGTGCCATCCCCGGTCCCTGTCGACCGCCATCGAACGGATCATGCGGGAACGGGGCGACCTTCACGTCATGCATGAGCCGTTCCTCTATACCTACTACTCGGGTGCATCCGGCCGGCCATTGCCGCACCTCGAGCCCGGACCCGATTGTCACAGCAGCTACGAGGCGGTCCGGGATGACATTCGCGCCCGAGCCCGGAGCGGCCCGGTGTTCTTCAAGGACATGAGCTACTATGTGCTCGACCGGCTGACCAAGGACCCTGAATTCCTTACCGAGATGACTCATGGTTTCCTGGTGCGGGACCCGGCGGCCGCCATCCTGTCATACGCCCGGCTCGATCCGGACTTCCGCTGCGAGGAAGCCGGGCTGGAAGCGAGCTGGACCCTCTACTGCCGACTCCGCAACATCGGACTCGACCCGCCGGTGATGCAGGCCGAAGCCGTCCAGGAGCGTCCGCAAGCGGTCCTCGCGGCCTACTGGCAAGCGGTCGGCCTCCCCGATGCGCCTGGGGCCTTCACCTGGAAAGGCGACACTCCTGACGACTGGCGCCATGTGGCCGGCTGGCACCGGTCCGTGGCCCGGAGCCGCGGTATCCGCCCGCCGGAGCGGGGTTCTGATCCCCGCGCCGAGCTCCGCGGGCTCGGCGGCGGCTTCCTGGACACCTATCGCCATCACCGGCCGTTCTACAACCGGCTGGTGGCCCGGGCGATCGCGTGACCGGTCGAGAATCACGCCGGCGAACCGGACGGCGCCGGCGAATCGAGACCCGGACGGCCCGGGAAATCGGATCCGGCGTCCGGGCCCCATACGTGACCCGGCGAATCCCGATCCTGAATCTTCTCGACCCGGACGCGGCGGCCCTCATCGAGGAGGACGCCGACCGGATCCTCGACGAGATCGGCATGGAATTCCGCGGCGACCCGGAGACCCTGGACATCTTCCGCCAGGCCGGCGCCCGTGTCGAAGGCGAACGGGTGCGCTTTGACCCGGGCTGGTGCCGGGATCGGATCCGGACTGCGCCGTCAACCTTTGTCCAGCACGCCAGGAACCCGGATCGGAGCGTTCGGATCGGCGGCGACGCCCAGGTGTTCTGCCCGAGCTTCGGCCCCCCTTTTGTCCATGACATGCAGAACGGCCGGCGTTACGCCACGATCGACGACTTCCGGAACCTGACCCGAATCCATCACCAGTTGCCGGGCGTCCATCACTCCGGAGGCGTCGTCTGCGAACCGGTCGATCTGCCGGTTCCTCTGCGCCATCTGCACATGACGCACGCCCACCTGACCCTGAACGACAAGCCCTTCATGGGTGCGGTTACGGCCTCAAGCCGGGCCCGGGACTGCATCGAGATGTGCCGCCTCGCCATGGGCGCCGGCTTCGTCGATGCGAACTGCGTGCTCTACTCGGTGGTCAACACGAACGCGCCGCTCGTCCTCGACCGAACCATGCTGATGGCGCTCAAGGAATACGCCCGGGCCGGTCAGTGCACCGTGGTCTCGCCCTTCGTCCTCGGCGGGGCAATGTCACCGGTGACCGTCGCTGCCACCCTGGCCCAGGTGCTCGCCGAAGTCATGGCCTCGGTCGCGCTCATCCAGCTGATCCGTCCCGGAGCGCCATGCGTCTTCGGAACCTTCTTTTCACCGCTCTCGCTCCTGACCGGCGCCCCGACGTTCGGGACGCCGGAAGGGACGCAGTTCCAGATGTGCGCCCGAACGCTTGCCGACCGGCTGGGCCTGCCCTTCCATTCGGTCGGTGCCCTCACCGCGTCGAAGGTTCCCGACGCCCAGGCCGGCTACGAGAGCCAGTCACAACTGATGGGCGCCGTCCTGGCCGGCGTGCATTTTATCATCCACGCGACCGGCTGCCTCGAGGGCCTGCTCACGATGGGCTATGAGAAGACGGTGATGGATGCTGACCGCTGCGAGGCGATGGCCCGATTCGCGGAGGGCGTTGACCTCTCCGAGCGGGCGCGGGCCCACGATGCCTTCCGGGAGGTGGCGCCGGGTGAGCATTTCCTCGGCAGCCGCCACACGCTCGCGAATTTTGCAGACGCCTTCTGGCGCAGCGACCTCTCGGACAACCGCACCTTCGAGCAATGGTCAGCGGAAGGCGGTCACTGGCAGCACCGCCGGGCCGGCGACACGGTGAAGCGGCTGCTCCGCGACTACGAGCCGCCGCCGCTGGATCCGGCGATCCGGGAGAGCCTTGACGACTTCGTGGCCCGGCGATCGCGGGAGATCGAATCCGGCGCCGCCGGACCCGACGGCTAACAGACAGACAGGGGAGGATCCGGGATGACTCCGGACACCAATTGGGACCTCGCCGCCACGGCGCAGCGGCGCGACCGGTTCTATGCCGCCACGCAGCGGATGTTCGTTCCCTTCCGCGAGCCGATCGTCTTCCGGCGCGGATCAATGCAGTATCTTTGGGATAGCGAGGGCCGGAAGTACATCGACCTCCTCGGCATGAATGTCTGCATTTCGGTCGGACACTCCCATCCGAAGGTGGTCGCGGCGGCCATGCGGCAGGCCGAAACGCTGACCCACTCGACGACGATGTTCCACCATCCGGTTCCGGCCCATTTCGCCGAGGAGCTGGCCGCGACGCTGCCCGGAGGATCGGACGGCGGAGTCGACTGGGTGGCACACTTCACCAGTTCGGGTGCCGAGGCTGTCGACCTGGCACTGACCATGGCGCGGCGCTACACGGGTACTCCCGAGGTCATTGCGCTCCGGTCCGGTTATCACGGCCCGACGCTCGGTGCCCAGTCCGTGACCGGCATCGCCGCCTTCCGCCATGGCCCGGGCCTGCCGGGGAATGTCGTGTTCGTCGCCGAACCGAACCGCTACCGGGGCGTCTTCGGCCCGGACGTCGGCCCTTATCTCGACGACATCGACCGGGCCATCGGTTCGGCGACATCCGGCCGGGTTGCCGGCATGATCGTCGAACCGGTTCAGGGCTATGGCGGCATCGTCGAAATGCCCCCCGGCTATCTCCGGGGAGCGGCCGAGCGTGTCCGAGCCGCCGGCGGCGTCCTGATCGCCGACGAAGTCCAGGCGGGATTCGGCCGCACTGGTGACCACATGTGGGGATTCGAGGCCGACGGGGTGATCCCCGAGATCGTTGTCATGGCCAAGGGCATCGGCAACGGCTTCCCGCTCGGCGCGGTGATGGCGCAGCGCCGGATCGCCGAACCCATGGGTGACAAGTTCCTGTTCCACACCTATGGCGCCAATCCCACCAGCTGTGCCGCCGGGCGGGCGGTCCTTGAGGTCCTCAGAGAGGAGCGGCTGCAGGAGAACGCCCGCCGGGTCGGCGGCGCCCTTCTGACAGGGCTCCGGGACCTCGCCCGCGATCACCAGGGAATTGGCGATGTTCGCGGCCGAGGCCTGATGCTGGCCATCGAGCTGGTCCGCGACCGGATAACCCGGGAGCCGGACCCGGAAACCACGGCGGCGGTGTTCGAGGCCTGCCGCGACCAGGGCCTCATTCTCTCGAAGTCGGGACCGAATCGATCGGTTCTCCGCATGGTGCCGCCGCTCTGCCTGTTGATGGAGGACGTGGATGCGGTCACTGCGGGCCTCGATGCCGCCTTCCGTAGTGTCGGCTGAACCGGGAGGCGCAAGTCGGGATGGCTGTTGAAGCCCGCCGCGGGACCGTTGTAGCCTTGGCGATGGTGACATCCCCCGAGGACAGGAGACGATCTTTCGTGTCCGGGTCTGAGGTCAGCCTTCTCCGGCTGTAACCGGAGACGGAAACGGGTTGGAGGCAAATAACACGGGAGCCGGAGACTCATCCGGCCATGAGGAGGAGAAGAACGGTATGGCGGGGCAGTTGCATCAGTTCGCAAGCACAAACGGCGTCCGATATTTCATGATTTCATTCACCGACCTGTTCGGGGCCCAGCGTGCCAAGCTGGTTCCGGTCGAGGCCATCGACGACATGGAGGTCGAGGGTGCCGGCTTTGCCGGCTTCGCCGCCCATCTCGACATGACGCCGGCCCACCCGGACATGCTGGCCATCCCGGATCCGGCGAGCGCCATTCAGCTGCCCTGGAAACCGGAGTTGGCCTGGGTTGCCGGCAACTGCGTCATGGACGACGCCGAGGTCGACCAGGCGCCGCGCAACACGCTGCGACGGCTGGTGGCAGCCGCTGCGGACCAGGGTCTCGTCGTCAAGACCGGAGTCGAGGCGGAGTTCTTTCTCACGACGCCCGACGGGTCGGCGATTTCCGATCCTCACGACACCGCTGCCAAACCCTGTTACGACCAACAGGCGCTGATGCGGCGTTCGGACGTGATCACCGAGATCTGTGACAACATGCTGAAGCTCGGCTGGGGCCCCTATCAGAACGACCACGAGGACGCGAACGGCCAGTTCGAGATGAACTTCGAATTTGCCGATGCCCTGACGACCGCAGACAGGCACTCCTTCTTCAAGTTCATGGTCAAGTCGGTGGCGGAAAGGCACGGGCTGCGCGCCACCTTCATGCCGAAACCCTTCGAACGCCTGACCGGCAACGGCTGCCATGCACATGTGTCCGCCTGGGATGCAGCAGACGGGTCCAACGTCTTTGCCGGCGACGATGAACTCGGCCTGTCCGAGACCGCCCGGCACTTCCTCGGCGGCATCATGGAACATGCGACGGCGATGACTGCCATTACCAATCCGACGGTCAATTCCTACAAGCGGATCAATGCGCCGGTGACCCATTCCGGCGCCACCTGGGCGCCGAACACGGTCACCTGGTCGGGGAACAATCGAACTCACATGGTGCGGGTCCCCGGGCCTGGCCGTTTCGAACTGCGTCTCGCTGACGGCGCCACCAACCCCTACCTTTTCCAGGCGGCGATCATCGCAGCCGGATTGCTCGGAATCGAATCGAAGGCCGACCCCGGCGAGCGTCTGGACATCGACATGTATGCCGAGGGGCACACGGTTCGCGACGCCAAACGCCTTCCCCTCAACCTTCTCGATGCCCTTCGGGAGTTCCGGAACGACCCGGCACTCCGGGCAAGCCTCGGCGACGAGGTCTCGGATGCCTATCTCAAGCTCAAGGGGCAGGAGTGGGACAGCTTCATGGCGCATTTCTCGAGCTGGGAACGCGAGAACACGCTGGACGTCTGACCCGGACCTGCCGGCGCCGAGTCGGACGGGCGGGGTCAATCGGTCCGGCAAACTGTCATGACCTGCCCTGATCACCGCCCTCTCCATCAGCGCCAGACCTCCGGGCCCCGTCGAACATCGGACGCCGACCCGCGTCGCGGGCAGCTGTCGATCTTTAGGGCCGACGGGCCGGCGATCAGGTCCCCGGACAGGAAAACCCTTGCGGGAGGCCCTGCATTGAACGCTCCAGACAGGCGGTGATACCGTGGCTGACGAACGGACCGGACCGGACGTCGTCGCCCTGCCGTGGCAATTGTGGCTTCTGGTCGGGGTCATGGCGGTTGTCGAACTGGCCCTGAGTTCCGCCGATCGGGGGTGGCTCGGCAGTCCGGACTGGCGCACGATCGCCTTTCTTCACGGCGCCTTCTTCCGCCAGTTGCTTGTCGAACCGGTCCGGCCGCTCTTCGAGGAACAGCCATTGACCATGTTCGTGAGCCACGCCTTCCTGCATGGTGGAATCGTTCACCTGGCCCTGAATGCCACGGCTCTCCTGGCGATCGGGAAGTTCATCGCCGAACGAATCGGACCATGGCCAATGCTGGCACTTTTCCTGATCTCCGCGATCGCGGGCGGCTTGGGATTTTTCCTCCTCTCCTCCGCGCGGGGGCCCATGGTCGGCGCCTCCGGTGCCGTCTTCGGGTTTATCGGACTCTGGCTCTTCCTGGACAGCCGGGCCCGGCGCGTCCTCGGCCGGCCGATGAAACCGGTTTGGTCAACGATCCTCGGCCTGGTCGCGGCCAACGTGGTCCTGGCCCTCCTCTTCAGTGGCGCGCTGGCCTGGGAAGCGCATCTCGGCGGGTTTCTGGCGGGTGTCGCCCTGGGTCCGGCGTCGGCCGTGCTCATCCGTCGCCGCCGGCGCCGATCGGCCGTCGAGCGGTTCTGGCCCCCGCCATGAGTTCGGTTTCGCCTTCAGCCAACCGGGAGGCTGGCAGGCTGATCGACTGGGACGATGCCCTCGACAATATCGGCCACGTCTCGGGGGCGGACCGGCTGCCGGAACGCTGGGCGGAGGCGGCGAGGCGGTTCCGGGAGCAACCTGGCGACGATGTCACGGTGGAGCCGGATCGTATCTACGGCCCCGGACCCCGCCACCGCCTTGACATGTTTCGATGCGGTCAACGGCCGAATGGACTCGTCGTGTTCGTTCATGGAGGCTACTGGACCCGGCTGGGGAAGGATTTCGTGTCACATTTCGCTGCCGGCGCACTCGCCGCCGGATTTGATGTCGCCATCCCCGGTTACACCCTGGCACCCGACGCCCGGATTTCAGGGATCACCTCAGAGGTCGGCCTGGCCATCGCCGCCGCCGCACGGGAATCCGAGGGTCCTGTCACCCTCGTCGGACATTCGGCAGGCGGGCATCTTGTG
The DNA here is from genome assembly GCA_028874915.1 of Paracoccaceae bacterium. GTDB lineage: Bacteria > Pseudomonadota > Alphaproteobacteria > Rhodobacterales > Rhodobacteraceae > JAPPHA01. The sequence goes on from JAPPHA010000032.1 coordinate 16,789, forward strand.
ACCCGCATGATCTGTGACGACAGCCCGCTTCCCGGTTTCGTCCGGGAGCGCCTGGCGCGTGTGGTCTCGGTCAGCGGCATCTATGACCTCCGGCCGCTCATCCTTACCGGCATGAACGCGGCCCTGAATCTGGATGCGGCGGAAGCGCGGAGCGAGAGTCCCGTCTTCCGGTCCCCGGCCGCCGATCTGGCCCCTGTATCCCTGGCCCTCTGGGTCGGCTCCCGGGAGCGACCGGAATTCCTGCGACAGACCCAGCTCATGGTCGAAGCCTGGCAGGCCGTCCGGCCGCTGGACCTGCGCCACATGGGCGACAGGGATCATTTTTCGGTCATCGAAGATCTGGCCATTCCCGAAACCCCGCTGACCCGGGCCGTTACCGGTGCTGCAGAATGGCAGAACCCGGACCCGGGGGCGGGACAGAACTGACGAACCGGCATCGGAACCGGGACCAGGTCAGGCAGGCTGGCAGGCCGGTGGAACGGGTGAACACGAATGCCGGTTGCAGAAGACTTCTCCATCATCATCCGGTATGACGCGCTCCGTTGGCCTGAGACCGCCAGTTCCGCCCTAAGGCCGTGACCCGGAACCGAGGCGAGTGGACCGGAGCCCGGGTGAGTCGAAGCGAGGACCGAAAGTGCAAGAAACTTCTGACTGGTTGACCTGGACCGCCAGTGACCTCGGCCGCGCCATCGGCGCCGGCACCATTGATCCGGTGGCGCTTGTCAATCGTTTCCTGAAAGCCATCGAAACGCATCCGGACGCTGCCAGAATCTACGCCCGTACGTCAAAGAACCGTGCCCGGTCCGAAGCGGAGGCCGCGTCCATTCGAGCCCGGAACGGGCAGCGGATCGGCCTTCTCGACGGCGTTCCGATCTCCTGGAAGGACCTGTTCGACACGGCCGGTCTCGCGACCGAGTCCGGAACCCGGCTCCTGAAAAACCGGATTCCGGCTCGTGATGCCGCAGTCGTGAGAAACGCCGGCGCCGCTGGCCTTGTCTGTCTCGGAAAGACTCATCAGTCGGAGTTTGCGTTCTCGGGGCTCGGTTACAATCCGATCACCGCGACACCGCCTTGCACGTTCGGGGCAGACCGGGTGCCCGGCGGATCGTCATCGGGAGCCGCGGCCTCGGTGGCGTTTGGTCTCGCCGCAGCGGCCATCGGTTCGGATACGGGCGGATCGGTCCGCGTTCCCGCCGCCTGGAATGATCTCGTTGGCCTGAAGACGACCCATGGCCGGCTTTCACTCAAGGGCGTCGTTCCGCTCTGCCGTTCGCTTGACACCGTCGGCCCGCTCACGCGGTCCGTCGAGGATGCGGCCCGGATGCTGGCGGTGCTCGAAGGCGGGCACCCGGCCGACCTGGCCGGAGGGTCACTCCGTGAGATGCGTTTCCTTGTTCCCGATGGCGTCATGCTGACGGATCTCGAACCCGAGCCTGCGCGGGCCTTCGAACGGTCAATCCGCCAACTGGAAGCGGCCGGGGCCCGGATCACGAATTCCGCAGATGTTCCCGAAATCGAGGGCTGCCAGGACCTGGCGTCCTGCCTGTTCGCTGCCGAGGCCTATGCCGAATGGAAACCGGTGATCGAGGCGGCTCCGGAGACGATGTACCGCGAGATTCTTGAACGGTTTCGCAGCGGCGCGAGTTTCAGCGCCACGGAATACATCCGGGGCTGGCAGCACGTCACCCGCCTCCGGGCGTCCTGGCTGTCCCGAACTGCAGGTTTCGACGCGGTCCTGGCACCGACGTCCGCCATCCTGCCGCCCCGGATCGAGGTTCTGGAGAAGCGCTCCGCCGACTATGTCCGCTGCAATCTTCTGGCACTCCGCAACACGCGGGCCATCAACCTCCTGGGGCTCTGCGCCCTGACTCTGCCGACGTCGGAACGGTCCTGCGGGTTGATGCTTGTCGGCCGCCCGATGGACGAGGAACGCCTGCTCCGGATCGGGGTTGCTGCTGAATCGATCGTGCGGGAAATGCCGGTCCCCGCCAAGTCCGATTGAACACAACCGCCAGCATTCGGCTTTCCCGCACCGGAAAACTCCTATCCGACACATACGCAAACGGGCGCACAGCAGGGCCGGAGACGACGATCCGATCGATCCGAATTGACCGTAGCAGACCGTTTCCGGCTCGGGCGATGGCATTTCGGGCTTCAAGAAATTCGAACACGGGCCGAACATTCCACGGCGACGCAGGCAGCCGCCAAGGGGTGCGCAACCGGAACCGGATGGCAGGGTTGAACGCATCACCAATATTGCCACCGGATGCGGTGGGGCAGACCGTTCCTCATGGCCGGATCTCGGGGCGACAAACCGGTTTTCAACCGTGCGGATACCCGTGGGATCGCCGGGGCTCGGCGGCCACGGAATCCTTCGGCCCTCGCTTCGATGTTGACCGACAGTACCGACGACCAGGCGTGACCCTTTTCATGCAAGAACTGGCCCGGGAAACGCGGTTTCCGATTTCCTGACCAATTTTCGACGATTCCGGAATGACTGCACGCAGGCCGATCGCACGTGCCATCGGTCCACTTTTCGGACGAATCCGGCCCCAGGAAAACGGATCCGTGGACGGGAGCCAGGAATCGGGCACTCCGGTCACGACGGCGGACGTGGACAAACTTGACAGGACGTTTCGAATCTTCCAATCTGCCCTTGAAATTGTAGACAAAATACAATTCGGCACCGGACTCGCGGCGCATCCGCCGGGTTTCCGATCGCAAGGAGGAAACAGCAATGTCAAAACGGACGAAACACGACACTTCTGAAAACCTGCAATGGACACGTCGACGGGTCCTCGGCACCGCCGGCCAGGGAATTGCGCTCGGAACGACGGCGCTTGCGGCACCGTGGCTTTTGCCGAGTCGAGCCTCCGCGCAGGCGGGCGAAGTGAACGTTCTCGCGTTCGGCGGTTATGAAGAACCGGGAATGCTCGACGCATTCCAGGATAGCACCGGCATCAAGGTCAATCTCAAGATCCATGACGGATCGGACGAGGAAATGGTCGCCCTCGTCGGCTCCTCCCCTGCGGGGACATTCGACATCATTACGCCGACGAGTGCCTATGTGCCCCGGGCCGCGCGGAATGGCCTGCTGCTGGAACTCAACCCGGCCGACTATCCCCTGGACGACTACTTCGAAATCATCGCCAACTGGCCCCCGTGCTACGTCGACGGGAAGATGTACGGCCTCGTCAACCGTTTCGGTTACTACGGCATCACCTACAATCACGAGAAGTTTTCGGAACAGGATGTAGCCAGCTACTCGATCCTGTGGGACAGCGCCGTAACGGGCAGGGTTGCACTGTTCGACTGGTTCCTGCCCAATATGGGCTGCCTGTCGAAATACAACGGCAATCCGCTCCCGTATGACCTCGACTCCGCTGCATTCGGTGCGCTCGTGGACCGCCTCACGAGCCTGCGCCCTCAGGTCGGGCTGGTCGGCAATACGTCGCAGGTCATCCAGGCAATGGCCGGAGGCAGTTATGATCTCGCGATTGCCGGCGAATGGGTCCAGGCGGGAATGTATGACGATGGCCTTCCGTTCAAGGCGCTCGTGCCCAAGGAAGGCGGCGTGACCTGGGATCAGGCCGTGTGCATCGCCGCAAACACGCCCCGGATGGAAAACGCCGTCAAGTTCGTTCAGTATGTTGCGGGGCCGCAGTTCCAGTCCATGCTGGCAATTGCCAAGACCTACTACAGCATGGTTCCGAACAAGAAGGCGGCGGCGTTGCTTCCCGACGACAAGAGGGAATTGCTGAACCTGGTGGATCTTGATCGATTCGACGAGGTTTTCATGGCCAACCTGTCTCCGAGGAAGGATCCGGACAACAGGCAGGAATGGCTTGACGCCTGGGAGAACTTCAAGAACCTCTGAGTTTCACGACTTTCGACGGAACGACTCCGCACGACACGTGCGGAGCGTTCCGTCACGGGTGTGAGCAACGTCCGGAAAGGAAAGGCCGGGCATGCCGGTAATCGACTGTTCGCAATGCATGGAACCGCACTGGCTTTGGCCGAGCTATCCGTTCGTGTCCCAGTCCTATCATCGCGGCGACGAGTTCCTGGAATTCGGCTACAGGTGGCGCGGCAGCGGATTCAGCTTCGTGTCGGCGCCCGGGTGGCGAATACCGGGGGGAAAGCAGATCGACGACTACCCGCTGCGGATGTTTGCCGGAGTCGCGCAAGTCCTTGATGTCTCGGGTTCCGACCTGATTTGCGAGGACATGGTGACATCGCAGACCGCCGGCCGGGCCCGGCGGGATATCCTCGTTCTGCGGACCGGTCACGCTGAAACCATCCACAATCACAGGCCGGAATACTGGCACGTTGCACCCCGGATTTCACCCGGATGCGCGTCGGTGATTGCACGCGCAGGGTTTACGCATGTGGCCATCGACATGTCCTGCGACGACATCCCGGCAAGTCGGCCGGACAACGAAGGCGGTTTCCGAAACCCGAACGGAGCCTTTCGATCCGCACTCCACGCCGAGGGTCTCCTGTTCACGGAGAACTGCACCAATCTAGGCGCAATCCCGGGCGACGAAGCGTTTTTCGTTGCCCTGCCCTACGCCATTCCGGAGAGCGCCACCGCACCTTGCCGGCCGTTGGCGATGGAATCCTGGCCGTCCGACACGCCACGGATCATCGACGTATCGGTCCCGATTTTCAATCACTGGCGATGGAAATTCGACGTCAGCCACCCGAAGAGACTTGCCGAAGGTGACGGTTCGGACGAGGTCCATTTCCTGATCACCGGTCACGGCTTCACCCACTGCGACGCACCCTGCCACATGCGGAAAGGAGGCGCGACGATCCAGGATCTTCCGAACGAAGGGCTTGATCTGTTCATCGGCGAGGCGGTCATCGTCGATTTTTCCGATCTGGAACTCCCGTTCCCGATCACAAGGGAAAGGCTCGTCTCACGGCTCGGCGACCGCCTCCGCCCGGGCGACCGTCTTGTTCTGCGCAGCGATCTCACGAACAAGCTCGGATACGAGAGCCGGGAATGGCACCTGAAGTCCCCGAACCTGGAAGTGGAAGCTGCCGAGTGGATCGCATCTCTCCAACCTGCGGCTGTCTGCCTGGATTTTCCACAGGACTACATTGCCCGGGAAATGCCGGTCCGGCATGTCTACAATGAAGAATTCGTGGCTCACCATGCGATCTTCAGGGCTGGCCTTCCCTTCGTCGAGGATCTGAAGGACCTGGGTCAGCTGCGCACGGAGCGCCCCTTTCTCATGGCCGTCCCATTGAAAACGGCTTGCGTAGACGGTGCGCCGATGCGCGCGGTGGCACTCGAATGGTAGGTCCGGGCGCAGTCATTCAAGGCTCTCCACCTCGCCGCCGCTCACCCGTAACCAATCTGTGGTACGGAATTCTCCCCGCAGTGATCCTTATGGCTGTTTTTTTCGTGACGCCTATCGGCTACACGATCGGCCTCAGTTTCACACACGCTGACCATGCCGGCCTGACCCTGTCAAATTACGCGGCATTCTTCAGCAATGACCGGTTCACGGATGCTCTTGCCCGCAGCATCCTGATGGCATCCGCAGCGGTCATTATCGCGTCCGGATTTGCCTACCCTCTGGCCTGGTTTCTGACCTACGCCGTGAGGCCCGGACGTCGCCTCCTGCTGCTCTTCGTGTTGATAGCTCCATTCTGGACAAGTTTCACGATCCGCGCATTCTCGTGGCAACTCGTTCTGTCCGACAGCGGAGTCATCGCCTTCATTCTCGGGAGGATCCTCGGGGAACCCATCGCCCTCGGGTTTCTCTACACGATGTCGGCGTCCGTATTCGGCCTGACATTGTTCGGTATCATGCTCATCACGCTGACGATTTTCAGCGTCATGGTCACCATTGACCCGCGTCTCCTGGAAGCCAATCGGGACCTCGGCGGCAGTGAATGGCAAGGATTTGTCGAGATCGTCCTTCCCCTGAGTTTTCCCGGTTGGGTCATCGGAGCGGTGCTGACATTCATCATTTGCGTCGGGGATTATGCCGTTCCGACCCTCCTCGGCGGCGGGTTCAAGCCCGTCCTGGCACAGTTGATGCTCAGCACCCTGAAAGGAACCTATGACCTGCCGATGGCCGCGACCTTTGCTGCGGTCCTGATGGTCGTGGTGCTGGCTTCGGCCCTGCCGCTCGCGCTAGTCCGCCGCCAGGTCCGCCTGCAGGGATAGGACAGCGGCCATGGTCCGAACGACAATTCATGGCCGGGTAGCGTTCGCCCTGCTTTTCGGTGCCGTGACCGCGACCATTTACCTTCCAATCGCCGTCATGGCCGTGTTTTCGGTCAACAGTGGCCGATTCCAGGTCATGCCGTTTCGGGAATTCACGCTCGTCTGGTTCGGACGCGTGTTTCGGGATGACCAGTACTTCACAGGGCTGATGAACAGCGTCGCCATCGCAACAGCCGTCAGCGTGACGGCCACCGTCATCGCGTTCTTCTGCGCATACTCGCTCGTCAACGCCCGCTTCCCGGGAAAGACGGCGGTCACACTGTTTGTCCTGGCTCCATTCGCCGTTCCGCTGATCCTGATCGGAATCGGCTTAAGGCTTTACTTCGTCTCCATCGGCTTCGAACCATCGCTTGGCCTGGTTTACGCCGGACAGGTCTTGTACGTGTTGCCGCTGGCCGTGTTGAACCTGCGCAACCGGATCGCGCAGATTCCGAAGAGCCACGAGGAAGCCGCCTGGGCCCTTGGAGCTTCCAGGATGCGCGCAATCCTTGAAATCGTTCTTCCGTCCTGCCGTTTCGCTGTGGTTGCGACGCTGATCATCACGTTCACGTTTGCCTTCGACGAGTTTGTCATCGCGTATTTCCTGACAAACTTTTCCATCACCCTCCCCATCAAGATCTGGACCACGCTGGTGACAGGCTTTGACCCGGCAATCAACGCGATCGGCGTCTTGGTGTTCGGATTTTCGATGGCTCTCGGAATCGTCGCACAGGCCTTGTTCATGCGGAAAGACCAACGGAAATGAACCGCCGTCTGCGCAAGTCCCCGACCCTGGTCCTGGCGGAATCCATTGCCACGGCACGCCGGAACGGGGAGACGGTGTTTTCAATCAGCACCCCGACATTTCAGGATCGCGCGCCAACCCTGCCGACCGACATCCAGCCTCTCACAACCCTGACATCGAGTTGCGGATTCGAGGAATTGCGTGAGAAGGCGCGAGCACACTTGTTCGGAAAATGGAACTTGCCGCAACATGAGTGCATAATCGTCGGCGGCGCAAAATCGTCGATCTTCTGCATCATCCGCACCATGCTGCCCGTTGGCGGAAAGGTCCTTGTCGTTTCGCCGCATTGGCCGAGTTACGAGGACCTTGTCGAATTGGCGCACCTGAATCCGGTCTTTTACAACACCGCCTTCGAGGACGGATTCGCATTGGACGGGAAGCGTCTGGAACGGGCCTTGCGGGTGTCCGGAGCCGGTGCGGTCATATGCAGCAATCCCGGCAATCCCACCGGGCGCATTCTCGAACAGCAGGAAGTCGACATGCTGTGCAGAGCAACGGCGGACGCCGGGGCCATCCTCGTGCTCGACGAAAGTTTTTCAAACATCGTTTTTGATGTCCCGAAGTGGCGCGCCGCAGTCTGTTCACCCGGCGACCATGTCTTCGTCATCAATTCCTTTTCAAAGAACTACCATCTGCAGGGCTTGAGACTGGGTGCCTGCCTCGTCCACAGGGAACGGTCATCCCAAGTGGTGGCCGCGCATCAAACGCTTCTCAGCGCCGCCCCGACACCGAGCCAGAATATCGCCTTGCGAGTTGTCAGGGGGCAGGGCGCGATTCCCGAAGACTACTCAAGCCAGCGACGATTGATGCTCGACTTCGCCGCGGCCCAAGGATGGCCCCATGTTGCGACGGATGGCGGGTTTTACCTGTTTCCACTGGTTGCAAATGCCATGTCGTTCCGCCGGAGGATGGAGGCTCGGGGGCTCCTGTCACTGCCCGGCGAAACATTCGGCGCCGAGTATGCCGACCACTTGCGAATCTGTTTTGGAAAGCCTGTTCCCGAGATTCGCAGGATACTTGGAATCCTCGTCGAGTTGGCCTCGGGCCTGCCGGAGACGACCCGTGGGCACTGACAGGCTTCCAGCCGTATTCGCGCCGAATGACGGGCAGGTCTTTGCGCACTGGAATCCTGACAATTCCGCAGACGCCGGGCGATATCTGGAGCGCCTCGCTGCAGGACGACGGGCGTTGGACGGCGACATCCGTCTGCGAAAGCACATCCTCGACGGCTGCATCAACGGATTGCGGACCATTCGACGTGAACTGGCCGCGCTCGTGGTCCGGGAAGTGGGGAAAAAGCCCTGGGAAGCCGACGAGGAAATCGACTATGCCATCTCTTTCCTCGATCACGGCCAAGGCCTGCTGGACAGCCCGGCGTTCGAAAAAACGATTGAACCGGGCCGCACGGTTACCGAAGTCGGTGTCGGCGGTGCGTTTCTGATCTGCCCTTTCAATGATCCTGTGGCAGGGCTGACACGAAAGATTGCGCCGGCAATCGCAGCCGGATGCCCGGCAATCGTCAAACCCTCCTCGTTGGCGGTTCTTTGCGCACGTGAAATGTTCACGGCATTCCGTCATGCTGGCGTCGGTGACGAAATTCAGCTGCTCACGACCGGCGACCCGGCCCTTTCGCGACAGGTTCTCAACCATGACGACATCGACATCATCAGCTTTACGGGGTCAACCTCGGTCGGGCGTGAACTCGCGGTCGCATGCGCCGGGGGAGGGAAGAAGACGGTCATGGAACTCGGGGGGAACTGCCCATTTTCCGTTTTCGACGATGCCGACCTGGATCTCGCAGTCTCGGACCTGATGGATCGCAAGCTCAAGGCCGCCGGCCAGGCGTGCTCTTCAGTCAATCGCGTCTTCGTCGAACGCGGCTGCTACACGCAATTCAGAGAAAAGTTGCTGCAACGCGTCGGCACCGTGGTTGCGGGCCCTTCCGACAGTGGCGTGGACCTTGGTCCGGTGCGGACCCGTGAGGCGGCAAACGCACTGGTGCGCCTGGTGTCCCGTGCCGAAGAGGCCGGCGAACGGTTGCTGACACCCAAACCCGGCCTGGTCGGCGACAATTCTCCATTTGTGGTTCCGCTGACCGTGGTCGAGAGCGGCAGCACAAGCCTGTTTGACCATGTCGAGACATTCGGACCCGTGCTGTCCATCCGTTCCTTTTCCCGGCGGGATGAACATTTCTCACGCCTGTCCCGGGAACGTCACGCGCTGGCGGCCTATTTCTATTCCGGGACCCCGAGAACACTCGAACCGCGTCTGCGCGAAATGCGCTTCGGCAGCATTGGGATCAATTCGACGGCTATCCAGGGCGCCAACGTCCCCACGGGCGGCTTCCGCAACGCCGGACTGGGCCGTGAAGGCGGAAGCTGGGGAATGCGCGAGTTTCTGACAACCGTAAACCGGAAGTTTGCCGTATAGCCGTATAGTTGCGTCCACGCGGTCGCGAAGGAGGGAAGGTTGAGAGAAATTGTAGAACACCCCGATGTACCGGGTTCGACGTCGCCGGTCTCCCAGGGCACGAAGGGCGGCGGTTTTGTCTTTGTCGGCGGGCAGATGCCGAGGGACCCGGAGACGGGACGTATCGTTGAGGGTGCGGCAGCACAGGCCCGGCTCTCCCTGAAACACTGCATTTCCATTCTTGAGGCCGCCGGCAGCGGTGCGGAAAAGGTCATGCTGGCGATCGTCTATGTGACTGACCTGTCCGCCAAGGACGCAATAAACGATGCCTTTGCGGAGGTTTTCGGCGACTCTCCTCCGGCAAGAAACCTTGTTGAGGTGAACGGAATCGGTGAGGATGCGATCGTTGAAGTCGGCGTGATCGCCTTGGCATGACCAACCTAGGTCAGGTCAGTGCTCTCGTTTTCGTCAAAAGACGCCATCGCCCGTTCCAGATTGTCCAGGATGTGCTCTTGAGTCAGCCGTTTCGCTGCCTGAATGTCTCCCGCCTTCAGCTGGCGCAGAATTTCCTCGTGATAATCGAGCGAGCGACGCGTCGGAAATGCCTCCTTCAGGAGCTTGTAACGGATTGGCAGCGAAATTTCGTTGACGTAGTACAGGACCTGCGCAATCGGTCGGTTTCCGGTGAAATCAATAATGCACTGGTGATACGTACTGTTTTCGCGAAAGTACCCTTCGACGTCATTCGCCTTGTAATAACCTTCCATGATCGCGCAGCGACCCTGCAGCGTCTCGCACAGCGGACCAATGTCAAGACCGCTCAGAGCCGCGATCACCATCCCCTCGAGGGCGGCCCGAAGCTCATAGATGTTTCGGACGTCGTCCCGGGTCTCTTTCCGGACCCTGAACCCGCGGCGCGGCAAATGCTCCACGAGCCCGTTGCGCAACAACAGGCGCAGGCTCTCGCGCACCGGGCCCCGGCTGCTGCCGTAATCGGCCTCCAGTTCCTGTTCCCGCAACGCTTGGCCAGGCGCGAGTTCACCGGTAATGATCCGCCAGCGCAACTTGTTCAGAATGAAATAGGACAGCGTTTGTGGAAGGCTGTCGTTTTCGTAGTACACTGTTGCCAGACCCAAATCGCCTCAAACGTTGGTTCAAAGATTATCGTGAGGGGCACCCTCGGGACAAGCGCGTCGTGAGCGCGGCAAAGAACGTCGAACTGGACGGTGTCTCGAAGGACTTTGGCCCGGTTCGGGCCATCAGGACCGTGTCGCTGCATGTCCGAGCCGGCGAGTTCCTGACGTTGCTTGGCCCCTCAGGCTGCGGAAAATCGACAATGCTGCGCCTGATCGCGGGACTGGAACCCGTGTCGAGCGGGACGATCCGGGTTGGCGGCGAAGACGTGACCGATCATCCACCCAATCGGCGCGATACGAGCATCATGTTTCAGGACTACGCACTGTTTCCACACAAGACCCTGCTCCAGAACGTGGGGTATGGTCTGAAAATGCGGGGCATCAATCGCCCGATTCGCGATAGCCGGTCCCGGTCCTGGCTCCAGACGATCGGCCTGGCCGACTACGAGCACCGGTACCCGCATCAACTCTCCGGCGGACAACGGCAACGGGTTGCGCTCGCCAGGTCCTTGATCGTCGAACCCGGGGTCCTTCTCCTCGACGAGCCTCTCGGGGCGCTGGACGCCAACCTGCGCCATCAAATGCAGCGTGAACTGCGCCGCATGCACCGGGATGTCGGATTGACATTCATCTATGTGACCCACGACCAGGAGGAAGCTCTCGCCATGAGTGACCGGGTGGCCGTCATGCGGGACGGGCACATCGAGCAACTGGGGGGGCCGGTCGACATATACGATCGGCCGGAAACCGAATTCGTTGCACGGTTCATCGGCGCATGCAACGTGATCGTCGCCCGGGTGCGACGATCGACGAATTCGGAGGTTGAGTGTCACGCTGACGGCCTGGCAACACTGGTCGCTCCGCCACCGCAAGGCAGGAATGACTATGCAGAAGGCGAGCGGATCGCCCTGGCATTGCGGCCTGAGGCCGTATCCGTCAGGCTGGACCGCGAAGCGCGCGTACCGGAGCGAAACGGGACGGCCCTGCGGGTCAGGGATGTCGCATTCACCGGTGCTACGCTGAAGATCCAGGGCGTTTCACCGGACGGGTTTCCGCTCGACATCGAGCTGGAACGCCGCTCACTCGGTGACCGCGTCCCCCCGGAGCCCGGAGATCCGGTCGTTGTGGGCTGGCGCATGTCGGATCTGACCCCGCTGCGGCGGTCCGCGGAAGACGTGGGGCCAGGGCATGACGACGGCTGAATCCGTCCTTGGTATCACACGCGCCCGCGAATCGAGCGCAGTCAATACCTTTCGAATGACGGCAGACCCGCCCGTCTTCCTCAGAGGGGACGGACCCTGGCTCTATGACGACCGGAACCGGAAATGGCTCGACCTGGTTTGCGGTTCGGGGACCAGCAATCTTGGGCACAACCATCCTGCCCATTTGAAGGCCTTGAACGAGGCGCTTGCCACGGGAATCCTGCACACCGGGACCCGGCTTCCTTCACCGTTCCGGGCACGACTTTACGAGGAGTTGATCTCGATCCTCCCGGCGGAACTTGGCTGTATCCAGTTTGCGAATTCCGGCGCGGAAGCCAATGAAACCGCGATCAAGGTTGCCCAATACGCGACAGGACGCACACGGCTGATCGCATTCGAGGGAGGATACCATGGTCGAACCCTCGGTGCCCTTTCGCTGACGGACGGCGCCCGCATCCGGAAACCCTTTTCCCTGCTGCACGAAATCGTCGATTTCCTGCCCTTTCCCGGTTCACCGGGAAACGACGGTAACAGGGTCGACACCTGCCTCGCTCACCTTGCTGACCGCCTGGACGGTCTTCAGAAAGTGAACGACCTCCCTGCTGCCCTGTTCGTCGAAGCCATCCAGGGTGTGAACGGCGTCCGCGTTCCGCCCGATGGATTCCTCTCGGGCGTCAGGGATTTGACGCTCCGCCACAAGGTCTTGATGGTATGCGACGAAATTTGGTGCGGTTTTGGGCGAGCCGGGCGATGGTTTTCCTTCGAAAGGACCGGCATCGTTCCCGATATGGTGACATTGGGAAAGGCCATGACGGGCGGACTCCCCTTGTCGGCGGTGGCTGCCTCGCCTGCAATACTCAAAGCGTGGCCGCCGGGAATTCACACCAGTACGTTCCAGGGCAATCCACTTGCCTGCAATATGGCCGCCGCGACCATTCGCACGATTCGAAGTGACCGTCTCCTTTCCCATGTCGAGCGAACGATTGAACCTGTTCTCGAGCGCTTCCTGCGTCCGCTTGACGCTCTTGATTGCGTGGGCGACGTCCGAATAGCTGGCGCACAGGCCGCGGTCGAATTCGTGGACGAATTTGGCCGGCCCAACCCGGATTCTGCCCTCGCTGTGGCGAAAGCCGCACAGGCACGTCGCATCCTCGTCTACTTGGGTGGCGGCGAGGGCAACTCCCTCATGGTCGTTCCGCCGATCAATATCGAGGGCGCGCATCTGTCGAAAGGGCTGGCAGAAATCGTGACGTTGGTCAAAGAAAATTGTGGAAACGGAGAATAACAATGTGTGAACCCTGTGACCTCTCTGCAGTGGACGCACGCGGGACGATCGGCATGAAACAGTTATCGCCGGTGGAATTGCTGGAGACGGCTCGATGAATTGCCCAATGGGTGCCTTTATGCGGCAGGTCGCTTGTCGAGTTGCCCTTTGTCGAGGACATTCGTGGACGAGGTGCATTGTTTGGCGTCGAGATTCCCGACGGCAGCGGGCATCCTGCGCTCGAGTATGACGGGATTCGAAGAATCGGACGAAGGTCAAGCGGACTTGGCCAGAGCCATGTGCCACCGATCCCGCCAGGCGGGAATGCCGCAACCGTTCATGTCAGTTGTGTTGGCCCGCCTCACCCCGAAGCATGGAGTTTGGCCTCCACTGCCAGCAAGCACGATTTCCGATTCACCCTGAAAGGTCTCGATCACATCTGTTACGGGTTGTTGGTGCGTTTCGACCGCATTTGCTCGTTATCCCCGTCACAAGGCTCGACCCGATCCCGCCTTCGCCGATTTACTGCACACTGTCTTGCAGCAGGAAATGCCCGGGCGAGACTTCTTCATATCGGCTGGGACCTGGATCGTAGCCAGAGGGGTGGATCGGAGTGTGTAGCACTCTCGCGTCGGTTTCGCGGTGGGAAATCCGGTCGGCAGGATCCATCGTCGGAACGGCAGCAAGCAGGGTTCGCGTATAGGAGTGACGCGGGTCCTCGAAGATGTCACTTCGCCGGCCGATTTCCACGATTCGACCCCGGAACATCACGGCGACGCGATGGGCAACCCGCTCCACGACCGCCATGTCGTGGCTGATGAACAGGTAGGAGAGACCCAGGTCGGCCTGAAGGTCCATCATCAGGTTCAGGACCTGGGCCTGAATGGAGACATCGAGCGAGGACACGGCCTCGTCTGCGACGATGAAACCGGGATTCACGGCCAGCGCCCGGGCGATTGCCACGCGTTGACGCTGACCACCCGAGAGTTCGCTCGGGTATCGCCTCAGGAATTGCCGGGGCATCCGGACGCGGTCCAGCAGGTCCGCGACACGATCCTCGAGCGCGCTGCCCCTCTCCAGACCATAGTTGCGAATGGGCTCCGCAATCTGGTCGAGCACGCACATCTGCGGATTGAGCGACCCGTACGGATCCTGAAAAATCATCTGCAGGTCCCGGAACCGGTCCCGCATCGCCGGACGCGAGAGTGGCACCAGGTCCTGGCCCCGAAACCGGATTTCGCCGGCGTCCGGATCGTCCAGTCGCAGGAGGCAGCGACCGACTGTGGACTTGCCGCTGCCGGACTCCCCCACCATGGCCAGCGTCTCGGTCTCCTGCACATGGAACGTGACGTCCTCGACCGCGTGGACATTGGCGATCGTCCGTCCGAACAGGCCGCCGCGAACGGGAAACCGCTTCGTGAGGTTCTCGACCTCGAGAATTCGCTGCTCGCCGGCATGCAGCGGCGTATCGATCCCGTCCCGGTCTTCGGCCCCCGGAATCTTCATCCTTGCCGGTGCCGATCTCCGGGCCATCTCACCGATCTTTGGAACCGCCGCCAGCAATGCGCGGGTATAGGCGTGCCGGGGCTGCAGAATGATCTGACGGACGGACCCCGTCTCGACGAGCTCGCCTCCATGCATCACGGCGACACGATCGGCCATCTGTGCGACGACGGCCATGTCGTGGGTAATCAGGAGAACGGCGGCACCCGTCTCCCGGCGCAAACGGTCGATCAACGCCAAGATTTCGGCTTGAACGGTCACGTCGAGGGCCGTCGTCGGTTCGTCGGCGATCAGCAGCCGCGGTTCGCAGGCGAGGGCCATCGCGATAACGACCCGCTGACACATGCCGCCCGAAAGCTCGTGAGGATACTGTTTCAGCCGGCGTTCCGGATCGGGGATCCGCACCCGGTTGAGCAGTTCCAGGGATCGTTCCCGCGCCTCCCTTTTCGAGAGACCCCTGTGCGTCATCAATCCCTCGGCCAGTTGCCAGCCGATCGTGTAGGCCGGGTTCAGCGCGGCCATCGGTTCCTGAAACACCATGCCGATTTCGTTGCCGCGGATCTGACGCATCCGTGACTCGTCCACCGCTCGCAGATCCAAGCCTTCGCCATCGCGGCAAACGAATGTCAGGTTGCCACCGGCGACCTGACCGCCCGAGAATCGGGTCAACTGCATCAGCGCCAGCGATGTGACCGATTTGCCGCTGCCGGACTCGCCCACGATGCACAAGACTTCGCCCGGCCGGATCTCCAAGTCGACGTGGCGAACGGCGACCACGGTTCCGCCAACGGCCGGGAATTCGACACGGAGTCCGTCAATGGAAACCAGGGGTGTCACGACCCGTTCCGCGTCAGTGTCCGGTGAGCCAGCGCCAGCGCTGAACCGGGTCGGTCACGGCCCGGACCCAGTTTGCGACGAGATTGAGGCTCAAGGCCGTCAGGAAGATGGCCAGCCCCGGAAAGGTCACCAGCCACCATGCCGAACGAATGTGCTCCCGCCCATCGGCGATCATGAGGCCCCAGGACGGATCCGGAGGCTGAACACCGAATCCCAGAAAGCTGAGCGATGCCTCCGAGAGGATGAGGATAGCGATTTCAAGGGTAAAGAGCACGATGATCGGCGCCATGACGTTGGGCAGGATATGCCGGAACACGATCCGCAATCGCGACGCGCCGAGTGTCCGGGCGGCCTGGACATAGGTCGCCGACCGGGCATCGAGCGCCAGCCCCCGGGACAGGCGGCAAAACACCATCCAGTGAAGTACGGAGAAAACGAGAATCAGATTGACGTATCCTCCGCCCAGGACAAACAGCACGAAGAGGGCCACAAGCAAGGACGGCAGCGACAGCATCCCGTCGACGAGGCGCATGATGATGTCTTCGTACAGCCCGCCGAAATACCCGGCCGTCAGCCCGGTCGTGACGCCGAGCGCACAGGAGACCACCGCACCCAGGACGCCGACCGAGACGGAAACGCGCGCGCCGTAGATCAGCCTTGAAAACAGGTCCCGACCCAGTTCATCCGTACCGAGCAGGTAAAAGGCCCCCTTCGATCCGATCGCACCGGGCGGCAGCATCCTGTCGGCAAGGTTCAGTCCCGTCGGCGGAAACGGCGCCAGGATTTCCGCACCGACGGAAAACAAGGCGAGGAAAACGAGGAAAACCACGGCCAGCAGCGTTATCTTGTCCTGGACGACCGCACGGGCATAGTCGGCGACCGAGAATCGGGCCTGTCGGGATTCAGCGAGACCGACGCCAACGTCGATGCCAACACGGGAGAGGCTGGGATCGGCCGGCACGGGTTCAGCCCCCCTGCCCCAGCCGGATCCGCGGGTTGACCACGCGATAGGCAAGATCGACCAGAAGATTGACCAGCACCACCAACGCTGCCACCACGGCAATCGATGCCTGGATCAGGGGAAGATCGCTTCGCGACAGGGAATCGATGATCAGCAAACCGATTCCGGGCCATGCGAAGATCTTTTCAACAAGAATGGCCCCCGTGAGCAGAGCGGACAACTCGTCTCCGATCATCGTGATGATTGGTACGGCGGCGTTTCGGAGCGCATGCAGGAACACGATTCGGCCTTCGGATAGACCCTTGGCCCTCCCGGTCACCACGTAGGGCTTCGACAGTTCGTCGAGCATGGCGCTTCTGGTAATCTGCGCGATCCGACCGATCGGCCGTGCCGCAAGCGTGAGCGCCGGCAGGATGACATGTCTGGCGTCCCCGTATCCGCCGGTCGGCAACCACCCGAGCTGGACGGCGAAGAGGACGATCAGCATCAGACCCAGCCAGAACTGCACGATCGAAACACCCGCGAGGGCGATGGCGGAAACCAGCCTGTCGATCGCAGACCGCGGATTTGCCGCGGCTGCGACGCCCATCAGCACGCCGAGTGGTACGGCCAGTCCCAGGGCAACGGCCGCGAGCAAAAATGTCGCGGGCAGCCGCTCCAGGACGATGGCAACGACCGGTTGGCCAATCGCAGCCAAGTCCTCGGACGGGAGAACCGAAAAACCGAACCGGTAACTGACGCCAAAGTCGCCCTGAAGCAGGTTGCCGATGTATCGAAAATACTGCTGCCAGAGGGGATCGTTCAGACCGGCCGCCTGTCGCAGTTTCTCAAGCGCAAGATCGCTGGCGCCCGGCCCCAGCATGTTCAGGGCCGGATCCCCGATCAACCGTCCGGCCAGGAATACGAAACTGACGGTTAGCAGAAGAAGAAGAATCGAATTGACGATTCGCTTGACGAAATAGGCCATCCAGGGTGCGCATCAATTCGCCTGGCAGGAAGGCCGGCGGCCGCGGGAGGGAACCCGGAACCGCCGGCCCGTGACAGTCATGCGTCCGGTTTGAGGTAGACGGCCTGGATCCTGTGATCCGTCCCGAACGTAAACTCCAGCCCGGCCTCCACGAGATGGCCCCGATCCAGCAAGGCCAACGGAACGATCAGGTGACGGTCGTGGACATACTGAACCAACTCCCGCATGCGTTCACCGCGTTCCTCCCCGAAACTCGCCAAGGCCTCGAAGAGCTTGGCGTCGAACGCCTCGTCACAATACACCGACGACCGCGACGGGCCGGTGGGATCGTCGATATTCGGACAGGCATAGTTCGACAAAAGCAGCAGCCCGTAATCTCCCGACGGATTCTGTTTCACATGGACCTGCATCATCTGGCGTCCGGGTTCATTCGAATAGCCGGTGATGCGGACCCGCGGATTGAACTCCGCCGGAGTCTGCACCTTGATGTCGGTGCCGATGCCGGCCATGCCGAGCATGGCCCCGAGCGCTTCGACGATCGGTTTGATCCGGGGCGTCGTATCGCGTCCCACGATCTCGATTTCGAGCCCGTCGACATCCACGCCGTCGGCCCGGGCCTCGTCCAGCAGGGCCATCGCATGCTCCAGATCATAGGCATACGGTTTCACCGCGTCATTGAAACCGATCGTCCCCTTCGGGCCGAGCTGACCCGGAGGAACCGATGCCATTCCGTACAGGTCGACGATTCCCGCGATATCGATTGCGGAGAAAACCGCCTCTCGGATGCGCGGATCCGCGAGCCGTTCGTCGGCGTGCAACGAATGGTCGAGTCGGCCATAGAGATAGGTTGTCGACGGTCCCGTCACGCAATTGAAACCTTCGGCATCCATGCCTCGCGCGCAATCGTCTGCGGACGGAAACATTGCAAGCTGGGCTTCGCCGCTCTCCACCATCGCGACCCGTGCGGCGTCCTCCGACCGGAACACGAACTTCAGGTCGGAAAAAGCCGGCGTGGACGTGCCGTAGGCGTCATTCGCACTCAATCCCCACCAGTCCGGATTGTAGGTCGCCGACCAGTATTGGCCGTGCTGCCACTCCACGAACGCGTAGGGTCCGGTTCCGATGGGCGTGTCGAAATGCCGTGCGGGGTCCTCGGCCAACTGGGTCGGCGACGAGATACCGTTCAGCGACAGCCGAAACTCGAGCAAAGGATCCGGCTCGCTGGACCGGACTTCCACGGTCGCGTCATCAATCGCGACTGCCGTGATTTCACCCGGGCCGGCATATTCCTGGATCGTGAATGCATTCTCTGCACTCCAGACCCAACTGATGGATTCGGCGACCGCCTCCGCGGTCATGTCGGTTCCGTCATGAAACGTCACGCCATCCCGAATCGTGAATCGGAGCGTGTTTCCGTCAATCCTCTCCCAGGCCGTCGCCAGAACCGGAATGAACTCGCCCGACACAGGATCAACCGCGATGAGCGTTTCCAAAACGTTCCGGAGGCCCGGAGCGTTGATCTCCTTGTAGGCACCCTGTGCGGCCAGATCCTGGGGTTCCTGGTTGACGGCAACGACCAGGGTCCCCCGGCTTGGCTCTGCCTGAACGGCAAGAGCCGAGATAACGATTGCGGCAGCCGCCGCGGCCACTGTTGCCGTGCCGACGACGGACGAAGATTTCGTCATTGTATCCTCCTGATTTTCAATGGCCCGTTGACAGACCCGCGATGTCCGACTGAACGGATTGAAGAGATTCGCGGACTCTCGCGAGCGGGCAATCGGGACCGCAATGTCCTGCATCCCGATGTCGCGCTGGAGCCGGCCGCCACGTGGAGACCGGCTCCAATGAATGAAGAATAGACAACCCTTCACCGGTAAACAACTCCATAGCCGGAACCCGGTCCCGCAATCCGATCGAGACGGTCCGAATCCGGACCGTTCCCGCCGTCGAATCGGTTCGGTCCATCCTTCTGACTCCTTGCCGGTCTGCGGGACGGAATTGCCGGGATCCGTGACAGTCTTCCCGATGGTCCTTCGGATTTCCTGTCAATTCGGAATCGTGCACGGATTGTCGGTCGTTCAGGACCTGACGCGGACTTCCCGGCCCAGGTACCAGGTGAGCGTCACAATCACGACGATTCCGCCGCCAACGGTGCGCATTCCCGGTATCTCAGAAAGAATCAGCCAACCCCAAAGCGCTGCGAGCGGCACCTCCAGTGCACCGATCAGGGCAGCCTCCGCGGCTCGGATGCGAAGAATCGCTTCGGCCAGCAGCACAGTGGCCGCGGCATGAATGACACCGAATCCGGTCAGCAGGAACAACTCGCGTGACGAAACGTTGAACTGAGCGCCGACAATCCAGGCGATTGCCACGAGCTGGAAGCACGAGACCGGGCCCACCGCCAGGGTCATTGGGCGGTCGGGATAACGCTGCATGATGACCATCATCAACGCCATCAGCGCGGTCATGCCAAGTGCCAGCAGATCACCGATGAGTTCCGGACTGCCCACAGAATCACCAACCATGACAGTGACACCGCAGAGGCAAAGAGCAGCCGCAGCCAGGGTCGCGAACCCGGGAGGCTCACGCACCCAAACCCACGCCATGGCGACGGCAGCGAAGGGTGCGGTGGCATAGATGATGACCACGTTGGCGATTGCGGTGTTCTTGAACGCGGCGATGAAGCAGATGGTCGCCGCGCTGCTGACGGTTGCGGCCGCCCAGCCCGCCCAGCCCAAACGCTTGCATTCCGCAAGCCCGGCCTGGCCTTGACGCCACATGAGCCAGGCCGACATCACGCCTCCGGCCAGGAGCCCGCGCCAAAGCAGCACGGTCCAGACATCGGCCTCGACGCCCTTGGTGAAAATCCCGGCCGTGCTCCACGCTACCGCCGACAGCACGACGAGGAGGCGGCCGAGCGCGACTTGCGTCCCGATAACCCGAGCCAAGACGACCTCCGCATTCGTGAACCAAGGGGAACATGACGAAGGGCTCTTGACAGCGTGGTGTCAGGAGCGACGGTGACCGGACTCCAACGGACCCCTCGCCAGAGTATCTTCACGCAACGTCGGAACGTTTCAACGAGCCCGTACACATCTTTGACGATCACCCTGGCAGGAGGCCCCGGCCGAGGAGTTGCGGCAAGTACGCGTCGCGAATTCCTGCATCGAGGCGTGGTGAAATGGGCTGGCGTCTCATACATTGTCGGCTGGCATCAACCACATTGCGGATGACGGACATGAACGCCGGGGGGCAATCAACATTCGAATCCCGCGTGCCCCGGGCTCCGGAGCCTGAACCCGGAAACACTCGATCATGCGCCGCGCGGACCGCCTCTTCGAATTGATCCAGCTGTTGCGCGGCGGGCGTACGGCGGTCACGGCCGCGCGGCTTGCCGAGACGCTGGAGGTCGCCCCGCGCACCATCTACCGCGACATCGCGGCGCTGATGGCCATGAGAGTGCCAATCGATGGTGCGGCCGGTGTCGGCTACATCATGCGCCCGGGATACGACTTGCCGCCACTGATGTTCGACCGAGAAGAAGTCGAGGCCGTCACGGTCGGGTTGCAGCTCCTGAACCGGACCGGCGACCGGGAACTGCAAGCGGCTGCACGCCGTGTCGTCAACAAGATCGCCGAGGTCTTGCCCGACTTGCGTTCGGACGAGCTGGACGACGGCCGATTCGTCGTTTCGGATTTTGGCTCGCCGGCGGCGGCCAACATGGGAATGCTTCGGTCCGCGATCCGCGACAGCCGCCACCTCGCCATTGTCTACCGCGACGAGATGGAACGACTGACAGAACGCACTTGCCTGCCGCTTGCCGTCATCTACTACGTCGAGGTCACGGTGTTGGCAGCCTGGTGCGAACTGCGCGAGGACTTCCGCCATTTCCGCGTCGACCGCATCCTCGCATGCCATGAAACGGGCAACAGCTTTGCCGACCGGGCCCCGCAGCTGCGACGAGACTGGCATGCCCGACCGGACGCGCCCTGTTAGGATCGGAACGGCGGGCCGCCAACCGGCGTCTTCGTCACTGGCACCATTGGAGGACTTCCGTCATCGCATGATTCATCGGGATTCCCGTTGGCTGCGGTTCGGGATTCGGACTGGCCAAGGGTGAAGGACGCCAGTTCGGACGGGCGGACGTTATTCACGTGATCTTCGCGAGCGAGACGTCCGGGTCCTGATGGCAGGGAAGCCGATCCGGTCGGCAGCCGCCCATTCCGGGGGCGAATTCGGTGTTCCGTGCAGGACGAGATGGGCGGCGCATTGTCATCGGATCGAGGGTGTCGTGCTCGAGCTCCTCGGGAGTCTTGCCGTCCTGCAGCGCACCGCGTTCCGGTTCCGGACCAAACCGGACGGGGCCGTCGACGCAAGGGGCTGGCTGACCGGTTAAATCCCCGTCGGAAGATCGTCGATGCTCAAACGGTTTTTCTTGTCCCAGTAGTCTCGGATCTTTTTCTCACTCATCCTCGCATAAAATGGCAGGAGTTGCGATTTGCCGCGTTGGCCCTTGTAGGCAAAGAACGGAACGCCGCTGCCGCACGACGATTCGACCCGTTCGATCGCCACATCGATGATCTGGCGCGAACCGGCCATGACCGGAAACAGGCCAATGAGACTGTCCCAGCCGTCGTCACGGGGGTGCAGCACGCGGGCCGTACCATAGACACGGAGCGTCATGGGATCGTCTTCGAATGCGCAGAACATCAGCGTGATGCGGTTGAGTGCGCGCAAGTGGGCGGCCGTTTCGTTGCCGCTGCCCGTGAGGTTGAGCCAGACAATCCGGTCGGGCGCGAGAATTCGCAGGCTGTCCAGGCCCTTGGGCGACATGTTGACCCGGCCACCGGCGGCCGCCGTGGCGACATAAAACATCCTCTGGCGTTCGATGAAACTCGCGAAGCGCCGATTGAGCCGAGGCGAAGGACTGGACATGACATCATCCTGGCGTTTGACCTCTTTTGCCTCACTCCTGCTGACAACGTCCTGTCAGCAGGGCTGGGGCAGTCGGTTCTTCATGGAGATGGCACGGCCTGAGACCAGATTCGGCCGCATTGGATCAGGGCGATGCGGCAACGAAAATCCAATGGCCGACAAACCACGCGCCGATGGCGATGGTCTAACTGGTCATGGTTGATTTTCCCGGTGACCGAGAACGCAGGCAGACTAAAACCTGTCAATAGGGCGTTCCGTCCTTGTGCGCGAACCTCCACTTCCCATCTTCGCCCATCACAGCGCAAAGATCTTCCCGCGGATATCGGACTTCGTCGCCCGTCGTCCGGTCTCCGATCTCCAGGATGACCGCGTCCTGTTCGGTGCGGTTGACAACATGATGCGCCTCGTCTCCGGTTCGAAATCCCGCGCACATACCCGGCTCCAGTTCCGTTTCGCCGGATTCCGTGACGAGTGTCGGTTTCCCCTGCACGACAAAGACCAGTTCGTCCTGCTTGCTGTGAGAGTGCATCAGCGCCGTCTCGCCGCCGGGCGAGATCGTTGTCAAATTCACACCGAAGTTCTTGAGACCGAAGAAATCACCAAGGCTCCGCCTCGCACGCAGGGTCATCCTGCTGGCATACGGCTCCGGGTAACTGGACCGCTTCGCGTGCCACGGTATCTCCTCGGCCGCGACAGCCGAGGGCACATTGCGTTCATTCATCGTGAGTACCTCCATTGAAAGACGATTGATCGGTTGGTGTTGATGACAGTCAAACAGGCGCCTCAAGGCCGGATGGAACGGAATCTCCGGTTCCGCATGAACTTTGACGATGACGCATACCGCCACCGTGCGCCAAGATCCTTCTCTCGTGAAGCGTAAAGGGACAAGGCCCGGAGAAGGCGTCGCGGGCACTCATGTCCCGATGTCGAACGCATCCGGCATCCGAGGTAGCCGGCCGCCGAGGGTTCGTCCACTGTCTGACGGTCCTTCGCCCGTCACGGAAAGCGGGACCCGATGACCGCAACTCCCGGAGGCCTGTTTGAACACCTATCAAACGAATCGATCCGGCGGCCGAATGCAACCGTCGTCGATGGGACATGGAGACGCCGACGACTTCCTGATAGAGGGTCATGCTGTGACGTCGATTCCCTCGCTCACGGAAACACGCCGCATGCCGGGTCGAAATCTCAGTTTGATACGGGCTTTGCTTCTTGCGTTGCTCTGTATCCAGGCGAATCCGGCCGTTGCGCTCCCGGAGGAAACACTCAGGTCGGTGGTTTCTGTCCTGCCCGTCTGGCCCGGGCGCGCCCAGGGCGGAGCCGGCGGACCCCCGGGCGTTGCGCCTGAAGGCAGTGGCGTGGTCCTGCGGCCGGGATTGGTCGCAACGGCCTGGCACGTGGTCGAACCCGCCAAGCGGATCGATGTCCGCCTCTGGGACGGGAGAATCCTGCATGCGCAGCTGATTGCCGAGGACGTTGCCAGCGACATCGCCATTCTGGGCGTCAACGCTCAGGCCGGGCTTGTGCCGATCGAGATTGCCCCCCCACCCGGACTGGCCGAGCCGGTCTGCGCCGTCGGCAATGCCTTCGGTCTCGGACTGTCCGTGACCTGCGGCGTCGTGTCCGCGCTCAACATTTCCAATGCGGGATTCAATCCCGTCGAAGACTTTGTCATGACGGATGCCGCCGCGAACCCGGGCGTTTCGGGTGGTGCCCTGGTCGACATGGACGGTCGCCTGGTCGGCATGATGTCGGCGATCTTCGCCTCAGAGGGCGAAACCAACATCGGAGTCAATTTCGCCGTGTCGACGGATCTGCTCCTTCGGGTCGTCGACGCGCTGTCGTCCGATGGTGAGGTCTGGTATCCGTCGGCAGGCTGGCGGCTGGAATTCGCTCGCCGGAATCAAGCAGCGACCGTTTCAGCGCCGGTGGTCAGCAATGTCAGCGATGGCAGCCCCGCGGCGTTCGCCGGCATCCTTGCCGGTGACCGGATCCTGACAATCGGTCCGCGCCGGATCCGGACACCGCGCGATGCCATTTCAGCGCTGGCCGTCATTCCCGACACCGTCGATTCCGTGGACGTCACTGTCCAGCGCGACGGCCGACAGCGTGTCGTCGCCCTGTCCTTCGACGTCGAACCGACAAAGGTGGCAGAGGCCGACGCAGAGACGCCGGAACAGCTGGGAGACTGTCCGCATCCGGCACCAGTCTGCCGTGTCCGCCAAGCCATCTTCCCGGTTTCCAGCTTCGATCCGATCGCCAGCGCGACCCGGATCGGGCCCACCTTGCTGGTCACCAACCGGCACGTCGTGGCTGACCGTCCGGACGCGGTCGTGCATACGCCGGATGGGCCAAGGGGCGCACGAGTGATCCCCTCCGCCTATCCCGGAGATCTGGCGCTACTCGCTGTCGAGGGTCTGCCCGAAGACGGCCATATTCCGGAACTCGACGGGAGAATCCGCGATGACAGCTCGTTCTACGCGGTCGGAGCCGATATCGCCCGGCAAGAGGTTCGCGTCTTCGATCCCGGCGGACTGATCGCGAGGCCGGCGGAAGGGGCGCGTCTCGGACGGCTCCATGTTCGAGCGCGCATGCAGCCCGGCGTCAGTGGAGGCGCACTTGTCAACGAAGCGGGCGAGCTCGTGGGCATTGCCGTGGGCGGCGGCGAAGGTCGATACGAAGCGGTGCCACTTGACGGAATTCGAGCCCTCCTCGAACAGCGCACGGACGCTTCGGCCGCGAACGTCACGCACCGTCTGGGAACTGCCCTGTCGGACTGTACCGCCAGAGTGGACACCTTTCGACCGCGAGAGGCCAGCGAGTCCGAACGCGAATCGCTGCTTGATTCCTGCTCCGCGACCCGCAACCCGGGCCAGTTTCTCGAAGCCGGGCGCGTTCTGGCGCAGGCGGGCGACTTTGAAGGAGCCATCGCCCTGCACGGTCAGGCGGCGGCCCAGGTCCCGAACTCGATCAACGCGCGGGTCTCGCTCCTCGTGTCGCTTCAACTCGCCGGGCGTTTCGACGAAATGACGGGCCATGCCCGCTGGTTAATGGGCATGGCACCGGCGGATCCGCAGGCCCTTCGGTTCGCCATCCAGTCCGGCGTGTGGGGGAACGACCCGGATCTTGCCGAAGAGGGTTATCGGGCGCTTCTCAAGGCAGACCCGCAACAGGCGGAGGCTGCACGCCGGTTTATCGACAATGATCCGCCCGCGCCCCAGCGCCGGTGACGGTCAATCCGAGAGCGGATCGGGAATCCAACCGACCGAAACGACATCTTCACGCTCGAACGGAGACGGCGTCGCGCGCGCAAGGATCCGCGCCCGGAGTTCGGCAATTGTCAATTCCGGGGATCGTGCCAGTATTCGTGCCGCGAGGGCAGCCAGGCGCGGAACCGCGTAGCTGGATCCGGACGCGGTCCCCGAGGCCCCGCGAAAATCGACGATTCCCAGGTTTTCGGCGGGCAGCATGATGTCGACACTGATCGCCCCCCAGTTCGACCCCGAAGCGAGGCGCCCGAAACTGTCGGCCGAGGTCACGGTGATGATGTTCTCATTCGGAAAGGCGGCCGGAAAGACCGGATCCTCGTCGATGTCGCGACCGTCGTTTCCGGCGGAAACGATGGCCAGGATGTCGAGACCGCGGAGGGCCTTTTCGAACGCACGCCACTCCTCGGGGTCGCGGCTGCCGAGAGGGAGAGCGAGGATACGGGCCCCGGAGTTCACTGCCCGCGTGACCAGTTCACCCATGCGACTCATGTCGGGACGGGGATAGCGATACGGGATCAGCCTGGCGTCGGGTGCTTCGGTCGCCAGCACCGATGCGACCGCCGTTCCGTGGCGGATGGGAAGAAAGGTCCCGCGCGAGACATCCCCGTCGTAGGGCCAGGGATCGAGGTCCCAGAAGTCGTAACCGAGCGGATTTCCCCCGCTGTCCCGCGCCAGCCGGTTCCGGAACAGCGGCAGATCATAGGCCAGTCCCGAGTCGACATGGGCGATCCGAACGCCGCCGTCGTCCTGCCCGTTCGGCCACGGGGCCTGCAGGGTCTCGGTCCACCGAAGCGTCGCGAGATCGCTGTCCAGCTGATCGAGGTATCGCCAGATCTCACCTTCCGCCCGGAGAGCACGACCGGACCGGATGGCGCACCCGCCATCGGCAATGGCCAGCCGTGACGGCCGCGTCCCGTCGCCGTCATGAACGGCGTAGGACACGCGGAATTGGCGAAGCCTGCCATTGAATTGACGCCGTTCAATGACGATTTCGTCTGCCCTCGGAAGCATAAGGCGAACGACGATACGCAGCGGATTGTCGCCGTCCGGATACCGGGTTTCTTCCAGCAACCAACTGCCCGGAATGGCATCCTGGGCCTCCAGGCCCGACAGCCCGGGCAGCGGGCAGATCCGATCGACGGCGAGACGCAGCCATTGCGCTTCATCCTCGGGTTCGACCGAACGTGCATCCGGTGGCATCAAAGCCACCAGGCTGAACCCGAGGTGGAGTCCGAAGACCAACTTGGTCAGTCGCCGCATGACAGCGTTTCTATCGCGGTACACGGCCTGACGGCCAGCCGTCTCCTCCGGCTCACGGCAGATCAGGATACAGGGGAAATTGAGACAGTGGGTGGCCAGGTGACGAGTGGCAAGGCTTTCCGTACGGATCTCGAATCAAACAAGGACAATCGAGAAGGGCGGTTGTGATGCCGGCACCGTTTCCGTGGCGACAAACGAACCGGCCCGCGCCGGGGGCAGAGACGGGAACCGCCCCCCGAGCCGCAGTGCCAGGGACCGGTGCCGTCAATGGAGGCAATTCGGACAGAGGCAATCGTTCGATCACGAATCAACCCCCCGAAGACAGATCATCGGGTGATCAAACGCGAAGCGAACCCGGCAGTGGACTTCCTTTCGCTCCGCGGGCGATCCCGTCCGTGACGGAGTCGCCATGCCGTCAAGACCGTCTGTCACCCCGATTGACGACAACGGGCAGGCGGACTATTTGTTCGTATACAAACAAATTCGATTCCACCCACTCGGCTGGAGTCAGAATGGACCGTCGGCCCGAGCTGCGGTTCCGCAATTCGATGGAGACCCCATTGGCAAGGGACGCAGTAGAGGCGACAGCCCAATTTCCGATTCCGCCCGGCGTCTTCGCCGAGACGGTCACCGAGGTCGTTCACTACACCGACCGGCTGTTCCGGTTCCGCATGACGCGACCGGCCAGTTTCCGATTCCGGTCGGGCGAGTTCGTGATGATCGGGCTGCCGAACGCCCTGAAACCCGTCTTTCGCGCCTACTCCATCACCAGCCCGTCCTGGGACGACGAACTCGAGTTCTTCTCGATCAAGGTGCCGGGCGGCCCGCTCACCGAACATCTCAAGGCCATCCAGCCCGGCGACACGGTGCTGATGCGGCGGAAACCGACCGGGACTCTGGTCAATGATGCCCTGCTTTCGGGCGAGCGGGTCTACATGTTCTCGACCGGTACCGGCATCGCACCCTTTGCCTCACTTGTCCGCGATCCCGAAACCTACGAGAAATTCGATCGCGTCATCTTGACGCACACCTGCCGGGATGTGGCTGAACTGAAGTTCGGCCTGGAACTCGTCGAAACGGTCCGGAACGATCCGCTCGTCGGGGAGTTCGCTGGCGACCGCCTCATTCATTACCCGACCGTCACACGTGAAGCCTTCGTGCGTACAGGCCGGATCACGGAACATCTGGAATCCGGCAAACTGTTCGAGTTCCTCGGCCTTCCGGTCCTGGCTCCCGAGACCGACCGCGCCATGATCTGCGGGTCCATGGCGATGCTCCGGGACACGAAACGCCTGGTCGAGGGATTCGGACTGACGGAAGGCGCCAACAGCGCCCCGTCAACCTATGTGGTTGAGCGGGCGTTCGTCGACTGACCGGAACCGGCTCCGGCCGATTCACTGTCGGGGCAAGGCCAGGCGCAAAGACGCCGGCGACCCCTTTCGCACGACTTCCCGTCAGACCCCCACGTATCGCGCCAGTCGTTCCTGATCATCCGCGAGTTCCACCGCCGGCAGCGTCTCGCGATTCCGCCCGTCCTCGATGAAGGCGACGTTGTCCGCCAGTGACAGCACCGCATCAACACGCTGCTCCACCAGCACGATGGCGACATTCCGGCGCTTCATCCGGGCCACCATATCCTGGATCAGCGCGATCATGGACGGCTGCAGCCCCTCGGTCGGCTCGTCGAGAAGCAGAATCTTCGGTTGGATGCAGAGAGCCCGGGCGAATGCCAGCATTTGCTGTTCTCCGCCGGAAAGCGTTGACGCCTGCTGACGCAACCGCTCCTGCAACCTGGGGAAGAGTCCGAGAACCGTCTCTCTCACCTCCCGCCCGGAACCGCCGGCCATCAACCCGATTTCCAAGTTCTCGGCAACGCTCAGTTCGGAGAACAGGCGACGTCCCTGAGGAATGTAGCCGATGCCGAGACGGGGTATCCGGTCCGCCGGCAGGCGGCTGATGTCCACTCCGTCGAGGATGATCTGACCTGAACGAAGCGGCAGATGATTCATGATCGCCTTCAGCGTCGTGGTCTTGCCGGCACCGTTGCGCCCGAGAAGACAAAGGATCTCGCCAGGACCGACGGCGAGCGACAGGCCGAACAGTGCCTGGACCTGACCATAGGCCACTTCGATCCTGCGGACCTCAAGCATCGCTCAGGGGGACCCGCTGCCGAGATAGGCCCGCTGCACGGAGGCGTCGGCCCGGATCTCGGCCGGTGTTCCCTCCGCGAGTCGCCGACCCCCATCGAGGACGGTAATGTACTCTGCAGTCTCCATGACCACCCGCATGTTGTGCTCGATCAGGAGAATCGTGGTCTCACCTCCGAGGGTACGGATCAGGGCCTTGAAGGTCTCGACTTCGCTTTCCGCCAGCCCCTGCGTCGGCTCATCAAGGATGAACAATCGCGGCGTCTGGCCGAGACCCATGGCGATCTCAAGAAGCCGTTGGTGCCCGTAACTGAGTTCACCCGCCGTCTGGTAGGCCCGGCCGGCAAGCCCGACCCGGTCCAGGACCGCCGCCACACGCTGGTCGACCGCAGCCGGATGGGGCTGGGCCAATGCCCGGCGGACGGCCAGTGCCACGTTTTCATGAAGTGACAGGCGGGCAAAAATCGATGTGATCTGGAAACTGTAGGCCATTCCGAGCCCGATCCGGCGATGCGCCGCGAGGTCCGTGATGTCCCGTCCGGCAAACCTCACATCCCCCCTGGAAGCCGGAATCCGACCGCAGATCATGCCGACGAAGGTCGACTTGCCGGCACCGTTGGGACCGATCAACGCCCGGATCTGCCCTTCCGGCAGGTCGAAATCCACGTCCCGGACCGCCTCAAGGCCGCCAAAGCTTTTCGACAGGCCGCGGGTCGAAAGGAGCGGTGCGGTCATGGCAACCAGGACATCAACCGCCGCCGAAGCTCCCCCGCAAGTCCCTGTGGTGCGAAAATGGTTAGGAGCACCAGCGCCAGGCCCGCGATCAGCATGTAGGCGGATGTCACACCGCTGGCGAGATCGATCAGGTAGAACATGAACACCGTGCCGATGAAGGGGCCGATGGTCGTCCCGGCACCGCCGAGGAGCACCCAGAGAAGCGGAAGGATCGAGTACTGGACCGACGCGAATGTGGCGCCGGCATAACCGAAGAGCAGGGCGTAGGCGGCACCGGCTGCGCCCGACATGGTTCCGGATATGATAACCGCCCCGAGCTTGTGGGCGAGGACATCGTAACCGAGAAGCCGTGCGCGCTCCTCGTTTTCGCGGATGGCGACGAGGCAGCGTCCAAAGGGTGTCTGGACAAGCCAGGCTATGAGCAAAAGGCAGACACCAAACAGGGTCAACGCCGCAAAATACCGGTTCGAAGGGTCGGTCAGGTCGATTCCGGCGACCTGTCGGGCGGCCTGCTGGATCACGAAACCTTCGTCGCCACGCGTGTACTCGCCGAACAGCAGGACTGTCAGAAACCCGGCCTGGGCGAACATCAGCGTGACGATCATGAAGGCGACGCCGCTGGTCCGGAGCGCCAGGAAACCGATCACGGCGGAAACCACGAGCGCCGTGGCCAGGCCGCCGAGGAAGGCCGGCGCCGGCGTCGCACCAAGGAGATGCATCGGCAGGCCGAGCCCGTACATTCCGGCGGCGAAGAACAGCGCATGGCCGAGGCTCAGGAGCCCGGTGTAACCGAACAGGATGTTGTAACCCATGGCGTAGACGGCGAGCACCATGATCCGGGCGAGGTTTCCGTTGTGGTATTCGGGCAGGATGAAATGGATGACGATCAGCCCGAGGATGATGCCGGCGTGAAGCAAGGGCGACCGGAATCGCGGCGTACGACCGACGGCTGGCCAATGGGGACTCTCGCCGGCCGGCGGGCTCATGTCTTCCGGCGCCCGAACAGGCCCTCCGGCCGGAATACCAAGACAAAGGCCACCAGCAGTGTGGCGAGGATCTTGGCCAGCGTTGGCGAAAAGAACACCGATATGATCCCGTCGCTCAACCCGATCAAAACGGCCGCGACGAGGGTACCGGGCAGGCTGCCAAGACCTCCGATGATCACCGCGATGAAGGACAGGAGGAGCGGGTCGCCGCCCATAAGGTAATGCGCCTGCTGGACAGGGACGATGAGCACGGCGCCGAGTGCAGCCAGGCCGGCGCCGAGGCCAAACACGACGGCGTAGACCCTGGTGACCGGGATCCCGAAGGCCATGGCCATCTCACTGTCAAGCTGGGTGGCGCGCATGATCAGACCGAGGCGGGTCCGTTTCATCACCAGCCAAAGAGCCGTCAGGATCACGACGGCTGCCACAATGACGGCCAGTTTGTAACTGGTGGTACCAAGCCCCCAGGGCCAGACCAGCGACAGTCCTCCGTCGCCGAATTCGACCCACGGAATGGCCAGGCGGCGGTTGAACGGTGGCTCCACGGGCCTGGCATCCGGCCCGAAGGTCATCAGCGTCGCCTGCTGGATAATATAGAGGAGTCCGATGGTCGCGACGATCGTGCGCTCGGGATCATAGGTGATCCGGCGGAGCACAAGCCAGTCGGTGGCGGCGGCGATGACCCCGACTGTGGCAGGCGCGACGAGGATGGCGACCACAAAGCCGACCGCCGGATGACCACCGACGGCGGTCGCCACCCACCAGGCGATGATCGCCCCCAGCATGAAGAACTCGCCATGGGCGACATTGACGATTCGCATGATGCCGAAGACGATGCTGAGGCCGACGGCCGTCAGGGAAATGACGGCCGCCGTGATGGCGCCCTCAAGCGTGGCAAGGATCAGATGAGGGCCGAAGTCCACCGGGATTCAGCCCCCGGACCCGCCGAACCGCTTGCCGCGACCGGGCCTCGCGTTGCCGTCCTCCGGCATCGGAGCGGATCAGAAGGCCTGGGCCGTGTAGTCGGTCTCATCCTCGTAGAGCGTGTCCTCGATCGATGTCGTGTGCACCACATCAAGCCGCCCTTCGTTCACCCGCGAGATGTACTGGTGGCCGAACACCTGGTGGGTACGCCCGTTGAACACTTTGGCGCCCTGTGGGTGATCCAGCGAATGCGGGAGATCGGTCATGGCCTCCACCGCCTCGATCAGCGCCGCCCGGTCGTCGGGACCGGCGTAACCGGAGGCTTCCATTCCAGCCTTGACGATGTTCAGCGTTTCCCAGCAGCCGAACATGTGAGCGTAGGTGGAAACGTCCTTCGAATCAGACAGGGCGGCACCGTTGTCGTCGACACCGACGGCTGCCCGGTAGGCCTTGTCGTACTCGGTCTGGTCAGCCTGGGCATAGCGGGGGTACCCTTCCCAGAAGTAACTGCCTTCGAGGAATTCGAGACCCGGGCTGGTGATGTCGACCGCTTCGAGGCTGTCGATGAAACCGAATATCTCCGGGCTGCTGGGACCGAAGAACTCGCCAAGTTCCTTGACAAAGGTCAGCACCGCAGGACCGACCATGACGTGGTAGACCACCTCGGTATCCTGCGGGATTCTCGGAAAGTACTTTGTGAAGGCCGTCTCGGTTGGCGGAATTGCGATCTTCTCCACGACAGTCCCGCCCTGGCGTTCGATCGACGCCGAGAAATAGTCCCTGTGATCATGGCCGAACGCGAAATCCGGGAAGATCATCGTCACTTTCTTCCCGAGGTTTTCGGCGACATAGGGCCCCATCGCTTCCACCTGGCTTTTCACGTCGGTGATCCCGGGTTGCAGCGTGTAGCGATTGAGTATGCCGCTCGCGACATGATGGCCCTCGGACACCACGAAATACGGTATCTTCAGTTCGCCCGCACGCGGTGCCGAGCCGATCACCACATGGCTGAACAGGGTTCCAAAGGCGATGTCACAATTGTGCTGGGTCGCGAACTTCTCCACGACTTCAGCTCCCCGCTTGGGATCGGTGCCGTCGTCCTCGGCAATGATCTCCACAGGCCGTCCGTTTATTCCGCCGGCGTCGTTGATTCGCCGGGCCGCGGCCTCGGTGGTCCGGTCGTACCAGCGGCCGTAGGCGGCACCGATGCCCGTCCGGTGGACCTGGAATCCGATGCGGATCGGTTCGGAGCTCTGGGCCTGGGCAAAACGGGCAGCCAAGGGGAGCGATCCGACCGCGGCCAGCGTTCCTATCGCCCGTCTGCGGGTCATTGTCCCCGGGAGATGTCCGGTCCTCGATCTGTTGTCCAGCATTGGAGTTCTCCTTTTTGTCTCGACTCGGCGAATGCCAACTCCGCGGAGCCGGAACCTCTTCCGGGTCCAGGCATTCGCAACGGATATTGTTGGCAGCCCGAGGATTTGTCCAGTTTCCTTTGTTCGATCCGGACATGAAGCCGTGTACCACCCGGGCCGGTTTCCGTTGGACCGCGACCGCAAGGCTGATAGGGGACGGAGCGGACAGATTCGCCCTCGCCCAATCGGGCACAACGGAAACCGGTGCGAAGCCCCGGATTCGGACTGTCACCGCAATGATTGCGGATCGGACGCCGGGCCCGGGAAGCCAAACTGCCTTAGTGGAGACGCCCAGATGGACGTAACGATACGGACCCTCGACAACATACCGGCGGCGAGCATTCGTCACCAGGGACCCTACAACCAAGTCGGGCCCTGTTTTGAACGCCTCGTCGGTTGGGCCCTGTCGACCGGGGCCCCGATTGGTCGGGCCTTCATGATGAGTTGGGACAATCCGGAATTCGTCGCCCCGGAGAATCTGCGTTCCGACGCCTGCATCGAGTTCGAGACCGACGCCACGCCACCGGACGGCATCAGTCTCGAGACGATCGACGCGGCCGGGTCATACGCAGTCTACGTTCATAGCGGCCCCTATGCCGGGCTGCCGGCCGCCTATCAAAAGCTTTTTGCCGAATGGCTGCCGGCCAGTGGTGAGCACCTCGCCGAGCGCGCCTGCATCGAATTCTACCTCAACTCGCCGATGGATACGCCACCCGAAGACCTGGTGACTGAAATCTGGCTGCCGCTCGCGGAACCGGAAATCGACTGATTCCCGACGCCGGTACCGCCACGGCGCCGGACCGGCCGGCGGAAACAGGGGCAAGGGTCCGTCAGGCGCCTCGGGGCGAGGCCAGAAGCCAGAGTCCGAGCAACGTGTAAAGAATCATGAATGTCGCCAGGGGGATCTGGCTGATGGCGGCGGCCTTGCGGCTTCCGAACATGTCCATCGCGATGGCATGGGCCAGGAGAATGGCGATGATGTGGCCGATGACCACAGCACCGGCCTGGGTGAGCCAGATAACGCGGACGCTTCCGAGCGTGTTGAAGAACCCGGCGGTGACATGCATGTGGGCGAAGCCGAAAAGGTCTGCGCCCGTTCCGAAAGGGTCCGAGGCCGCGACCAGCGCGTATTGACCATTGATCAGGAACGCCGTCAGAAAATGGGCAATGTGGTAGGCGAAGGCGATCGGGATGATTGACAGTGCCAGGCGCCCGAACGCCTCCACGAACCCGGTTTCTCCTGCCTGCCCGTACCGTTGTGCCAACCGCAGCCCGGCCCAGACGCAGGCGCCGAACACGGTAACGAGAGCGACATTGGCGACAATGATGCCCGTGACGGTTTCGGCAATGATTGCCGACCGTCCCGGGAATTCGAGCGGATTGACGCCGATCTGCGACAGCCACCAGAACGTTTCGTTGAGGCCGTCGAAACTCCCGACCCCAAGCATGACTAGGGCAAATACCGCAAGGCTGGGTGGCACGGGCTCGGAAGCGGCAATTCCCCACCCCGGAAATCCGGCCCTCGATTGGTCGCGGCCGAGGCGCACCGGCGCCAGGCGGGCGTAAAGACGAAGGAGCATTGTGAAGCTCTCGCACCTGGTGAGCCAGACGTCGGAGCCGAAGAGAACCATCCCGGCAAAGGTTACGACCAGGTAAGCAATGACAGTCCAGGCCAGCCGGTCCGGGTCGTCGGGGGCCGGGTAGGCCAGATAGAAAGCGCCGAAGGCCAGCAGAACGCCAACGCCGGGCCAGGAACCAAGTCTTTCGGGGAGTCGAAGTCTCGGGCGCTGATCGCCGATCGACGCCAACAGGCAGCCGAGACCGGTGAAGGGATTGACCCACGTCCAGAGATTGCCAAAGGCACCTTGCAGGACAACGAAGCCCATCCACCAGACCGTCCAGATGAAAAGAGGCAGCGGATTCCCGAGAGGATCCCG
This sequence comes from Paracoccaceae bacterium, assembly GCA_028874915.1. GTDB lineage: Bacteria > Pseudomonadota > Alphaproteobacteria > Rhodobacterales > Rhodobacteraceae > JAPPHA01. Next base: position 51,701 of record JAPPHA010000032.1, read on the forward strand.
TGTTCCGGCAATCCCGGCTGCGAGCAGGCTCGCAAGCAGCGCCAGAGCCAAAAGGCTGGTGGCGCCGGAGAGAATCGGAGGAACAGGAACACCCGGAAGTTGCACGGTCCGGAACAACCCCGCCGAAATCCGCCCGGGAAGAAACGCGAGCACCAGAACCGTGAGCACCACCGCGGCAATGCCTGCAGAAATATAGACATCCGTCGGCAACAGGAGAACCAGCGCCTGTTCGGAGACATGGGCCGCAGCCGGAACCGCGAAAGCGGCAACGGTCGTAGCGGTTATCGATGCCATCCGCGCAATTGCCGCCGGCCGCACCGCAACCGGAATCCGGTTAGTCGCGACGGTTTCGTGATTTCCCGTCGACGCCATTGCGATGACTGTCCGCACCGAATTCCTGGCGGGACTTCCGTTCGTGCCCGGAATTCTCTGCATATCAGTCCTCACCCTCCGGTTGGATTCGGCGGCCCTGCCGTCCGGGTGCGCGTCTTGATTCCCCGACACTGGACAAAGAAACACGCGGACCCGGCTGTCGACGGCGGACAGTGAAACCCAATCCTGGCAGCCGAGACAAGGTGCGATTGCGCTCGGGGCCGAACCGGGGTCGCGCGACCGGGCCGTCTGCCGGTCAGGGGAACGGGTCATCACGGGTAGACGGGCATGCAACCGGAGCTGTGCGGATTCAAGGTTCTGACCTTTGATGTCTACGGAACACTGATTGACTGGGAAACCGGAATGATCGAAGCGCTTCGGCCCCTCACCGACCGCCTCCGCCGGACGCCGGGCCGCGACGGGATCCTTGAGACCCACGCTTTTCACGAATCGACGGCCCAGCCATGGACACCGACGCGGACATGGGCGATGACATTCCTGGACTGTGGGCGGCCCAACAACCCCATCGATACAATAGTTCTGCGAATCAAAGAGGCGGTTCGAAGCCTGTCAGCCAACGGGTTCGCAGATGTCTGCTCACGAACGCAGTTCAACCAATGGCCGCCATTCGGTGCCTGAAGACTTCCATCGGTGGGGACCCAAGTCTGTTGCCTGAGACCACGTTGATGCTGGCGACTGCCAGTTGTCCAAGCCCATCGGGCGCGGTCATGATCCCGATCACCAATAACGCCGTATGAACTGTATTCCTGATTATCGACGTGATGACTTGTGCAGTTTCGGCGAGCTGGACTTCGCGGAATCCGGCGACTTTGCTCCCCTTTCACAAATGATGAAAGCCGTTTCCGCCCCGGGGCTCAGGCGCAGAAATCGCTCGGGCTGCGACCGAGGTTGCGGCGAAACATGTAGCTGAACGCGCTTGAAGACGCATAACCCATGTCGAACGCGACCGAACCGACCGTCTCGCCGGCGGCAAGCCTCGAAATCGCGTGAAGAATGCGGGCGTGTCGCAACCAACGCAACGGTGGCAGGCCCGTCTCGGAAGCAAACAACCGTTCGACGGTCTTGCGGCTGGCGGGGGCTTCAGCGAGCCAGGAGTCAACCGACTCGACAGCACCCGGGTCGTCGAGCGCAGCTTCGGCGATACGACGAATTCGATGGTCCCGCGGCACTGCGATCAAGAACGGTACGTCCGTTGCCGAGACGAGTTCATGACGCAGGAGATCGTGAAACGCATCGGTGTGCGCTTTCGAGCGGCCCGTTCCGTCATTGGGAACGGTGCCGGATATCAGGGCGTTCAGGAGCGGCGTCATCGCCATGATCCGGCATCCAGGGCCGATCTCTTCGGCTTCGTCCCGGCGTACGTCGACGTAGCGCATCTCGTTGTTTGATCCGTATCGCATCCAGTGCTCGACGTCTGGTGGAATCCACACGGCCATTGCCGGGCCGAGCAACAGGACGCAGCCATGCGTGCCGACATACATGGACCCCGAAACGGCAGAGATGACCTGCCCGAAGTCATGGGAATGCCAGTCGTAGCATTCGCCCGATGCCGGCCTGATTTTCGCCCCCAGGTAGCGCGGCCCACCTGTCTCTTCGGGATTGTTCCGGGGATGGTGTTTCGGGTTGTTCATGTTCCTTGACGATATCTAGATGTAACTTACAACAATGTCGATTGAAAGACACGCCCTTCTGGCCTACGGTGGACAATCATCTTGAGCGCGATTTCCGCGCGACTGGTTCAGAGCATGCCACCGCCATGAAAAACCGCGCCCTCCCGACATGGTTCACGCTTGGTCATTTTGCCAACGACTGGTCGGTCTGCTCGCTTTGGCTGATCGTGCCGGCAGTCGGGGTCGCCATGAATCTTTCACCGGCTGACGTCGGCCTGCTGTTCACGATCTGCTACGTCGGCGGCGCGCTCGCCTATCTGCCCGCCGGCATACTCGCCGATCACGTTTCAAACCGTGGCCGGCTGCTCCTCGCGACGTTCTGGTGGGTCACCGTCGGTTATCTGCTGGCCGCCATGGCACCGGGATTCTGGAGTCTCGCGCTGCTGCTCGCCATCGCGGGCATGGGCGATGCGGCGTGGCACCCGATCGCCACCGGAGTTCTCACGCGCGAAAACAAGGATCGGCGCGCGCACGTGCTTGGCATTCACGCCATCGGTGGCTCGCTGGCGGAGGTGCTGTCACCGCTTTCCGTCGGCTTTCTTCTCGCATACGTCGACTGGCGCGAGGCGCTGGCGATCTCGGTGCTTCCGGCCGCGTTCATGGGTCTATGTTTCTTCTGGGTGGTGCGCGCCGTTCCGCGTGTCGAGAAGAAATCGGTCAGCAAGCAAGACATGTTCGACCTCCTGAACGCGTGGCGGCAGGGGAATGGTCTTCGCATGGTAGCGATGATCTGCCTCTACAACATGGCGCTGATGGCGCTTCTCAGCATGATCCCGTTCTATCTCGCAGACCGGCACGGATTCGGGCCACTGGCCGCCGGAATCGTATTCTCGGCCATGCTGATCGTCGGTGCGCTGACACAGCCCTGGATCGGCAAGATTTCCGACACGGCCGGACGCCGGCCGGTCCTGGTGTCAGGCAATCTCACGGCGGCAATGGCAATCGGACTGCTGGTCTTCCAGCCTTCGCTCTGGGCCATGATTGCCGCGATGATGGTAGCGGTCGCCGCGCTGGCCGCGATCCGTGCCGCCGTTCTCGCCGGAGCGGTCGATCACACCGGCCACAGTGAAGGGACGACCCTGGGTTTCGCCTTCGCACTGCTGGAAGGCATCGGGGCGCTCGGCGCAGTGTTCGCCGGAATTGCAGCCGGGATTTCCTGGCCGCACATGTTCGGACTCGCCGCCACCTTCGCGCTCGTGGCTGCAGCGCTGGGTTCCGTCACTGTCTTCAGGGAATCTGTCGCCTCCGTCACGACGGAATCCGACGAACACGCTGAGGATTCTTGGTAGCGGGATTCAAGGCATTGCAGATGTCGGCCTCTCTGCGGAGACCGAAGCCATAGGATCGGGCGGGCCAGATCCGATTTGAACCTGAACATGCGGCGACATGATGCGACCTCCGTGACGTTCCAAGGGCCACCGGGTGACCAGGACGTCGATCCGATGCCGCGGCGATATAGTGAGAAGGACGATACGGCGATCTTAAAGGATCCTGAAAAGAGCGACGGGTGTTTCAGCAAGCGGGCTCAATGCCAGGAGTGCACGCCACTGCAGTTCCTTGACGTCAACAAAGGCTTCCCGAAACCGGCAGGAGTTCGATTTGGCCAAGGCACCTTGCATCGCTGAATTGTTCATGGCGCCGCATCCCCGAGAACGTGGGACTGCTGCCCGCCGGCACGTTCACAAGAATATCGGGGGCAAGCTCGCCAGTCGCATGCGCCCTGCAAGCTTCGAACCGAACAACGCCATCAAGCGTGCCGGGGTTGCGCAACCCGTGGCCTCGGCATCCGTGACTTGTGCGCCGCACCGATCGGGCCAAGCCCGGAACCAACCGAACTCGTGCGTGACGGCAGAACGCATGCGACAAAAGACGATTGCGGCCGACCGGATCCACAAAAAGTCCGAAAGTTCTCGATGGGAGGCATTGAAATGAACGGAAAGACGGCGGAGCACAAATGTTCAACGTCCCATCGCGTCCTTCGAAGTTCGCTGGAACTCCCCTGTGGCGCGGTCCTGAAGAACCGCCTCGCGAAGTCCGCAATGTCGGATTCCCTCGGAAACGGTGGAGGCGATCCCACCACGGCGCAAGTTCGCCTCTACGAGAGATGGGCGGAGGGTGGAGCGGCGGTATCCATCATAGGTGAAGTGCAAGGGGACCCCCGATTTCCTGAAAAACCGGGAAACCTCGTGTTCGGAGCCAATAGCGATCTGCTTACAATGAAGACATTGGTCGACAATGCCGTGATCAATGATGCTCACCTCTGGCCGCAACTCGGTCATGCCGGTGCTCTTTCGCACCAACCGATCAGCCAGCCAAAGGGGCCATCTCCAATAGACATTCCCGGTCTTCGATGTGCCGGAATGTCAGTTGAAGACGTCGAAGAACTGCCCGGCATGTACGCAAGGACCGCAGAGTTTGCCAGGAGTGCGGGATTCAGCGGCATTCACATTCACGCCGGTCACGGCTTCCTGCTAAGTCAATTCCTCTCTCCCTTGTTCAATCGTCGCGACGACGGATACGGCGGCTCGGTCGAGGCGCGATGCCAAATCGTACTGAGGATTTTGGACGAAGTGCGCCGCGCAGTCGGCCCATCGTATCCCGTAGGAATCAAGATCAACTCAACGGACAAACTGGAAGGTGGATTGACGGAGGATGACGCGTTGGAAGTTGTCCGTCTCGTCGGTCAAACGTCGGTTGATCTCATTGACATCAGCGGAGGAACCTATTTCCCGGGAGCAAAGGCAAGTTCTGACGGCGTGTCGGACAACGGTCCTTATTTCCTGGATTTTGCGCGACGTGCCAAAGTGACAACAAATGTACCTCTCATGTTGACGGGCGGATTCGAAAGACGCGAGCAGGCGGTGGACGCAGTGGCGAGTGGCGCCGTTGACATGGTGAGTCTGGCTCGCGGCATGGTTCTCAATCCGCAGCTTGCAAATACCTGGTTGACCGAGGACGGCGGGGACCCCGAGTTTCCGACATTCGAAGCCCCGCCTCGGGGCGGAGTCACAGCCTGGTACACCATGCGACTGACCGCATTGGGAGAGGACAGTGAGGACACGTTCACGTTGGATCCTCGTTCTGCCCTTCGCACTTATGAAGAACGCGACGCACAACGCTGCATCAAGTGGCGAGAAAAGTTTTCGTACCTGGCAGAGTCTGACTGAAGGTTGAAGCCGATCGCCTTCCTGGCGCGGCCCAGTCCTTGTTGGTTCGCGCGAAGGGCCTCTCCCGACTGCGGGCTCTTCAAGTGAGCCACCGATGACATTCGACATGCGGCGGTGACCGGCTGGATGGTCGCCGAATGCTTTCCGGTCGGGCTGTTCCCCCGTGATTCTCGCCCACGGGATTTCCGCAATAGGAACAAAGTGGTCGGCACGCCGTCTCCGCCTCGCGGGACGGGTTCGCCCTCGCCCTTCACGGCCTTCGCCTTGTTCGTCAACGGTGGCCGCTCCGCCCCTTGCCCGATCGCATCGGCAACAACGGCCACGGCTCGGCAGCAGCGCCACGCAAGGCGTAATCGTCGAGACGGGCATCGTTGGCGATGCTTGCAATGGCCTAGCGGCCGCCTCGCTCTGGTCAGCCCTCGCCGCTCATGACGCCACGGCAGGCCCGAGTGTGTCGGCAGTCGTGGATTCGAACGCCGGTTCGTTCGGTTTCCTCATGGATTCCGGGCTGAATTCGTTGAGTTCCAGACTGCTCGTCACGCCTTGACGGCCAAATGAGGGAGGTCGGTCATGAATCCGGATATCCTCCAGGCTGGCGTCGGGAAGGTTGCGGGCCAACGGCGGAGGAGACCCGCGTCACAGGATCCCGGTTGCCGGCCAGCGACAACCAAGGGGGTGCGTGTCTTCTCTGTCGAGACGTTGCGGATGTCAGGTCGGGCTGGTCGGAGTGGCAGGATTTGAACCTGCGGCCCCTGCCTCCCGAAGGCAGTGCTCTACCATGCTGAGCTACACTCCGATGTCCGGCGACGGGATGGCATCTAATGCCCCCATGGGAACTTGACAAGTCCCGCTCAGGCCCCGGGTTCGGCGCCCTCCAGGAATTCCCCGATCAGGTGGTCGACGACGGTCCGCATGGCCTCCTCGCCGGTGGCCCCGTTCTCCCTTGCTTTCCGGGCCGCCTCCCGCTGCCGGTCGGCGGACGTTCCACCATTGATGATGGTTCGGATGTGGAGGAGTTCGTTCTCGCAATTGAGCGCCCGTGCACTGGGCCCGAGCAATCCGATCAGCTCTTCGGCAAGATCGCCGAACGGAACCAGAATTGCCTTGCCGTGATCGACCATCTGGCCCCGAACTCCGTATCGCTGTCCTCGCCAGCGATTTTCCTCGATCAGCGTCGTCGGATACTGGCGCCAGCGCTGATTGTTGGCCCGGAGGACGAACAGGAAGCTGACCAGTGACTGGTAGGTCGCGGCGACGCAGAGGGCATCGTCGAGACGGCTGCAAACGTCGGTGATCCGCTGCTCCAGCGTCGGAAACTTCGACGAAGGCCGAATGTCCCACCAGATCTTGCTGGCATCCTCGAGACAACCGGCACCAACCAGCTGATCGACGAGTCGCTGGTATTCGGCCCAGGACGTCAGCAGGTCCGGCAGCCCCGAGCGCGGCAAGGAGCCGAAAACGGCAAGCCTGTAGGAGGCCAGGGATGTGTCCTCGCCTTCCCAGAACGGCGAAGAGCAGGACAATGCAAGGAGATGCGGCAGGAAATACGTCACCTGATTCATGACGTCGACCCGGAGGTCCGGGTTTTCAATCCCCAGATGGACATGCATGCCGCAGATCATCATCCTGCGAATGGTCTGTCCGAGATCGGACCGCAGCGCGTCGTAGCGGTCCTTTCGGGTGTGGGTCTGGTCCCGCCACCTGGCGAAGGGATGGGTCGAGGCGGCAATCGGTGCATACCCGAATTCCGCGGCCGCATCGGCGACGGCACGCCGTAAGCCGATCAGAGACTCCCGGGCTCCTGCGATGTCGGCAACCGGCGGAGTTCCGATTTCAACCTGACACTGGAGGTATTCATTGGTCACCTGGTTGCCGACACGTGCGCTGCAGGCCTCCATGAACCCAGGATCGGGTTCACGGACGAGATCCCGGGTGTCCCGGTCAACGATCAGGTATTCTTCCTCGATCCCGAGCGTCAGGCCGAAGTCCGGAACCGGTTCGACATCGGTCATGTCATTTGTCCTCCGGGATCGGGCTGCCCGACCTCATTACGGTCAGGGCCTTCCGAAACTGGCTATGCCGCCGGCCCTGGGTTCCCGGCTCGCTGCCGGTTTCCAAAACCGACGGCCTCGAGGTCCGGCGATCATTTCCCCGAAGGCCGGGGATGGTTCCATCCGGATCAGAGACTCGCTTCCAAAGCTTCAAGCACCGCGTCCCCCATGCCCTCGGTCGAGACCGGCGTCTCGCCTTCGGCCTGAAGCAGATCCGGGGTGCGGATTCCCTTGGCGAGAACCGATTCGATGGCCTGTTCCAGCCGGTCCGCTTCACCGCGCCTATCGAAGGAATAGCGCAGAGCCATCGCGAAGCTGAGCAGGCAGGCCGAGGGGTTTGCCTTGCCCTCGCCGGCGATGTCGGGGGCCGATCCGTGGACCGGCTCATAGAGTGCCTTGGGCCGGCCATTGTCGGCCGGGGCCCCGAGCGAGGCGGACGGCAGCATGCCGAGTGATCCGGTCAGCATCGCCGCACAATCCGACAGGATGTCGCCGAACAGATTGTCGGTGACGATGACATCGAACTGTTTCGGATCCCGAACCAGCTGCATGGCACCGTTGTCTGCATACATGTGCGAGAGTTCGACATCCGGAAACTCGTCGGCGTGCACGGCGTCCACCTCCTCGCGCCACAACACGCCCGACTCCATGACGTTCGCCTTGTCCATGGAACAGACCCGGTTGTTCCGACGGCGGGCCAGTTCGAAAGCCGACCGCGCGACCCTCCGGATCTCGCCGGACGTGTAGCGCTGGGTGTTGACCCCGATCCGCCCGCCTGCGTTGTCGTCGATGATACCGCGGGGTTCTCCGAAGTAGACACCGGAGGTCAGTTCACGAACGATCAGGATGTCGAGGCCGGCAACGACCTCGCGCTTCAGCGAGGAGTAGTCTGCGAGCGCATCGAAACAGACGGCCGGGCGAAGATTGGAGAAAAGGTCCATCTCCTTGCGCAAGCGAAGCAGTCCGCGTTCCGGTTTGACGCTGAAATCCAGGTCATCGTAGGCGGGGCCGCCGACCGCGCCGAGAAGTACAGCATCCGCCTGTTGGGCTGACTCCAGAACAGCGTCGGTCAGCGGAACGCCGTGGACATCATAGGATGCGCCGCCCACCAGCGCTTCGGACACGTCGAAGCCGAGGCCACGCCGGGCCCCAAACCACGCCACGACGCGCTTGACCTGATCCATGACCTCCGGCCCGATGCCGTCGCCGGCAAGAATCAGCAAGGACGGATTCGACATGAATGTCACCTCCTGTACAGTTTCGATCCGAGGCGTGAACCCTTCGGCGCCACGCCCATCCGGTTCGACGGCCCGGGCGGGCTCGTCAGAGGTATGAAAACCGTCCCGGGACGGGCGTCATCGGGAAGCCGTGTTCAGATCCAGGGCGACCTGAGCTGCGCTCGCTGTTCATACGCCTCGATCGCATCCATCTTCTTCAACGTGAGCCCGATGTCGTCGAGCCCCTCCAGAAGGCAGTGCTTCCTGAACGGATCCACCTCGAACCGGAAGGTCGTTCCGTCGGAGGTCGAAACGGTCTGGGATTCGAGATCGACGGTGATTCGCGCGTTCTCGCCTTTCTCCGCATCGTCCATGAGGAAGTCGACCTGGTCCTTCGGCAGGGCCACCGGCAGGATGCCGTTCTTGAAACAGTTGTTGTAGAAGATGTCGGCGAACGAGGTGCTCACCACGACCTTGATCCCGAAGTCCCTGAGCGCCCAGGGGGCATGTTCCCGTGACGACCCACAACCGAAATTGTCGCCAGCGACCAGAATCTCGGCGTTGCGGTAAGCCGGGCGGTTGAGAACGAAGTCCGGAATCTCATCGCCGTTTTCGTCGAAACGCATTTCGTCGAACAGATTGACGCCGAGCCCCGAACGCTTGATCGTCTTCAGGAACTGCTTCGGAATGATCATGTCGGTGTCGATGTTCACGAGTGGCATCGGCGCCGCGATTCCCGAGACCCGTTCAAACCGTTCCATCGTCATCTGTCCTTTCCGCCCGACATTCCGGATCGACGTTTCCGCACGGCCCAAACGCCCGGTCAGACCAGTTCCCGGACGTCCGAGAGACGCCCGGTCACGGCCGCCGCTGCCGCCATCGCCGGCGACAGGAGATGGGTCCGCCCGCCCCGGCCCTGCCGCCCCTCGAAATTCCGGTTTGACGTCGAGGCGCACCTCTCGCCCGGCGCCAACTGGTCCGGGTTCATTGCAAGGCACATCGAACAGCCGGCCATGCGCCACTCGAATCCGGCTTCCTGCAGCTCCTGGGCAATGCCCTCTTCCTCGGCCTGCGCCCGCACCAGACCTGAGCCCGGAACGATCATCGCTCGGATTCCGTCCTTGACCCGGCGTCCCCGCATGACCCGGGCGACATCCCGGAGATCCTCAATCCGGGCATTGGTGCAGGAGCCGATGAAGACCGTGTCGATCTCGATGTCGGCAAGGCGGGTCCCAGGGCTGAGACCCATGTACTCAAGAGACCGCTGCACGGCCCCGGCCTTACCGGCGTCGAAACTGTCAGGATGGGGCACGGTTCCGGTAATCGGCAGAACGTCTTCGGGCGATGTTCCCCAAGTCACGACCGGTGCGATCTCCTCTCCCTTCAGCACGATTTCCTTGTCGAATTCGGCACCCGGATCGGTCCCGAGCGTTTTCCAGTGGGCCAGCGCCGCTTCCCAGGCCGCACCCTTTGGAGCATGCGACCGGCCCCGGACATAGTCGAAGGTCTTGTCGTCAGGAGCCACCAACCCTGCCCGGGCGCCACCTTCGATGGCCATGTTACAAACGGTCATCCGGCCTTCCATGGTAAGCTCCCGGATGGCCTGACCGCAGTATTCGATGACATGGCCGGTTCCGCCAGCGGCGCCCGTGGCCCCGATGATCGACAGGGTGATGTCCTTGGCCGTTACGCCAGGTCCGAGGGACCCGGTCACCTCCACCTTCATGTTTCGGGACTTCTTCTGGATCAGCGTCTGGGTGGCGAGGACGTGTTCCACCTCGGAAGTCCCGATACCGTGGGCCAGCGCTCCAAAGGCTCCATGGGTGGCCGTATGGGAATCTCCGCAGACGATGGTCAGGCCGGGTTGGGTCCATCCCTGTTCCGGCCCGATGATATGCACGATACCCTGACGGACGTCATTGACCCCGTAGTAGACAATTCCAAAGTCCCTGGCATTCGTCTCGAGCGCCTCGACCTGGATGCGGCTCTCCTTATTGGCGATTCCCTGCTCACGGTCGACGGTCGTCGGCACATTGTGGTCGGGCACGGCGATCGTTTTCTCCGGCGCCCGCACACTGCGGCCAGCCATGCGCAGCCCTTCGAAGGCCTGGGGACTGGTCACTTCATGGACCAGGTGGCGGTCGATGTATATCAGGCAGGTGCCGTCGTCCGCCTCATGAACCACATGGGCATCCCAGATCTTGTCATAGAGTGTTCGTGGTCTGGACATGACAGTCTCCTCCAAGGATCCTCGCCCGATCCTTCCGAATCGATCCCCGTCCCGGCGGTGCGCGGTCTCCCCGGACTTCATCCGTAACTTGACCGCGGGCCTCTTCCTCCGGGATCTCCGCCGACCCGGAGTCGCGTTGTCCCTAGTCCGCTTTCCCCGGTTCCGCAAGTCTGGCCGGGCCGGGGTGCAGCGTCCAGGTTGGCGTGTTCTCCATGCGGCAAGCCACCGAACACAAGCGTCCGTAGGCGCAGATCCGAACGGAATCCGAATCCGCCAGCGAAGTTGCTTTACCTGTTCAACATGGCGAATTATCGGCGAAAGTCGACAGACACGCCATCGTGCGCGTCATTGTGTTCATCGTTGTCGCCGGAGCGTTCCGGCCAACCCATTCGAGCGGGGAGCGAGGGGAATGATCAGAACGGGTGACGAATACCGCGAATCGATTCGGGACGGGCGCGAGGTCTTTATGGACGGCGAACGGGTCGCGGATGTCGTCACCCATCCGATGTTCAGGCCCCTTGTCGACATCCGGGCCCGGATCTACGATCTGCAGCACGAGCCGGAAACGAAGCCGGTTCTCACCGTCGAACAGGACGGGGAGACCAACGCCGTCGGCAACGCACTTCCCTTCACCCAAGACGACTGGTGGATGAAGCGACGGGCTACCGACGTCGTGCTTGAAGACGCCGGTGGCATTGTAACCCGCGTCGGCGACGAGACTGTCGGCGAGATGTGGTCGCTCTACGACGGCCAGGACGTGCTCAACGAGGTCGACCCGCAGTTTGCCGAGAACATCCGGACCCACATTCGGAAGGTGTTGCACGCGGACCCGTTCCACGTCTCGGCCAACACCGACCCGAAGGGCGACCGATCGAAGGCGCCGCAGGACCAGGATCCGGACATGCTTCTGCATGTCACCGGCGAAACCGATGCCGGCATCATCGTCAGGGGGGCCAAGTTCGAGACCGCCGCCGCCTATGCCAATCAGGCCTTCACCAAGCCGACGATCGCCAACTGGGCCAACGAAGCCCTGTCGGACTACGCAGTCGGGTTCATCTGCAACCTTGGATCGCCAGGGCTCAAGTTCATCTGCCGATCCGGGTTTTCCGGAGCCCGCGGCGACCCTCGGGACTACCCGTTGGCCAACCGCCATGACGAGGTGGACACCCTGCTGATCTTCGACAACGTTCTGATTCCCTGGGAGAATGTGCTGTTTTATCGCCATACGCGGGCCGCAACCTTCATTCGGGCGACCCTGCACCGTTATTCCGCCTTCGCCTTCGTCCAGCGCACGCTGAAGCAGGCGGACATGATGATCGGCGCCGCCCTGTTCAACGCCCGTCAGACGGGCCTGGAGCGACAGCCGGCGGTTCAGGAGAAACTGGCCCAGATCGCGGTCTGGCGCGAGGGAATCAACGCCCATCTCACGGCGGCGATTTCGCTCGCCGAACCCTCTCCGGCCGGACTCATGATGCCCAACCAATCCCTGCTCTACACGGGCCGCGTCCATGCCATCGCCAACCTGCCGGCCATGATGCACCTGGCGCGCGAACTTTGCGGCGGGCAGATCTGCGTGACCCCGAATGTCGCGACCTTCGAGTCGGACGAGACCCGCCCGTGGATGGAGAAATTCTACACGATCAACGAGAACTGGGTCGCTGAAGACCGGCGCAAACTGCTCGCCCTCGCCCGCGACCTCCTGAATTCGGACTATGCCGGACATCGGCTGACCTTCCAGCTGTTCGCGCAGTCGCCACCCTTCGCCCATCTTGCCGCCGTCTACCGGAACTTCGGCTGGGACGGTCCGCTCAACCTGGTCAAGGACGCGGCGGGACTTTCCGACAACGTGATGACGGGCGTGAAGCGGGTCCGGGGCGACAGCGCGGTTCGGCAATGCTTCGGGGATACGGCCATTCCGGCCACTGCGGCTTCGTCCAGCCCGGGGCCCTCGGATCCGGGGTGACGGGCCAACCGCCCTCACGGGTTTCCCGGCGGCCTCCGCCACCGGCGCCATGACCGGGGACGAAAGAGGCGGCGGGTCCGGCCCACGCGGCGAATCGCTACGGGACCAATTCCTCTCCGGCATGGCGCACGCCGCGAGCACGGTCAGCGTCGTCACCACCGACGGACCGGCAGGGCGTGCAGGCGTGACAGTCTCGGCAATGACGTCGGTATCCGTCGATACCAGGAAACCGACACTTCTGGCCTGCGTTCACCATCTCAGTCCCGCTGCCCCACGAATCCTCGAGAACCGGGTTTTCTGCGTCAACCTCCTGAGGAGCGACCAGGCCCATATTTCCGATATCTTTGCCGGACGTCGGGCGGCGCCGGGAGGTGACAAGTTTGCCTGCGCCAACTGGACGATGGAAACAACCGGTTCCCCCCGGATCATCGATCCTCTGGTGGCGTTTGACTGCCACGTCATTCGCAGCGAACGGGTCGGCACCCACCATGTGATCATCGGCGAAGTGGACTCCGTATTCATGGCCACGGCCGGCTCGCCTTTGGTCTATGCCCACCGGACTTATGGCCGAACCACGGTCATCGAGACGCCGACAGAGGACGATACGTCCCCCGGAGTCGACGGCCCGTACCATCTCCGGAGCCTGCGCATCGGTTGCTTTCACACATTCGGTCCCTATGTCGTGCCCGAACTGATTGCCGGCATGCAGACCGGTCCGGGTTTCGAACTGGTCCTGCTCGAAGGGGATCAGGTGAAGGTGTTGCAGGGCCTCGGAGCCGGAGAAATCGACATTGCCCTGATTTACGGTTTCGACATCGGCGACGAATTCTCGGTCGAGACCCTGGCGAAACTTCAACCCCATGTTCTGCTCGCCAAGGACTCCGGTCTGGCGAAACGGGATTCGCTCACCCTGGCCGAACTCGCCCGAGAGCCCATGGTCCTCCTTGAGGCACCGCCGAGCTCGGGTTACTTCCTGTCGCTCTTTACCGGACGTGGTCTCGAACCCCGGGTCCGGTTCCGGATCGCCTCATTCGAAATGGTCCGGGGCCTCGTCGGCCGTGGTTTCGGCTATTCCCTGCTCTCCACCCGCCCCGCCTCGGACCTCTCCTACGATGGTCGACCGCTGGTCAGCCGTCCTCTCGCCGATCCGGTCCCGGGCAGCCCAGTCGTCCTCGTCCGCCGCCGGAACGACCCGCCATCGGCGACAACCGAGGACTTCGCCCGGCTTTGCCGCCACTACTTTGCCCGTGGCTCGGCGATCAGCGACTGACCGCCGCTGCCGCCTCGCCCGACCCTCCGGGATCCGAGGGACGGCGGCTACAATCCGCTTTCAAGCGTTTGCAGAAGCGATTCCATCATCCGGTCGCACCGGGCCATCTGGTCGAAGGTTATGAATTCATCCGGCCGGTGGCCCTGCTCCATGGATCCCGGACCGCAGACGACGGTGGGGACCTCGAGGCGTTCGGAGAAGAGCCCGCCCTCTGTTCCAAAGTCGACTCGGGCGAGGGCGCCCGTTTCGGCGAGCGACCGTACGAAGCGAACCACATCGGCATCGGCGGGCGTGTCCAGTCCGGGATAGGCGATTCCGGGCCGGACGGTGATGCCGCATCCCGGAAACTGACCGCGATGGGGCGCGATAAGCCGCGCTGCCGCCGCTTCCACCTCGGCCCGGATTGCGCCGGGGTCGTCTGCCGCCACATGCCGGATCTCGAAGTCGATCGAACAGCGATCGGGAACGATGTTCAACTGGGTGCCGCCGGACATCAGACCCACATGCACCGTGGTCCAGGGCACCGTGCTACCCGAATCCCGCGGTCCCAGTTCCGCTAGATCCGCCTGTTTCTGGCGCAGGAGCGAGACGAGATCGGCACCCAGATGGATGGCGTTCAGCGCGAGCGGGGCCAGCGCCGAATGACCTGCGGTGCCCCGCACGTCCACGTGAAAGGCCGCCTTTCCCTTGTGGCCGGTTGCGACCGCCATGGATGTTGGTTCGCCCACGATGCAGAAGGCCGGCCGGCATCGAGCTGCCGCGATCGCCGGTATCAGGTCACGAACGCCCAGACAGCCGATTTCCTCGTCGCAGGAGAGCGCCAGATGCAAGGGCGACCGGAGCCGGCCACGGCGGGCCGCCCGACCGGCCGCAGCAAGAGCACAGGCCACGAACCCCTTCATGTCGGCGGTCCCCCGGCCCATGAGCCAGCCGTTCCGGCGGGTAAGCCGGAACGGTTCGACCGACCAACCGGGCTGGTCCATCGCCGGAACCACATCGGTATGTCCGGAAAGGAGGACTCCCGGACGGTCCGCCGGACCGACGGTCGCAAACAGATTGGTCCGATCATCGTAGTCGCCGGCAACCTGCCGGCTCTCGATTCCCGCCGAGGACAGGAAATCAGAAACATAGGCCATCAACCCGAGGTTGGACTGGCGGCTGACGGTCGGAAAACCGACCAGACGGTCAAGGATCTCGATGCTGCTCATGCCAGGCATCCGTTCCGGTCCAATTCCTTCCGAGTCCCTGTTTTCCGTTCGAGCCGACGTCCCCTTGCCGGAGTCTTTGCAGTTCCGTCCGTCTCTGATCCGGGCCTTTGCTCATGCCCGTGCCTTGTCGTCCGCGTTTCCGCGCAGCCATCCCGGCATCCAGACCACGGAATCGCAGCCGGCGAATCTCGCCACCCGGCGAACCGCTGTCTCCAGCCGCGCCTTGCGACCCTTGCCCAGCCTGACCCCGGATTCGCACCAAAGCCCGGTGACGTTGAGCGCACCGCGGCGACTGTCGCGTTTCATGTCCAGTCGGCCGATCAGTCGGTCGCCCTCCAGGAGCGGGAACACATAATAGCCGAATCGCCGCTTGACGGCAGGGACGAAGACTTCGATCCGGTAATCGAATCCGAACAGCCAACGGGTCCGGCGCCGGTTGCGAATCAACGGATCGAAGGGGCTGAGAACCCGGACACCACCGTAGAGTTTCGACCCCCGGTGTCCATCCGTTCCCGGTGGAGGTGCCGACATCAGCATCCGGCGATGGCCCTGGCCAGGAGCGCCGTCAACATCCACCTCGACCAGGGTTCCGTTTCCGATGCCTTCACGGCACCAACCCTTCACCTCTTCGGGTTTCACCAATGCCCAGAACCCTGCAATCTCGGAAGGCGTCGCAAATCCGAGACGATGGAGCGCCGCGCCGCAGGCCCAGTCCACGATCTCCTCATCCGTCCATCGCGCCTTCGCGATCGACACCGGGATGACGTTTTCTGCGAGATCATAGACCTTCTGGAACCCCCGGCGGTGGCATATGGCAACCTCCCCCGTCCGCCAGAGATACTCAAGCGCCGACTTTGACGGGTGCCAGTTCCAGAATCCGGCGCCCGAATCCTGACCGTTCGTTTTCCCGACGGCCCCGGTCCCGGCAAACTGGTTCGACATCACCGGACCGGTTCGCCGGATATGATCGAGAAGCGATCTGGCCTCGTCCATCCCGGTCCGGCCCCAGCGTTCCCACCGGTCCCGGAGCGCCCTTCCGTCCCGCTGGAACCGCAACCGCCACCCGGGGTGAAATTCCGTGGGAATGATCGCGGCATCATGGGTCCAGTGCTCGAACAGTCGACGGTCGGTTTCCAGCAATCGTCGAAGATGTTCCGGGCGGTAGCCGTGGCAGCGGGCGAATAGGATCATGTGGTGAGCCCGTTCCACAGTGAGGATGCTGTCGACCTGAACAAACCCCATTCGGGTGACCAGATCGAGAATGCCATCACTGTCGATCGAACCTGTTGGCGGGCCCCCAAGATCTTGCCGGTCCAGGAACAGGCGCCGCGCATCGTCATTCGTGATCCGGGGACGGCGGGACCGGCCCGTCATGACCGTAACTCCATTGGGCATGAACGCCGCATCACGCATCCTGGCCTGATGGTTGGCTCCATGTCCGGACCTGTGGCAACCGTCACCGGGGGTCCGCCGAGGGCATCGAACCATCCACGGAACGGATCCTTTCGTCGGAGGAGTTCGCTAACCAGAACGGCACTCACGGATCATGCCAGCCGGTTCCGGAAGTCCTCGAGTTCCCTTGGACTGATTCCGGCAACTTCTGCTTCCCCCGGGAATCCACCGCTGTCGCAGGCTTCACGGAAGGCCTTGAGCGCGGCAATCCGTGCCTCTTCCATTTGCTGCTTTAGCTTCCAGAGTTCGCCAAAGGCCCTGGAATGGCGCGGACTCTTCGGTTGCTCACCGCAAATGTCGTTCTGGAACAGGTAGTGGACATCGCCCTCGGGACCCGAGCCGAGTGAGACGGTGATCAGTCCGCAGCGTCGGCTGATCTCTCCCATCACCGGGGCGGGAATCACTTCTGCTTCAACCATGACGGCGCCGGCATCCTCCAGTCGTCGGAAATCCTGATAGAGGTCAAAGGCTTCTTCCCCTGTCTTGCCCACCGCCCGGAGACCGCCCCGCCAGCTGCTTTTTCGCGGGACCAGTCCGAGATGACCCATGACCGGAATGTCCTCTCGGGCCAGCATTCCGACAATATCGAAGCTGCGCGGTGTCATCACCGCATCGGCACCAAGCTCCAGCGCCTTCATGGCCGCCCTCATGATATCGTCAGGCAAAGGATAACGGACGAGATCGATCGCGGCGGTCAGAAACAGCCGTTCTGAACCCGACCGGACCGCCTCGATGTTCCAGGCATTCCCGATGATCAGGTCGATGCCGGCCGTTTCTGCTGCCGCCGCCTCTTCAGCGGTGTTGGCCGTCGTCTGGACCCACTTGCGATCTCCCTTGAGGCCAAGGAGGTCCCCGATCGTCCAGTTCCGTTGCGCTGGCCTGGCGGCCCACGTGTAAATATTCTTCATCCGCTTCCCCTCGTTCCTCCCGATCTGAAAGGGGTTTCCCGCCCGCCGATGACTGTCACGTTTTTCTCCCCCGGGACAGTCACGGGCCCGGGCTGATCCAGAGTAGCGGATACACTCGCCGGTTTCGATATTCGGGTTCACCGCCGATCGGGAACACTCTCCGCCACTCGATCACGTTCGAAAGAGCTGTCCGCCCTCTTCTGGACTGTCATCGATCCCGGTCAGTCGCATCAGGTGCCAGGCCAGCGCCTGATTGCTGGAAACGACCGGTTTCCCGAGACGGGCCTCGGCAGCCGGAATTACCGGCAGCGCCCGAAGTCCCGTACAGGCCACGAACACGCCGTCACAATCCTTGCAAGCACCGACCGATTCAACGGCGTCGAGAATGCTCCCCGGCGTGATCCGGGCCACGGTGAACTCATCGGACTGGTTGAACGACGCGACCGCGCCAGTCCGAAAACCGGCGGCTTCAAGATTGCGCCGCAATTCGGCAGTGACCGACGGAACGTAGGGCGTGACGAGCGCAATCCGCTTCAGCGCAAGCGCCGAAAGCGCCGCCTTGCATGCGGTCAAAGGGTTGCTGGTTTTCGCATCCGGGTGCGCCCGCCGAATGATCCTGTCGACTCGCGCTTCCCCGATCATCGTGGTCCCAGACGTACAGCCATAGCCGATCGCATTGAATCCGAATCGCCGAGGCAACAGGCTTGCCGTTTCGGGCAGTTCGCGTTCCATTTGGCGGAGTGTTTGCGGTGTCACGTCCGACGCATTTCGGATGCGCACATGAT
The DNA here is from genome assembly GCA_028874915.1 of Paracoccaceae bacterium. Taxonomy (GTDB): domain Bacteria; phylum Pseudomonadota; class Alphaproteobacteria; order Rhodobacterales; family Rhodobacteraceae; genus JAPPHA01. Next base: position 70,015 of record JAPPHA010000032.1, read on the forward strand.
GGAGCGTGATCCCTTTGCCCCGAAAAACGGATGCGAATTCGGGCTCGATCGTCTGATCCGTCTGGAGGACGATCAGGCCGATCCGGGCCCCGCGGCCGTTCCCCGCGTCCGTCTCGAACGTCAGGGTCTGGATTTCCGGAGCGTTGGGCACGGCGGGTATTCGGTCGTCACGCGGTCCGTCCAGAGATGGCATTGTCCATTGGTCTCCGGTTCGTTCCGACTGTAGGCTGATGCCTGTCGGAAATGAGAGAAGGAGGCAGGCTTCGCAGGTATTGACCTGACGCGGTTCTTGTATTCGGTGCCTGTCCGGGGGTCGAGACTTGACCGCGACACGGTCATCGTGCGGTTGCAGGCGAATCGGCACGGTTCGCCGCGACGTCGAAGACACCGACCCGGTCAATGCCGCCGCTTCGCGACATTCACCCCGTCTGCCGTCGTTCGCTGCAAGACAGGACCTTCCATGATCGATGATTTTCCGCAGATCCGCCTCGGCCATGTCTCCGTGACACCGCACCGTGGCGATGCCGCGTTCCGCGTCCTGACGGCACGGGATTTGGCAGCGGCGCGGGCCGAAATCTTCCAATGGGAGGGCTACGCGCCCACGCCTCTGCTGGCGCTCCGGACCCTGGCTGCAAAAACCGGAATCGGCGCGATCCTCTACAAGGACGAAGGCCCCCGATTCGGCCTCGGCAGTTTCAAGGCACTCGGCGGAAGTTACGCAGCCCAATGCCTCCTGCGACGTGAAATCGCCGCCCGGACGGGTCGGGCCGTCACCCTTGCGGACATCCGGACGGGAAAACTCAGAAACCTGTGTTCAGAAATGACACTTGTCTCGGCCACCGACGGCAACCATGGCCGTTCCCTCGCCTGGGGTTGCCGCCGTTTCGGGGCGTCCTGCCGGATCTACATCCATGCCGAGGTCAGCGAAGGCCGGGAGGCGGCGATTCAGGATCTCGGGGCGACTGTGGTTCGCATCGCCGGCGACTACGACGCGTCTGTTGCCGAGGCCCGGAAGGCCGCCGGGGACAACGGCTGGTTTGTCGTCTCCGACACGTCGTGGACCGGATACACCCAGCCACCCCGCGACGTGATGTCCGGATACGGCGTGATGACTCAGGAAATATGCGATGCCCTCGACGAAGCACCGACGCATGTATTTTTTCAGGGCGGTGTCGGTGGGCTCGCCGCCAGCGTGATCGCGGGGTTTCGCCAGCACTGGGCGGATCGTGCCCCCCGGGCCGTCATCGTGGAGCCGGAGTCGGCCGGTTGCCTGTTCGAAAGTGCCCGCACCGGGGAACCGACGACAATCACTGTCACCCAGGAGTCCGTCATGGCGGGCCTCTCTTGCGGTGAGCCGTCAGAACTGGCTTGGGAAATCCTCGCCGAAGAGGCTTCCGACTTCCTGGTGCTTCCGGACTCCGCCGTCGCCCCAACCGTGCGCCTCCTGGCACGGCCGTTCGCGGACGATCCGGCAATCGAGGCCGGTGAAACCGCCGTCGCAGGACTCGCCGCTCTGATCGCTGCGCGACAGGATCGCGACCTTTCGACCGAACTCGGGCTCGGTTCCCGGTCGCGCGTGCTGTTGATCGGCTCGGAAGGTGTCACTGACCCGGCAATCTTCACGAGGATCATGGACGGACACGATGTCGCTTGAAACCCCCAGGCGAGGATTCACGGACGACGAATTTACCTCCCGCACCCACAAGGCACAGAGGCTGATGGCCGAACAGGGACTGAGTGGCGTTCTGCTGATGACGGAACCGGAGGTCCGCTACTTCAGCGGTTTCCTGACGCCATTCTGGCTGAGCCCGACAAGGTCATGGTTCCTGTTCGTCCCGGCCGACGGGAAGCCGATCGCGGTCATTCCAACCATCGGCGCCGTTCTGATGCAGAAGACCTGGGTCGACGATATTCGCACCTGGAATTCCCCGGCTACCGGGAATGACGGTGTCGACCTGCTGATTGACCTGCTGTCCCCCCTCGCATCGAAACGGGCGCGGGTCGGAGTGCCCATGGGTCCGGAAACCGCGCTCCGCATGCCGGTGGGCGACTGGGAGCGGCTCAAGGCGACCTTGCAAGGAATCGAGATCGTCGATGCGACAGGGTTGATCCGGGCTCTCCGCATGGTGAAATCTTCGGCGGAAATCGCGAAGCTGGCCCATGTTTGCGCCATCGGGTCGGCAACCTTTGCTTGCGTTCCCGACTTCGCTCAGGTCGGGCGCCCATTGGAGCAGGTCTTCCGTTCCTTTCGGCATGCGGCGCTCGAATTTGGAGCCGACGACGTACCGTTCCTCGCCGGTTCCGCTGGACCAGGCGGTTACGAAGACATCATTTCCCCGCCATCGCGCGCTTCCCTTCGGATCGGCGACATTCTGATGCTGGACAGCGGCGTAACCTGGGACGGCTATTTCTGCGACTTCGACCGGAATTTCGCCATCGGTCGCCGCAATGACCTGCCACGCCGCGCCCATGATACGCTTTGGCGCGCAACCGAGGCCGGCATTGAGGCAGTCCGGCCGGGTCGAACCTGCCGCGACATCTTCTACGCGATGCAACGCGTGATCGAAGGCATGGATGACGGTATCGGGGATGTCGGACGACTCGGACATGGCCTGGGAATGCAGTTGACCGAATGGCCGTCCATTGCCCCATTCGACGACACGCTCATCGAGGAAAACATGGTGCTGACACTCGAACCTTCCCTTGGCTACGCCAACGGGCTCATGATGGTGCACGAGGAAGTCGTCGTGGTGCGTTCGCGGGGCGCGGAACTCCTGACCGACCGTGCCACGCCCGAATTGCCCGTTATCTGACATGGTCCAATAGTCACCGCCACCGGATGGCCGTGGAGTCGCCGCCTGAGAGAACCCGTCTGACAATCGAATTCGGTCACGACTGCACTTGCGGTTCGCCGGCACGATCTCGGCCAGTAGGAACACGCCGCCATCCAGGCCAGAACCGGGTCTGTCGACCTGCAATCTTGCATCGTGCGATCAAGCAAGCACCCGGCGCTCACCCTTCGGTTGCGGGATGGCCGACCCCGTTCGCCCGCCCGACCGGTCCAGGGTTGCATGACGTCCTTGACATTCCGTCAAGATCGGAGGCGCGTCTTCCTCCCCGGCCTGAACGCCGGGGTTTCCGGCGCGGAAATCGGGCGAATCATCCGCCTCTTCCCAGCCTGTATTTTAGGATCAACGACCGGAATTCCGGAAATTTCCATGGGTGGTCGGCCGATGCCGTCTCGCCGCGGCAGGACTTTGGGCTCCTTGAACGGGTCGTTTTGCCTGACAATCAGGCCACTGACGGTTCAGCGGCGGGGGCCAAGTTCATTCAGCGGATACTCGTCGTCGAAGACGTTTTCCAAGCCGGGCCGGGCGTAACCGTCAACATCCGCGACGACATCGATCAGGTTTTCGATGTCGCGCTCGTAGATGTCGCCCAGGACCTTGTGCAGTTTCTTGTAGGCGTCCGTAAAGGTCGCCGTCTCGATCACGACAGTTCCATCTCTCGGTGACGCCAGGTCCGGGTTGTTTCGCATGATGTGTTCGAAGTCGCTCAAGACGTTCGGGCCGGCGTAGCCGCCGTCGATGTAGCTGATGTTGTCGTGGGGACGCTGGGCGAGCGCGGCATCTCCGACGGCATCGGCCGAAACGTCGACCTCGATGGTCACGGGCCCTTTCAGGACCACGGGCTGGCGCGACCTCGCTGACTGTACCGCCGACTTCGCGGAAGCCCGGAGGAGTTTCCGGGTCCGGTCGATCGGCAGGTGATCGCCCTCGAAGAACCCGACTGATTTCTTCAGCTGCACATACTCGATATCGCCGAGGATCGGGGCGGCCTGAGCCGAAACCATATCGTCGCCACTCAGCATGATGACCGGCACGCCCATGTCTCCTGCCAGCAAGGCATTCAGGGACGGTTCGGGCACGGACTCCCCGTTCACGCGAACGTCACGAAAGCCGGTTATCCATGTATGGGCGAGAATTCCGGTCTCCGTACCGGCCTTGGCATGGAATCCGATCATGATCACGGCATCGCAATCACCGTCCAGGCCCTTGGCCTGGCACCAGGTCCGCTGCAACTGGCCCCGACGCAATTGAACGCCGGGAAGAATGTCATCCGGGTGCATGTTGCACATGTAGCCATGGGAGTCGCTGACAATGACGTCGGTCGCCCCGCCCTCGATGGCGCCCTGGACGACGGCGTTCGCGTCTCCCGCCATCACCTGGCGGAACGTGTCGTATCCCGGAAGCCCCCTGAAGATTTCCTCCAGGCGCTCGAGACCCGTGGTGCCTTCCATGTCAACCGCCACAAATACCCTCATCTCGGCCTCCCGTTTCCTGGCCCCGGTCTTCCGGGACCATGCTTCAGAACAGTGACGATCGGAACCGGCAGTCCCGGGTGCACTGCGGTCCATGTGGCGACCTCGATGCCGGTACGATGCGCCTCTACGCAATCATGCATTGACCGTCTCGAAAACGAAACGAAAATCGGGCCGGATTCGAGAAACCTGTAGAGACCTGGCTCGAACCCTGCGGGAATGGCGGGGTTTCCCGGGGACACCGAAACCCGCCATCCTGCGGACAGGAGACACCCTCCGGTTCGCCGCCACCATGGACCGGCACAATTGGAGCGTCGAATCCCTCGGCCGGAGAGAACGGAAAGTCGCCTTCCAGGACGGCAGATTGCGCTTTCTGGCGCGAATTGCGCCGGCCCGCACCGGCGATCCCACCCATGGCAGAAACCGCCGTTCGCCGTTACCGACCCTCGCATTTTCCGGGCATTGCGGCCATAATGCCAGCGCCCGAAACGGCACGGAGGATGTGAGGCGACGATGGCCACAGGAATACGATCCATGCCGGTCTTGCCGACGCGGGACGTGGACACGACAGCACGATTCTACGCGGATGTGCTTGGATTCGACACCAACGGTTTTTTTCGGGACGGCGACGGACCGGCGTTCTTCGCAATCGTCGGCCTCGGCACCGTCACTATCGGGCTCCAAAAACTGGAGACGTTTTCCGTCCACGAGGGCACGGTCGCTTACATCTATGTCGACGATGCACAGGCCCTTGCCCGCCGGATTGCCGACGCCGGCGGTGTGCTCCGGCACGAACCGCATGAGACCTTCTACGGAATACTCGAATTCGACCTGGTCGACCCCGAAGGCCATGTGATTGCCTTCGGACAGGACCTGAACCCCGGACCGGATGGTCCCGGACTGTAATCCCTTATGGAGACCGAGACCGCACAGGAAGCATCCGGCGGCCCGGCGACTGGCGCCGTTCCCGTGACCGACGGGGAGGAAAGCCTGTCAAACGGGCAATCCCTGCTCGGCGAAACTCTTGCCGTATGGGGCGACATCGAGCTGTTTCTGTCCGGTCTCCTGCTGCCGAACCGGATCATTCAGGTCCTGATCATCGTTGGGCTCGTCCTTGTCGCTCATGTGATTTCCCGCTGGGTCAGATTGAAGGTCACCCGTTGGCTGCGTACGCGAGAAGGCTGGCCTCTCTGGCAAATGCGGTTCATGGCCATCTGCAACCAGCGGTGGCGGTCCATTATTTTCGTCGGGCTGCTTTGGCTGACCCTGGAGGTCATGCGAACGGTCACCTGGCCAAGCCGCAGTTATCTCATCGGCCATTTCGCCGTTCTTGCAACCGCATGGCTGGTCATCTCCATCGCCGGGCGTCTGATCCGCAACCGGTCGCTTCGCAAGCCGACCGTCTGGATCGCCTGGATTCTCGTCACCCTGCATGTACTGGGGCTGTGGGAGTATTTCCTCAACCTGCTTGACGCCGCATCGGTGACTCTCGGCGCCACCCGGATTTCGCTCCTGATCGTGTTCCAGGCGCTGCTGGCCATTGGCGTCCTGCTCGCTGTCGCCCATGTGCTGTCCAAATTCGTCGCCCGCCGGATCGACCGTAGTGACGACATTTCGCCATCCATCAAGGTGCTGTCCGTCAAGCTGATCAAGCTTGGCCTCTACAGCGTCGCCTTCGTCATCGCCATCCAAGCCATCGGCTTCGATCTCACGACATTGACCGTCCTTTCCGGAGCCATCGGACTGGGTCTCGGTTTCGGCCTCCAGAAGATTGTCTCCAACCTTGTGTCGGGTGTCATTCTCCTCATGGACAAGTCGATCAAGCCGGGCGACGTGATCTCGACAGGCGACACCTTCGGCTGGATCTCGGATCTCGGTGCACGATATGCCTCGGTGGTGACCCGCGACGGCACCGAGTACCTGATTCCCAATGAGGATCTGATCACGCGGCAGGTCGTCAACTGGTCGCATTCCACCGATCTCGTCCGCCTGGAGATCACCTTCGGCGTCAGCTACGATTGCGACCCGCATCTTGTCCGCCGCGTCGCGGTCGGATGTCTCGAAGGGCTTGACCGGGTCATGTCCAACCCGGCGCCGGTCTGCCACATCATCGCCTTCGGCGACAGCTCCGTGGACTACATCCTTCGTTTCTGGATCAGCGACCCGTCGAAAGGCCTTTCCAACGTCCGTGGCAATGCCTTCCTGGCAATCTGGGACGCCTTCAAGGCGAATGGGATCGGCATCCCGTACCCGCATCGGGACGTTCGGATTATCGACGCCGTGTCGGCGCCAAGGCCGACCGGGCAGACCCGATAGGTCCCTGGCCCATTTGGAGATCCTCATCCACGTCGACACGGCGGGATATTTGCAGGAACCGGTCGGTTGCTCCGAACGGACGGTTTCACCGCACTTGTCGGATTTCTGAATTCGTGGCAAGAATCCGGAAAAAATTTTCAGAGCAGCAGGAAACCAGGGTGAAAAGCAGATTTCGACTCGCAGGCGCGACAATCGCATTCGGCTGGCTGGCAACGGTCGCCGGAGCTCAGCAGACACTCACCCAGCCTCTCAAGGCCATCAACGACTGGTATGTCCACATCTACGAGTCGGGAGATGTGAAGGAGTGTTTCGTGTCCTCAATCCCCAAACGAAGCGTCAATACGCGGGGCGGCAAGGAAGTGCAGGTCCGACGTGGTGTGACCCAGATTTCCGTAACTTTCCGGCCAAAGGAAGGCGTCACCGGAGAAGTGTCTTTCACTGGCGGATATCCCTATGATCCGAAGAGCACGGTCAAGCTGTCCGTCGGGGGAACGACGTTTGATCTCTATGTCGACGGGGAATGGGCCTGGACCAGCGGTCCCGATGCCGACGAGAAGATTCATGAAGCCTTCCGGCGTGGCGCAACCGCCACGGTGGTCGGCCGCAGTTCGCGTGGCACCACCACCCGGGATTCCATTTCACTGATCGGTTTTACCGCGGCCATGACGGAAGCAAAGAAACTGTGTACCTGATCCGGCCGCGGACAGCTGGCGCCGCACATCCGGCCGGGTTCCGACAAATGCGTCGGAATGCCGACGGCCCCCTGCACCGTTTCGGTCCTGGCGCGGCCACACGGACGGCACCAACCCGCCCAATCCCTTCATCCTCCCGCGGTGCAAACGGCTTCCGGATTTCCGAAGCGCGCCCATGGTGAATCCCGATGTCGCCTCCCCCGGGCTGTCCGCTGACACGACCGTAGCCTCGGTTCCGGGACCGCTGGCGGGAACCCGTGCGCCGGAACCGGTGGCCGACCTCACGGGAATGCGTCGCAACGATCTCGCGGCCGCACTGTCGCGCGCCGGAGTCCCCAAGTCCGAGCTTGACCTGCGTGGCACCCAGATCCGGACCTGGATCTACCGAAAGGGCGCTACCTCCCTGAATTGCGCGATCGGATTGCCCAAGGCGCTTCGGGCGCGTCTCGGCGAGTCATGCACGATCGGCCGACCCGAGATCGCGCGACGTCAACTGTCGGTGGACGGGACACGGAAATACCTTCTTCGACTCGGTGACGGCTCGTTGGTGGAAACAGTCTACATTCCCGAACCGGACCGCGGCACCGGAACGCTCTGCCTGTCGAGCCAGGTTGGATGTACCCTGACCTGCCGATTCTGCCACACCGGCACACAACGCCTCGTCCGCAATCTGACCGCCGCAGAGATCGTCGGCCAGCTCCTGGTGGCCAGGGACGATCTCGGTGACTGGAACACTCTGCCCGGCACCGGGCGCCGGATCACCAATGTCGTGCTGATGGGCATGGGTGAACCGCTCTTCAACACCGATGCGGTAATCCGGGCGATGCAGGTGGTCCGGGACCACGAGGGCATTGCCATCTCGCGACGCAAGATCACCCTCTCGACGTCCGGAGTGGTTCCCGAAATCGCCCGCGTCGGGACAGAAATCGGATGCATGCTGGCGATTTCGCTGCACGCAACCACCGACGCGCTGCGGGATCGGCTGATCCCGATCAACCGGAAATACCCTCTCGCGGAACTGCTGCAAGCTTGCCGCGACTACCCGAGGCTGTCCAATGCCGAACGGATAATATTTGAATATGTCATGCTGAAGGGCGTCAACGACAGCGACGACGATGCACGTCGCCTGATCGCGCTGATCGATGGGATTCCGGCCAAGGTCAACCTGATCCCCTTCAATCCCTGGCCTGGCGCCGAGTTCGAATGTTCGGACCCCGACCGGCTCCGTCGGTTTGGTGACATCATCAATCGCGCCGGATACTCCAGCCCGGTCCGAACTCCGAGGGGTGCCGATATCCTCGCCGCCTGCGGCCAGCTCCGAAGCGATTCCCTTCGTCGAGGGCGGCGGACCCTCCGCGAGTCGCCGGACAGTCCGATGTCAGGCTCTTTGTCCCGATCCGAGATTCACGGCAGACGCGATACATCGGCCGTTCCGACATTGAACCGGAGCTGACGCCATGCGCCCGATTGTTTTCGCCGCGTGGACCCTGTTTCTGCCGCTCGTGGCGGGTTGCACGATCCTGGATAGCTTGCCGCTCGGCAATTCACCGGTTGCGGTCGGAACCCGGGTCGATCGCATCGTCGTCGACAAGTCGGCCCGCAAGATGTGGCTGATCGAGGACGATGACGTGGTCAGGACCTACCGGGTCCATCTGGGATTCTCGCCTGTCGGAGACAAGACGGAGGAAGGCGACGGCCGTACACCGGAAGGCTGGTACCGGATCAACCGCCGGAATCCCCAGAGCCGTTTCCATCTGAGTCTCGGTATTTCCTATCCCAACGCCCGCGATGTCCGGGAAGCGCGGAAACTGGGAAAGGACCCGGGCGGCGACATTTTCATCCACGGCGGCCCGCGCCGCTGGGCGGACCGATTCCGCCGCGACTGGACAGACGGATGCATCGCCGTGACCGACCGCCAGATGGAGGAAATCTACGCGATGGTCCAGCTCAACACACCGATTTACATCCGGCCCTGAATTCGAGACTAACACATTCATCCGCCGACCAACTGAACCCACCAGAGTCGGCCATCACTGTCCTGTTTGAATGCAATGCCCAGATGGCGGGCCTCGGGGTGAAGGATGTTGGACCGGGTGTCCTGATCGCGTAGCCAGGCCTCAAGGATTTCGACATCGTGTTCGAATGTCTCGGCAATGTTCTCACCGATCAGTCCGCCCGGATATCCAGCCTCCCGAACTCGGTCGATCGGTGAGGACCCATCAATGCCGAAATGCCAGACCCGGCGTTGCCGTGACATGTCTTCTGCATGGGTCCGGGCAGCGACGGTGAGTTCGTCACTGATGCCGATGACCGCCAGGCCCAGGGCCTGACGTTCTTCGTTGATCATGGTCAGGTGCCGTTCGGGAATTAGTCGTGCTTCTTGATCCGTGATCATGAGCAACGCCTCGCCGCCCGTAACTTCGCCAGATTGGGGCTGAACGCATCCGGAGAGAAGGAAACCGGCCAATAGGGCCGTCATCAGGCGAATCATTGACGAGACAACATGCGTTCACGGAGTGCGGTTGTCCCGCGACTCTACGGGCGAACCCGATGGTGTTCAACCGCGCCGATCCTTCGTGCATTGAGCAGAATCCCCAAGCGGACGGGACCGATCCCGAGGGGCCACCTGCCGGTGTTCACGCCGGTTTGAGTTGAACCCGAATGGGTGTGGGACTAAGTTCCGGGTGTTTCCGAAACGACGGGAGGATGACTTCCGATGCCGAGGACAATCGACAAACAGATCGGACGTTCGGCCGTGATGACTCGCCGGGTCTTCGCCGCCTCGGCGGTGTTCGCATCTCTGGGTGCGGCGCCGGTCCTGTCACAGACCACCGGAGCGTCCCAAAAGTCCGTTGCCGGCGACCAGATGCCGGACGAACCGACACATTTCGTCAGGCGCAACATTTCCGGGTTCAAGACACGGAGCTGGGAGCCGTATTTCCGCACACTCAAGCATGGCGCCATCCTGGCCGACACCCGCAGCCGGGTTATCCACTTCTGGTCGGAAGACGGCGAAACCTACCGGCTGTACCCGACAAGTGTCCCGTCGTCACCGGAACTCACTCGGTTGGGCAGGACCCGCGTCATCCGCAAAAAGGTCGGCCCGGACTGGCGTCCGACAGAGGCAATGCTGAAACGCAACCCCGAATGGCCGCCGTATGTACCCCCGGGTCCGGACAATCCGCTCGGAACCCATGCCCTCTATCTGAGTTGGCGATACTACCGCATTCACGGGACCCATGATCCCGAAAAGATCGGCCGCAAGTCATCGAGCGGCTGCATCGGGCTCTACAATCGGCATATTGCCGAGCTGTTCGAGCTGACCGAGGTTGGAACGCAGGTACTGTTGATTTGACGGTCAGCCATGGCCGGCTTGCAGGTCCGGTCACGGTTTCTGCGTGCGATACGTCCCGAAAACCGGTCCGGACGGCAGTTCCCAGGCAGCGGTCCCGCCCGAACCCTTGATCATCGGGAACCCTCTGTTCTTGGTACCCGGAACCCGGACGGATCCCGGATCGTCGGCCAATTCGAGTTTCCGGCATCATCGGGATCGTTGCGGCCCCGGTCCCGCGCGTGGTCCTGACAGTATAGGAAACTCGTTCGGCAAGGGTCCCCGGTGGCCGGGAAACGTCCGACCGGACGTCCCCGCCGGCGCTTGTGTTCCCGCCGGAATTCCCCGAATGTCGAAAAACGGTCCAGGCGCGGCGACCCGAAAACGTCGAGAGACGACCCGTCGACGCCGAATTGCCGAACCGCCGACAGGCCCGGGTGCGGGAAATGGTGACACTGTCGAAGACAAACACGGCCGGTAGCGGTCTCCGCTCAGGACCCGTCCCGACTTCCGCGCCCGGAAACTTCCGGACGCCGCTACGGGCGGAGGTCCCGGTGTGAACCATGGCGCAAACGATGGCGCGTGAGGGAAAGCCCCACCGCGACGAGGCCATGGTTCCTCTCCCCATGCAACCGGCTGACGCGACCCCGCTGAGCGACTGCCTCTCGGTTCGCACGCACGAGGGAATCACCACGTGGTATTGTTATCTTCAACCGATTTGCGCACATGCCGCCGATGACCGGCAGGCGGGCCGCCGGGCAGCGGCTCAGTTCGTGGTTCTTGGCCTCGCGCAGGTTTCCCGGATGGCCGAGGCGCTCGGTGTCAATCGCAAGGTCATTTCCCGAGCCGTGCGCCTCTACCGCGACGAGGGAGACCGGGGATTTTTCAAACCACCCCGGCCCCGGCCCCGAACCGCCATCGACAGCAGCCAGCGTGCCGAGGCCGCCCGGTTGCACGCAGGTGGGATGAGCATTGCCGCAGTCGCGAGGGAACTCGGGATCGCATCGTCAACCCTGTACCGATATTTCAAGGCGGGCGCGATTATTGTAGAACCGGCGATTCGGGGCGCCCATCAGCAAGACAACCGGCATGACCACGAGCCGGAGGCCGAAGCCGGCGGCACCCGAGTCAAGAGTGAGGAACGGTGCGAAGACGAAACCACGGCCGACTCAGGGCGGACGTGGCGACCGGTTCCCGGGCCGGACCCGATCTCTTGAACAATTCCAGGCAGGCAACCGCTCGCCGATGAATGGGGGATGGGATGGCAACGCATCAGGATTTCAAACGCCTCGTATCGGATTTCGCCAGGCTCGAAGGGCAGGCCACAATCAGCCTGGGAACGACGGGCTTTGCCGGTGATGGCGATCGCCTGTTCCTGAATTTCAACGATGTGGGCATCCTGTTCTCGCACGACGACGCCAAAGCATTTCTCGTCGGGGCGGCGCGCGCTGCCAAGCGGTTGGACTACACCATTTGACGACCGGGAACCCGTTGTGCCTTGGCCGCAATACTGTTGTTCGAGTGGCGGCGGGGCCGACTTCGGGGATTCGTTCGTGCACGTTCCGGGAAACGGTCCCCGGATGCGGACAGGATCGTTGCTCATCGTGCGTTTGACGTCCCTTGCTCGGATTGGCCGCAACTGGAGACGGCACAGTCATCGAGGATGATGCGCTCAGGAGTTGTCGGAGTCCTTGGGGAAAGCGCCCAGTAGGACAGTCCGGCATCACTTGACGTTCACGGTGGGGCGGACGGCGTACCGATCGGGTCCGCGCCAGCCCGTCCCGAGCCTCGTGGATCAGACTGTGAACCGCGTAGTGGGCCGGCGTCAGGCTTTCACGTGTCCTTTCCGCGAGGTCCGGAATCTTGGTGTGCAGCCGCGCACCGGGTTCGAGCTGTAGGAATTCACGACCTCGGAGTCTGCATTGAATTTCTGCGGCCCGCCATGGACGTCAGGCAGGTCCTTTCTCGCCTGACCTGGACTTTAATTCCCTCACGGACTGGTCGGAATGGGCCAGTCCACCGACCGCCGACACAACAGAACCAACCTGAAATGAATTCGGCAGGATACAATCGAGGCCGAGGTTCGGCGAACCGAGTCGGTGAGGACGGTCCTTCCAACAACCGATTCGCGCAGAATTCGGATGCGGATACGTAGTGGATACAGGTCGCCCCTGCCCCCGACGTCCGCTTGAGACACCCGGCGCCTTGATACCGACGTGGCCGAACACAGGCACGCGATCTTCCGGCTTGAGACGCGATCACAGCGTCAAAGTGCGCTCAACGCTGAGCGTTGGAGCCCGTTTCCCGCGCGTGGACTTCAATCTGGAGGCCAATTGCGCTCAACGCGAGAACCATGCGATCAAGCCGCGATTTGTGACGGACATCCAGTACACGGTCGACCTGTCGCAGATGCCACCCCAGACGCCGCGCAAGTTCCGCTTTCCCAATCCCCTGTTTCCGCATTCCCTGGTAGAGCAAGGCTTTGATCGCCGTCAGCGCGGGCACCTTCACGCGCGTTCCGCCGGCATACGGATCCGGGATCTCCTGCCCTACAGCGATTCGCGCTGCGATCGCTTCCTCGAGCGCATCGGCAGCCCTGGCGATCGCTTCGTCGACATCGTCACCGAACGTCGTGAGCTCCGGAAAGTCCCGAGACTTCACGAACACGGTGCCGTCGTCGTCCTGCAACGACACCGGATAATGCAACATTGCTTCAGCCCCAGATATTTCTTGATCTCCGCGACCAGCTTCCGGCCCAATCCCTTGCGGGAACCATGCATCGGAAGTCCCGACGTCCGGTAACGCAAGTAGACCGAGGCGTGGCCGCTGTCACCCCTGTGTTCCTCAATCTTGCAGCCCTGTTATTTGCGCCAACGCCGAAGTTCCGTTGATTTCAAAGAGCCAGTTCCCGATTCTCGAGTGTTGACGATGTGCCACATCTTTCTTCCCTTGCCGTGGCCCGGCTTGTTGGTCGAACAGGTGCCGGCCGTAGTCTGTTCCAAGCCGCGGCTCAATCCGGTCCCCTTTCAAGCGCGAGCCGGCCTTCGACTGTCGTCTTCGGATCGTCCGGCGCCTCATCGAAGGCCGATTCCCGGCGTTCGAGATCGTTCTCGTGGGCGGCCCAGCACATTTCGCGGCAAGAGGTCGGTGATTTTCCTCTCCTTTCCTCCGGACTTTCACCGGCTACACAGATGCCGGTTTGACGGGGCCTCCAAGGGATGGCCCCTGTCTGACTTCGATCAACGTGCCCGATTGTTCGACAAGGGACAATGTCCGCTTTCCCGTGGCGAGTTCGAGTACGGACGGCCGTTCCGGCCGCCACGACAGAGGCGGCCCTGATCTCTTCGTTGACAGTCGTTTGTCCTGTCTCCGCTCGGCACCCCACTACGACGGATTCGACCGTCGTGTTGCCTTGTGATGGCAACGCGACTGCAATGCGACCCTGATCGCGCAACTGGATTCCGCTCCCGGACATCAAGGAAATTGGCCAGATGTCCGCACGAACCGAGGGGTGCCGGCGCAATCCCATGAACTCGAACCGTCGATGATGTAGGCAAGAATCGCTGCAACATGAGAATTCCTTGAGACTCGAACCCGGGCTTGCAGGGTTTGCCGCGCAAGGTTGATCTTGGGTCGGTTGCACGACGAACGGAGTGCCATTAGTCTCAGAGACCGTGAAAATTCCCACTGCATATACAGACTCCTACGCGAAAGGGCGGCACATCGATCCGGAGAGGGCGGAAACCTACATCGCCCACACCATGATCGGCGACGCACTCGCCGACGCGATGATCGCCGACATTTCTTCTTTGGGGCCGGACGAATCCAATCGGCTGATTCGAGCTGGCATGACGGGGGACGACGAGGTTCTGCGCGACGCGCCCCGCTCGGTCCGGGACTTCTTTGCCTCCATCGCCGAGCCGCCGGAGTGGGTCGATTTGCCGTCCCATCTGCCTGGATGCCGCATGTTTCACAGGAATACACGGCTCGTGCTTGCCGGAATGGTGGGCGGCGTTCTGGTCGAGGGATTCGCAACCAACATCGCCAAGTCTTTCTTCCTGACCGGCAGGTTGCGCGACAAGGGCGTAAGACGGCTGAAGCAGAACAATCGCCACATGCTGGAGATCTTCATGCCCGGCGGAATGGAAAGGCACGCCGATGGGTGGACGCACTCCGTCCGGGTGAGGCTGGTCCACGCGAAACTGCGGTCGCTTCTCGAGAAATCCGACGAATGGGATGTGGATGAGTTGGGCACGCCCTTGTGTGCGGCACATCTGGGCTTCGCCATCTCCTCCTTTTCAGCAAGGCTGCTGAAACACCTGAAGAGCCTCGGTGGATCCTTTGACAAGGAGGAACGCCGAAGCTTCATGGCCGTGTGGCGTTACTCGGGCTACCTGATGGGGATTCCCAAGAGCATACTTTTTCGCGACGAAGAGGACGCACTCAAAATTTTCAGAGTCGGACGGGCCTGCGAGCCTCCCCCGTCCATGGAATCGATCGTCATGGCGTCATCGTTGATCAATTCAGCGCCCTTGTTCGCGGGGTTGGAGCAACGGGACGAACGTCTGAAGCTTGCCGGATACATCGGACAGATCTCGCGCGCGCTCATCGGCAACGAACTGGCTGAAGAACTGATGTACCCCGAGAAGTCGTCTGTGGGCATTTTGTGGAAATTCCGGATGTTGAACCGGATCGAGACGATCATGGGAAAGCTGATTCCTGGACGGGCTCGGGAGATCGCCAATTTGACGACCATTCTGAACGTTTCGATGTTTGACGACGCGGGCATCAGCTACCGGTTACCAGACCACATCTACGCCGAGCGATCATCCAAGTGGTAGGAACACCGCGACATGGACCGGACGTCGGAGACGCCAATCACACAAAACGAGTTGTCGTTATTTCGCTGGAGAGATACGAATCTCCCAAGGATTGAATCGTGATCGAGCCATTGGACACTATCCGTGCAAGTGAAAGGGCCCGGGCGGTGGATGGTGGAGCCGATTCTGGCCAACGCCTGCGTCAACATCAGACTTGCCGGCGATCCGTGGCCGACACGGCGATGGCTTCACCAGTCAAATTGGAACAAGAAAAATCGAACGAACTGATCTGATCGCCGCCGCACGCCCGCGCGAGTCCAGGCGATGAAACCCGCACCTCTGGATCGTTTCACCGCGTTCGTTCTGAACCGCCGGTGGCCGGTTCTCGCGCTCGCCGCGGTGGTCATGCTCATGGCGGCAGCAGGTGCGCCCCGCCTCACCGTTTCCGGCAGCTATCGCGTGCTGTTCGGCGAGGACAATCCCCACCTTCTCGCATTTGATGCGGTACAGGACACCTATTCCGCATCGCGTTCGGCACTGGTCGCCGTCGCGCCCCGGGAAGGATCGGTGTTTACCCGCGAGACCCTCGACGCAATCGAGCAGTTGACCGAGGCCGCGTGGCAGACGCCGTACTCTGTCCGGGTCACCTCGCTTACCAACTATTTCCACACCGAAGCGGACGGGGACGACCTGACCATCGAGCCCCTGGTCGAAGACGCTGTGTCCCTGAGCGACGCCGAACTCGACCGGGTTCGGGCCATCGCCCTGAACGAGCCCGAACTTGTCGGGCAACTGGTTGCCGAGGACGGGCACGTGGCCGGCCTGGTCGTCGACTTCATCCTGTCCGAGCCGGAAGAACCCGCGTGGGCGGAGATCTCGAACTATCTCGGAGGACTGCTCGACGAGGCCCGGGCCACGCATCCGGACCTTTCCTTTTTCCTGACCGGCAACGTGATCCTGAACCAGACTTTCGAAATCGCCGGAAAGGATGCCGAGAATCTCATCCCGGTCGTGTTTCTTGTCGTTCTGACCATTGCGGCCCTTCTGCTACGCTCCGCGTACGCCGCATTCGCCGTTGCCATTGTTGTCGTATTCGTCGTCCTGAGCGCCATGGGGGTCGCAGGCTGGTTTCGCACGATGCTCACGCCGATAAGCGCGAGCGTGCCGATCATCGTCATGGCCGTCGCGGTCGCCCATTCAATCCACATCGTCACCGTCGCGCAGTCCGGTATGCGAGAAGGCCTGGACCGGAATGCGGCTCTCTCGGCCTCCCTTCGCGAAAACCTGTATCCCGTGTTTCTGACATCCGTCACGACCGCAATCGGATTCCTCAGCCTGAACACCTCGAATTCGCCGCCCTTTCACGTCCTTGGCAATCTGGTAGCGCTTGGCGTGCTGTTCACATTTGTCTATTCCGTGACGCTTTTGCCTGTGCTGCTTTCGGTCCTGCCGTTCGGCGCTCCCCGCTCTGGCACCGGACACCGGACTTTCTTCGAACGCCTGGGAGACTTTGTCGTCACACACCGCAAAGCAATTCTCTGGTCCGGGACGCTCGCGGCCTTGGCGCTGGCGGCAGGTGTTCCCCGAAACGAAGCGAGCGACAACTGGCTGCATCATTTCGACGAACGCTACGCCTTCCGCACCGATACGGAATTCATCGTCGAAAACCTGACCGGGCTGGACAGGCTCGACTATTCACTGAGTTCCGGGAGCGAGGGCGGCATCACCGATCCGGAATACCTGCGCAAGGTCGACGCCTTCGCGGAGTGGTACCGCGTACAGCCCGAAGTGCGTCACGTTCAGTCCTTCCCGGACATCTTGAAACGCGTGAACAAGAGCATGCACGGAGACGATCCCGCGTTCTACCGGATTCCGGACGATCCCGAACTTGCCGCCCAATTGCTGTTGCTCTACGAGTTTTCACTGCCCTTCGGGGCCGATCTCAACGACCGCATGGACATCGCAAAATCGGCGACACGAATGACGGTCGCGCTCGACAACACGTCCACGCGGGACCATCTCGACATTGATGCGCGCGCCCAGGCCTGGTTGCGATCCAATGCGCCAGCCCTCGTGAGCCCGGCTTCGGGCTTTACAATGATTTCCGCCCATCTGTCGGATCGGAACGTCGAGAGCATGCTCAGGGGCACGATCCTCGCCACGGGTCTCATTTCGCTGATTCTGCTCCTGGTCTTCAGGAACATCCGCGTTGGCCTGATCTGCCTGGTGCCCAATTTCGTTCCGGCGGCCATGGCGTTCGGCCTGTGGGGATACCTTTCCGGCGCCATCGGTCTCGGCGCATCTGTCGTAGCCGCAGTCGCTATCGGCATCATCGTGGACGACACCATTCATTTCATGGCCAAGTACATGAAGGGCCGCCAGAAAGGCCTGTCATCGCCCGAAGCGGTTCGCGCGACGTTTCGTGCGGTGGGACCTGCGTTGTGGGCCACCACCGCCATTCTGACAGCCGGATTCCTGGTGTTCGCCTCATCGGGATACGAACCCAGTTGGGCGCTCGGTGTCCTGGTGTCGATCACGATCTGCCTGGCATTGATTGCCGACCTCCTGCTTCTCCCCGCCCTCTTGATGGCCGTCGACCGGAATCGTTCATGAATCACAGCCCGGGTGAATCAACATTCGGTCGGGGAATGCCTTCGTCATCGGTGAATGGGCGCCCGGGGTGAATGCCACCCTGTTGCTGAAGAGGCATGGCATCGACGACGCCGACGAGGCGACGGACATGCTCGCCTCCGACCCGGAACAAAGTCAGCGGCGGACCCCGATGGTCTCGGTTCCTTGCATCGACCATGGGGACATGACCATGACCGTACCTCTCGTTCGAACTGCACGGCTCGCCCCTTGTGGAACGGAACAGGCGGTCCGGCGTTCCCCGCGATGACTCACAGGGACGAGGGTCAATCGCCTGGGGCCGGCTTGACCTCGGAACGTTCGGGCCCGGTCTGCAGGAGAGCAGCAAGACCGGTGCGGTAATCGGGATAGTTCAGTTGGACGCCAAGGTCCGTCTTGATCCTGGCGTTCCGCACGCGCTTGGATTCTGCGTAGAAACTGCGGGCCATTGGCGACAGCTCGGCTTCGGCGAACGGAACCGCCTCCGGAACGGCCACGCCGAGCAACCGGGCGGCATGGGCGATCACGTCCTCGGGTGGCGCGGGATCGTCATCACAAACATTGTAGACGGTCCCCGGGGCGGGACGGTCCATGGAGGCCGCCAGCACGGTGGCGATGTCCTCGACATGGATTCGGCTGAATACTTGGCCTGGTTTGATCACCCGCCGCGCCGTACCGTCCATGACCTTTCGGAAAGGTCCCCGGCCGGGACCATAGATTCCTGCCAGTCGAAACACATGAACCGGGAGTCCCGACCCGAGCCATGCGGCTTCGGCGTCCGCCCGGCGCCGGCCCCGGTCCGTTGCCGGATTCAGGGGCGTGTCTTCATCCACCCAGCCGCCCTCATGATCGCCGTAGACGCCGGTGGTGGAGAGATAGCCAACCCAGATCAGGCGGGATCGGGCGTTGCAGGCAACAAGTTGATCGCTTTCGCCAGCGAGAACCGGATCGCCGTCCGGGCCTGGGGGGATTGAAACCAAGAGATGGGTCGCATCCCGGAACGCCGCCGCCAGCCGCGTTCGTGATTCCAGTCGCGGCCATGACAGGACCTCGATTCCGGTCTTCCGGAGAGCCTTGGCCTTCGTGGCCGACCGCGTGGTGCCGATGACCCGCCAACCCTCGGGGCGGAGCCGCCGCGTGAGCGCCTGCGCCGTATAGCCATGTCCGAAGCTAAGGAGTGTTCGCGCCATTGGCGTCGCGTTCGGTGGCGGAATTCCTGGCTCTCGTAGCGGTCCGAAGCCGGTCGAGCGCCCAGCGGGCGGCATCCCGGACTGCGCCATCGCCATCTCCGAGGCGAGCTGCCGCCGAGGGCGCGAGATCGATCCGGCCGGAATTCCCGATCGCATAGAGAACGTTGCGGACCAGGCGGTCCCGACCGATCCGTCGCACCGGCGACTTCCGGAACAAGGCCCGGAATCCGGTGTCATCGAGGGAAGCGAGATCGGACAGCCGGAGCTGCCTGAGGTCTTTCCGGGCCTGATATCCGGCCTGGCGGGCACGGACCGCAAACTTGTTCCACGGGCAGACCGCGAGGCAATCGTCGCAGCCAAAAATTCGGTTGCCGAGATCTGGACGCAACGCCGTGTCAACCGGTCCCCGGTGTTCGATGGTCAGATAGGAGATGCACCGCCGCGCATCGAGCTGGTAGGGTGCCGGGAAGGCGTCTGTTGGACAGATGTCCAGGCAGGCCCGGCAACGGCCACAATGGCCATCTTTCGGCGTCGGTTGGTCCGGTTCCAGTTCAGCGGTGGTGAAGAGGGCGCCCAGAAAGAACCAGTTTCCGAGTTGTCGCGAGAGCAGATTCGTGTGTTTGCCCTGCCAGCCCAGACCCGCGGCTGCGGCCAGCGGTTTCTCCATCACCGGCGCCGTGTCGACGAAGACCTTGATCTCGGCGCCCGGAACACGGTTGATCAGCCAGCGGCCGAGCCGTTTCAACCGTTTCTTGATCAGCCCATGGTAATCCTCGTTGAGCGCATAGACCGAAATTGCCGCCCGATCGGGCCGCTTCAGGACGGCCAGGGGATCGTGTTCGGGCGTATAGGCGTCCGCGAGCATGATCACGGACCGGGCCGCCGGCCAGAGCACCGACGGGTTCCCTCGCCATTCGGCCCGCCTCTCCATCCAGCTCATCTGCCCGTGATAGCCGGCCGCAAGATAACCGGCGAGATGCCGTCCGGCTTCCGGGATGGCGTCGGGTCGGCAGATTCCGGATGCGGCAAACCCTTCGGCCTTTGCCCGGGCCTTCAGAGCATCCGTGAGCGACGGCTCGTCTGCAGACATCAGAAGTCCAGATCGGCGTAATGCGGCGGAGGCGGAAATCCGGGCAGATGATCACTGAGAAGCGGCCGAAAGGACGGGCGCGACTTGATCGCCGAATACCAGATCCGAAGCGATTCGCTGCGATCCCAGTCGACGTCGGACACATAGTCCAGGCAGGACAACTGGGCCGCAGCCGCGACATCCGCAAGCGAAATCGCATTCCCGGCGAGCCAGCGCCGCCGATCCAGGAGACCTGCCATGTAGTCGATGTGAAAGCGGCAATTCCGGATGCCGAGCATCACCTTGTCACTCTCCGGTGCCCGGCCGCCAGCGACTTTCTTCAACAGCCGTTCGCCCAGGAGATTGACGGTCACCTCGCGGTAGAACTTGTCGTCGAACCACCCGACCAGTCGCCGCGCCTCGGCCCGGTCGAGCGGGCCCTCCGGAAGGAGCGGCGGATCCGGCCAGAGTTCTTCAAGGTATTCGCAAATTGCCGTCGACTCCGCCAGGACTCGGCCCTCGATCTTCAACACCGGAACCTTGCCGGCTGGATTCAGCATCAGGAATTCGGCCGACGGCTCCCAGTAGCGTTCGACGACTTCTTCGAATTTCTGACGCTTTTCGGCCAGCGCCAGCCGCACCTTGCGGCAAAACGGCGACAGGGGAAAATGATGGAGTCGGGCAAGCTGCGACATTGGACTCCCGTACCATGTGGAACCGGCGGCTGTTTGCCTTGCCGGTAAAGAAGATTCAACCGACCCCTGCGCGACGATGGCCGGGAGAGATCGCGTTGACAACAACCGGCGCCGGTGACGTGGGCGCCGGATCCGTGGATCCGCATCGAATCTCGCCAATACCCACCGGTCGCCGGGTTTCGGGCCGGCGTGATTCAGCCCAAAGCGACACCGTTGGCAATTGCCCGGTCTCGTGAGGCCTGACCGCATCGCGGGGTCGTCCCCCGGTGATGGGTTCCATCACATTCCGAGTTTCATGATTTCGTCGCGAGACCGGCGAACTCCGGCATTGTCGGTCAAGCATTCGTATTCAGGTTCCGTTTACAGCATCAGAGACAGAGACACTGTCTCAGTGCTTTTGAAATCGCCATGCTTGTGACAGAGTATTCGTCACCACTCCGTTTGACCCCAAGATATGGCGCAATATTCCTGTTCTTTTGTCCCGGCTTGCGCGCCGGGGTGATGGTTCTAGGGTCTGAACCTGACCGGCGAATCACCAGGGGCTCGGGATGTCTGTTCTTCATTTGCTCATGCTGGCCCTGGTGCAGGGACTGACAGAGTTCCTTCCGGTATCCTCTTCAGGTCACCTGATCCTGTTCCCGGCCGCGTCCGGGCTTCAGGACCAGGGGCAGTTCATCGATGTCGCCGTCCATCTGGGAACCCTCGGCGCCGTGATCATCCATTTGCGCAGTGATGTGCAGCGGGCGTTTCGCGGCATCGGACATCTCGTGTCCGGTCGGCGCGCATCTGCGGAGGCCCGGCTGGTCCTGGCGCTCGCAGCGGCGACAGTTCCGGTCGTCGTTGCCGGACTCTTTCTGGCGGCAACGGGCCTCTCCGACCGGATGCGGTCAATCGAGGTGGTGGCCTGGACCACGATCGTCTTCGCCGGGGTTCTTTACTGGTGTGACCGAACGGGACGGCAGGCGAAGTCCGCGGACAGCTGGAGCCCGCGGGACGCCTGGATTCTGGGCCTCTGGCAGGTGCTCGCCCTTGTTCCGGGCACGTCGCGTTCGGGGATCACCATGTCTGGCGCCCGCCGACTCGGTTACGGCCGTGAAGACAGTGCCCGGATCGCCTTCCTGATGTCGATTCCGGTGATCATGGCCTCGGCCGTCCTGCTCGGTTCCGGAACGGTCGGCACCGTTGACGCAGCAGCGATGCGCGATGGCGCCATCGCTGCCGGACTGGCATTCCTGGCCGCGCTCACCGCCCTCGCCGTCCTGACGCGACTGCTCCGACGGATCAGCTTCACGCCCTTTGTTCTCTACCGCATCGGCCTCGGAACGATCCTCTTGTGGATCGTCTACGGCTGACATCGGCACCGGCGGCAATGCCACGGCGGTGCCAATCGGGATCATGGAACCAGAATCGCCGGAGACATTCACAGGCGGCTGCCTGCCGCCCCGGCATCAGCGTTCGGCGTCCAGGTTCTTCGCCGACTCGGTCAGCAGGGTGAATTGGCCATGCGGCCGGTGGCAGTAGAGGTATTCATCAAGAACCGAATCCATCGCTGTCGGCGTGATTCCCAGATGCTCGAGGGTCAGCGCCCCGTCCCGAACTACACTGTCGCGGCGAAGCTGGCGCACCTGATCTTCGGTCAGGATGTGATTGACAAAGAGGCCGCCCGACAGGAGTTGGGCGATGTCCAGCATTCGGGCTCCGAACCCGGCAACGGCAAAGGGAAGACTGACCCGCAACCGTCGTCGCCGGATCGCCTGCAGCATACGGCCCATCAAAACGCTGAAGCTCTCCACTTCCGGACCGCCGAGTTCGTAGACCCGGGCCGGTTGCGGTTCGCCGTCCCCGGTCTCGGCCGGGCCAGGTTTCGACACATGGCCGCGACGCCCGCAGATCACCGCCTCAACCGCGGCCGCGACATCATCGACATAGACGGGCTGGAAACGCGTCCGACGACCCACCAGCGGGAGCACCGGTGAGAATCGGGCCATTCGGGCGAATCGGTTGAAGAACTGGTCCTCGGGTCCGAAGATGATCGACGGCCGAAGGATAACGGCATCCGGGAACGCCGCCAGGACCCGGCGTTCGCCCTCCGCCTTCGTCCGCCCGTAGAGGCTCGGCGAGTCGGGATCCGATCCAAGAGCGGACAGATGCACCAGGGTCCGGACGCCTTCCATGGCCGCGGCGTCGGCAACCCGGCCGGCGGCGTCCGCATGGATGGCGTCAAATCGCTGGCGACCGGATTCAACGAGAATTCCGACGCAGTTGACCACCGCGTCGGCGCCCTGGATGACCTGGCGAGTTGAGGCATCGTCCCGAATGTTGGCGAGGATCGGTTCGACCTGGCCGACGACACCGTAGGGCCTGACGAAATGGGCCTCGTTGGGTCGCCTGCAGGCGACACGGACCCGCCAACCGGCCCGCGCCATCCGCTGGGCCACGTAGCGTCCGACGAAGCCGGACCCACCGAAAAGGGTGACGATTCCGGTCGCCGTCGCCATGATTGCCCCCTTCTGCCGCGACGACTGCCGAATACAGCGGCCGACCGTTGTGTTCAAGAAGGCGGCCGGGCCCCGCGGCACACAACACAAAGGGCCGCCGGTCTCGCCGGTCGCCACGATTGCCAGGATTTCCTGGCGTCCAGCCCAACCATCCATCGCACGGCCGAATTCCCGACGTTCATGGACCGAAGAGGGTACAGGCGTTCATGATCGGTTCCCGAACAGCGGCTTTCATCCGAATGGCCGTGCAGCCGACGGCAGCAACAAGCATCACAGTCGAGTCTGGGGCCGTCGAGTGGAACGTTTCGCTTAGGGCCAAATGCAGAGCCTGCACAGAACAGTTCGACTTTGGTGCTGGCTGAGGGCTCGGCTCGATGGACACGCCATGGACCTGGGTCTATGTCCGTGCCGACAGTGGGCCGTTCGCTGGCCCCGACCCGCTTGCAGGCGGTGCTGTTCCGCCTACCCACGGCCCAGGAGACAGGATTGCGTCATGACGTGGGAACAGCTCGTCGCCTTCAACATCGCCCTGCTTGTTGCCATCGCGAGCCCGGGACCCGCCCTGTTGATGGCGACGCACACCTCCGCAAGCAAGGGACGTAGCGCTGGAATCGCGGCCGGATTTGGTCTCGGTCTGATGGCTTCCACTTGGACGTTAACGGCACTCCTTGGTCTTGCCGTGGTATTCGAACTGTTTCCGATGGTGTACACCGCCGCGAAAATCCTGGGGGGCGCCTATCTTGTGTACCTTGCGTACAAGATGTGGAGAAACGCGTCCTCGCCGGTCGATTCGCGAATTCCCCCAGCCAAACATGCATTCAGACAGGGTTTCTTCGTCAACCTCCTCAATCCAAAGTCCGTGCTCTTTGCGGCAGCGGTTCTGATTACTGTGTTCCCCGCGGGCCTATCTGTCATTGAGAGTTTCGTGATTGTGTTCAATCACTTTCTAGTCGAGGTGGCTTTCTATACGATCCTGGCCTTCTCCATGAGCACTCAAGCGATTTCGAGGCGCTATATGCAAGCCAAGATCTATATCGATCGCGGCGCAGCCGTAATCTTTGGTGCGCTAGGCGTTCGACTGGCTTTAAGTCGAGGGGAAGCCCTATAGCCGGAAAGCGTTGTGCCCCTGACAACGTCCACGCCCGATGAAGCTTGATCGCGCTACCGACGGAACCAAGATAATTTCTCCTGGAGGATCTTCGTCGGTGTCAAGCTTGTTCGTAAGCGTTCTTCTTGCCTCGCATCGCTCTCTCCTTCGTTCAACATGCGCCGCAAGGCCGGTGTCGATACGAATTGGGATCATTTGCGTCAAACCGCCAGGGACCCGTTCACCCGTCCAGTGTCACCTTGATGGATGATGCGGACCGGCTGTCGCGGGTGTGATCTTGAGTTCGAGCGTTCGTTGACAGCCCCCCGCCACGGGTTTAATGGCCACGCAGGCCCAGGTGGCGGAATTGGTAGACGCGCTAGCTTCAGGTGCTAGTGCCCGTATGGGCGTGGAAGTTCGAGTCTTCTCCTGGGCACCAATTCCTTCGGGGCATGCGGGCCGGGTCGCGGCAGAACCGGCCCCGCCCAATCCGGGCTCCGCAGGTCGCCGTCGGGAAGAACCATGGCCAACCACCTGCACAGCGATGATCTTCCAGCCGGACTCGACCTCGGGCCGGTGGTCGCCATCGATACCGAGACCATGGGCCTCCGACTGGGACGGGACCGGCTCTGTGTCGTTCAATTCTCGGCCGGAGACGGGGACGCCCATGTCGTTCGCATCCCGTCGGGCCAGAGGGCGGCACCCCGTCTTGAGGCCCTTCTTGCCAATCGCGAAGTCCTGAAGCTTTTTCACTTCGGACGGTTCGACATTGCCGTGCTGCAGAACCGGTTTGGCGTCGACATCGCCCCGGTCTACTGTACGAAGATCGCCTCGAAGTTGGCGCGGACCTACACGCAACGACACGGCCTCCGTGATCTCGTGAAAGAGATTGTCGGCATCGAATTGTCCAAGGAGCAGCAGAGTTCTGACTGGGGCCGAGATGTCCTGACCGCGGAACAGCTCGACTATGCCGCCGCCGACGTTCTCCATCTCCACAACCTGCGCGCCGCCCTTGACGAAATCCTTGAACGGGAAGGACGTACCCAACTGGCAGAAGCCTGTTTCCGATTCCTGCCGGAACTGGTCCGCCTTGACGCCGCCGGATGGCATGATTTGGACATCTTTGCTCACTGACTCCATCGGCCTGGTCCGGCCACGGGCTCGGCCGGACCAGGACCGACACACGATGGCGGCTGGGTCGACCAGGATCCGGCGGGCGCGGCCTGCGCGTCCCGTTTGGTCGATGGCGGCATGAACGGTTATTCCCGATTCATCCGTTTCACGCGGGTCCTGCTGCTGATTGCCGGCTGCGGCCTTCTCGGGAGTCTCCTCATCTTCAGCCGGGTCGATCCGATCCGTTCCGTGCCCGTCATCGATTCTGTCGACGTCGCGGGACTGGCGACCGGCCAGCAGATGGTCAATCCGCAATTCTCGGGCGTCACGGAACGGGGCGATGCCTACTCCATGTTCGCGCAGTCGGCGCAACTGAGTGGATCCGGACCGGATTCACTCGTGCTTGAATCTCCCCAGATCGAGATCGAATTCACCGATCGCAGGATCCTTGTCGCCCTGTCTCGTCAGGCTTCACTGAATCTGAAGGAGCAGAATGTGGTGCTTGAAGGCGGCGTACATATCTCGACATCCGATGGGTTCCACGCGACGACCCAGAAGATTCTGGTGGACTTCCGGAAGGGCCGTGCATTAAGTCCGTTGAAGGTTCGCGCGTCAGGGCCTTTCGGGACGATCGAGGCTGGCAGCATGGAAATCTTCATGTCCATTGAGGATCCATCAAAGCGGCAAGTTGACCCTGACGCGGCAGACAGCATCCTGATGTTCGGCAATGGCGTAAGGGTCGTGTTCTCCCCGGAGCCGCGGAAAGTCTGAACGTCCATGATCCGCCCGACACGCCTTGTCCTCGCCGCAGGGGCATTCTTCGGGATTGCCTTCGTCTCCATCTCTGTCGACATCCCCGGCCCGGCGACGGCGCAGTCGCTGCCCGTGGATGGTTCCGAGCCTTCCGCCTCTGCGGAACCGTCCCTGTCCACGACGCCGGTCGACCGGGAGCCGCCGATCGAGACTACGGCTGACGAGGTTTCCATCATCGGGCGGGCGAACACCATACAGTTGCGGGGCAATGCTACAGTTTCCCAAGGCAATCTCGTTCTGAAGTCCGAATCGATCGACGCCGTCTACGATCCCGAGTCCCGGACAATCCTGTTGATCACCGCCAGCGGCACCGTCAGTTTCACGAACGGCCAGGAGTCGGCGACCGCCCTGTCCGGAACCTACCGTGTGCCCGATGCGATCCTTGTTCTGGAGGGAGACGCGACTCTCCTCCAGGGGCTGAACAGGATCAGTGCCGACCGGATCGTCATCAACGTCGAAACCGGAGATGCCACGTTCGAAGGCCAGGTGTCCTCGGTGCTCATCCCGACATCCGGTGAATGACTCCCGGGACGGCCATCGGGGATCCCCCCATCCGGACGGCCTGAGCGTTGACGCCATTGGCAAGTCGGTCCGCCGCAGACCCATTCTCAGAAATGTCAGCATGCAACTCGGGCGCGGCGAAGTGGTCGCACTTCTCGGGCCGAACGGCGCCGGGAAGACCACATGTTTTCACGCCATTGCCGGACTGATTCCCGCGGACGAGGGCCGCGTTCACATTGACGGAACCGACGTTTCCGAACTGCCGATGTACCGGCGTGCCCGACTCGGTCTCGGTTACCTTCCTCAGGAGGCCAGCATCTTCAGGGGGTTGACGGCCGAGGCCAACATTCGTGCCATCGTCGAATTCTGGGAGTCCGACCGCGACCGCCGGAACGCTCGCGTCGAGGACCTGCTTCGGGATTTCTCAATCGGCCATGTCCGGCATACGCCGGCCATCGCCCTGTCAGGCGGCGAACGTCGGCGGGTGGAGATTGCGCGCAGCCTCGCCAGTGGTCCGCGGTACATTCTCCTTGACGAACCCTTTGCCGGCGTCGATCCGATCGCTGTCGCGGATATCCGAAATCTCATTTTCGCCCTTCGCGACCGGAATATCGGCGTTCTGATCACCGACCACAACGTCCGGGAGACGTTGGAGATCGTTGACCGGGCCTACATCATCCGTTCCGGTGAGGTCATGATGTCGGGAACGCCGGCCGAAGTCGCCGCCAACGATGACGTCCGAAGAGTATATCTCGGAGAGGATTTCGAGATCCGTTGACCGTCCCCGGCAGCGGGACGGTCGATCGCGGGATAGCGAATCCTTGTCAGACGCGCCGATCAAGCTTGCGTGACTCCCGCATTGCAGGAACCACCGAGTCGCATATAAGGGGCAGGTGCCGGCCGCGATCAGGAATCGCGGCCGATGCAGTCACGGCAACCCCGGCCCGGCCGATCCCATCCGACCGGATCCGTTCCGACCGGAAAGACGAGGCGGTTCATGCGTTTTCAAATCATTGGCAAACACATGAATGTCGGCGAATCCCTGTCCGGCCGAATCCGGGAGGTATTCGAAGGCGTCCTCAACAAGTTTGCCATCCGCCCAGTCGAAGTCGTCGTGACCCTGTCCCGTGATCGTCACGAGTATGTCTGCGATTCTTCGGTTCACCTTTCGACGGGCCTTTCGGCCAACGCCGGAGGCCGTGCGACGGACCTCCAGGCCGCCTTCGACATGGCGGCGGACCGTATGGAAAAACAGCTCCGGCGGCACAAGCGGCGGCTGAAGGATCACCACCGGAAACGAACCTCGCCGATTGAATCTACCGGAGCGCCCCAGTATATTCTTGCCTCCCACGAGGACATTGACGAATCGTCTGGACCGGAGTCGTTTCAACCCGTCATTATCGCCGAGATGGAAACCGACATTAAGTCGATTTCCGTTGGAGAAGCCGTGATGCAGATGGAATTGGCCGGCGAGCCCGTCCTCGTCTTTCGCAATGAATCCAATGGCGGGATGAACGTGGTCTACCGGCGGAACGACGGCAACATCGGCTGGATCGACCCCGGGACCAACGACTGACCGCCAATCGACCGTCACCACACCCGGGGGAACCCGATGGATCTGTCGACGATTCTCAACAGCCGCGCCGTTCGGTCGCTGGAATCGATTCCGGACAAGAGAAGCCTGATCCGCCATGTCAGCGGCGTGGCAGCCTTGGTCTACAAGCTGGATACATCGACTGTCCTTCAGGTGCTCACGGACCGGGAAAAACTCGGTTCGACCGGTGTTGGCCGGGGCATCGCCATCCCGCATGCCCGGATGGAGGGGTTGCCCAAGGTGATTGGGCTTTTCACCCGAATCTCAAGTCCAGTGGATTTCGGGTCCATCGACAATCGCCCGGTGGATCTCGTATTCACTCTGCTGGCACCGGCCGGAGAAGGGGCCGAACACCTCAAGGCTTTGGCCATGGTATCCCGAACCCTGAGGGACAAGGCTGTCTGCGACAAGCTGAGGGCCAATGTATCCCCGCAGACTTTGTTCACAATTCTCTGTCAGGCCTCGCTGCCAAAGGCGGCCTGATCGGTTTGAAACCCGTGTTTGCGCGAATCCGGGCGACCGAAGCTTCATTACCAAGCCTCGAGCGGGCTATCGGGGTCAGAGCGCCGGGAATCGCCCGGCGGGGAGCACCCATGGGGCAGTCTTTCCGGTTCGGCACCAAAGACTCGAAGTCCCGAGGTCTTCAGGCCCGGCTCGTCGGCAAAACGGCGTCACTGGAGGTTTTCATGAAATACCCAGTCCGATCACGGATTTCCCGACCGGCGGTTTGCCCGGTCAACCCGATGGCTGTCGCCGTGGCTGGTTTCATGGCTGCGGCCGTCTCCATGGCCGTTCCGGCCCAGGCCCGGTTCGATTCCCGGGTCTGGGCCGATGAATGGCCGAACACGGATTTTTCCGTCCACTCCGTTGACCTCGCCGAAATCAGAAGCGGCGGGCCACCAAAAGACGGCATTCCGGCCCTTGACGATCCCGCCTTCATCGCCGTTGCCGACGAGACCCGACTGGGCGACCGGGAACCGGTCATGGTGGTCGAGATCACGGGGGAGACTCCGAAAGCCTATCCCGTGCGCTACCTGACCTGGCACGAGATCGTGAACGACAGGATTGGCGCGATTCCGCTCTCGGTGACGTTTTGTCCCCTCTGCAATTCGGGGCTGATTTTCGACCGGCGAATCGATGACCGGGTACTGTCTTTCGGTGTCTCCGGAAAGCTCCGGAACTCCGACATGGTCATGTACGATCGCGAGACCGAAAGTTGGTGGCAGCAGTTCACCGGAGAGGCAATCGTCGGTGCCTTGACCGGAACCACACTCACCCGGATTCCAGGGTGGATGGAAAGCTGGTCCGACTTCCGGACGCGAAATGCTGACGGTCTGGTCATGGACGAGCCACGCCATCCGCGGCCCTACGGAGCCAATCCGTATCTTGGCTACGACACATCGTTGTCGCCGTTTCTCTACGGCGGCGAAGACCCGCCCCATGACATTCCATCTCTGGCCCGGGTGATTGTGGTCGGCGACCGGGCATGGCCGTTGACCCGGGTCCGTGCTTCAGGCGAGATCCGTGAAGACGGCCTTCTCATCACGTGGAAGGAAGGAACCGCATCGGCGCTCGATACGCGCACCATCGCCGACGGCCGCGACGTCGGGTCGATCCGCGTTCGCGATGCCGGCACCGGATACGATGTCGCCCATGACGTCGCCTTTGCCTTCGCGTTTCATGCCTTCTTTCCCGAAGGGACGTGGATGATTGGCAACTGACACCCGACGGACGGTCGGGTCGAACCCGGGTGTCGAACCCACGAACCGGCGGCACCGTTCCCGGAAAGACGGGAGGCCTTGCCCGTTCGTCGGCTTTTCTTCCGGAATCCGATGACCGATAGTGCGGCCCGGGCGGAACCGGGCAACGCGAGACGGACAAGCGGAACCGCCGGGGAGGAGAAGTCGAGGACGCCGGGAGACAAACGGGATGAACGTAATCGAACAGCGCGGCGGAGCGGTGGATGAGCAGATTGACTTGCCGGCCATCGGAACCCGGAAACGCTATTACGCGTTGATGCAGGTGATCCGGAACCGGGTTACCGTCCGAAAGTTTGACGCGGAATTTGTGGTTCCCGAGGACCATTACAACCTGATCCTCGACGCCGCCCGGCATGCGCCTTCGGGCGCCAATGTCCAACCCTGGCATTACATCGTCATTCGAGAACAGGAGGTGAAGCAGAAGATCACCGATTACTTCGTTGCCGAGCAGCGGTTCCGGGCCAAGGCCAAGATGAAGTTCCCGACGCCGGACTACCGGGGACTGGCGACGGCACCCGGATTCATCGTTGTCTGCTCCGATATGAGATGGGTGGAGGCGTTTCCGGTGTTCCGGGGCCGAACGGCGGAAGCTTCCGATCTCGACCGGATGTACCGCGAAAACGCCGAACGGATCCTGTTGCAGTCGGTCGCCGCATCGACAATGTCGGCGCATCTTGCGGCGGCGGCGCTCGGATACTGCGTCTGGTGGGTCACCGCCATCGGCCAGGAAAAGGCCCAGTCGGCCATGCGGCCGATTCTCGGGATCCCCGAAGAGATTTCCGTTCTCGACATCTTCCTGTTCGGTCCACCGGCCCAGGACCCGTACAAACGGTGGAAGAAATCGGTCAGCGACATCGCCAATCATGACCGGTTCGACCCGGAGCATTTCCTCACCATGGACCAGATCGACGATTGGATCTCAACCCGCCGTCACAAGGTCATGTTCCGCGACAGCTCCAGAATCGACTGACAACCACCGTTTCCCGCGCAGCCCCGACCCCGCCGGATGCCGAGTCCGAAACTGTCCGGCGGACGGCCCGGCGTCCGATGCGCCGAAATGACAACAAGGAATAGGTTGCAATGGCTTTCCTGTCCGTTTTCCCGCGCCGGCCGGTCGTTTCCGTCCTGCAACTCGAGGGCATCATCCAGCCTGGCGGGCGAGTCCGCACGACCGGCCTCAGTGACGCCACGCTGGCCCCGATGATCGAAAAGGCCTTCCGCAAGGGAAAACCTGCCGCCGTCGCGCTGAAGATCAATTCGCCCGGCGGTTCGCCGGTCCAGTCATCGCTGATCAGCGCGCGAATTCGCCGTCTTGCGGATGAACGCAACATTCCCGTTTACGCCTTCGTCGAAGATCTCGCCGCTTCGGGCGGGTACTGGATCGCCTCCGCCGCGGACGAAATCTACGTTGATCCCAATTCGATCCTGGGATCGATCGGGGTCATCTACGCATCATTCGGGTTCCACGAACTCCTGAAACGGTCGGGGATTGAACGCCGTGTCCATACTGCCGGGACGGACAAGAGCCTTCTTGACCCGTTCCTTCCGGAAAACCCCGACCATGTGGAACGGTTGAAGGGGATTCAGGAGCAGATGCATGCTGAATTCATCGATCATGTCCGGACACGCAGGGGCGAGCGACTGAATGGCGACAGTCTTTTCACCGGCCGGTTCTGGACCGGGCGGACAGCCGTCGAACTGGGACTGGCCGATGGAATCGGGCACCTCGTCCCGAAACTGAAGGAACTTCATGGCCGCAAGGTCCGGTTTCGGCACTACAACCGTCGTCGGCAGCTCCTTGGAAGTGTTGGCATCCGCTTCGCCGATTCCCTGCTTGACGCCCTCGAAGACCGGTTCATCTGGGCGCGCTTCGGCCAGTAGTGCCGAGGCGGCATCAGGGCAAATCCGGCTGGCCATTTGCCAGGTTGAACGGGAGAGGCACCGGGAATCGCATCCGTGATTGCCGTTGCCGGTGTCCATGGCAACCGGTAGATTCCGTCCATGACGACAGCGTTGATCACACATCCGGACTGTCTCGGCCACGAAAATCTTCCCGGTCATCCGGAACGTCCCGCGCGGCTGGATGCCATCCTTTCGCGACTGGATACACCAGCGTTTTCGGCTCTCTTGCGGTCAGACGCACCGCTGGGAACAGATGATTCCGTCCATCTTGCCCATCCCCGGGACTACATTGACACCATACGTCGGTCGGTACCCGTCCAAGGCCTGGTGTCCCTGGATGCCGACACGCAAATGGGGCCGGGAAGCCTGGCTGCCGCCCTCCGCGGCGTTGGCGCGATTGTTCGGGCCGTGGACATGGTTGCCGGCGGCGAAGCCGGCAACGCTTTTTGCGCCATCCGACCGCCCGGGCATCACGCCGAAACCCGGAAGGCCATGGGGTTCTGCCTGTTCGGCAATGCGGTGATCGGTGCCCGGCACGCCATCGCCACGCATGGAATGGAACGGGTGGCCATCGTGGATTTCGACGTGCACCATGGCAACGGGACGCAGGACCTGGTTTGGGATGACGACCGGATCCTCTTTGCCTCGACCCATCAAATGCCACTCTATCCCGGCAGCGGGCATGCCCGTGAAACCGGAGCCCATGGCCAGGTCGTGAATGTCCCGCTGGCGCCCGGCTGCAACGGCACCCGGTTCCTCGGCCTCCTGGACGACCGGATCCTGCCCCGGCTCCGCGAGCATTCTCCGGAGCTCGTCATCGTTTCTGCCGGATTCGACGCGCACCGAGCCGATCCGCTCGCCAATATCGACCTCGTCGAGGAGGATTTTGCGGAGGCGACGCGAAGGCTCTGTGCGATCGCCGAAGACCACTGCGGCGGCCGTCTCGTCTCCACCCTTGAAGGCGGTTATGATCTTGAAGCCCTGGCGGCATCCGTGGCCGCCCATGTCAGCGTCCTGATGGAGTCCGGCACATGACCGAGACCACCGACAAACCGATTTCGGAAATGACATTCGAAGAAGCAATGGCCGAGCTTGAAGACGTCGTCTCCAAACTCGAGCAGGGCCAGGTTGCCCTCGACGACTCGGTCAGCCTGTACGAGCGTGGCGCCGAACTGAAACGCCACTGTCACGAAAAGCTCCAGGCGGCGGAAGAAAAGGTGAAGATGATTACGCTGGGTCCCGATCGATCGCCTGTCGGCGTCGAATCGTTCGATGAATCGGACACGCCGCCTTTCTGACCGGCTCCCCGCCCTGAACCGGATCGCAAACGCCGTCTGAAAGAACAGTCGCACGGCGCGGGTCCGGACGTCGAGACACGCTGGTGCGTCCGCGCCGTCACGCGGGACACCATGATGGGGTCTGCCCGGCGGTGCCGTTCGCCGCAATCCGTGTCCTCGATTTTGACATCACAGGCTTTGGCCGACTCGTAAACGCGTTCAGATGCCAGTGACCGTGTCTGCCTCGGAGGCGGTTACCGGGCTGGCGACGCCTGACCCGGATGCCCGGATTCATCCGGACGGACGCCGGGACGATTCGGGCGTGCGAATTGTCAGGTCGGCCATCCGGAATTCCCATCCGGTTGACCCTCGGACCGGCACACGGCTAGAGTGATCTGCATTCGGATGCACATTTCCGAATTCCACGACACGAAGGAGGAACGACATGAACACACGGCATGCAAAAACGACCGGTCTCGCCGGCTTCGCACGAAATGCCCTGCGCGCGGGGATGACGGCCGCCGTGGCCCTTGTCGTCGCCGGGGCCACGAACGCCCAGGACTACCCGAACCGCGCGATCAACATGCTGATCCCCTTCGGCGCCGGCGGCGGAACCGATGTTCCAGGCCGTTTTTTTGCGCTTGAGATGGAAGACATCCTGGGGCAGCAAATCGTCGTCAGCAATGTCGCAGGCGCCGGCGGAACCGTCGGGGCGACGCAACTGTCGCAGGCAGATCCCGACGGCTACAACCTCGGCTTCATGCCGGTCGGAACCATGACCACCCAGCCGCATCTGAAGAAGACGAGTTACAACGCCGACAGCTGGATTCCCATCTGCATGGTCAGCCAGGGTCCTTTCTACCTGGTCGTGGGTCAGGACAGTCCGATCCAGTCGGTCGACGACTATGTCGCAGCGGCCAATTCGAGCAACATCCGCTTTGCCGGCGCCGGACCGGGGTCGATGGCGCATCTTGCACAACTGACGCTCGACAACAGTCTCGGGATCACCACCCAGTACATCCCCACCAAGGGCGGCGGAGACATCGCGACCGAGATCAATGGCGGCCG
Source organism: Paracoccaceae bacterium (assembly GCA_028874915.1). Lineage (GTDB taxonomy): Bacteria > Pseudomonadota > Alphaproteobacteria > Rhodobacterales > Rhodobacteraceae > JAPPHA01. The sequence continues at coordinate 104,690 of JAPPHA010000032.1, forward strand.
TGCCGAAGCGACGGCGTGGTTCTCGGACTTCGATTCCCGCTTCGGGTGGAAAGGTCTCGCCATCATGGCCGACAACCGTTCCAACGAACATCCGGATCTGCCGACATTCTCGGAACTTGGGAACGACATCCAGGTTTCGGTCTGGTTCGGATTCTTCGCACCGCAGGGAACGCCGGATGACATCGTCGCGACATTGTCCGGTGCCTGCGGGGAGGCAGTGGCGACCGATCGGTTCAAGGAGAACATGGCCGGTGCCAAGCGACTGATCCGCTACATGTCGACCGATGAGTTCGGGCCGTTTTTCCGAAATGCCTACGAACTGAACGGGCAACTGCTCATGGACGCCGGTCTGATCAAGTAGACACGCCCGGACCGGGGGGGGGGGCCGGCGGGGGGCCCCCCCCCCCCCCGCCCCCCCCCCCCCCCCGGGGTTGGGGGGGGGGGCCCCGCGGGGGGCGGGGGGGGGGGTTGGCCGC
>JAPPHA010000032.1:105175-256663 GCA_028874915.1 Paracoccaceae bacterium
TGGCCACCTTTTTGTTGGGGCGTTTTTTCCTAAATCCCAACTAACTTAACGGCAAACTGCTCATGGACGCGGGTCTTATAAATTACACACGCCCGGACCGCGGCGGGGCACGGCATGTCCGCACCCGGCCGCCTTCCCGCCACGACCGAGAGGTTTGGCACTCGGTCCCGCCTGATGTCCCGGATGGATGCATGACCCGGCGACTGGATTTCATCATCTCGGCAGCCCTTGCCGCCATTGCCGTCGGGCTGTTCGGGACCACATTTTCGGAGTCGTTTGACGTTCCGACCTTTGGTGGCGACGCGGGCCCCGCATTTGCGCCCCGCGGATTCCTGATCGTCTGGTTCGCAATGGCCGTCGCATCGGCCGTCGGTGCCCTCCGGTCGACCGGCGACCAGCCCGCCGACCGTCCGGACCCGGGACGGCTGGCAACGGTCATGGCCGTGGCGGTGCTGACCGGAGCCGGCGTCGTCACGCTCGGCTTCGTCTTCGCGGCCATACCCGGCTTTTTCCTGTTCTGTGCCGCCTATGGATACCGGAACTGGTTGGTGCTGGCCGTCCTCAGCGTCGCCGGCCCGTTGGCGATCTGGGCCTTGTTCACCTTCGGGTTCGAATTGCCCCTGCCCCGTTCACCCTGGTTCCATCGTCTTTGATCGATGCAGACTCTTGGAGCTGCCGTCAGCCAGTTCGCGAACGCGGAGGCGTTGATCGCGGTGATCATAGGGTGCCTGTGGGGAACCCTGGCCGGCGCACTCCCCGGAATCGGAACGGTCTCCGCATTGATTGTCGCCCTGCCCTTCGCATTCGGGCTTTCGGCCGAAACCTCCATGGCGCTCTTCCTGGCCATCTATGTGACCTCGGTCTACGGCGGATCGATTTCCGCGATCCTGATCAATACGCCGGGAACACCGCAATCCGCGGCGACGGTCCTGGACGGCTACCCCATGGCTCGAGCCGGCCGGGCCGATCTGGCCATCGGCTGGGCAACACTTGCGTCATTTGTTGGCGGCGTGTTTTCGCTCATTGTCCTCATCCTGGCCGCGCCGGCGCTGGCACGGGTATCCGTCGCCTTCGGACCGGCGGCCATTTTCGCCATCATCGTGTTCGCCCTGACCTGTATCGCCTGGGTGTCGGCTGGCAGCACTGTCAAGGGGTTTCTCGGCGGATCGCTTGGACTCTGGCTGACCACGGTCGGCCCCGACGATCTGACAGGTTACATCCGATTCGACTTCGGATTCCCCGCGCTGATGGGTGGACTGACCCTCATCCCGGTGCTGATCGGTCTTTTCGCCCTCTCGGAAGCCTTCTACCGCGCCGGCACCTACTTTTCCGCGAAACCGCCCGATGTGACGAATGTCGGATTCCGACTGCCGGACCTCGGGGAGATCCGAAGACGCTGGAAGCAGTTCCTGCAATCCAGCATCATCGGAACCTTCATCGGAATCCTGCCTGGAACCGGCGCCACTGCGGCCACATTTGTCAGCTATTCGGAACTCAAGCGGACCTCGCCCCGGCGCGACCGATTCGGAACCGGTGAACCTGACGGGCTGATCGCGTCGGAAGCATCCAACAACGCCGTCACCGGCGGAGCGCTCATTCCGACACTGGCCCTCGGGATTCCCGGCGACGGCGGCACGGTCGTCCTGCTTGGTGTTCTCACGATCCAGGGAATCGTTCCGGGTTTCGACCTGATCAACAACAATCCGCAGATCCTGACCGGTGCCTTTCTGATCATCCTGGTTGCCAATGTCGTCATGTTCGGTGTCGGGATGGCGGGCTCCCGCGTTTTTGCGCGTCTCTTGAAGGCGCCGGAACCCATCCTTATGGGAATGATCCTGCTGTTTTCTCTCGTGGGTGCGTTCGTCGTCCGTGGCAATCCAACCGATGTCGTCGTCGCCGTCGTGGCAGGGAGTTTCGGGCTGTTCCTGAGGCTTGCAAATTACCCGATCGCACCCATTGTTATCGGCATGGCCCTGGGATCGGTCTTCGAAGGCAAGCTCCGTCAGGGACTGGTGGCCGCGCGTGGCGATATCGTGGAATTCCTGTCGGACCCGATCGCTCTCGGCGTTCTCGGCGTCACTGCTGCGGTGATTCTGGTTCCGACCGTACGAGCGATTGCACGGTCCGGATCCCGGGAGTCGCCTCCCCGTGGGCCGTCGTAACCCATGCGGCGGAACAAAGCTGACGGGTCACCGGCATCGGGCGTCGACGGGATGCCGGCCGGCGGTGAGAATGCGAGCACCGGGAGGTCGGCCTCGGCGAAGCCGGGACGGGTCACCTCCTATGAGGTTGCAAAAGCGGCCGGGGTCTCGCAGTCGGCCGTCTCAAGGACGTTTTCCAGAAACGGCTATGTCTCTTCAGCGACCCGGGAACGCGTTCTTGCGGCTGCGGGGCGGCTCGGCTTCAGCCCCAACGCCCTCGCGAGGAGCCTGATCACCCGTCGGTCCCGACTCATCGGGGTCGTCATCGCGGAACTCCGCTATTCCTTTCATGTCACGCTGCTGCATCAGCTCTGTGCTGCCGTTCGGGACGCCGGATTTCAGACCCTTCTGGTTTCGGTTCCCGACAGCGCGAATCTGGATGCGTCCGTCCAGAGTGTCATCGATTATCAGGTAGACGGAGTCATCATTGCATCCGTCCGATTGTCCTCCCGGTCAAGCCAGTTGTGCGAACGGGCAAACATTCCCCTCGTCCTGATCAACCGCCATGTGGCCGACCGGGGCTTTCACGCCATTGGCGCCGACAATGAGGAGGCGGGCCGACTGGCCGCCCGTCGCCTTCTCTCGGCCGACCACCGGCGTTTCGCCTTCATCGCGGGCATTCCCGACACATCCACCAGCATCGACAGAGAGCGCGGTTTCCTGGAAACCGTCTTCGCATCCGGTCTCCCGAATCCGGCTGTCCGGACCGGACACTTCACCTATGACGGCGGGCATTCGGCAGCTCTGGATCTCATGGCGGACACGGACCGTCCGGACGCAATCTTCTGCGCGAGCGACATCATGGCCATTGGGGCCATGGATGCCATCCGTCGGGATCTCGGCCTACGCGTTCCGGACGATGTCTCCGTAATCGGCTTCAACGACGCCGACGTGGCGTCATGGAAGAGCTATGCCCTGACGACCTTTGCCGTCGATGTCGGAATGATGTGCCGAAGAGCCGTCGACTTGCTCGCCGGGCTCGTTGACGATCCGGACCAGCAGCCTTTGCAGGAGACCGTTTCGGTGTCGCTGGTCGAACGCCAGTCGGTGAGACCGCCAGTCACACCCGAGCCGGATGAGCCCGTGGACTCGGCATGACGGACAACATGGGAAAACCAGGCAGATCCGGCGAAGCCCGTGGATTCGGGACGGCCGGCCCGAATCGCGATTCCGTCTCGTGAGCCCACGGGACGCGGACCATGAATGGTGGCCCAAACATGAATTCGCACCAAAGGAAAGGAGACGCATGATGCCCGAGAAACCGAATGTCGTCCTGATCGTCACTGATCACTGGTCCGCAGCGCTCCTGGGAATCGCCGGCCACCCCAGCATCCAGACACCGACCCTTGACGAGCTTTCAAGGAATGGCGTGCGTTTCACCAAAGCCTATTCCGAACACCCGGCGTGTCTGGGCGCACGCCGGACGATCATGACCGGAACACCGCCAAGGACACACGGGGACCGCGTGTTCAATCCGACCCTGCCTTTGCCGGAGGGGATTCCGACGCTTGCGCAGACGTTCCGCGACGCCGGATATCAGGCCCACGCGGTCGGCAAGATCCATGTCTTTCCGCAACGCGACCGGATCGGCTTCGACGACGTGCTCCTTGACGACGAAGGGCGGCCGAATTTCGGTGTCCATGACGATTACGAGACCTATCTGGGTGACGCGGGATTCCCCGGCCAGGGGTATCTTCACGGAATGAGCAACAATGAATACGCATACCGGCCCTGGCATCTGCCGGAAGAGACTCACGCCACCAACTGGGCCACGCGGGGAATCACGCGCCAGATCAAGCGGCGGGATCCCCGGAAACCCGGATTCTGGTACGTGGGCTATCGCCACCCGCACCCGCCCCTGGTGCCGCTCAAGTGCTATCTTGACCTCTATCGCGACATTCCGATCGACACGCCGCATGTCGCTGAATGGGCGCAGAGCCCGGACAACCAGGTTTACACCGTCCAGGCGCGAATCCTCCGGATGCTCAAGCACAATCCGTCACAGATCATCGCAGCCCGCCGCGCCTTCTATGCCCTTTGCACCCACATCGATCACCAGATCCGCCTCATCATCGGAACGCTTCGCGAGGAGAGCATCCTCGACGAGACCATCATCATGTTCACCTCCGATCACGGAGACATGCTGGGCAATCACAACATGTTGGCGAAACGTCTGTTCTACGAGAACTCGGCCCATGTCCCGATGATCGTCATGGGAACGCGGGATGATGTGCGGACCGGACATCACCGGACCTGCGACCGCCTGGTCGGCCAACAGGACATTATGCCGACCCTGCTCGATCTCTGCGGGATCGACATTCCCGAAACGGTGGAAGGGCTGCCAATGTTCGGGACAGGAGAACGCGATTTCCTCTTCGGAGAAGACGGGGAAGAAGACCATTCGTCACGGATGATCCATGACGGCCGACACAAGCTGATCTACTATCCTGTCGGCCACCGCTTCCAGTTGTTCGATCTCTCCGAGGATCCTCTCGAAATGTCCGACCTTGCAACGGACCCCGGCCGAGCGGCCGACCTGAAGCGTCTCCAGGGTATCCTTGCCAATCAGATGTACGGGTCCGACCTCAAATGGTTCCGCAACGGTGAACTCGTCGGCAAACCCGACCGGGAGTTCACCCCCGGGGCCAACCGCACGCTTTACGCACAACGCGGCAATCAATGGCCACCCCCACCACCGTCAGACAAGGCCGCGATGCAGTGGTACCCTGAAGACCGGACGAGCACGGAGACCCTCATGGACTAAATGAGTTGCCGGACTTCGGAGGCTGTACGCAACGTCCCGGTTTCACACCCTGCCTGTGTCGCCGGCGTTTCGGGACATCACGGGTTACGCCTGGTCCTGGATCCAAGGCGCGAATGAGGGCAGGCCGAATTCGATTCGCCCTGACCGGCTATTGGCATTCACACGAATTGCCTGTCCCGGCAGCAGCCATTGTGGCTCGGCATTCAACAGACCGGGCTTTCCTCCTGGATTTTCCCACATTCGAAGTCCGGCACAATTCCGGACGCATTCAGATACGCGCGAATGCATGTGCCTGCGAACAACCCGTCATCCTTGACGAGGACCGTCCTGATACCGGCCGCGGACCCTCCCAGAATGTCTGTGTGCAACGTGTCGCCCACCATCAGGATACGATCCCGTGCGATCCCGTCGAGCTTCGAGAGCGCGTCGGAAAAGGCGTCCGGGTACGGTTTGCCAAAGAAGTCCGGTGTCAGGTCCAGACGATCTGCGAACCGGTGCGCATAGTATCCCGGCTCCATACTCAGCCCCCCTTCTCTCGGAGCCACCAGGTCGGGATTGGCGACCACAAGCGGCCTGGGATGTACCTGCAGTTCCGCTTCCAGAGCGGCCAGTGATTCGGAATCCAGGTTTGCGCTCGAGAGCAACAGGAATCCGTCCACATCCGTCCGGCACGCCGCGTCCCAGCGAACGACATCGGCTTTGAAGTCCTCGAACCCGTCGCCATGAGCAGCGATCGCACCCCAGCGCGCGGCCGGCGCCACGGCCTTCAGGCGTCGCACGCAGACGTCCCGACTGGAAATGACGTCCTCCGGCGCAAAGTCAAACCCGAGACGACGATATCGTTCCACAGTTGCGCGATGGGGATGGCTCGCTGCATTGGTCAGGACGATCAGGCGTTTTCCCATGGCGCGAAGGACCTCGAGGCAGTCCCGTGCTCCCGGGAGCGGTTTCTCGCCGACATTGAGAACGCCGAAGCTGTCCAGAAGCAAAGCATCGAACTCGTCGGCAATCTCGACGAGGCCCGTACATTTCCTGGATTCCCGGGGAAAGTCGGCACGAGGCAGTCGGGCCCGGATCTCTTCATAGCGCAGAAAAACGTCTTCTACGCTCCGGACAAACTGATACGCCATCGGATCAGACCTCCCCGCGACCGTCAGCCTTGTTCCGCAGTCGAGGCGGGCGTCCCGGGTTTGCGTCGCCTGCCCGGACGGTCGCGGGCAAGCGGACCGAACGCCCCGAACGACAACCTCCAGCCGGGGCAGGGTCGTGGAGCCTTCCGGTGACGGACTCCTCCGAACCCGAAGGGAACGCCGGCAGGCAAAACCGCGTCCCACCCGTTTGGGCGTTCTGTCCGCGTGCATCGCTCAGATTCGGAGACCCGGACGTGACGCCATCGGTCGCGCGCAGCGACAATGTCGACTTCGAATCCCCTTCGCCGCCGACGGAACATGCGCACGGATGAGGGACCATGATTGCGATCCAGGATTGTCCATCCTGGCGCCTCTCTCCCGAACCGTCATGGCCACGCCGGGGAAGGCCAACAGCCATGCGTTGGGCATTGCATTGGGGTCGGCAACTGTCGAACCCTGACTTTTCGCGTACCCGGGAAACTCCGGAATGCCGATCCACACCCAACGCCCGCTCATACGCTGGAAAAGCCCCTTCAATCATCACCGGAGCTCCGGTCACCGGTCTCGGGGCCGACGACTCGAGGTCAGGCACAATCCCCGCGACCTCCACCGGTTCGCCGAAACGATCGGGCGCTCCTGCAGCCATCATCGGCCCGGATTTCGCATTTGTGTTCCGGAATTTTTCCTGATCTCGGTCATAACGACCGTCGGACAGATGGCATTGACCTGGATGTTGTGCGACGCCACCCCAGTCAACAGCGACGTCATACGCACATTCAACCCGCCATTCGACGCGGCATGGGTTGCATGATCTTCCAAGGCTGTGTCGCCGGTCTGCGACGGAATGTTGATGATCTCGCCTGACCGGGCCGCGATCATCGCCGGCGCAATCCCCCGGGCCAGAAGGATCTGTGTCCCCAGGTTCACTGCCATTGTTCGGTTTCAGTCCCTGACCGAACAGGCGATGACCGGGGAGACACAGGCGATTCCTGCGCTGTTGACGACGATATCAACACATGGGTGGACCGTGAGCCCATCGGCGACAAGCCCTTCGCAACCGTCGACCGTTGCGACACCCGCCCGGAGGGTTTCACAGCCGTCACCAATTCGAGCCGCAAGCGGGTCCGGCCGTGTCCGGAAACGGCCGATTGAGATGACCTGACCTCCGGCCTCGGCGAAATGTCAGAGAATATGTGCTGCATCCGGACGACGACCCGGACTTCCGTTCAACAATGGAGAATCGGTCTGTCCAGCGCACGGTCATTCCAGATTGGTGTGATTGGCACGCATCTCTGCCGGGGAACGGCCCATGACATCGCAAAGCCGGAGGATCAAGAACTCGAAAAAAAGGAACTGGGCGGCTTCAAAGAGCGAGCCCATCGGGAGAATTGACGTCGCGCCGGTCTGATCACGTGCCATGGTCTGTGCCGGAATGTGGATCACTTGATCCGCCAGCCGAGCCGCGGCTCCATCCGGCTCTGCCGTGATGCACATGGTTTGGGCCCCCGCATCATGCGCGACGCCCATCAGTCCCATGACCGTCGAGAACTGTCCCGGTCCCGCGCTGACGATCAACAGATCCCCTGTGGACAGAGGCGGTGTCGTCATGTCTCCCACGACATGAACGTCAAGTCCGAGGTGGAACAACCGCATGCCAAGGGACTTCATCATCAGGCCTTCGCGGCCAACGCCGTAAACCGCGATTCGCCCGGCCTTGCGTATCCGTGGCACCATCGCATCGACTTGCGTGGGAACCGCCGCGTCCAGAACCTGTTTCACTTCGGCCAGTGCCTGGCTGACGATGTTGTCGGTTGTCATGAGTGCCCCTCCGGTATCGAATCGCCCGAAAAACACGGGACCACGGAGGCTTCTACATTCGCCTCCATCGCATGTGGAACTGTCGTCAGGCGTCCTGTGCCGCCTGTTTCACGGCACGATCCCGAATCCGACTTGCCGCACGAACCGCCTCGCGATCATGTGAATTCATGGGCAGATGCGCACCCTCAGTCGAACGCCGGACCGACAGCATCGGAAGAAGTGGCCGCCAACCCCCGGGGATGGGAAGCGACAGGGTCGGTTCCGAGGAAGCCGCCGGACTGGCTATTCCAGAACCGGGCGTAGATGCCGTTCCGTTCGAGGAGTTCCCGGTGAGTTCCCTCCTCGGCGATCTTCTGGTCGTCGAGAACCACGATTCGATCCATCCTTGCGATGGTTGACAACCGGTGGGCGATGGCAATCACGGTCTTGCCTTCCATCACACCGTAAAGCGTCTGCTGGATGCTGGCCTCGACCTCTGAATCGAGGGCCGAGGTGGCTTCGTCAAGAACCAGGATCGGCGCGTCCTTGAGAATCACCCGGGCGAGAGCGATCCGCTGCCGCTGTCCGCCGGACAACTTGACGCCACGTTCACCAACGAAAGCCTCGTAGCCGGTTCGTCCTTCCGGATCCCGCAGATCGTCGATAAATTCATCCGCTTCGGCCAGGCGGGCCGCTTCACGGATTTCGGCATCCGTGGCATCCGGTCGGCCATAGGCGATATTGTCGCGGACGGAGCGGTGCAGGAGCGAACTGTCCTGGGTGATCATGCCGATCCGGGCGCGAAGAGACGTTTGCGACACATGGGCGATGTCCTGCCCGTCGATCGTGATGACCCCGGACTCGGTGTCGTAGAAACGCAGGAGCAGCTTGACCAACGTCGACTTCCCGGCACCGGACCGACCCACGATTCCGACTTTTTCGCCGCCCCGCACGACCAGCGAAATGCCGGAGAGTCCGCCGTAGAGCTTTCCGTAGTGATGGACGACGTCCTGGAACTGGATCTCCCCGGACCCGAGGCTGAGATCATCAGCGTCCGGATCGTCGACGAGATCAATCGGCTGCGAAATCGTCATCATGCCCTCGGCAATGACGCCCAGATTCTGAAAGAGGGACGACATCGCCCACATGATCCAGCCGGTCATCGTGTTCAGACGAAGGGTCAGCGCCGCCGCCGCCGCGACGGTCCCGATCGTGGCCGCCTCCTGGCTCCACATATAGATGGAGAGCCCGACCACGCTGACCACCAGCAGCATGTTCAGCATCACCAGAAGAAACTGCATCAGGGTGATCAGCCGCATCTGCCGCTGGAAGGCCCGACGCGAGTTCTCGATCACTTCCAGGGCGTAGTCTTCCTCGGCCCCGCCATGCGCAAAGAGCTTCACCGACTGAATGTTGGTGTAGCTGTCGACGATGCGCCCGGTAATCGCCGAGCGGGCATCCGAGAAGGCTTTCGACGCCTGACCGATCCGGGGGACGAAGGCAATCATCAAGAGCACATAGAGGGCTGCCCAGACCAGGAGCGGCACCACCAGGGCAGGATCAATTCCGAGCAACAGAATGCTGGCTGCAAAGACATAGGTCACGGCGTAAGTCCCGGCATCCAGCAGCTGGTAGACGGCCTCGCCCGTTGCGGGTGCCGTCTGCATGATGCGGTTGGTGATGCGTCCCGCGAAATCGTTCTCGAACCACCCCACGGATTGCCGAATGACGTGGCGATGCGCGCGCCAGCGGATCAATGTCCCCAAATTGGGCATCATCGCCTGGTTCATGAACAGCGAATCAAGCAGCGAGATTCCCGGCATCAGGACGATGAGAGCCACCACGATCGCCAGAATCAGAATCCCGTTCTCGCGGAAGAAAGACCCGGGATCGGAGGCTGCCAGAACATCGACGATCTGGCCGGCCAGGTAGATCAGCAGGATCTCGCCGATACCGACAAGGGTCGTGAACAGCACGCAGGCCACCAGGACCCAGCGGAACGGCCGGAGATAGGCCATCATGAAAGGCCACAGCCGCGCCGGAGGAACATCGTCCTCGGCGTAGGGCGCGTAGGGATTCACGCTGGTTTCGAAAATCCTGAACATCGCACTGACCCTGGAGATTCTCGGTGATCGATTCCGGGCATTCCGGTTCGGGATTTGCAGTCGCTAGAGAAAAACCATACCGGCAGAGGCCGCCAGACAAAACGCCATTGTCCCCATGAACACACGCCAGTCGGCTGGTGTTGTCAGAAAGCGACGGAGATACGATCCCGTAGCCGTCCACAGGATGCAAACTGCCAGATTCACGGAACCAAAGGCTGTCGCCAGACGAACGGCCTCTTCGACAGGTGTCAGGCCCTTCGAGAACCCTGCCATTGCCGCCAGCGCAACGGCCCAGATCTTGGGGTTGACCCACTGGAACAGTACGGCTTCACCAAGACTGAAAGGCCGCGCCCTGTCATCCGCTGAGCCGTGAATTTCGGACCGGTACAACCCCCAGGCCATCCAAACGATCCAGATGGCAGCGCCGATCCGAGCCGCAAGCTGCAGTTCCGGAAAGGAAATCAAGATCGATGCGATTCCAAGGCCGGCGGCGGCGCCTATAATCGAAACCCCGATGACGACGCCGAGCATGTGCGAGAGCGTTGCCCGAAACCCGAATCGGGCGCCGAAGGTCGCAAGCAGGATGACATTCGGCCCCGGACTTGCCATCCCGACGATCAAGAACAGGTAAAGCGGATCGAGGCCGAGCGGCATCAGCCCCTGGCCCGGGCCAAGGCTGGTCCGCCGCCGACGTACCCCGCCCTGCGACCGGCAAATGAGAGGCCGGAATTCCTTCGGGGCGTTTGTTCGGAGCTGCCGACGACGGCATTTCCAACGGAGATCGCCACAGGGAGCGTCCGGCGAAGTCGGTGGTTGTGCCAGCCCGCATCAGCACGTCCGGGACGTCCGCGGCCGCCTGCGAATCCGGAAACGCAGGGCGTCATCCGTCAATCCGGCGACGGTCCACCGCGTTCCGGCCGGTCCGATGTCTCGCCAAGAAGCCCGCTTCGCGACAGGGTGAATCCGGATTCGATCCACCGCGTTTCGAGGGCGCGCAGCCGCTCTCCCAAACGTCTTCCCTTCAGATCCGGGCCCAGATCGGCAGCACGGATCGGGAACCGCGCCCTGGACCCGCGTCTGATGTCGGCCATGGCGTCTTCGCCCGGATGCTCCCGCCCGGACCGGACCGCCCGGAGGAGAACGGCACTTGTCGCGGTCGTCTCCCCTTCCCGGTATCCGAGCCCTGCCGCAGACTCCACCCCATCCGCCAGCGCCCCGACCTTCGCAATCCGACCGGCGTCACGGCGGCTGAGCCGCAGGCGGTCACGGGACCCCGAGAGGGCAGCAAGTCGGCTCCACCAGCAGGGGTCGAGTCCGAGCCGCCGCTCCATGGCCACAAACGTCGCCAGAGTTGCAGGCGTGGCGCCCGGCAGGATTCGGCCAAGCACGCCGCAGCCGTCCATGGCAGCCACCGAAGAGACCGGATCCTCGGCCGTGAGAAGCTTGACGACCTCCGCCGTCACTCGTTCACCGGAGAGCCGGTCGATTCCGGGCGCCAGCGCCCGGCAGGCCGCAAGCGCCTCCATATCCAACGGCCAACGGCGGTCGCCATAGGCAGCAAGAAAGCGGAAGTAGCGAAGTATCCGAAGGAAGTCCTCGCGAATCCGCTCGCCGGCATCGCCGATGAACCGAACCCGACCATCAAGGAGATCGCCAGTGCCAAGAAGCGGGTCGTACACCCGGCCGGCCGCGTCGGCATAGAGGGCGTTCATGGTGAAGTCCCGGCGCCGTGCATCCGCTTCCATCGACGTGCCGAAGGCGACCGTCGCGTGCCGGCCATCGGTCTCGACGTCGCTCCGGAAGGTCGTGACCTCAATGTTCCGGCCGCCCAGAATGAGCCGGATGCTGCCGTGATCGATCCCGAGCGGGAGAACCCGAATCCCCTCTGCCTCGGCGATCGCGACACCGTCGGCTGGACGGGCGTCTGTGGCGACGTCGACGTCGGAGACCGGCCGACCGAGAATTGCATCCCGGACGCAGCCGCCGACGAGATAGGCGGCCTTTCCTGCACGGCTGAACGCGCCGAGAACCAACTGGACCGGGGGTGACGCGAGCCAGTCGCCGGTAATCCGGTCACGGGCCGGTGCCATGTTCCGTCCCGACGCAGGCAACAAGCATCCGGAGCATGCGGGCCGTCGCACCCCAGATGTAGTGAGGACCGTAAGGAACAGTGTAGTACAGCCGCCTCTCGCCCCGCCAATCCCGGGCGGCGATCCGATAATTCCCGGGGTCCAGGACGTGGGCGAGCGGCACCTCGAATACCTCCTCCACCTCACCAGAGAAAGGCCCCGGCCGGCAGGGACCGGCGACGATGCCGATCACAGGGGTGACCCGGAAACCCGTCACGGTGACATGGTCGGGAATTGTTCCGATGACATCCACGGCCTCGGGGTCCAGACCGATTTCCTCCCTGGCCTCCCGGAGCGCCGCTGCAACCGGTCCCGAATCGGATGTCTCGATCTTTCCGCCCGGGAAGGCCACCTGCCCGGGGTGGTGTTTCAGGAATTCCGGGCGCCGGGTGAGGATGACTTTACCGCCGCCCGGCCGGAAAACGACCGGGATCAGGACCGCCGCCGGACGCAAGCGGGATGATGTCGGACGACCGGATCCCGGGTTGAGATCAAAATCGCTCGACGCCGCCCGGCCATGATCGTGGGCCAGGGCCACTCGCAGGACGGCCGGCGAGTCGATGGCGGCAACCCGGACCGGGCTCCCGTGGTCGACCTTTCGTGTCGGATCCGGTTGGAGATGGCCACGGACGGCCGCGGCCGCGCCGCCACTCGGAAGGGTCACCGCACGGCCTCGAAACCGAGTGTCTCCGGGGCGAATTCGTAATGGGCTCCGCAGAACTGGCAATCGGCCGTCACCATGCCGTCGTCATTCACCATCGTCCGGATGTCCCGAGCCGAATAGATCGACAGGGACCGGCGGACTGTTTCCGGGGAACAGCTGCATCCAAAGGCAACCGGCGAGGCCGTGGAGACCTGCGGACGCTCGGAACCGAACCGTCGGAACACGAGCTGATCCGGCGGCAGGGACGGTTCGATCAACTCGCTGTCGGAGACACTGTCGAAGCTAAGGCCCAGCCGGGACCAGGGCGCCTCCTGAGGCCGGGATGCACCGGCGCCATTGGTCCGAAACCCATGCTCCGGCTTTTCCAAGGGCGTCAACGGTGATTCCGCGGTTCCGGTCCCGGCATCAGGCAGCCGCTGCAGCATCAGTCCGCCGCCCTGCCAACAGCCGCCGGGCCCGTCGCGGGAGCCGGAAGGACCGGTGTTTCCGCAGGATGGCGCCCGGTCGGAGACCGCCACTCTCAGCCGGGTCGGCAGCTGTTCCGACTGCTGGAAGAACGTTTCCGCGCTTTCGGCCAGAGACCGTCCCGAAAGTGGCGAAATCCCCTGGTAGGGACGGGTATCCGTTCCCTGGTCGATAACGACGGCGAAGTAGCCCTGTCCGAGGAGGGAAAGCCCCGGCCGCGCATCCGGATTGACGCGGGTTTCGTCGAAGCCTGCGTAGGCGCGGAGCCTTCCGGCTTCACCGGGGTTGGCGGGCGCCACGTAGTCGGTGGCGATGAGCCGGACCGGGCCGTCTCCCCGGATCTGGAGAGAGAGTTTCCATCGCAGCTTGATCGCATGCCCGATCAGGGCCGTGATCAGGACAGCCTCTGCCGTCAGGGTCGAGATGGCAGGAGGAAACGTCCGATGGGCAAAGACGGCATCAAGGCTGGCACCCAGGCGGACCAGGCGGCCGCGGGCCCCCGGGCGGTCGAGCCGGAACGGCAGGACAAGGTCCCCGGAACCGGCTTCGGCGGAACTCACGGCAATGGTCATGGTTGGATCCCGGCGCGACACCCGCCGTCTGTTACTCCCATCGGCCTGCCGTGACAATCGACCGGCACCAGGCGGGCATGGCGTCCGGCAAGGAACCCCTGCATGGCGCTGGACTTACGGTTCCGACCCGTCCGGTTCCTGTTTCCGGGCCGAGTTCAGCGTGGAAGATCCGGCGCGTGCGCCCGCCCCCGACCGTCTCCAGACCGTCACGGTTTCGCCTGGCGGTGTCCGTGAAACCTCGACAAGCCGGGCAAGATCGATTCCGGGCAGGGCTGCGAAGGCATCAAACAGCTGATCGGCGCCAATGGCAGAAATCGGTATCGTCACCGGCGGCCGTCCGGTCGCCGAGCGGTCAAGAACCCAGCAGAGGCCCAACCCCTCGCTGCCCCGGATGTCGATGCGTTCCAGCCTTTCGAGTGACAGAATTGCGAGTCCTTCGGAACCGAAGACACGGATCTCCCGTTCATCGACCTCGACCGTGCTGCGTCCACCGGCCGGCCACCAGGACTCAAGGCGGCGGAATAGCCGCATCCTCTGTGCAAAGGCCACGGTGGTCATCGAAGCGCCCAGACCCAAGGCCAGCCCCAGACCGGACAACGGCAGGTCGCCGGAGCGGAAGCCCCGGACGGTCAGCCAGACTCCGGCGATCAGCACACCAAGCGCCAGAAGGATTCCCTTCCACCGGTCGAGACCCGCGACGGCTTCCGGCCGAAAAAAACCCATTGGGTCGGCGCTCCTAACAGATCCCGGGGTCGGACGCAGGGACCGGTTCCGATCCACGACGCCAGTCGCCGAGGCTGTTCTGCCAGAGAGTGATCGCTGCAACTGCCGCCGTATCGGCCCTCAGCAGTCTCGGACCGAGGCTGACGGGGTGGCTTGCCGGAAGGCGCCGGACACGTTCGGCTTCGTCGGCCGAAAACCCGCCGGCCGGACCGATCAGGATCGCCCACTTTCCCGCCGGCTCGGCAGCGAACCGGTCGAGACCGTCGTCCGGCCGGTCACGGCACCTCTCGTCGCAGAACATCAACCGCCGGTCGTCCGGCCAGTTGTCGAGCACCGCCAACAATGGCTGAAGGGGCGCGATCGGCGGGACCCAGGTTCCGAGACACTGTTCGGCCGCTTCGATAGCATGCGCCTGAAGGCGCGCCACCGGCAACCGGGCGGCCGGCGTAAACGCAGTCCGGATCGGAAAGAGTTTCCGGACCCCGAGTTCCGTCGCCTTTTCGACGATGAAATCCGTTCGGGCCTTGGTGATCGGCGCGAACAGTAGCCAAAGATCCGGCGGCATGCGCTGCGGTGCGGTCCGGTGAAGACAGTATGCGATTGCGGACTTGCGGCCCTGTCGGGTGACATCCGCCTGCCACTCTCCGTCCGACCCGTTGAACAGATGAACGGCCGTCCCCGACCGACAGCGCATGACCGAGAACAGATAATGTGACTGTGCGGCAGTCAGGGGTATCCGTTCCCCAACCCCCAGTGGTCCTTCGACATGGAGTCGGATATTGGCGTTCAAGGATGCCATCGCCTCCAGACTATAACATCTTCCCCGCCCAGATGGCCGGGGATTTCCAGGAGGCCCGGGCCGCTTGAACGGCTCGCGCATCATCATCGGCCCGTCGGCGCGGTTCCACGCCCGGCGAATTTCCCCGGTCGAGAATGTTGACCGCCGCGTTGCGATCGGCATGGTCCCTGTACCCACACGCAGTGCAAACGATGACCGCCTGGCTTTCGTGGCTCCGCCCGTCCACGGTCCCGCAGGACGCACAGGTCCGAGAGATGTACGACGGGTCGGCCGACACGAAACGCGCCGCCTTGCAGGCCAGCATCGCCTGGATCCGGCGCCACCCGACGTTGAGGATTGCGCGGTTCAACCTGCGCTTCCGGGCCACGCGCGTGCCCGGCGCCTCAATGGGACCATTCGACGAGCGTCTCATGTTCTTCGTACGCAGCCTCTCGACCACAATGCTGCCGTTACGGCGGGTTATGTCCATGGCGGCACCATGCGCCGAGTGCTTGCCCTCCCGCGCCTGTATCACGTCTTGGAGGTTGTCGCCGGTTCCGGCGCGGTCGTTCCGCCAATGGTTACGGCACTGCCCAGGCGAAAGATCCCAGACGGGGCGGCACACCCTGGCGAACAGCGTCATCATGCCCTCCCGCGCCTGGACAGGGAGGGGAGCATCGGTGGCGCCGCGAAATATCACATCAAGCCATGTAGCGCTGGATTGGCCAGTGTCAAACGGAAGGGCGCGCATCCCTCCCCGGCGTGAACGCCGGAGTTCCGGCGCGTAAACCTGATGACCAAGACCCCTGATCCTCCAGCGTCCGAATCCAGGCCCGGTTCAGGCCCGGAGTCGGGCTCGACCAAAGTGCCTCCGGCGGTTCCGGCCCCGGTTTCTGGCGATGCCGGGGGACGGATCCCGGACGCACCCCCCGGGAACTGGGTGGACCGGTTCAGTCCGGGCTGGTCCAGGCCATTTCTGCGGTTGTCGCGAATCGACCGCCCGATCGGAACATGGCTATTGTTGATCCCCTGTTGGTGGGGTCTCCTGCTGGCCGGTCTCGCAGACCCCGGCGGCGTGAGCCTTCAAGACGGGTTGTTGGCAATCGGGTTCGCCGTCGGCGCTCTCCTCATGCGCGGCGCCGGCTGTACCTGGAACGACATTTCCGATCGTCACCTGGATGCTCAGGTCGCCCGCACCCGCACCCGGCCGATTCCCGCCGGAGACGTTTCGGTTACCCGAGCGGTCGTCTGGATGGGGGCGCAGACCCTCGCCGCCGCCACGATCCTGCTCCTCTTCAATCCCTTCGCCCGGTGGCTCTGCCTGGCAGCATTGATTCCCGCCGCCGTCTACCCCTTTGCCAAGCGGTTTACCTGGTGGCCGCAGGTCTTTCTGGGGATCGCCTTCAACTGGGGGGCTCTCCTGGGCTGGGCCGCTCACGCCGGCAGCCTGTCGACGCCACCCGCCCTGCTCTACGGTGCCGGCATCTGCTGGACACTCTTCTACGATACGATCTACGCCCATCAGGATCGGAGCGACGATGTCCCGGCCGGCAACCGGTCCACTGCCCTGCTCTTCGGCCGACGGACAAAGACTTGGCTCGTCGGGTTCGGAACGGCAACCGTCGGGTTGATGGCCCTGGCCGTGACACAGGCCCTGTCTCCGGAAGCGGACACCGCCACCCGGATCCTGGCCACATTCGGCGTCGCCGGATTCGCCGTCCACCTTGGCCGCCAGCTTTGGCGGCTCGATATCGACAGCCCGGAAGTCTGCTTGCGCCTGTTCCAGTCCAACCGGAACGCCGGACTGATTCCGGTCGGACTGTTTGTCGCCGCCGCCGTTCTGTAATCGTCGAGAGGTCGGGATTCCCGACCTGGCAACCAGACCCCTGACCAACCCGGTTCCTGTTCGTCAATCCCGCCGCCACCCCGATCGGGGCGGTCCCGGAATCTCCCCTGACAGCAACCGTCTGAAGTGCGGAAAACCGGAGGATACAGCGGCGCAGGTTGAACTTTGCCGTCAAATCGGCAATGACTTCTATCCAGATGAACCGCCGTCTTTCCGCACCCCGGCTTGGTCCCCCAGCCATCACTGGTCTCGTCTTCCTGCTGGCCGGGGCCGCGTCCTTTGGATTTGCCACATTTGCCGTTGACGAATTCGAGAGGGCCACAGGGGAATCCCTGGCCCCCTACGTTCGGGCAGCCGGCGGGACATGGGCCGCGGTGGAGGCGGACGGGATGCTCGTCCGAATCACCGGCGAAGCTCCAAGCCCGGCCGCACGGGAATCTCTCGTCGGCATCATTACCGCATCGGTTTCGCCCGACCGGATCGTTGACGAAAGCGTCATCGCACCCGTCCTCAATGCTGCTTCCGGATCCGGCAATCCTCGGGGACTGGATCCGGCCGACTCTCCGCGCCTGACCCTTCTGGCGTTGCGTGAAGGCAACCAGATCGCGCTCGCCGGGCAGGTCGACAGCGCGGATCGGCGCCATCACATCCTCCGGACGGTTCGCGATTCCATCGAGACCGCGCAGATCACAGATCTGATTTCGGGACCCGCTACTGGCGGCCGTCTCGACAACGACAAAGACCGGATGGAGACCTGGGCCGCGGCATTGGCCTACGGGCTCGGCAGCCTGGCCTGGCTTCCTCGTTCCTCGGTGACCGTGAAGCCGGATCAGGTGACGATCATCGCTGCCGTCGACTCAACCGAGGCAAAGACACAGACGGCTGTCCGGCTCCGTGAAGCGCAACCGGACCGAATCGAGGTCATGCTGGACATCCGGGCGCCGAGACCGGTCGTCGAAGCGTTTCGGTTCCGCGCCGAACGACTCGGCGGGATCCTGACGGTCGACAAATGCACGGCTGAGGACGACGGGGACGTCGACCGGATTCGCGAAGCGGCCCGGGCCGCCGGAACACTGGTTTCGTTCGATTGCATGATCGCACTCGGGTCTCCGCACCCGGACTGGGCCGGGGTGATCGCCAGCAGCCTGGATGCGCTCACCGAAATCGGGAGCGGGTTCTTGAACATCACCGGCACGGACATACACCTTCGTGCCGGAGCCCGTCCCGGCGGGACCCCAGGGACGGGCGGCAGCATCGCCGATGCCGAAGACTTACCCGCAGTTATCGACCGCGTCAGCCTGGCCCTGGAAGAGCGCCTCCCGGACCTGTTTTTCCTGCAGGTGACGTCACCCTCGGACAGCGACACTGTCGTCGCCGAAGGGGATGCCCAGCATGGCAGTGTTCTGGTAACCCTCAGTCCCGAGGGCCTCGTCCAGCTCGAGGGTTCGGTACCCGATGACCGATCGAGGGAAATGGTCGAGACCTATGCCCGGGCCGTGTTCGGATCGGAACAGGTCCACGACCGGACAGAATTGGGTGGCGATCTCCCCATTGGCTGGCCGGTCGCCGTTTTTTCCGGACTTGAGGCCCTGTCGTTCTTGCGCAACGGCGTGCTCACCGTCGCCCCGGAGTTCATCTCTGTCCGCGGCGTGGGAAACGCCCCGGATTCCGCCGCACGTGTTTCCCGGCTGCTCGAATCCCGGGCGCGCGAATGGGGAGAAGCCGAGATCGCAGTTGATTTCGTGCCGGGGAGGGCGAAGGTCATCGCAGCGCCGGAACCACCCTCCGGACTGTCACCCGAGGCGTGCGAAAACGAGATTGTCAACATCCTGACCGCCCGGCAGATCACATTCCCTCCGTCGTCTCTGGCCATCGAGGACAACAGCGCCCGGGTAATCGATTCCATCGCCGAAATCCTGGTCCAATGTCCGGACGCCCGTTTCGAAGTCCAAGGTTATACCGACAGCTGGGGGAAACCCGACATGAATCAGGCGCTCTCGCTGAACCGGGCCGAAGCGGTGATCGGTGCCCTGATCGAACGCCGCGTGGTGACCACCGGATTCGTGGCCCGAGGATTCGGCGAGGAGAACCCGATCGCCGACAATTCGACCAGCGAAGGACGACAGAAGAACCGCCGCATTGCCTTCAAGCTCCTGACGGAGAACGGATCCGAGGCGGCGACTGGTCCGGAACTGGAGACGGCCTCCGGAGAAACGCCGGGTACGACAGGCTCGGAGTGATCATGACCGCCCTTGGACTGACACTGGTTATCGGGATTGCTCTCCTGATGACCTTTGCCGTCGGGTGGATCGCGTGTTGGCTCACCATCCGATATGCCGCCACGAAATCCGACGATTCGGAGAACGCGGACCTGCATCACCAGCTCTACGACGCCGAGCAGGCCCGAGACGAAGCGCTGGAACAACTGGAATCCCTTGAGGCGGCCGCGGCCAGTCAATTGCGGCAGGCCGAGGCGAATCTGGAGGCTGCACTGGACGAACTCGGACAGGCCCGGCGGGAAGCGGAGTATTTTCGTCAGTTGAGCAGCCCGGAACCCACCGGCTGAAGTCGGTTCACCGCCGCTTGGGGTTCAGGTCCAGCGCCCCAGGGCATCTTCATCCGCGTCCCGGGCCTCGACCCACTGGCTTCCCGACGTCGTGTGCTCCTTTTTCCAGAACGGTGCCCGGGATTTCAGGTAGTCCATCAGGAACTCTGCGGCCTCGAAGGCATCCTTCCGGTGACCGGAAGCGGTGGCCACCATCATGATTCTCTCTCCGGGGCGTATCCGCCCGTATCGGTGCAGGACGAGGCTGGCCCGCAGGTTCCACCGCGCACGGGCCTCGCTCTCGATGGCGGCAAGGGCGCGTTCGGTCATTTCCGGGTAGTGCTCAAGTTCCAGCGCGAGAAGGGATCCGTCATCCCGGTTCCGGACGATACCGGTAAAGGTGACGACCGCCCCGATGTCATCACGGCCTCGAATGAGCGCATCGGTCTCGGTGGATGGATCGAAGTCCGCAATCTGCAATCGGACCGTCATCGTCATCTCTCTTCCGGATCCACAGATCGAGGCGGGTCACCCACCGGTCATCGGCGGAAAGAACGCCACCTCCTCGGCATCCTCAAGCGACCCGTCCAGTTCCACCAGCCGCTGATTCACCGCAACGCGCACCGCTGCGAGATCCGAAAACGCCAGCGCATAGCGGTCGTCGCGCCCGGCCAGTTCCCGAATCAACGCGGCCACATCCCTGGCTCGGGTTTCCACAGTCTCCGACGGCACGCCAATTCGTTCCCGGATCCAGGCGAAGTACAGGAGCCGGATCGGTCCTCGCGCCGGGGTGTCAGGCGCCACCGTCAACACCCGGTTCCCGGGGCCGCGGCTCCGACCGCGGAGATTGCTGCACGTTCGGGCCCGGCGAATCCTCAAGCGCCCGAGTCAGATAGTCCCAGCCGGTCACAAGGGTTATCGCTGCCGCAAGCCAGAGCAGGACGAGACCGACGGGCTTGGCCACGAAGTTGACATCCGGAACCTGTTCCAATCCCGTGGCCAGGAAAAAAACGGCGATGGCCACCATCTGGACCGTCGTTTTCCACCGCGCGAGCGCCGTTACACCCAGCGTCTTCGATCGGTCACCCATGAATTCGCGGAGTCCCGAGACCAGGATCTCCCGGAACATGATAACCACTGCCGGAACGGTCACCAGCATATCAAGCCCGGTGAGCGCAGTCAGCACCGTCAATGCAATCACCACCATGGCCTTGTCGGCAATGGGATCGAGCATGCGACCGAAACGGCTCTCCTGCTTCCAAAGTCGCGCCAGGTAGCCATCGAGGAAATCGGTGAGCGCCGAGAGGACGAAGACCGTCAAGGCAATCCAGTCGGCCAGCGGACGAGGCAGCACCAGAAACACGGCCGCCACCGTCGGTGCCGCCACCAGGCGACCCACTGTCAGCAGATTGGGAAGGGTCCAGTGCATCGATTCAAACACATCCAGTGCCAGTCGCCGACAAGTCTCCGCCCGCCGATCCCTCTACCGGATCCATCGATCCTTGTCATGCCTGTCGTGGACGCTCCCGCCATCCCCGGAATGTCTTTTTCCGGAACTTCGCCGTCACTGCCGGTCGTGAAAGAAGTCGTGGATGGATCGGGCCAGCGCGTCCGATATGCCATCGACCGCCTTCAGATCCTGCAATCCAGCCCGTTCCACCGCCTTTGCCGAGCCAAAATGGGCCAAAAGTGCCCGCCTGCGGGCCGCACCGACCCCAGGCACCTCGTCGAGAGCCGTAGCCCCGATGGCCCGCGTCCGTTTCCTGCGGTGGCTGCCGATGGCAAATCTGTGCGCCTCGTCCCGCAGTCGCTGGATCAGGTAAAGCACCGGGTCGTTCCGTCCAAGAACCAACGGAGGACACCCCAACCGGTGCAGGACCTCCCTGCCGGCATCGCGTTCCGGACCCTTTGAGACTCCGAGCACCGGCACGGACCGAAAACCTGTCGACACCAGTGATTCGGCCGCGGCCCGGACATGACCGGCTCCGCCATCGATGATCACCAGGTCGGGCCCGGTCTCGCCAGACTCGGCGGGGCCCGCGGTCGCGAGACGTCGAAACCGCCGCGTCAGAACCTCGCGCATCATCGCGTAGTCGTCACCTGGGGCCAGTCGATCGGTCCCAATTGTGTATTTTCGGTAGTCGGATTTCCGGAACCCGCCAGAATCGGCAACGATCATGGCACCGGTCGCATGAGCCCCCTGAATGTGGGAATTGTCATAGACCTCGATCCTCGCCGGGACACCACCGAGTCCAAGCCGGTCAGCCAGTCCCGCCAGGAGCTTTTCCTGCGCCGCGGTCTCCGACATCCGAAGCGCGAGCGCCTCCCGGGCGTTTCGCAGCGCGGTCGCCACCAGTTCCCGTTTCTCGCCGCGTCGGGGAACCAGCAACCGGACCCGATGGCCGCGGCGCCGGGAGAGCGCATCTTCCAGAAGATCGGGATTCTCGACGTCATGCGACAGGATGAGCCGGGCGGGCGGCGTCTTGTTGGCATAGAACTGCCCGACAAAGGCCTCGAGCGCTTCCGCCTCCGGAGCGCCGGCGCCCATACGCGGGAAATAAGCCCGGTTTCCCCAATTCTGCTGGGCGCGGATGAAGAACAGCTGAACGCACGCCTGTCCGCCTTCCCCATGGAGAGCGATCACGTCTGCGTCTCGGACCGAACGCGGATTGACGGTCTGTGACAACTGCGTCGCGGTGAGCGCCTGGATCCGGTCCCTGAGTGCCGCCGCCCGTTCGAACTCGAGGTTCTCGCTGGCCACCCTCATGTCTTCGGCGAGGGATTTCTGCACGCTGCGTGTCCGCCCGGAGAGGAAGCGTTTCGCATCCCCTACCTGGGTCGTATACGCCGCCTCCGATACGCGCCCGACACAGGGCGCCGTGCAGCGGGCGATCTGAAACTGAAGGCAAGGCCGGGTTCGGGCGGAAAACATGCTGTCCGAACAGTTTCGGAGGAGGAACGCCTTCTGAAGCTGGTTCAAGGTCCGGTTTACGGCACCGGCAGATGCGAACGGACCAAAGTGGTCGTCGCCAGGCGACTTCCGGCCGCGGTGCTTGGCGATCCGGGGAAAACGATGCGAACTCGTGATTACGATCCCCGGGAAACTCTTGTCGTCGCGAAGCAACACATTGTATCTGGGTTTCAACTGCTTGATCAGGTTCTGTTCGAGCAGCAGCGCCTCTGTCTCGCTGCCGGTGGTCAGAAACATCATTGACGCGGTCGCGGCGACCATCCGCTCGATCCGTGGGCTGTGGCCAGACGATTTGGCATAGGCCGCCACACGCTTGCGCAAATTGCGCGCCTTTCCAACATAGAGAACCGCACCCTTGCGATCGAGCATCCGGTAAACACCGGGACTCCCGTCCAGGGAATCGAGATACCCGCGAATCACCGCGTGACCCTTCGGGGATCCCTGAACGACCGATACCGTCGATCCGGACGTCGCGGACGCTTCCGGTGCCGGTGGCGATGCCAAAGCCGATGACACACTCGGCGGATCCGGGTCCACGGCCCGGGCTGGGCCGCAAGGCGTGGCCAACGATTCGGAGCCGGTCCCTTCCGTCTCATCGGCCAGATCCGCGGCGGGGTTGGCGGGAATGCCCGCAGGCGGATTCTCGGGCGACCCCTCGAAGATCGTCCGCGTGGTCGCCGGCCGGTCCCCGCCTTCGGGTGACTCAGTCACGACGGGCCCGGATGGTGACGACAGCTGACCGAAGGCATGTTGGCAGGCTGTGGATAAATCTCTGGACAAGTCTCGCGCAACTGGTGAAATCCATTGAATTTCTGCGTGTTGGATAAATATACCCCAAATTCACGCAAACCCGTACTCCTTTGTAAATTTGTCATAAATTTTTTGGTCGGGCCGGAAGCGGGATTCGGGGATTCAGCTCACGCGGTGGCCGTCCCGGGTCCGGTGGACAACCCTGCGCCCGTCCGTCTTTTCCAGTCTCATGCAGTCCATCGCCTTCGGTCATCAGCCGCGTCCGACAAGAGCGTCGGGCGTCTGCCAAGCCAGGTGCTGGCCACCGTCAGGACAGATCAATTGGCCCGTAACTGACGGAGAATCCAGCAGGAAATCCATTGCTGTCACGACATCCTCGGCTCCGGCGCCGCGTTCGAGCGGCGTCGCCGCCCGCTGTTTCCGGAAGTGGTCGTCGCTTTGCCGATGCCCTTGGAGCGTCGGACCCGGCCCAATGGCGTTGACCCGAATTCCCGGCGCCAGGGCGCGGGCAGCCAGCCCTGTCAGATTCCAAAGGCCCAGCTTGGCGAGGGTATAGGTCATGAATTGCGGCGTCGGTTTCAAGACACGCTGATCGACCAGATTGATGATTGTCGCCCTGGCGGTCAGCTCCCCGTGCCGTTCGGGGACCGGAACCGGTTCCGGCGCCTGGCGGGCGAAGCCCTGTATGAGAATGAACGGGGCGCGAAAATTCGACATCATGTGCCGTTGCCAACTGTCTTCGGACGCTGAGGCCAGGGTGTCGTGCTCGAAGATCGAGGCGTTGTTCACAAGGACATCGAGCGGGCGGCCCAGGCATTCGGCCGCCCGCTCAACAAGTTGGCTGCAGGCCACCTCGTCAAGCAGGTCGGCCTCGACGGCCACTGCCTCTCCGCCTGCTTCCCGAATTTGGTCCACGGTTTCGGCCCCGGCTTTGCGGCTCGTCGCGAAGTGAACGGCAACGGCCGCACCGCGGTCGGCGAGCCGCAACGCCATCGCCCGCCCGAGCCGGCGGGCACCGCCTGTGACGAGGGCAGCCCTGGCATTCATGGTGACCCGTTTGAACGGCTGACGCCGCCCCACAAACGCCGATGCCGTCGCTCGCGGCCGGCGCAACGCGAGGCGCCGGCGCGGCCGATTTCGCTCACCGTATTGGCCTCACGGCCGCTTCTTGGGGCAGCTGCAACGCTCACCGCCGAGAAGAAAGGCACCGCAACGATCACAGCGAATGGCAGTTATCCGGTG
Source organism: Paracoccaceae bacterium (assembly GCA_028874915.1). Taxonomy (GTDB): domain Bacteria; phylum Pseudomonadota; class Alphaproteobacteria; order Rhodobacterales; family Rhodobacteraceae; genus JAPPHA01. The sequence goes on from JAPPHA010000032.1 coordinate 129,858, forward strand.
TCCACGTTTCCGCCAGTCGCCCAATCCAGGAATCCGGAGCCGACCCAGGATGGCGAGAACAACGAGGGCAATCAGAAACAGGGTGACGATCTTGACCATATGGCTCCATAGCATGATCGGCGCCCCCGCTGTAGGGGCCGCCGACGGGCCGTTTGCCCAATTGCGGCTGTCGGCCGCGACGCCTTTCGTGGACCCGTTGCACCCGGGTCGATCAGTGCAGAGTCGCAGCCGACGGGGGTTCCGAGCCGAGACCTCGGCTTTCGCCATTGATCATGATGCCGAACTGGTCGGAGGAAATGGCAATTTCGGACCCGTCGGGCATCTCTCCGGAGAGCAGCCGTTCAGCGAGCGCGTTCTGCAGTTCTTTCTGGATGACCCGTTTGAGTGGCCGCGCGCCATAGATCGGGTCATAACCCTTTTCCGCCAACCAACGCCGAGCCCGGTCGTCAACCTGCAGGGTCAGCTTTCGGCCTTCCAGGCGCCGAGCCAGCATGCCGATCTGGATCCCGACGATGCCGTCCATGTCGCTCCGGCTGAGCCGATCGAACAGGATGATCTCGTCGAGTCGGTTGAGGAATTCGGGTCGGAAATGGGCGCGGACCTGCTCCATCACCTGCGCTCGGGCCTCGCCCGTGGCCGCACCATCCGGCAGGCGGCTCAGCGCCTCGGTGCCAAGATTCGACGTCAGGATCACCAGAGTCTGCTTGAAATCCACTGTACGACCGTGTCCGTCGGTCAGGATCCCGTCATCAAGCACCTGAAGAAGCACATTGAACACATCCTGATGTGCCTTCTCCACCTCATCGAACAGGATGACCTGGTAGGGCCGGCGGCGAACTGCTTCGGTCAGCACACCGCCTTCGTCATAGCCGACATAGCCGGGCGGCGCGCCAATCAGGCGCGCAACCGAGTGTTTTTCCATGAACTCCGACATGTCGATCCGCACCATCGCCTGGTCATTGTCGAAGATGAACTCGGCCAGCGCCTTCGTGAGTTCGGTCTTGCCGACTCCGGTCGGCCCCAGGAAGAGGAAGGAACCAATAGGCCGGTTCGGATCGTTCAGGCCAGCCCGGGCCCGCCGCACTGCGTTGGAGACGGCGGAAACGGCGTCACGCTGGCCAATGACCCGCCTGCCCAGCACCTCTTCCATGCGCAGGAGTTTTTCGCGTTCGCCTTCAAGCAACCGCTCGACCGGAATCCCCGTCCAGCGCTCGACGACGGACGCAATGTGTTCGGGCCGCACCGCTTCCTCGACCATCAGGCCGGAACCGCCGTCCTCGGCGTCGCGCAACTGTTTCTCCAACTCGGGGATGATCCCGTACTGCAGCTCCCCGAGCCTGGCCAGATCGCCCGCTCGACGCGCAGAATCGTATTCCAGCCGGGCCGTATCGAGTTGTTCCTTGAGGTCCCGGGCCGACGCCAGGCTGTCCCGTTCGGCCTGCCACCGAGATGTCAGCTCCCGGGACTGTTCCTGCAGCTCGGCCAGTTCCCGCTCCAGATGGCCGAGCCGGTCCGTGGATGCCGGATCCGTCTCCTTCTTGAGCGCCTCCGTTTCGATCTGTTTTTGCAGAAGTTCCCGGTCAATGGCATCAAGTTCTTCCGGCTTGGAGTCCACCTCCATGCGCAACCGGCTTGCGGCCTCGTCCATCAGATCGATGGCCTTGTCCGGGAGGAACCGGTCGGAGATGTAACGATGGCCCATGGCCGCGGCGCTTACCAGCGCCGAATCGGAAATCCGGATTCCGTGGTGAAGTTCATATTTCTCCTTGATCCCGCGAAGGATGGAGATCGTGTCCTCGACCGTCGGTTCATCCACATGCAACGGCTGGAACCGCCGTGCGAGCGCCGCGTCCTTTTCGACGTGCTTGCGGTATTCGTCGAGGGTGGTGGCACCGATACAGTGAAGCTCACCCCGGGCCAGCGCCGGCTTGAGGAGATTCGATGCATCCATGGCGCCGTCAGCCTTGCCCGCACCGACCAGCGTATGCATTTCGTCGATGAACAGAATGACCTCGCCGTCACTCGCCGTCACTTCGGAAAGAACCGCCTTGATCCGCTCCTCGAATTCGCCGCGATACTTGGCCCCGGCGACGAGCGCCCCCATGTCGAGTGCCATGAGTCGCTTCCCGGCGAGGCTCTCCGGGACGTCGCCATTGACAATGCGAAGCGCCAGCCCCTCGGCAATGGCCGTCTTTCCGACACCGGGTTCGCCGATCAGCACCGGGTTGTTCTTCGTGCGCCGAGTCAGCACCTGCATGGTCCGGCGAATCTCGTCATCGCGGCCGATGATCGGATCGATCTTTCCCTTTCGAGCCGCCTCGATCAGATCGCGGGCAAATCGGTTGAGCGCATCATAGCCGTCTTCGGCGGTTTCGCTGTCCACGGTCCGGCCCTTGCGAATGTCGGCAATCGCCGCCTCCAGGGCCTCTCCCGAAACGCCGCCGGCTTCGAGGGCGTCCCGTGCCTCGGATTTCACGGTGGCCAGACCCAGGAGTAGCGATTCGAGGGACACGTAGCTGTCGCCTGCGGATCCGGCCCGTTTTTCGGCCTCCGCCATCGCTTTCCGCGTCTGCGAATCAAGGAAGATCCGTTCGCCACCACCGGTGACGGCGGGTTGCCGGGCAAGACTCCGTTCGACTTCGTCCTGAACCCTCACAGTATCACCGCCTGCGCGCCGGATCAGGTTGGGTGCGAGAGCCCCCTGGTCGTCCATGAGCGCTGCCAGCAGGTGCTGGGGCAGAAAATTCTGGTGGTTCCGTTCAAGCGCCAACAACTGGGCCGCCTGAACGACGCCCCGAGACCGTTCGGTGTAGTTTTTCAATTCCATGCCGTTCCGTCTCCATCCGTCTCCCGCTCCGGCCGACCGGAACGGTGTGTCCATGGTGCCTTCAGCCCGTGGATCGGCTATGTTCGTCATTGGGGAGCGGCGATCCATCGGCTGAAGTCAACCGGCTTCACCGTACAGATGGGGTCGATTCCTGGCCCGACAAGGGCAAGCCGGAATTCCCCCTGGGGCCGGATCGGGCGGCAAGATACGAAAACGACGGGAGACTCGGGAAGGGTGTCGGACGCCGAAACATCGACGGTCGTTCGCGCGCCCGACGACCGCCTGATCGTCGCGCTGGACCTGCCCGACAGCGAGCGCGCCATCGCGATGGCCGACCGGCTGGACGAGTCCGTTTCCGTCTACAAGCTCGGGCTCGGCCTTCTGGCCAGCAACGGACTCTCCCTTGTTGGAGTGCTGCACCGCCGAAAAAAGCGCGTTTTCCTGGATCTCAAGCTCTTTGACATCGGGGCCACGGTCGAACGGGCGGTGGCTGGAATCGCGGGTCTGGGGCCCGAGCTTCTGACGGTTCATGGCGACCCGCATGTCGTCGAAGCCGCGTTGACGGGCGTCCGGCGGGCCGGCAGCGAGACCCGGATACTTGCAGTGACTCTGCTCACATCCGTTGACCGCAACGACCTCGACCGGTGCCTCATCCGTGAAGGACCTGTGGACCGGCTGGTGCTCGAACGAGCGCGGCGCGCTTTCGAAGCCGGCGCCGACGGAGTCGTCGCCTCCGCCGGTGAGGCAGCGATGATCCGCTCCCTGCCGACCGCCCGTGGAAAGCTCGTCGTAACCCCCGGAATCCGACTCGCCGGTGCGTCGACAGACGATCAGAAGCGCGTGGCAACGCCGGCAGCGGCGTTCCAGGCAGGCGCCAGTCACATTGTCGTCGGCCGTCCGGTAATCCAGGCCCCCGATCCGCTGGCCGCCGTAGGGCAGGTTCTCGATTCGATCGCCGGACGATGACGCGATGACCCCGAAACGGGCATGACCGCCTTTCTTGCGCCAACACCCGTTTCCGGGCCCGCCGCCAGACCCGCCAGCCGGCCGAATTCCGCCGGATGGGGAGCCCGAAAACGGCCCGTCCGCACGCCGTTCAATTGGCGGTCGACGATCCGGAGATCCAGGTCATGAACCGGAGCGAATCCGAGTCCGCCCGGTCGGGCGTCTGCCGGGACTGCCTGAGCCGGATACCGGCGGAGCGAAGATGCCTGGCCTGCGGGTCGCCCCGCGTCCTCCGTCACGACGAGTTGTTCGACCTCTCCGTCGCCCATATCGACTGCGATGCCTTTTATGCCAGCGTCGAAAAGCGAGACCATCCGGAACTTCGTGACCGCCCGGTCATCGTCGGCGGCGGCCGGCGCGGTGTCGTGTCGACCGCCTGTTATGTCGCCAGGACCCATGGCATTCATTCGGCCATGCCCATGTTTCAGGCGAAGCGGCTTTGTCCGGATGCCGTGGTGATCCGGCCGAGAATGACCGTCTATTCACGGATTTCCCGACAGATTCGCGGGATGATGGAGGAACTGACACCGTTCGTGGAGCCACTGTCGCTGGACGAGGCTTTTCTGGATCTGACCGGGACGGAGAGGCTGCACGGCGAACCCCCGGCCATTCAACTGGCTCGGCTTGCCGCCCGGATCGAAGGCACGCTCGGACTCTCGGTATCCATCGGACTGTCGCACAACAAGTTCCTGGCCAAAATCGGTTCGGATCTCGACAAGCCGAAAGGGTTCTCGGTCATCGGTCGGGAAGAGACCGTCCGTTTCCTTGCCGACCGACCTGTCACCTTGATCTGGGGCGTCGGAAAGTCGACCAACCGGGTTCTGTCGGCGATGGGAATCCGCACATTCCGCGACCTGCAGAGAATAGGCCGTGAGGCTCTCGTCAACCGGTTCGGAGCCATGGGCGAACGACTCTGGAATCTCTCTCATGGCAAGGACGGCCGATCCGTCAACCGGCTGGGTCAAACCCGAGCGAAGAGCCTCTCGAACGAAACCACGTTCTTCGAGGACACGGATGATCCCGGTCGGCTCGACGGTTATCTCTGGCGGCTTTCCCAGAAAGTTTCCGACCGGGCGAAGGCCAAGGGACTCGCGGGCAAGGTCGTCTTCCTCAAGGTCAAACGATCGAACCACCGACTTCTCACCCGGCAGACACGGTTTGCCAGCCCGACGCAGTCCGCCAACCAGGTTTACCGAACATCCCGGTCACTACTTGACCAGGTCATTCACCTTGGGCCTTTCCGCTTGATCGGTGTCGGCATGAGCGGGCTGCAGGACGCCTTCGCCTTCGACGAAGGGGAGAACGTTCTGGACGAGGACGTCCGGACTCTGGCGCAGGCCGAGCGAGCGACCGACTCCATTCGTGCGCGATTCGGGGATCAGGCCATCATCAAGGGGCGGGCCCTGCGATAGTGATCGGTTACGGAATCGAGACAGACGACAGCTTCCCTGCCCGGCATTCGAACCGGTTACGGCCGACTGGCTCCTGCGGCAGCGGTGTCACGTCCGCGCAGGCCCGGCCACAATCAACCGTCCGTGCCCTCGATCGGCAGCGACATTCCGGCAAGTTCCGCGGAACCGTAGAGATCCGACTCCCGGTCGAAATGCGTCTCGACCGTATCCGGATCCATCCGGAGTCGGCCGAGTGAGGGCACATGTACCGGCTACATCCGTTGCCCGCCGGCCCGAGCGAGGCCCGGGCTTCGGCACGATACTCCCGCCACAGGAGATCGCGCGTGAACATGGAATCTCGACAAGCCCGCAGGTTCTTTCATCTCTTTCGCCAGCGCCGCCCAATCCGATCACGGCCGGTGCGGTCACCGGATCTGTCGCGGCGGAAACAGCAACCGGCGCCGGTCATCCGGCGAAAACGCCTCCGGCAACGCCCACGCCTGCCCGGTCTTTTTCGCTCGGTGCAGCATATCGGAAACGGCGCATTTCAACTGGCCGAGCGCGGCCGCGTGATCTGCGACAGCGCAACCCGCCCGCATGGCGGTAACCGAGGATGTCGGCAAAGTGGGTCATGCGAATTCTCCCAATGGGCTCACGCCTCACCGTTGTTCGAAATTCCGCGATCCCTGCAGGAATCCCGGTACCTGACCCTTGCCTGCCACGACTATTTCATGACGATGTCCGCCCTGCGGACGGAAATGTCCTTTCGCATGCGTAAGAGGCAAAACTGTCCAGTTTCTGGCGATCGCATTGCCTTTGCCAGCTGGTTCCGGGCAACACGGCAGAAACGCAAGGGTATGCTTTCCGGAGTGCGGCCGTTTTTTCGTTTTCCTCAATCGCGATTGCGACCAGACCGGCAATCGTTCCCCCCTGCCGTTCGACAAGACGGATCGCACCGTCCATTGTACCACCAGTCTCGACCCACTGGTCGACGATAAGCACCTGAGTGCCCGCATCAAATGCGGGAATTCGCATTTCGAGTTCTTGCGTCCGGCCGGAATAGTTCGTGAACGTCGCCTGATCGGTTTCGACGCAAAGCTTGCCAGCCTTCCTGATTGGGAGAAATCCTTTGTTCAGCCGCGACGCGATCGCGGCGGCCAGCACGAAGCCCATCGCATCGATCCCGGCAACCACGTCAATCTCACCGCCGTCGAGTTCCGACGTGAGGTCGTCCAGGAGATCGCAATAGGCCGCAGCGTTTATGTAGACTGACGTGGGGTCCAACCAGGCGAACTGCGGCCCTTTCGTGTTTGGCGACATGAGGGGCAGGTACCACCGGTCGCCCCGCGGTCCTTTCTGTTCGGTCAATGTTCTTCTCCGTGTCTGCACGCGATTGCGATCAGTTCATCAAGGCGACCGGGATCGATATTGTAGAAGTCGCTCACATAGTTGATTCCGGTTGCAACCAGAAAGCAGTCGACCAGATCCGTGTAGTCGGTTACGTTTTCCGGGTTCACGCCCGATGCCAAAGCCAGTGGCCGGTCACCAAGCCCTCTGCGAAAATCGGAGACTTTTTTTGTGTCCGCGGCGCAGCCCGTCGCGGCGCCAGAGGTCGTGACCACGTCCATGTAGGGCGCTGCCAATCGCGCAGCGCATTCGAAATCCTCGCGACCGACTTCGCGCTGTTTCTTGAAAGCCACGCCACCGAAATAGAGGCCATTCCATCCGCAAACGGAATACACCTTTCGTGTCATGTCTGCCTCGATCTGGCGCTCGACCCGTTCATCGATGCGTGCGTCATCAGCCCAATAGGCATCAATGGGGCAGTCGCCCGCATACAGCCGCCCGAGAATCGGAAACGCATTCTTCGCGGGCATCGCAAGGAAGTTCACACCGATCCAGACATCGGGTACGAACTTTCGCACGTCCGTGATGATCGGAATTAACTCCCCGACCGGGAAATCATGGTTGATGAGGAAAACGCCGGGAGCGCCCGCCTTCACGGCAACCCCGATGTTTCTCAGCACCTGATCGCGGTCCAGGACGTGGATGACCGGCGTAATGACCGGGCCCTGGCACATGAACATTCGACGGAATTCCGCTCGCGTCATCGCTATTCCCGACATGAATTCGTGATCGGGTAGAAGGTGGCCTTTCGGTGCCACTGCACCCTGAGATCCGGACGTGCCCACATTGGAGCAACCGGCTCCTTGCTTGGCAGAATCGCATCACCTGATCGGTTATCCGGAATCATTTCGTTGACAAATCTTGGAAGCGCGATGTCCTCGCGTGTTCCCCTCTCCCTGCTATGCCCATGTTACGCCGCGCGCCCTTTCATCGGGTTCCGAAGGTCGCGGTTCCCCGACTTCATTGGTATTATCAAGGCGCTCCGATTCCCGATTTCGAATCCCTTACGCATTTCGTTTTGCTGCTTGGTACCGTTGGCTCCTGCTTCGTTTGTGCCGTCGCTCGCACGTTCCCGTCGCAGTTGCAGGACCGGCGACGAACCAGGGTCATTATTGGTCACACCGGCCGTTCCCCGTCCCGCTCTGCTCACACACGGACGAGAACGTGTCTTCCGGATTTCCTGCCGATCCATCCCGTGACTTTGCGACAATTTTCGACCCTGGCCCGTCCGGTCGACCGCACAAATAGCAGTGTTTCGCGTACTGCTCCTGCTGTCTTGACGACTGTGGCACCAACATTGACCATTTCGGGGCTCAATCGATCGCTTTCACCACCTGCCGTGTGCGCTTCACGGCGCCCGCTACCGTCAGCCGTGCCGCACGCGCTTCCGGCTGGCGGGCTGCGTCTTTGCTGGAGGGAAGTCGAGCCCGCCGGGTCACGCCGACAGGTCTCAGATCATCCGGTCCTCCCCGCAGCGCCTTGGACTCGCGCAACACTAGGTCACGTGCATTGATTTAGGAAATTTATAACGTTAATAATCACATTAAAGCCAATTATTCGAGCTCATGCCAAAGAACATCCCGACCGACCTTCTTCGAACCTTCGTAACCGTGGTCGACCTCCGCAGCCATACCAAGGCTGCCCGGGTCCTCGGACGGACGCAACCGGCAATCAGCCTTCAGGTCAAACGGCTTGAAGATCTGTTGGAAGCAAAACTGCTGAAGTCAGATACGCGGCGGCTCACTGTAACCGACGCCGGGCAGGCCCTCGGAGCCCGTGCCCGCCAGATTCTGCGAATCAACGACGAAATCGTGAACCACTTCAGCAGAGAAGCGATGTCAGGCTGGCTGAAGGTCGGCCTGCCGACGGATTTCTCCAATGCCTTTCTTCTCGAGGCCGTCGCGCAGTTCGTCAGCAAGAACCCGGATGTGCGGGTGGACGTCGAGAGCAATCTCTCGAGCGTGCTCCGGGACAGGGTTTACGCCGATCAGCTCCACCTTGCCGTTGCGATCGCACCTCAACCGGATGCGCCGTTCCTGATCGAAAAATTGAGTGTCACGCCGTTTTGGGTCGTCGCCGAATCCTACTCGTCCAACGTCGGCGCCCCCCTTTCGATCGTCTGCCACCCCGACCCCTGCGAATACGTCGAACGCATGAAACTGGCGCTCCGCACTGCCGGGCGCAGTTGGAGAACGGCCCTGGTCGCGACCAACGTCGAGGGGCTGCAGGCTGCCGTGCGGGCTGACATCGGCGCGACGGCGCTCACTCCGGCGACGTTCTCCGAGGGAATGCGTATCGCCCGGGAGGACGAGGGATTCCCGGCGCTTGCTCCCCTGACAATCGGGATCTTCGGAAAGAATCTCCAGCAGGATCGGGCGCTTCACGCTCTGACGGAATGGATCATTCTGCAAATCGATCACGTCGGACGGGCATTCAAGTCATAATTTTTCTAAATGACTGCATTTCCCGACTAAATTTCCAAAATGCTCGCGCAACTCTTAATACTTGAGTGAACGCGGCAATTGGAAAAGGAGTTACAGAATGTCCCATCAGTCAGCCAAGAATGTCAGCCGCAGGACACTGCTGAAGACTGCCGGAGCCTCGGGAGTCGTTCTCGCTGCGCCCATGTTGAACCGGGCATGGGCTGCCGATCCCGTCGAGATCAACATGCTGGCGTGGTACGGTCATGCCGAGCCGGACATCGTTGAGGAGTTCGAGGCACAGAACAACGTCAAATTCGTGCCGAAGTACTACGCGGGCGGGGACAACATGCTCGCGCTTATGGCGCAGTCTCCTCCGGGAACCTACGACATCATTCTCTCCGACGCCGAGTTCGTCCAGCAACTCAACGCGGCGGGATACATACAGGAACTTGATCCTGCCGACTATCCGTTCGATGACTTTTTTCCCGAGTTTCAGAAATTCCCCGGACACTGGATCGGCGATCAGCTCTGGTCAGTGATGGTTCGTTACGGATTGCTCGGCGTCTCGTTCAACACCGATGTCATCACGCACGATGAGGCGATGAGCTACAATGTCTTCTGGGACAGCCGCCTGACCGGCAAGGTCGGTCACTTCGACTGGCACCTGCCGAACCTCGGCCAGATGTCCCTGCTCAACGGCAACGACAATCCTTCGCCATTCGACATTGACGGTGCGGCGTGGGAGGCGGTGCAGGAGAAGACCCTGTCGCTCAAACCCCAGGTCGGCGGGTATTTCGACTACGGCGGGACGTTTTCGTCGTTGAAAACCGGCGAGATGCACGCGGTGTGCGGGATCGGCGACTGGATCACCGGCGTCCTGCAAAAGGACGGTGCGCCGGTCGACAGCGTCATTCCTGAAGAGGGAGGCATCCAGTGGACCGAGAGCTATTCCGTCGGCATTGGGACGGAAAAGGGTGAGATTGCAAAGAAATTCATCCAGTACATGCTGTCCCCGGCCGGGCAGGTGCGATCGATCCAGATGGCCGCGTATCCCGGCCTGTCTCCAACCAAGTCGGGATGGGCGGCGATACAGGAGGCCAACCCCGACGAGGCGAAACGTTCGGGCCTGATCGAGGGCGCCGCAAATGATCCGATCCGGTTGAAGCGGGAAGGGCGGATTCACTACCGCGACATTCCGCGCCAGCAAAGTCTGGAGGATTGGAACGACTTCTGGTCTGAATACAAGAATGCCTGAGTCCTGCATTGTGGACACGGGTAGCCCCGGGTAGACCCCGGGGCTACCTTTTTGAAAGGCAGTTCCCGGCCGATGGCGACAAGCAGCCGATATGCCTTCACGTGGCGTCTTCCGATGCTCATCTGGCAGGCGGCATTCTTCGTCGTGCCGCTCGTTTTCATGGCGGCAATCAGTTTCTGGCTCGTCAAGAATTACCGGATGGAGCCGGATTTCATACTGAAGAACTGGTCGAAGATGCTCGGCCGTGGGTTTTTCTGGGACGCCTACTGGATCACGCTTTGGCGGGCGTCCCTGGCGGCCCTGGTTATCAGCCTGATCGCATTTCCGGCATCCTATTCACTCGCCTACAAGGTGAGCGAATCCGTGCGCCGATGGGCCGTGTTTTTCCTGATTGTTCCCTTCTTCACGTCCTACCTCGTGCGCGCCTACGCGTGGCAGGTCATCCTCGCCGAAAACGGTGTCGTGAACGCGGTTCTAGGACAGGTCGGACTGGGACCGTTCACGATGCTCAATACCGGATTCGGCGCAATGATTGGATACCTGACGCTGACACTGCCGCTCGTGATCGTCTTGCAGACGTTCAGCCTTTCCGGCGTCGATCGCAACCAGATCGAGGCGGCGTGGAATCTCGGGTGTTCTCCCCTCAGGACCATAGTCCAGGTCATCGTGCCTTCCGCGCGTGTCGGACTCATCATCGGGGCGGTGTTCTGTTTCATCCTGACGTTCGGAGACTTTGTGAGTCCGTTTTATCTGGGCGGATCCAAGCCGCCGACCCTTTCCATACTCATCATCGACACGACCAAGTCCGGCCAGCAATGGCCACGCGCGGCGGTCGTGGCGCTCATCATGATCGCCACCTTGTTTTGCACCGCCTTCGCCGCTGTCAGTGCGGCGTACCGGAAACGCACACGATGAGCATCGCGACATTCGCATCCCGCCTCTACTTGGCAGCGGTTTTCTTCTTCGTGTTTCTTCCGATCGGAGCCAGCGTCGTGTTTTCGTTCAACTCGGACAGGTTTCCGACGTTGCCTCTCGCCAGCTTCACATTCGAATGGTACGCAAAGGCCTTTTCTGACGACAAGATCTGGGATGCATTCCGCAATTCGGTCGCGGTTTCGCTGACTGCGGCGGCGATGTCGACATTCATCGGGTTTTCCACCGCGTATACCGACTTCCGGTATGGTTTCCGGTTCAAGGCCGCATACCTGGCTCTTGCGCTCCTTCCGCCAACGATACCCCTGGTCATCATGGGACTGGCGATGCTCGCCTGGTTGAGTCAGATCGGCCTGTCCGGAACGCTGTTCGGGATCATCGCGGCCCATACCGTTCTCGGATCCCCCTTCGCAATGGCTGTATGCCGGCTGCGGTTGCACCAGATGGATCCTTCGCTCGAGGCAGCGGCATGGAACCTCGGCGCGTCCGAATGGGCCACCATGCGGCATGTTGTCCTTCCGTTTTCGGCCCCGGCCCTGATTTCCGCCTTCTGCCTGACTGCCGCGGTCAGCTTCGACGAGTTTGCGGTCGCATGGTTCGTCTCGGGCCTCAACCGCACGGTACCGGTGGCAATCCTGGAAATCCTGCAGGGAAACGTCGATCCCCAGATCAACGCGATCGGAACAGTGGTGTTCATCACATCGATGACACTCGTTGTCATAGCACAGACCATTTTCATGCGCCGGAACAGAAATGGATAACCCGCTTGTCAGTTTCACGGGCGTCTCGAAGAGATTCGGTCAAGTTTGGGCCGTCAAGTCGCTTGATCTCAGCATCACCCGCGGGGAGTTTGTGGCATTGATGGGGCCTTCGGGATGCGGCAAGACGACGACACTGAGGATGCTGGCCGGCCTCGAGGAACCCACGGAAGGCACGATCTCGATCGGCGGCCGGGTCATGAACGGGGTCGCGGCCCATGAACGCGACACGCCCATGGTCTGGCAGTCGCTGGCTCTATTCCCGTTCCTGAACGTCCGTGAGAATGTCGAATTCGGTCTGAAAATGCGCGGCGTGGCCAAAGAGGAGCGCACGTCAAGAGCGAAGGAGTGGCTCGACCGCCTGGGGATGTCGGACTTCGGAGACAGGGGGATCGAACAGTTGTCCGGCGGACAGAAACAGCGCGTCGCCCTGGCGAGGTCGTTGGTGACCGAACCCGAAATGCTGCTTCTCGACGAACCGCTGTCGGCACTCGATGCACACCTGGTGATCCGCATGCAGGGCGTTCTTTCCAGCCTCCAGCGGGAACTTGGAATCACGTTCGTTTACGTCACACACTCACAGTCCGAAGCCTTTTCCATGGCTGACCGCGTCGTGATCATGGGGGACGGCGAGATCGCGCAGATCGGACCGCCGCGGGAAATCTACCGTCGGCCCGCCACCCGGTTTGTCGCCGAGTTCGTCGGCCGGAACAACATCTTCGAGGGAGAGGCCCGCGGAAATTCTCTCCACTCGCCACTCGGGACGTTGCCGTTACCGGTTACCGCATTCGGCCCGGCCGTAATGGCCGTGGCCGCTGACAGGGTCAGCGCCAATCGTGATCGTCCCGGCGAAGGACCATCTGTCAAAGGTCGATTCCTCTCTGAAGAGTTCTCCGGAACCAGCATTCTTTGTTATTTCGAGGGCTCCGACGGCTCCACGATCAAGGCGCAGGTGGACGAAGAGGCACTCGACCTGTTGGCGCCGTCGCACGGTGAAGTGTTCTGGATTTCATGGTCGACCGACGCCGCGCACCTGGTCGGGTCATGATGCCAATCCCGCTCCCGGGACCGGCCCGGCTCCAACCAGGATTGATTTCCGAGGGGATCTACCAGGATGTTGACGGGCGTGGGTCACTGCCTTGCATCAGGCAACGGTTGATCGATCTGTTTCTTGCCATTGACTGAAAGTGGGATTTCGGCCGACGACAAATCGGCGCGAGGACTGTCGGTCAACCACCCATGCCATCCGCTGAACGGGCGCCGTTTCGAAGCGATCGAAATCCGGAATTGCAGCAGGGTCCCACCGGATCCGGTGCAACTTGAATGCGGAATCCGGCGCCGGTATGCTCTCCTCATTAATATGTCATGTCAGGGAGATAAACATGCACAAACGGACGTTCTTGAAGGCTGGCGCAGCGGCGGCGGCAGTGGTACTCGCCCCGTCGGCCATGATGGCAGACGACCTTCCTTACGACCTCATGGCTGGCAAGCCGTATGGCGGTACGACGCTGAATATTCTCAGTGTGGTCACTCCGCAGTTTGACGGGCTGATGCTGCGGGCAGACGAGTTCACCGAACTCACCGGCATCGAAACCGAATGGACCTTCATCCCGTTCGCCTCGCTGCAGGAGAAAATCAACGCCGAAGGTATCGCCGCCAACGGAGCTTTCGATGTGGTCAACTACCTCGACAGCTGGGGCCCCCCCAATGCCCATTGGCTGATGCCGATCGACGATCTGATGGCGCGCGACGGAATTTCGATGGACCGGTACCCGTCCGCCTTCGCCCGGTCGGCGCAATTCGAGGGCAAGACGCTTGGATTTCCGCTGCGAGCCCACCCGCAGGTGCTGTTCTATCGCAAGGACCTGATTCCGAACCCGCCGACCTCCTGGGAAGAGGTCGCCGCCATGGGCGAATCCTGGGCGCATGAGGACATTTCGCCGGTCGCGCTCTATTTCAACAATGACGGGAACCGCCAGGCCCTTTTCATCTGGCTGAATTTCCTGTGGGGCGCGGGCGAGGACGTGTTCAATGCGGATGGCTCGGCCGGATGGACGACCGAGGCGGCGCTGGCGGCGACCGAGGACTACATCGGGCTGCTCACCGAGCATGGTGTCGCCAACCCGAATTCCGTCGCCTTCGTCGAGCAGGACGCCCGCCAGTCGTTCATGCAGGGAAAATCGGCGATGATTCCCGGCTGGTGGTGGTTCTACTCGGCTTTCCTGAACCCCGAGACCTCGACGCTGACAAAGGATCAGGTGGGGTTTGTCGGCATGCCATCCTATTCCGGCACCACGAAGACCTACGCCATTTCCATGCCCTTCGCGATTTCGGACTATTCCCGGAACAAGGACGCAGCCTGGGAATTCATGAAGTGGCTGTCCAATCCCGCAATGGACAAGGCAAATGCCACGGTTCGCGAGGTCAAGGGTCAGAGGATTGTCAACAATGTCGTGACCCATATTTCCTCGCTCACTGACCCGGAGGTGAACGCCGCCAACGACAACATCCAGATGGCGGCCTGGGACTCCCTCAAGAAGTCAGACATCATGCCGCAGATTCCGGAATGGCCCGAGGTGGGCGACCTCCTGTCGGCGGCCATCGCGGAAGCGGCCGCCGGAGGCGATACCCGACAACTGATGCTGAATGCCGCCGAACAGGCCAATCGGGTCCTTCGCCGCGCCGGACGCCTCTAGTGAACTGACCAGTTCCCGGGCGCGACAGGGACACGTGATCTCATCCCGCCGAAAGGCGGGGTGAGATCTTCCCCGACATTGATCGGCATGCGTGACGCAACGCTCAAATACCTGTTGGTCCTTCCCGCCGTCCTCGTCGTCCTTGCAACGGCGATCTGGCCACTGATCGAAAGCCTTCGGCTGTCATTCACGGTGGGCCGGCTGAACCGGCCCGGCTCGCTGGACCAGTACCTGGGGTTCGAGAACTTCGCCTGGGCCTTCCTCTACGAACCGGCATTCTGGAATTCGGTCACGGTCACGGCGATCTACACCGTCCTGACCGTCGCGCTGACAACAATTCTGGCGCTGGGACTCGCGCTGCTGCTGGCCCCGGGTGGGCGGTTCCGGTCGGGCGTGCAGGCCCTCCTGATCCTGCCCTTCGCCATGAGCCCAGCCTTGATCGGGGTCTCGTTCCGATTCATGTTCAATCCGGAGTTCGGGCTGTTCGACGCCTTTTTCGGCGTGATGATCCCACCCTTGGCCGACGTCAGCTGGCTCGCCGACCCGGTTCTGGCCTTTGCCGTCTGCGTGATGGCCGATGTCTGGGGGTGGATTCCCTTCTTGACACTGGTGCTGATCGGAGGACTCGCGAGCATTCCCCAGGACACGATCGAGGCCGCGCAGGTTGACGGGGCCAGCGGATGGCGGGTCTTCCGCGACGTGACGCTTCCGCAGCTGGCGCCGGTCCTTGGTGTCGTCGTCATCCTGAAGTCGATCTTCAGTCTGAAGACTTTCGACCAGATCTTCATGCTGACCAATGGCGGTCCCGGGACCGCCACACAGACGCTGTCCCACTACATCTATTTCAATGGCATGAAATACGGACAGATTGGCTACGCAGCCTCCGTCGCCTGGCTGATGGTCATCCCGATGATCTTCCTGACCTATGCCTACGCACGATTCGTGTTCCGGAGACCGTGACCAGATGACCGGAAGGCGCAAACGACAACTGGCAAACGGCGTTCAGGTCCTGCTGATCCTGATTGCCATCTTCGTCATGCTGGTGCCGATCATCTGGATCTTCATGGCCGCCTTCAAGAACCACATCGATGTCTTCCAGCTGAAACTGTTCTTCAAGCCGACACTGAAGAATTTCCCGGCCGTCTTCGAGTCGCCCTATTCCCTCGGTCACAAGCTGATGAACTCGACACTGGTGGCCCTGGTGACGGTCCTTCTGGCGATTCCGATCGCCACCATGGCCGCCTATTCCTTCAGTCGGTTCCGGTTAACCGGTGAAACGACCATGCTGGTTACGATCCTGGCCACGCAATTCGTTCCCGCAGTGGTGATCATCCTTCCGTTCTTCGTGATGTTCCGGGACCTGGGACTCCTGGACACGCGGGTCGGGCTCATTCTCGTCAACCTCTCGATCGTGATGCCGTTCGCGATCTGGATGATCAAGGGCTTCATCGACGGCATCCCGCTCGATACCGAGGAGGCGGCCATGGTTGACGGATCTTCCCGGCTGCAGGTGATACGCAACATCGTCCTGCCGATGGCCGCGCCAGGTTTGCTCACCGCGGGAATCTTCTGTTTCATCATCGCCTGGAACGAGTTCCTGTTCGCATTGATCCTGACCAACAAGAACGCCGTGACACTTCCCATCGGCCTGGCCCTGTTCAAGGCGGAGGAAGGCGATCTCTGGAATCTCTTGAGTGCGGCGGGCATCATCATCATGGTGCCGATGTTTGTTCTCGCTCTCATCATCCGTCGGTACTTCGTGCAGGGCATGACCATGGGGGCCGTGCGGTAATGGCCGAAGTTGTTCTCAGAAACCTGACCAAGCGCTGGGGCGATTTCGTTGGCGTGGACAACCAGTCCCTCGAGATCCGGGACCGGGAGTTTCTCGTCCTGTTGGGTCCTTCAGGATGCGGGAAGACCACGACCATGCGAATGATAGCGGGTCTGGAGGAACCGACCGGGGGCGAAATCTGGATCGGCGACCGCCAGGTCAACGACGATCTCCCCAAGGACCGGGACGTAGCCATGGTTTTCCAGAACTACGGTCTCTATCCGCACATGACGGTCTACGACAATATTGCCTATCCGTTGAAGGTTCGGGGAACGCCCCGGTCCGAGATCCGTCACCGCGTCGAAGCTGCCGCGACGAAAGTGGAACTGGCCCAGTTCCTGGACCGAAAGCCCCGGGCCCTTTCAGGGGGCCAGCGCCAACGCGTGGCGCTCGCCCGCGCCATCGTTCGCACCCCCAAGGTCTTCCTGATGGACGAGCCCCTGTCGAACCTTGACGCCAAGCTCCGCGTCACCATGCGCGCCGAACTCAAGCACCTCAGCCGCGAACTGATGATCACGACGATTTACGTCACGCATGACCAGATCGAGGCCATGACCCTGGCGGACCGCGTCGCCGTCATGAAAAGCGGTATCATCCAGCAACTCGGCACGCCCGACGAGATCTACAACAACCCGGCGAACCTGTTTGTGGCCGGCTTTATCGGTTCGCCGCCCATGAACCTGATTACCGGCTCGATCCGAGACGGGATGTTCGTGACCTCCGGAGGAATCCGGCTGGTCCCCGTCGATTCCGCCGATCGGCAGGAGGTGGTCCTGGGCGTGCGGCCCGACGACGTACGGGTATCGGAGGAGGGTCAGGGCGACATTGACGTCCGCATCTATGCATTCGAGAACACAGGCGAAGCCACTTTGTTGACTGTCCAGTGGGGTCATCAGCGGGTAATCGCCCGGGGCGACCGGCATCTTCGGAAAGACCAGGACGACTGCGTCAGCATTTCCCTGATGGCCGATCACCTTCACCTGTTCGATCCGCAGTCCGGAGTCCGGATCGCGAGCTGAACCATGTCGGCCCTGCCAGTCCGGCATCGCGGTCCCCACAGTGGTCACGGACACGGGAATGGAATGGCCGTTGACCGTTCCCGGGAGCCTCATCGTCAGTCCGCCGCCGGCCAAAACCGGTGTGGCAGAACGCCGCGGGCCCGGCAGCGAATCCGCAGAGCGGCTGGACACTCCCCGGGAAGCGCAGTCGCCCGGCATGACACCATCCCGGGGTGACGACAATGAAGGAACCACTCGTCCTCATTCCGGGCATGATGTGCGACGGACGGCTGTTTTCGCCGCAACTCGCCGCATTCACGGCCGAACGCCCTGTCATGGTTGTTCCTCCCGTCGGCGACACGAGCGTGTCAGGCCTGGCGCAACGATGTCTCCGTTACGCTCCCCACCGGTTTGCGCTTGCCGGCCTGTCAATGGGAGGGATCGTGGCCATGGAAGTCATTCGCCAGGCGCCGGGGCGCGTCACCCGCCTGGCCCTGATGGACACGAACCCGCTTCCCGACAGTCCGGAACGGAAGGCGATGCGCGACGCGCTGATCACAAAGGTTCGGAATGGTGAACTGCGGGGCGTCTTGCGCGATGACCTTAAGCCGCACTACCTCGCGGGAACCCCGGCTAGCACCCGGCGAATTCTCGACCTTTGCATGGCGATGGCCGAGGCGCTCGGCCCGGCCGTTTTCATTGATCAGTCGACGGCGCTCCGAGACCGACCCGATCAACGCGTGAAACTACGGTCGGTTTCTGTTCCGACGTTGGTCCTCTGCGGCGAAGACGATCGGCTCTGCCCTCCGGAACATCACCGGTTGATGCGCGACCTGATTCCGGATTCGCAATTGGTGATAGTCCCGGGTGCCGGACATTTGCCGACTCTGGAAAACGCAAAGGGTACAAATGAGGCATTCGGGCAATGGCTCGGACGATGATTCCAGCCGAACCGCCTTCGTTCCGTCATTGTGTGGAATCGCGAAACGTTTGAGGCATAATTGACCTGACAATCATCCCCCGCACCCTTCCAGCGAAGCCACAAGGTCCGACAGGGCCAGAAGGTCACGGACCCGGAAGGGAGAACGCCCCGCCGACGTCTCGACGAAGGGGTCCGGAGGCGCCAGGCTGGTCCAGCTCATCGGCATGCGCTGCAATCCGCCCTTCGTCGATGAAATAGACCTGTTGCTCTCCCCAGCAGACCCGGGTCTCAACGGCCGTGAAACGGCGACCGGTCAGGGGATTGAAAGGGTGGGTGATCTAAAAACTTCGCGCCAAACCGTCGTCAGAGAGTGCAATCGTCTGTTCAATCCAACTGGAGATCCGAACGATCTCTGTCGCCACCCGGTCGAAGATGAACCGGAAATGGGCGGCCGGCAGATCGAATCGCTTGAATCCCGCTTCCCGCCTGCCTATACAATCCCGCTATTCGCGGATCCGGGATCAGGAACCGGAATCAGCGAAGGGTCAGGGCGTATAGCTCAGCGGGAGAGCACTTCGTTGACATCGAAGGGGTCACTGGTTCAATCCCAGTTACGCCCACCATCATCCCCAAGGCCAGGATCGAACGGCGCCGCCGGTTCAGGAGAGAGACGATGAAAGTCAGGAATTCGCTGCGTTCCAGCAAGTCCCGGCACCGTGACTGTCGCGTGGTCCGACGCAAGGGCCGCGTCTACGTCATCAACAAGATCCAGCGCCGTTTCAAGGCGCGGCAAGGCTGACTCGCAGGGAACCATCAGGCCCGTCCCTGGGACCCCATCCCACCTTTCGGACTATCGGACGGAACCGTTCCCGATCTGTAATCCCCACAACCCCTTGCCAATCCGGAATCCCTTGGAACCCGGACATTTGCTTCTTTGCGGTTGTCGCCGGGCCGGATGGACGAACGCCGGGTGAAACCCCATGACGGCCGATGCCACGGTTTTCATCGTGATCCGAGATCTCAGCCGGCGGCGGCGGGATGCAGCCTATAGCCCGTCGACCGGAACTTTCAGGTAAACCCGACCGTCATCGTCACTTTCCGGCATCTGGCCGGCGCGCATGTTCACCTGGAGCGACGGGATGATCAGTGCCGGCATGGCGAGCGTCCGGTCCCGTTCTGTCCGGAGCTTGACGAAGGCGTCCCGGGAGCGTTCGCCGCCGAAATGCACGTTCCGGTCTTTCTGCTCGCGGACCGTGGTCTCCCACGCGAATTCGCTCCGGCCCGGCGCCTTGTAGTCATGCCCGACAAAAATCCGGGTGTCGTCCGGCAACGTCAGGATCTTCTGGATCGAATCGAAGAGATCTCCTGCCGATCCTCCAGGGAAGTCGGCGCGCGCTGAACCGAAATCCGGCATAAACATGGTATCTCCGACGAAGGCGGCGTCACTGATGACGTAGGTCAGGCAGGCCGGCGTGTGGCCGGGCGTTTCCAGAACATGACCCTCAAGCCCGCCGATCCGGAAACGGTCGCCTTCGCGGAACAACCGGTCGAACTGGCTCCCGTCCCGCTGAAAACGTGTGCCTTCGTTGAAGACCTTCCCGAAGACCTCCTGGACGACGGTGACCTTTTCGCCGATCCCGATCCGCCCGCCCAGTTGCTCCTGGATATAAGGGGCTGCCGACAGATGGTCGGCATGAACATGGCTCTCGAGGATCCATTCGAGGTCGAAACCGCCGGATGTAACGGCCGAGATCAACGCGTCCGCTGCCTCCGTCGAGGTGCGCCCGGAGGCGTAGTCAAAGTCGAGAACACTGTCGATGAGGGCCGCCGAACGGGAACCGGGGTCCTTGACCAGGTAGGAGACCGTATTCGTCGCCTGATGAAAGAACGCTGTGACTTCTGCGGACGCCAACACTTGCCTCGTCGTTCGTCGCTCCGGCTGCGGCCCGGGAGGCCGGACTGTTTGCCGATGTCGCCCTCATTATTCGTCGGTTCCTGCATAGCATAACGCGAATGGCTTGCAATCCCGCGACGGACACGGCAACCGGCGTGAGGCGCCGCGGCCGGAAACGACTCCGGCCTGCAGTCGCCGGGAGTCGGCGGCCAACGGCGAAATAGGGGAGACACGCCCATGACAGGACAATCGGCGCCGAAGGGGGTCTATGCCGCCGTCTCAACCCCGGTGACCGCATCCTTCGCGCCGGACCTTCCGAGATTTCTCGACCACTGTCGGTGGCTGCTCAAGAATGGCTGCGACGGGCTGGCACCTCTCGGGACCACCGGAGAGGCGAATTCGCTGCATCCGGACGACCGGATCCGACTGCTCCAGGCCATGAACGGCGCCGGCTTGCCCATGGACCGGGTCATCGTCGGAACCGGGTCACCATCGCTCCTCGAGGCGGTTCGCCTGTCGGTGAGTGCCCTTGATTCCGGCGCGGACAAGCTGCTCATGCTCCCACCCTTCTATTACAAGGAAGTCAACGAGGAGGGGCTGTTCCGTTTTTTTGCAGGCGTCATCGAACGGATTCGATCGGAACGCCCGGAGCGAAAACCGAGGATCTTCCTCTATCACATCCCGCAGATGTCGATGGTCCCGATCACCCTGCCGCTGGTCACCAGGCTCCGGGCCGAATTCCCCGGCGTCATCGTCGGCATGAAGGACAGCGGCGGCGACTTCGAGTACACGCGGACCTTCATCGACGCCTTTGACGGATTCGAAGCCTTTTCCGGAAGCGAAACGCTGGCCGCCGCGACGCTTGATGCCGGCGGTTGGGGATGCATTTCGGCAACCACCAATGTCTCGGCTCCGGTGGTCGCAGATCGCCTGACGGCAACGGACCTGGAAGTCCGGGCCCGGCTCGACGCGGAGATTTTTCGCATCCGCTCGATCATCGCCGGTTGCCACACCGTCTCCGGCACCAAGGCGGTGCTCGCGAGGCTGAAACGGGATTCCGCCTGGGCGCGAACGCTTCCGCCCAACGTCGAACCCCCGGACGAGACGGTCGACAGGCTGATGGCCGAACTCGGAGCGTGCCGGGAATTCCACCGGCATTTCGGTGACGCGCCATGAAGGTCCCGGATCTTCGGCGCTCGGAGGTCAGCCGTCGTCGTAGCGCCTCCGGTCGTCGATGACCTTCCCGTCATTCGGAAGGCCGCCCCGGGCATGCGCCCGAATCCGCCCCCGCACCCTGAAGATCTGCCGCACCGACTCCGACACAGCGGATTCATCCACCGTCCCGTCGGCCGTTTCGACGCGGACATCCAACGTGTCCTGCTCGCCACTGCGTCCGATCTCCAGCCGCGCCCGGATCACGTCCGGATGCCGGTCTACAAACTGCGCCACCTGTTCGGGGCGAATGAACATACCACGGACCTTGGCTGTCTGGTCGGCGCGCCCTTTCCAGCCGGTGATCCGCATGTTGGTCCGACCGCAGGGACTCATGCCGGGCAAGACCGATGACAGGTCGCCGGTCGCGAACCGGATCAGCGGGTAGTCGCGATTCAGGGTCGTCACGACGACCTCGCCGACATCACCGTCGGCGACCGGTTGACCGGTTCCGGGGGTCACGATCTCGACCACCACCCCTTCGTCAACGATCAGCCCCTCCATGGCCGGGCTTTCGTAGGCGACATTTCCGAGATCTGCCGTTCCGTAGAACTGCAGACAGAGGATTCCCCGTTCCGCGTAGGCGTCCCGAAGACTCGGAAACAGGGCGCCGCCGCCGACCGCGGCTCGACGAATTCCGGAGAGGTCAAGCCCGAGAGCATCGCCCGTTTCCAGAATGACCTTCAGGAAGTCCGGCGTTCCGGCATAGGCGGTGACCCCGATGCAGGCGGCCGCACGGGCCTGCAGTTCACTCTGGCCCGTTCCGGCCGGAACGACGGTGGCGCCGATCTTTGCCGCCGCCGACTCGATCATCATCCCGGCCGGCGTCAGATGATAGGACATGCAGTTCAGGACGATGTCGTCCGGACCGATTCCGCAGGCCCTGAGAAACCGGCCGATCCGCCACCAGTCCCCCGTTCTGCTTCCCGGCTCATAGATGGGACCGGGCGACTGGAAAACGAGCTCCAGCCGGTTCGTGGGCCGAGGCGAGAATCCACCGAGCGGTTGACCCGGGCGCTGGCCGGAAATGAGATCGGATTTTCGCGTGACCGGCAACTCCGCCAGGGCTTCCCTGGACGTAATCGATGCCGGTTCGATCTCCCGGAGACTTTCCCTGTAGGCCACGGTCCTGGTTTTCGCATGGGCGATCAGTTCCGGCAGATCGTGGGCCAGGTCGGCTGCGCGCTGATCCGGCGTCCGTGTCTCGAGTGGATCGAGGATGGATCCGGCCGCCGTCGTCACCGGTTCCGGACTCCCGACATCCCCGGGTATCGGCGGCGATCGAGACTGGATTCTGCAATCGACTGTCCGGGCATCCGGGCGAGTTCCGGTCCGGACAACCTTCGCCCGAACGTCAACTCAGCCACCGTTTGCGACGGCGGTAGGAGCGCACGTCCCGATAGCTCCTCCGCCCCTGCTCCGACATGCCGAGGTAGAATTCCTTCACATCCGGGTTTTCTCGCAGATCAGCAGCGGGGCCGTCCATGACCACGCGTCCGTTCTCCAGGATATAGCCGTACCCGGCAAACCGAAGCGCGACGTTGGTGTTCTGTTCGGCGAGAAGGAAGGAAACCCCCTCCTTCTCGTTGAGATCCCGGACGATACAGAAGATCTCTTCCACGAGCTGCGGTGCAAGGCCCATGGACGGTTCGTCCAGGAGGACAGTCTCCGGCTTCGACATCAGCGCCCGTCCGAGGGCGCACATCTGTTGTTCTCCGCCCGATATATAGCCGGCCTGGCTCCGCCGACGATCCTTGAGCCTCGGGAAGTAATGATAGACCATATCGAGATCGGTCTGGACGGCACGTCGCCCATCGCGGCGGGTATAGGCGCCAATCAGAAGGTTTTCCTCGACGGTCAGATGTTCGAAGCAGCGGCGGCCTTCCATGACCTGGATCACGCCCCGTCGGACGAGTTCCGACGGGTTGAGATGGGTGATGGATTCCCCGCGATAAGAAATCGAACCTTTGGTCACTTCGCCGCGTTCGGAATGCAATAGATTGGACACAGCTTTCAGCGTTGTCGTCTTGCCGGCCCCGTTGCCCCCGAGCAATGTGGTGATCCCGCCCTCAGGCAGGGACAGGCTGATCCCCTTCAGAACCAGGATGACATGGTTGTAGATCACCTCGATGTTGTTGACCTCGAGGAGATTGGCCAGGGTGCCCGTCGAGCCTTCCTGGCCAGCCCGGACCGGCGGATCCGACTGATTCGATGCGACAGCTGGACTGGACATGAATGGGCCGGATCACCGGAACGGGCGGCGGGGGTCCGTCAGGGACCGCCCGCTGCCCTGTCCACGATCAGTTGCAGCGTTCACTGATGTTGTTCTCTGCTGCGTATTTGGCCGAATCTTCGGCGATCAGCGCATTGACGACGTCCTTGTCCGAAGGCTCGAAGTCGGTGATCAGAGTCCACGTCTTGTTGTGGGCGTCCCATTGCTGCACGGCGCCAAGCCCCGGGCCCCCATGGTTCTCGCAGGATACAGCGAAACTCGGGCCGAAATTCGGCATTCCGAGTGACTCCATCTTCTCCGCGTCCATGACGAGTGCTTCCATGCCATCGCGCATCATCGCCGCGTCGATCTCGGCAACGCCATGGATTGCCTGGGCCGTCTTGGCCGCTTCAACCGCAAGCATGGCGGCATAGAAACCCCGGTTGTAAAGCACCCGTCCGATCTGATCGCCAGCGCCTGCGGCCAGACCCTTGTCAATGACATAGGTCTGCAGGTCGTCATACACCGGAAAGTCGGTCCCGGTGTTGTGCATGGCCAACGCCTTGTAGCCATGGGCCGCCTCGCCGGCCGGCAACGTGTCGTTCTCCGACCCCGACCACCAGACGCCAATGAAATTTTTCATCGGATAGCGGATGTTGGCCGCTTCCTGGATCGCAACCTGGTTCATCACGCCCCAGCCCCACATCAACACATAGTCGGGTTTCTCGCGGCGGATCTGGAGCCAGTGCGACTTCTGTTCCTGTCCGGGATGGTCAACCGGAAGAAGGGTCAGTTCGTAGCCGTACGTCTTGGACAACTCCTGCAGGGTTCGGATCGGCTCCTTCCCGTAGGCGGAGTTGTGATAGAGCAGGGTGATCGACATACCCTCGATGTTGCCGTCGTTGAGATCGAGGACGTGGTTGACGGCGTGGCTGGCCCCATCCCAATAGTTCGCAGGATAGTTGAAGATGTGGCTGAAGATGCGGCCATTGGCAGCCGAGGTCCGGCCGTAGCCCATGGAGTGAATCGGAATGCCGTCGGCCGTGGCCTTCGGAATCAGCTGATAGGTCATCCCGGTCGACAGCGGCTGATAGACCAACGCCCCCTCACCCTTGGTCGCTTCGTAGCATTCGACGCCCTTTTCGGTGTTGTAACCGGTCTCGCATTCCGGCCACCCGAATCTTGATGCCGCCGATTCCGCCATCGCGTTCGTTGACCAGGGTGAAATAGTCCGCATAGCCATCCGCGAACGGAATCCCGTTCGGCGCGTACGCACCGGTCCTGTAGCTGAGCGACGGGAACACCAGTTCGGCGGCCGGGGCCGACCCGGCGGCGAGCGCCACGGCCACCGCGGCAGTTAACAGTCTAGTCGGTCTCATGTGATTTCCTCCTGCTGAATTGACAACATTGTCCTGCCGGTCGGGCAAGGCTGGATCCGGCCCGCCGCGACCGCAACACCGAAGGGCTCCTGTAGGCCGTCGCGCGGCCTTGGGCTCATGCACCCTCCTGCCCGTGGGTCCCGTGGCTAGTGCGGGAAAGGCCAGAGACGTAGCTTTTCCTTAATGATTCTCCACAGCATGGCAAGGCCGTGCGGTTCAACCACCAAAAAGAACACGATCAGCGCTCCGACGATGGCGAATTCGAAATGGGCAGCGAGATCGGTAGCCCAGCCCAGCTTGCCGACCATGATGTTCTTCAGGAGAACCGGGAGCAGCACCATGAAGGCCGCTCCGGCGAAGCTTCCGAAGATCGAACCGAGACCGCCAATGATGATCATGAACAGGACGATGAAGGACTTCTGGATTCCGAACGCTTCCGTGACTTCGACAGCACCGAGATAGACGCTGAAGAAAAGGGCTCCGGCGACACCGACATAGAAAGAACTGACCGCGAATGCACCGAGTTTGGCACCGAGCGGATTCACCCCGATGATCTCGGCGGCGATATCCATGTCCCGGATGGCCATCCAACGCCGGCCGTTGCTGCCCCGGGTCATGTTGCGGGCCGCCCAGGCGAGGCCGATGACGAAAACCAGGCAGAACAGATAGGCTGACCACGGCATCGCTTCCGGGCCGGTGACCTCGAATCCGAAGACCGTCCGTTCCGGTGCATTGATCTGGCCCGACGCCGAATAGTTGTAGAACCAGGCGACCTTGTTGAACAGCCAGACCAGGAAGAACTGCGCTGCTAGGGTGGCGACGGCGAGATAGAATCCCTTGATCCGTAGCGATGGCAGCCCGAAAACGGCCCCGACAAGAGCGGTGACGCCCCCGGAGAGGAGCACACAGAAAAAGATGTTCAGCTCGGGGAAGGCCGTCATCAGCTTGTAGCAGGCATAGGCACCGACGGCCATGAAGCCACCGGTGCCCAGCGACACCTGTCCGCAATATCCGGTCAGGATGTTGAGACCGATGGCTGCGATCGAGTAGATCAGAAATGGCAGAATGACCGCATTCGCCCAGTAGTCATTGATCAGAAACGGCACCACAAGAATCGCGAACGCGAGGATGCCGTGATAAAACCAGCGGTCGAAGGCGATCGAGAAGGTCGCCTGATCGGCGGCATAGGAGGCTTTGAAGTCGCCCACTTCCCGGTAAAGCATGGTCAAACCCTCTCGATGATCTTCTCGCCGAAGAGGCCTTGGGGACGGAAGACCAGGAAGACCAGCGCCAGCATGTAGGCGAACCAGTTTTCTGTGGCACCGCCGAGAAAGGGCGCGCCCAGCAGGAATTCGAAGAGTTTCTCACCGACTCCGATGATCAATCCACCGATGATGGCGCCGGGAATCGAGGTGAATCCGCCAAGCATCAGGACCGGCAAAGCCTTGAGAGCGATCAGCGAGAGCGAGAACTGGACGCCCGACTTGGAGCCCCACATGATCCCGGCGACCAGCGCGACGAAGCCGGCAACCGACCAGACGATGACCCAGATCACGCGAAGCGAGATTCCGACCGACAGGGCCGCCTGGTGGTCGTCGGCCACTGCCCGGAGCGCCCGTCCGATTTTGGTGTATTGCGACAACAGGACCAGGCTGACCACCAGCACAAGAGCAACGACACTCGCCCAGATGTCCAGATTATCCAGATAGAAGCCGTAGAAGTCCTCACCGCCAAGAAAGGCGGTCGATTCCTCAATCCACAGATTGCCGCCTTGCGGCATGCCGACATCGAGTGTCTTGATGTCGGCGCCCCACATCAAATCACCGAATCCCTCCATGAAATAAGCCAAGCCGATTGTCGCCATGAAAAGAATGATCGGTTCCTGGTTGACGAGGTGCTTGAGGATCAGTTTTTCGACGAGCCAGGCAAAGAGAATCATCACGCCCAGGGCAAAAAGGACCGCGAGGATAGCCGGCAAATGCCAGCCGAAGTGGTGGATCTTGGTGCCAAAGACAGCATTGATCAGGTGAGAAAAGGGGATCTGCCCGTCCTGGAAACCGACCAGCGTCAGCGCCGCAAACAAAGCCATCACGCCCTGGGCATAGTTGAAGATGCCCGACGCCTTGAAGATCAGCACGAATCCGAGCGCCACCAGCGAGTACATCACGCCGGTCATCAGCCCGTTCAGGACGACCTCGATTCCGTAAAAGAACCCCGGTGACATTTGTCAGTGCTCCTGTCTGAAAGCCCGTGCCGTTGCTTCCGGGCACCGGCCTTGGTTCCCTCTCGTCCCGGGTATTCCATCGCAATCCGCGCAACCGGGTCCCCGGACGGGATCCGTCGAGGTTACCGTCGGTTCAGTCATGGGCGACTCCGAGATAGGCGTTGATGACCGCTTCATTGCTCCGGACATCGTCCGGCGTTCCGTCGCCGATCTTCCGCCCGTAGTCCATGACCACAACCCGATCCGCGAGGTCCATGACGACACCCATGTCATGTTCGATGAGCGCGATCGTCGTACCGAATTCGTCGTTCACGTCGAGGATGAACCTCGACATGTCCTCTTTTTCCTCGACGTTCATCCCCGCCATCGGCTCGTCGAGCAGCAGGAGCGACGGCTCCGCAGCCAGCGCCCGACCGAGTTCAACGCGTTTCTGCAGCCCGTACGGCAACCGCCCCACCGGTGTCTTGCGAATCGCCTGGATCTCGAGAAAGTCGATGATCTGCTCCACCGCTTCCCTGTGCTCCGTCTCTTCCCGTTCCGCAGGTCCCCACCAGGCCAGCTGCCGGAAGATCCCGGACTTCATCCGGGTCAGACGACCGGTCATGATGTTGTCAAGCGTGGTCATGCCCCGGAACAGCGCGATATTCTGGAATGTCCTCGCAATTCCCTGATGGGCGATCTGATGGGGCTTGAGTACGCCGCGCTGCCGACCCTGGTACCAGATCTCGCCCTCCTGCGGATGGTAGAATCCGTTGATGACATTCAGCACCGACGACTTGCCGGCGCCATTCGGGCCGATAATTGCCCGAATCTCCCCTTCCTGGATGTCGAACGTTGTTTCCCGGATCGCGGTCACCCCACCGAAGCGAAGAGTAATGCCACGGAGTTCCATCACCACTGCGCCAGAGGTCCCCGGCGTCTCGGCCGCACGACCCGTTCCGGCACCGGAATCCGCCGGCGCGTCCACGCGACCATCGAAGGATCGGCCGTTCCGGATCATGCCGCTCTCCGGAGTCCGGAATCCTCACCGGCCAACCGGACATCGCGGATCTCCAGGATAGCCGAAATCGTGCCCTTGCGGCCGTCCTCATAGGTGACCTCGGTCTCGGCGAACACTTCGCGCGACCCGTCATAGAGCGCCGTGATCAGCGGTCCGTACTTTTCCTCGATAATCCGTCGGCGGACCTTGCGGGTTCGCGTCAATTCGCCGTCGTCGGCGTCAAGTTCCTTGTGCAGGATGAGAAACCTGTGAATCCGGCAACCCGCCAGTGAAGGGTCCCGACCGAGAGACTCGTTGACTTCCTCGATATGCCTCTCGACCATCCCGTACACCTCGGGATGGGCGGCAAGTTCCTGGTAGGACGCATAGGGGATGTTGTTGCGTTCCGCCCAGTTTCCGACGGCCGTCAGATCGATGTTGATCAAGGCTGTGCACACGTCGCGGCCGGCGCCAAACACGACGACTTCGAGAATGTTCGGAAAGAATTTCAGTTTGTTCTCGACGTACTTCGGCGCGAACAGCTGGCCGTCGGCAGTTTTGCCCACATCCTTGGCCCGGTCGATGATCTTCAGATGTCCGGTACCGGCCTCGAGGACCCCGGCGTCCCCGGTGGCCACCCAGCCCCCTTCCCTCTTGGTCTCGCGGGTGCTCTCCGGGTTGCGAAAATATTCGACGAAAGCTCCCGGGGAGCGGTAATGAACCTCTCCCGCATCATCGATCTTGATTTCCACACCAGGCGACGGAACGCCCACCGTGTCCGCTCTCACCTCCCGGTCCGGCTGCTGCGTGATGAAAACACTGGCTTCGGTCTGGCCGTAGAGTTGCTTCAGATTGATGCCAAGCGAGCGGTAAAACGTGAAAATCTCAGGTCCTATCGCCTCGCCGGCTGTATAGCCGATCCGGATCCGCGACAGGCCGAGCGTGTTCTTCAAGGGCCCGTAGACGAAGAGTTCACCCAGCCGGTAGCGGAACCGGTCGATACCGGACAGCGGCTTGCCGTCAAGGCGGTCGGCGCCCACGCGCCGGGCCAGGTCCATGAAGTGCCGGAACATCCGCCGCTTGAATCGTCCGGCGTCCTCCATACGGATCATGACACTTGTGAGCATCTGTTCGAAGATTCGTGGGGGCGCGAAGTAGTAGCTTGGACCGATTTCCCGAAGGTCCTGATTCAGGGTTGATTCGCTTTCCGGGCAAGCCACGCAGAATCCGGACCAGTAGGCTTGGCCGACGGAAAAGATGAAGTCCCCAACCCAGGCCATTGGCAGATAGGCGAGTACGGAATCCCCGGCTCCGACACCGTCGAATTCGCAAGCGTTCCGGGAACTCTCGATAATGTTCCGGTTCGACAGGACCACACCCTTCGGCCGGCCGGTCGTGCCTGAGGTGTAGAGCATGACGCAGGTGTCGCTTTCGCCCTGACCATTGATACGGTCCTCCAGTTCCGCACGAGCTGCCTCGCCGTTTGCCCGGCCCCGGTCCTGGAGTTCACGATAGTCATGGAGGCGCGTCCGGTCGTACTTCCGCATTCCTCGGGGATCGAGAAAGACGACCTGTTCCAGTGACGGCAGCGAGTCGCCCGCTTCCAGGACCTTGTCGACCTGTTCCTGGTCACCGGCAAACGCGAAGCGTGCCGAGCAGTGCGAAAGCACGTACGTCATCTCGTCGGCAACCGCATCCTGATAGACGGGAACCGGAACCGCCCCGACTGACTGAACGGCCACCATGGCCATGTAGAGCCGTGGCCGATTTCGACCGATGATGGCCACGTGATCGCCTGCGACAAGCCCGAGGTCGAGGAGTCCGAGCGCGAGTGCATTCACCTCTTCGGCGACCTCCGCCCAGTTCCAGCTTTGCCAGATGCCGAATTCCTTTTCCCGGTAAGCTGGTGCCGAAGGCCGGCTGGCGGCGTTTCTTGCCAGAAGTTTCGGGATGCTGTCCGGGGCGTTCCCTGCCCGGGATGCGTCGGATTCGGTCCGGGTCTCGACTTGGATTTCGGACACGGGCCATCGTCCCCTTGTTGCGACAAAGGTTCCACGGGCACCAAGGCACGGTTAACGGAACCGGCGTCCCGTACCCGCAGCATCCGTTTAATGGTCAGGCAATTCTTCATCAAGGCCACCGGGCCGCTTCGGGCGACGACTTGTTACGACCGCCTCCTGTCATGGCGAGCCGCGGATCCGTCTGACGTCGCTCAACTCCGTCGCGAATACGGCCGGGCGAATCTCACCTGTCGAACCGGGGGCGGCACAAAGCGGCGCGGCACCAGCGCCGCCGGCCCTACGACCGATGACACCACCGCGCGCCTTGCCCCCTACCCGTTGACACTGCGGGAGTGCTGCGACAATTGTCGAATGCTCTCGTCCTAGGCGCCGCCTTGAGGATCCCTGTCAAACCGGATCCGCATCATACGTGTCCGCAGGACGCCGAGCATACTCGATCCTAGGCTGCCGGGGTCCCGCCCCATGCCAACAACCGATCGCGAATGCCCATGCGGGCGGGGGTAAACTCCGCGGGCCGGATTGTCTCGATCGCCGCTCTCGGGATCGCGGCCGGTGCCCTGGCGTCACTAGCCGCAATCGGGTTCGTGGAACTGGTTGCCGTCCTGAACGAATGGCTCCTGATCACACCGCGGAGCCGATTCATGATGGAAGACAAGCGGTTGCTCCTGATCGCGACCGTCTGCGTACCGGCGGCCGGCGGGCTCGTTGTCGGCCTCATCCACAATTCCATTCCCGAGCGACGGTCCCATGGCCCACCGGACATCATCCAGTCCGTCCAGGAAATGGACGGCCGCATTCCGGTCCGGACCGGTTTCCTTTCAGCCGTGGCCAGCGTTGTGTCTCTTGGAGCCGGGGCGTCCGTGGGACAGTACGGTCCCCTCGCGCATGTCGGGGCCACGCTCGGGTCCCTGGTTGCCCGCGTCAACCGAGACAGCCGCTGGATGGCGACGGTCGGGGTGGGTTGCGGCGTCGCCGCCGCGATCTCAACCGCGTTCAATGCCCCGATCGCGGGGATTGTCTTCGCCCATGAAGTGATCCTCCGGCACTACTCCCTTCGCGCCTTTGCGCCGATTACCGTCGCCGCAACAATGGGCCATGTCATGGCCAACGTCGTTTTCGAACGACCGCCGCTGTTCCGGTTGGACGCGATCAGCGTGAACTTCGCGCCGGAGTTCCTTGGGTTCATTCTCATCGGGGCTGTCGGCGCGTTCGTCGCCGTGTTCTATATGCGGGCGATCCTCTTCGCGAACCGGATCGCCCGAACGATTCCTTGCGCGAATGCACTAAAGCCGATGCTGGCCGGCGCCGGGCTGGGACTGGCTGCAATCTGGCTGCCCGACATTCTCGGGATCGGCAAGGAAACCTTGCGTTTCGCGGTCATAGATCATGCGTTTGCCCCCGGGGAGCTGGCATTCCTCCTGGTCGCCAAGATTCTCGCGACGGCTCTCTGCATCGGGTTCGGCTTCGCGGGCGGAGTGTTCAGCCCCGCGCTTCTCATCGGTATCCTGTTCGGTGCGCTGGCCGGAAACGGTGCCGAACTGATACTGGGCGATCTGCGCTCCGATATCGGCATCTATGCGATTTGCGGCATGGTCGCAGTAACGAGCGCCGTGATCGGGGCACCGCTGACCACGATCCTGATCGTGTTCGAACTGACGCGAAACTATGATCTGGCGACCGCCGCGATGGTCAGCGTCGTCTTCTCGAATCTGGTTTCCTACCGGGCCTTTGGCCGTTCCCTGTTCGACGTCCAACTTCACATGCGAGGCTTCGATCTCACCGCAGGCCGCGAAAAGGTCATGCTCGATCGCCGTCTCATCGAGAACTACATCACCCGGGACCACACGGAATTGGCACCGGACGCATCGCTCGACGCGGCGATGTCGCGCCTGCTTGAGGCGCGAAGTCACGAAGGCTACGTGGTAGACGCTGACGGGGTCTATCTCGGCACCGTGAAACTCGACGACCTCATGACCACGAAGGAACGCAACGAAACCGGAACCGGTGTTACCGTCGCCTGTCTCGCAAAGCCCGAAGCCCTGATCCTGACCGCAGGGACCACCGTCTGGGCGGCGATGGCGCAAATGGGCGATTTCGTCGGCGAGAGCATCCCGGTGCTCGACGACGATGGACACGGCCGCATGCTGGGCGTGGTGTACGAGGCCAGCATCGTGAAGGCTTACCTGGATACGATGAACGACATTCGCCGCGAGGAAAACGCGGGCGCCTGATCCAAGGCAATGACCATGGAACTCAAGCTTCAAGACCTGATTCGAACCGTTGTCCGTTCCGTAGGGCTTGGCATCGTGTCGCTGGGGATCGCCGGAATGATCGACCATGCCACTGCCGAATCCCCCGGCCGGACCATCACGGTGGCGACATGGGGCGGTCCCTACCAGCACAGTCAGGAGAAAGCGTATTTTGAGCCGTTCACGCAGGAAACAGGCATCCACGTCAAGACCGATCTCTACGGCGGAGGGATCGCCGAGCTTCGCAAGCACATGGCGGGTCGTGCGCCCACATGGGATCTTGTCGACATGACCATGGCCGACAACCGTGCGGCCTGCAAACTGGGCCTGCTCGAGCGGATCGACCACGCGATTCTTCTGCCCGCGCCCGATGGCACTCCTGCCGACCAGGACTTCGTCGACGGCGCACTGACCGAGTGTGCAGTATCACCGATCATTTTCGCCATGGTGACCGCCTACAACCGCGACGCCTTTCCCGGGAACCGGCCGACACAGATTGGGGATATTTTCGACCTGCGGCAGTTTCCCGGAAAGCGGGCACTGCAACGACTCCCGGAAGCGAATCTCGAATGGGCGCTCCGGTCATACGGAGTGCCCCGCGAAGATGTCTACCAGTTGTTGAGCACCGAGCGGGGCCTCCGGTTGGCATTCGAGAGGCTCGACGCCATCCGGGATCACGTTCACTGGTGGACCTCGGTGGACGAACCGCTGGAATTGCTCACATCCGGAGAGGTCGTGATGGCGTCCCTTTACAACGGGCGGGCGTTTGACGCCGCGGTCATTCACGGACATCCCGTCGAGATCATCTGGGACGCCCAGATCTACGAACTCGGTGCGTGGGGG
Source organism: Paracoccaceae bacterium (assembly GCA_028874915.1). Lineage (GTDB taxonomy): Bacteria > Pseudomonadota > Alphaproteobacteria > Rhodobacterales > Rhodobacteraceae > JAPPHA01. Next base: position 163,317 of record JAPPHA010000032.1, read on the forward strand.
ATTCCCAAGGGAACGCCGAATCTCGACGAGGTTCTGGGGTTCATCCGATTTGCTACCGGCACACATCCTCTTGCGGACCAGGCAAAGTACATCCCCTACGGACCCGCTCGACGGTCGTCGATGAAGCTCGTGTCAACGCATGCACAGACAGGCGTGGACATGCGCCCCCACTTGCCGACCAGCCCGGCAAACTTCGAAACCGCGATCCCGAAGGACACCGAGTGGTACGCAAGCCTCTATGACCGGATCAAGGCGCGCTTCGATTCCTGGCTCGCCCCGCCCTGAGCCTGAGGGATCCGGAACGATCGCGGTCCCGTCGGGACTGAATGACTTCAGACCCCTTGAAAGCCTTTCCCTGTCCGGGCCGTCCCGTTCCGTCGGTGCCGTCCTGTCGAGCGGTTGAGGCGAATCGGGATTCACACGGCGCCCCGGTGCCGGATCAGAGGTCCAGCGCCTCGCCGTCCCGGAGAACCCGGCGAGCTTCCGGCGTGTGGGAATCGCCATCCCGTTCGTGCCGATCGCCCAGGTGAACCACAAGCGGGGGGAGCAGGCGGTCCGGAGATTTCGATCCCTTCCGGCACGCAAGCAGAAACCGGCCGGCCGGGCGGTTCGCACGCGGGCAGACCGGCAACAGGCTGAGGCTTCCCGCACGGGCGCCTCCGGCCCGACCGCCAAGGGTGGCGACCAAGGCTCCAAAGCGTTCGGCGCGGTGGATCAGGGTGAGGATTCCGCCTGGTCTCAACCGCCGAAGCCCTGCCGCAAGCCAGTCTTCGAGTGGCACCGACTCCGCGAGGGCCGTTCTCTTGCCGACATTCCCCGGTGGGGGTGCCGACCCCGCCAGGAAATACGGCGGGTTGGTGATCACGTGGTCAAAGACCCGTCCCGTCAGACTCCGCGGCATGGCCCCGACGTCACCGGAGACGACGCTGAGGGAAATGCCGTTCCGTTCGGCATTCTCCCGGGCGAGCGCGGCGTACTCAGGCTGGAGTTCGAGGGCATGAAGGTCGAGCCCCGGAACCCGCCAGCCGAGGCACAGGCTGACAACGCCCGTTCCGGCACCAAGGTCGAGAACCGAGTCGCCGGACCGTGCCGGAACCGCGGCCGCAAGGAATACGGCATCGGTCGACGCCCGGTAGCCACGGGCGGGCTGGCGGATCGTCAACCGACCGCCGAGAAACGCATCAACCGTGGTCGCCTCGGCGGCGGCCATCAGTCACCGACATCGACATCATTGTCACGAAGAATCGCGCGGGCCATGAAATAGTCCCTGTCGCTCACCATGATCCGGCGCGGCATGATGCCTATGGATCCCTCCAGAACACTCATGTGGACGTCCATGGTGAAGCATTCTATACCCTCCGCCGACAACAATGCCTCCGAAAAGGCGACGACAGTCGGATCGTTTGTGCGCAAGAGTTCCCGCATACGCGATCAATAGCGGTTGGTTTCGGGTCTTGTCGAGACGACCGGATCCCCGGGGCAGCGAGGCAGAACGGACCCGACGCCAGCCATGGTTCAGTTAGTGCCGACAGCGGACGCAGATCCGGTCAATCGCCTGACGGCGATCCTGGCCGACGATCTGGCCGCCGTTGACCGGGTCATCCGGTCCCGAATGGAGTCTGAACATGCTCGTCGCGTGGGAGAGGTCGCCACCCACGTCATCGACGCTGGCGGGAAGCGACTGAGGCCGCTCCTCACCCTCGCCGCTGCCAGGCTTTGCGGCTATGCGGGCGACGCTCATATCGGACTGGCGGCGACTGTCGAGTTGATTCATACGGCAACCCTTCTGCACGACGATGTGGTTGACGAAAGCCTGCGCCGCCGGGGCCGGCCGACCGCCAACCGGCTCTGGGACAACAAGTCATCCGTGCTGGTCGGCGACTATCTGTTCTCGCGGTCCTTCCAGCTCATGGTCGAGTCCGAATCGCTCAGAATCCTCGGAATCATTGCGGACGCAGCTGCCACCATTGCCGAGGGCGAGGTGCTCCAGTTGACCGCCAGCCGCAGCCTCGCAACCGACGAGCCGACCTATCTCAAGGTCATCCGCGGCAAGACGGCGGCCCTTTTTTCCGCTGCCACGGAAGTGGGCGCGGTGGTCGCCGGCGCCCCGGAGCCGGTGATTGCCGGTCTTCGCGACTTCGGCGATGCCTTCGGAATGAGTTTTCAGATCACCGACGACATTCTCGACTACACCGGGTCCGCCGAGATCCTGAAAAAGAACCCGGGCGACGACTTCCGCGCCAGCAAGCTGACCCTGCCGGTCATCAAGGCGGCCGCTCATGCCGGGATCGAGGAGAGGGCCTTCTGGACAAGGGTCATCGAACTTGGTGACCAGCGTGAGGATGACCTCGAAGTGGCCATGCGGCTATTCGACCGGCACGGAGCGCTGGAGTCGTCACGTCAGGACGCACGCCGGTGGTCGGATGTCGCGCATTCGTCACTTGGCGCGGTTCCGGAATCCCCCGTCGGCCTTCGTGCGTTGCTCGCCGATCTGGCAAAAGACACCGTCTCCCGCCTGACCTGAGCGATTCGCCCGGCCCGGACGACGCACCCGGTTCGCAGTCACTCCGCGGTATTGAGGATTGTCGGCCGAACCCACCAGTTCGGCCGGGACGTCCGAATCATCGAGGCGGCAGCCCGTGCCGCCGCCCGACTCCTGAAGATCCCGAAACAGGTTGCGCCCGACCCGGTCATCCGGGCCAGACCGGCACCAGCCGACCTCAGTGCGTCGGCGACTTCCAGAATCGACGGCTCCAGTCGCATGGCCACCGGTTCAAGATCGTTCGCCAGACGGGACAGCCACCGTACAGCGTCATCGACGGTCATCGTCCCGCTCGGCAACGGCCCCGGACCGCCGTTGGCGCGAATCCGCGGACCCGCCTCGAAGACCCGCGCAGTCGGCATCGGAACAGACGGATTCACCAACGTTACCGGCAGGGGTGGAAGACAGTGTACGGCCTGCATCGAGTCTCCTACGCCAAGAATCCGCGCCGGAGCCGGGCGGAGGCACACGGGGACATCGGCCCCCAGACCGAGTGTGGCTTCCGGCATCGGCAGGGGATGATTCAGGTGCCGGGCCAAGCCCCGGATGGTGGCTGCGGCATCCGCGGACCCGCCACCCAACCCGGCCGCCACCGGAAGCGACTTCGTGAGATGAATTCGTCCGTTTGCCTCGCCGGCGAACCATCGCGCCGCCCGCATCACGAGATTGTCGGCCTCCTGTCCGCGAAGTCCTTCGGCGAAGGGACCAGAGATCGAGAGGGACAGGCGATCGGCCGGGAATATCTGAAGACTGTCGCCGACGTCGGCGAAGGCGACCAGACTGTCGAGAAGGTGGTATCCGTCGCCTCGCCGGCCAATTACGTGAAGCGAAAGGTTGATCTTGGCAGGAGCCCGTTCACGGATCGTCGCTGGCGGACTCAACGACCGACGTCTCCTCCTCGAGGACCGAGTCGAGTCCAAACGCCAACTTTCGCCGTATGCGTTCGGCGTCCTCGACCTCAGGTTCGAGAGACAGGGACCGCTTCCACTGGATCTCCGCTTCCCGGCGACGGCCGACCATCCAGTACGCGTCGCCGAGATGGTCGTTGATGACCGGCTCGGCGGGAGAGAGCGCCACCGCCCGTTCAAGGACGATGACTGCATCTTCGAACTCGCCCTGGCGGTAGAGAACCCAACCGAGGCTGTCGACGATGTATCCCTCGTTCGGACGCTGACTCACGGCTTCCTCGATCATCGACCGCGCTTCGTCCATCTTGATGCCTTTTTCGATCAGCGAATATCCCAGATAGTTCAGGACCAGGGGTTCGTCCGGAGACAGCGAAAGGGCGAAACGGAAATCGGCTTCCGCTTCGTCCCACCGGTCGGCCCTCTCGTGAGTGATCCCGCGGGCATAGAACAGGAACCAGCTGCTGCGTCCCGGAGCCACGGTCAGCTCGACGGCCCTGTCATAGGCGGCGCTGGCTTCGTCATACCGTTCCGAGTAGCGAAGCGCATCGCCGAGAGACGTATGAACGCGGAAGACATCCGGATGCGATCGGGCCAGTGTCCGAAGGACGGCAATGGCCCCGTCGACATCGCCAGACTCGAACAAGGTGTCCGAGCGGCCGATCTCGGCATCGATAAACCGGGGGTCCGCGGCATCAACCCGGTCAAAGGCCGCTTCCGCGAGATCGAACTGCTCGAGATTCAGCAGTATCTCGGCCGTCGCCAGGATGGCATCACTGAATTGGCCGTTCAGGTGGGTGGCCATCCTGGCGTGCGCCAGCCGGACCCGCTCCGACGACCGGCTCGGAAAGTTTTCCGCGACCAGGTACATCACCTCGGCAATGCCGTCACCGGCACTGGTCACGAAGTCGAAGTCCGGCAGTTCCCCGGCTTCGATCCGGTCCCGAAACGCGGAGAGCTTCGGGTTCGGGCGGGCACCCAGAATCCGATCCAGCATCGACAGCGCCGGCCCGACCTGGTCCGTCTGCAGGAGTATTTGCGCCCAGGCCTCGGTGGCACCGCGGTTCAGCATGAAGTCGTCATGCTCCGCGATCCGGTTGCCAATGGCCTCGGCCGCTTCAAAATCGCCGACATGCGCCAGCGCCAACATCTTGTGGTAGAGCCCGATGACCTGTGCAACTGTCAATTCAACGGGCTCTGCAACCTCTGCATCCGGTTCGGTTTCGTCCTGTTCACGACCAAGGGAATCGAAGCTGTCAATGGCCAGCGTCATCCGCCCTTTGCCGAGGTCGGTCCATCCCCGAAGCAAGCCTTCGGCAATTCCGAGCACGAGCTCGAGTGTCCGCCTGTTTCGTTCGGACCAGACGACTTCGTCGCGGGTCATCGCGAGTGACGGGGACCAGATCAGATTCTCCAGGCGGATCGTTTCGGAATACGCATCCAGATGTTTCGCCGCCTGATAGAAGTCACCCGCCCCGACGGCACCGACAAAAAGGCACAGGTTTGCCAGCCAGTCGGCTACTCCCCGCGCCTCCAGTTGCCCGGCGATCTCGAAAGCGCTGTCCATGTCGCCGATGCCGACACGGGCCATGAGCGCGTCGGTCAGGATTTCCGGCATGACATGACCGGACGTCATCAGCTCGTCGAGGATGCCGCTGGCTGTCGTAAAGTCTGCGATGTGGATCGCGTGCCGTCCATTCAGGATCGCACTTGCGACACCCACGGCCCCGGACTCCCCGGTGCCTCCGTCGTCCGCACCAAGGGCCGAACCCGCCGGCAGCCACACCACGGAGACCGCGGCCGCAAAACCAAGGCCGAGGACAAGAGCGCGGGATGTCTTTGAGCAAGTCAAGGCAGATTTCCGTAAAACAGGCTCCGATCACGCTATCGCCCGGACCATGAATTGGCAATCTCCGACGCCGCGCCGGCGGCGGAGAACGACCGGTCGGCCATGGTGTCACATGTTCGGGTAGTTCGGGCCTTCGCCTCCCTGAGGTGTTGCCCAGTCGATGTTCTGGCTGGGGTCCTTGATGTCGCAGGTCTTGCAGTGCACGCAGTTCTGGGCATTGATCTGGAATCGCGGTTCCGCGCTTTCCGGATCCTGAACCACTTCATAGACACCGGCCGGGCAATAACGTTCCGCGGGCTCCGCAAATCGGGGAAGGTTGACACGGATCGGCACATCCGGATCCCGGAGCCGCAAGTGGCATGGTTGGTCTTCCTCGTGATTGGTGCCCGAATAGCTGACACTGGTCAGGCGGTCGAAACTGATGACTCCGTCAGGTCTCGGATAGTCGATCGGGCGGTGTTCTGACGCATTGCCGGTCGAGGCGGCGTCGGACCGCCCGTGCCTGAGCGTGCCCAGGGGATTCCATCCGGTCAGACTGGCAACCCACATATCCAATCCGCCGAGGGCAAGGGATGCGACGAGTCCGTATCGTGACCAGAGCGGTTTGACATTCCGGACCGGTTTCAGGTCGCGGGCGATCGGACCGGTCCGAAGACTCCGGTCATAGGCAGTGAGTTCATCGCCGGACCGGCCGGACGCGATGGCGTCCGCCGCCGCCTCGGCGGCGGCGATCCCGGAGAGCATGGCGTTGTGGTTTCCCTTGATTCTCGGAACGTTGACGAGGCCCGCGGAACAGCCGAGCAGGGCCCCCCCGGGAAAGACCGACTTGGGAATTGACTGCCAGCCACCCTCGGTGATGGCCCGCGCACCATAGGCGATCCGCTTGCCGCCCTCGAGGAGGGGACGGATTTCCGGGTGGTGCTTGAACTGCTGAAACTCCATGTAGGGGTAGAGATGGGGATTCTTGTAGTTCAGGTGCACGACGAATCCGATGAACAGCTGGTGATCGGCGGCGTGGTAGATGAAGGACCCACCACCGGCCCTTCCCGCAAGCGGCCATCCCATCGTGTGGACGACCGTACCTTGCCGGTGTTTCTCGGGGTCGATCTCCCAGATTTCCTTCATCCCGATACCAAATTTCGGGACATCGCAGTCCTCCGCCAGCCCGAACCGGGCAATGGCCTGTTTCGACAGGGAGCCGCGGACTCCCTCCGCCAGGAAAACGTAGCGCCCACGGACCTCCATCCCCGGTTCATGGTTGGGACCCGGGGTTCCGTCCTTCTGCAGTCCAAACTCTCCGGCGACGACACCGGCGAGCTCGCCATCGTCGCCGAACAGCAGTTCCGAGCACGCCATCCCGGCGAAAATCTCGACGCCAAGCGCTTCGGCTTCACCGGCCAGCCACCGGCAGAGGTTACCCATCGACACGATGTAGTTGCCGTGATTGCTCAGCAGTGGCGGCATCGGGGTATTGGGGATGCGGATCGACCCGGCCTCGCCGAGAACCAGGAACCGGTCGCGGGTGACCGGGACGTCGAGGGGAGCCCCTTTTGCCTTCCAGTCTGGAATCAACTGGTCCAGACCCGCCGGGTCGAGAACTGCCCCCGACAGCGTGTGGGCGCCAACCTCGGAGCCCTTCTCCAGGACCACCACCTCCAGGTCCGGATTCACCTGCTTCAGCCGGATGGCCGCTGACAGTCCGGCAGGACCGGCCCCAACGATCGCCACGTCGTATTCGATGGATTCCCGCTCCGGCTTGGTCATCTCTTGCCAATCCTCCTATGCATTTGCCGTTCCTCGTTTCCTCACGCCAAAAGGCCCGGCCATTACCATTTCCAGCGTCCGCTTCTTTGGGCAAAACGGCCGTCGCACAATAAGGATCACCGGTCTACCCGGCAACGCCTTCTCCATTTCATGCAACACGTCCGCCTCTCCGACCGTTTGCCCTTAACATATCAGGCGTCCCGACCGTACCAACCGTGTTCTCCGTGCATCACGACCCTGTTGTGGTGGCCGAAGAGCCCGGCATTTGCCGTTCCGGGCATCCTGTCGTTTTCCCGGGCCGTTGTGGCGCTGTGACGCCAATCGTTGCTGCCACCGAAGACCGTCCTGTCCCTCATTGTGATCCGGCCCAGCCTCTGCCGTCCAGCTGTGGAATGTTACCGCAGCATAAGCCCGATCCACGCGTCAATTCCGACAAAAAATTGCTCACATCTTGGTTATCTCGTGGGGCAGCCGACTACCGTGTCGTCTCGTCATGCCCCGGACCCGGAAAGGGTGGATCATTGTCCGCCCATGAAGACCGTGCTGGCTGCCGGGCATGTGCCCTTGGCACCCGAAGCACGATGTGACCATGCCGTTACATCTCTCGATAAGGGAACCCGGAAGTCCCGGAGCGGATGGCCAATCGTCTTGCCGCCCGGCCTGCCGGCATCCCTGCAGGAGGCCGTTGAACGCCTGTTCGGTTCATCAATCTCTGGATGGAACGACCCATTCCTGATGCGCAGTCCGGAGAATGTCCGCGGCGAGTTCAGCCTTACGGCCCTGGTCTACGGTCTTCACAGGCCCATCAGTCTCCCGGGCCTTCTGCCCCCGCTGACCGCCACTCGCGGCTGAAGTGGCGCGTGAACATCTGGCGTAGTCGGGCAAGGATCCCGGCGAAAGCCATCGTCATTGCGTCATCGTGGTCAACAACCGCGAAACTGCCAAGAAAGCCTCATCGTCAGGTTGCGCCGGGCAAGGGTCAGAGTTCCTTTTGGACATTCGCGAGTCTTGCCCTTGAATTGGGAAGCGTCGGACACGACATCCCGATTCACTTTCGGAGGCCTCGCACACGCCGGCCGAACTCGCTCAAATGCCGCCACTTGACGCCATGGATTGCAGAAATCTCGAGAGGTCTTGAATGGTGATACAACGACATGATCGCATGGACGGCTCTCCTGAAATGAGCGCTGGCCTGACCGTTCGATGCCTGCAATCGCGGCTCAACCCGGTCAGTGCGGTCTGCCAAACGTCCAGTCCCTTCACACTCGTCGAGCGAAACCCACTCCTCACGGCAGCCGCAGAGCCTGACGGTCTCCGTTTTCGCGGGTCGACGAAAGATTGCACTCTCTCGGCTGAAACTTCCGGGTGATACGGGTATTCGGTGATGCCAGCCGCCCGAAACAAGCGGCCGCAATCAAAACTGCAAACTGTCCGGATTGCCGAATTGGCATTTGCGCGGGCGGGATTTTCGATTATTTACACAGCCGCGTTTCCAAGTCGACGTTCCTGACCAATGTGTCCGCGCAAGCGCCAGGCCAGGTTTCTTCCCCGACATTGTCAACGTCTTCACGGAATGCCGCATGGGGCGGTACTCCACCCAAAACTGTCGTGAAAGGACACGATCATGTCAATTGGTTCAGTCAAATGGTTCAATCATGCCAAGGGCTACGGTTTCATCGAGCCTGAGGACGGCTCCCGGGATGCGTTTGTCCATATCAGCGCCGTCGAGAGAGCGGGTCTGTCCACGTTGAACGAAGGTCAGAGGGTCTCTTTCGAGCTCGTGCCCGGAAGGAATGGAAAGATGTCTGCCGAGAACCTCACACTCGCCGATTGACGCCACGCCCTACCGTCAGGCGGCCAGGAACCGGCAAGGGGACGAACCGAATCCCGATCCGTTCTGTCTCGCCGAGGGAGACTGGCTCTTCGCGCCGGTCGTTGAGTTCCGTCCTCCCCGTCTTGGCACCGACGGTGAGTCACAGAACCTCTTCGACCGACGCCTCATGATTTTCCGCAGAGGAGTCGGTTCCCGTGGCGCGAAGTGAATCGTGTGCGGGCCGGCCGGAGTTGACCCTTTTTCAACGGTTCTCCGAAATTCGGACGCCGACGGGCTCCGTCGTCAGCGACGAGGCGACGATGGTGGTGCGACGCGACCCGGGCGTTGCCGGTGCCGTTGCCCCTGGCCAAGAAGGGTCAACACCGCCCCTTGCGGAGCGGCCGGGAACTTGAAGTCCGGCCAGTGCCCGGTCGGTCATTCGGTTGGACTGCCTGATCAGGGGCCGAATGCCATGGCCCGCCAGGTTCCCGCACCAACTGGGATGATGCGAGCGCATCGGCCCAACACGACGGCATCATTTTGCGTTCCCTCGACCCTGAAGGTGCCAACCACTCCCCGATTGACGTTGTCAGGTCGTCGCCGCCTCTCCGACATTGTCAACACCCCGTTCCTCCAGAAGGGTCGTCAGCCAGTCCGGATCCATTTCCGGAACGGACGACAGCAGAAGGTCGGTATAGGGATGGTGGGGCGGTTTGAACATTTCGGACTTTTGACCCTGTTCCACAACACGGCCCTGTTTCATCACTACCACTTCGTCGGCGATTGACCGCACTGTGGCGAGATCGTGGGTAATGAACATGTAGGCCAGGTTGAGATCCTGCTGCAATCGGTCGAGCAGTCTAAGGATGCCCTCTGCGACCAGCTGGTCCAGGGCACTCGTCACCTCATCACAGATGATGAACGTCGGATCGGCCGCAAGTGAACGGGCGATTCCGACCCGCTGCTTCTGACCACCCGACAGTTCGGGCGGATAGCGACCGTAAAACTTCGACGGATCGAGCTCGATCATGTCGAGCAGTTCGTCCACCCGGTTCTTCAGATCGGTTCCCTTCAGGCCGCCGTAGAACTCCGCTGGCCGGCCAATGATGTCTCCAATCCGAATCTTCGGATTCAGGGCTGTGTCAGCCATCTGGTAGATCATCTGGGCCTGCCGCAACTGGTCCTTGGTTCGGGCCAGGTAGCTGGCGGGAAGTTCCTCGCCCTGGAACAGGATCCGGCCCTTTGTCGGTGGCAAGAGGCCCGTGATGCACCGGGCAGCGGTCGACTTGCCCGAACCCGATTCACCCACGACGGCGACGGTCATGCCCGCGTGGACGTCGAAGGACACGTCCTCGAGAACCTTCACGGGTCCATAGGACGCATCGATGTTCTCGACCGTAACGACCGGCACGGCCTCATCGCCGGGCCGGTCCTTCTCGGCCCGCTGGAAACTGCGTACGGCCCAAAGGCTCTTCGTATAATCCTCCTGCGGGTTCTCGAGCATCGACCGGGTGTCGGATTCCTCGACCTGGTCGCCCTTGAGCAGCACCTTGATCACGTCGGCCATTTGCGCCACCACGGCGAGATCGTGGGTGATGTAGATGGCGGCCGTGTTGAACTGGTCGACGATGTCGCGAATCGCAGCGAGGACTTCGATCTGCGTCGTCACGTCGAGTGCGGTCGTCGGTTCGTCGAAAATGATCAGGTCCGGCCGGCAGGACATGGCCATCGCGGTCATCGCCCGCTGCAACTGACCGCCGGAAACCTGGTGCGGATAGCGGAATCCGATCTCTCGCGGGTTGGGCAAGCGAAGGCGCTGGTAGAGTTCCATCGCGTCTTCCTGGCTCTCCATGCGCTTGCGGATTCGATAATGGACCGGTGCTTCGGTGTGCTGGTCGATAAGCTTGTGGGCCGGATTGAAGGAAGCCGCCGCCGATTGCGCGACATAGGCGATCCGCGACCCGCGCAACCGCCGCCGGTCCGTTTCGGATGTCGTGGTCAGTTCCAGGCCGTCGAACTCGACCGAGCCGCCCGAAATCCGGCAGCCATCGCGCGCGAAGCCCATGGCGGCCAGCCCGATTGTCGACTTTCCGGCGCCGGACTCTCCGATCAGCCCCATGACCTCACCGCGGCGCAGCAACAGGTCCACGCCATGAACGATCTCGAACCACTTCTCTTCGGCATAGGCCTCGATCCGGAGGCCCTCGATCTTGAGAAGTACGTTACCTTTTTCTGCCATGTCGGTTACTCCTTCAGGCCTGACGAGCGGAACAGCATCCAGTCAACGACCATGTTGACAGCCACGGTCAGCAGGGCAATCGCCCCGGCAGGAATCAGCGGCGTGAGTTCGCCGAAGGAGATGAGCGTCGCGTTCTCACGCACCATGGATCCCCAGTCAGCCGTCGGGGGCTGAATTCCCAGCCCAAGGAACGACAGCCCCGCCACGAGCAGGAACACGAAGCAGAACTCAAGCCCGAACTCGGCGATGAGCGGTGCTGTCGAATTCGGAAGAATCTCCCTCCGAATCAGGTACCACATGCCTTCGCCGCGCAGCTTTGCGGCCTCGATGTAGTCCATCACTACAACGTTTCCGGCAACGGCCCGCGTCAGCCGATACACGCGCGGCGAGTAGATCACGCCGATGATGATCACCAGAATGACGAGATTTGTCCCGAAGATGCTGAGCAGCAGCAGCGCGAAGATGAGCGACGGGATCGACATGACAACATCGATCACCCGACCCATGGCCTGGTCGAACCAGCCCTGCTTGACAGCCGCGATCATGCCCAGGAGAGCACCGATGAAGAACGCGATCGCTGTCGCGACCAGCGCGAGCCCGACGGTGTTCCGAGCGCCGTAGACCAGCCGGCTGAACATGTCACGGCCAAGCTGGTCGGCACCGAGCAGCATGTTTTCGTCGGCTGGGGCAAAGGACTGCGAAATGACCTCGGCTTCGCCGTAAGGTGCGATCACCGGCGCGAAGATTCCAAGGACGGCGTAAGTGAAGATCACGAACATCCCGAAGGCGGCGGTCAGCGGCGCTGTCCTCAGCGCCCGCGCCGTTTGCGGCCCTGAAATGACGATCAGGAATTCGCGGAAGGAATACGCAGTCCCGGCAGCCAGGGCGAGGAGCCCGGCAGCGATTGTGACGGCCCAGAGTGCGTCTTCGCCTCCGATGATCCCCATCACGAAGGACGCAAGCGTCAAGGAGAAGAGGATCAGAAAGGCGGGACGCTGCTTGTAATGGGCTGCGAGGCACGAACCGCCGATGAGCAGGGCATAGTAGCCGATGATGAAGTAATTCATGGCAATCTCTCCCTACTTCGGATGGCGCAGGCGCGGGTTGGTGAGGATGGCGCCCACGTCGGCCGCCAGGTTGAGAAGGATGAAGGTGGCCGCGAAGATCAGGCAGCAGGCCTGGACCACCGGGAAGTCACGCTTCGTTACCGCGTCGACCAGCAGCTGGCCGATCCCCGGGTACACGAAAACGACCTCAACGAGGACAACACCGGTTATGAGATAGGCAAGGTTGAGTGCCACCACATTGATAATCGGCGCCCAGGCATTGGGCAGCGCGTGCAGCGTGATCACCTTCCAGCCCGGCGCCCCCTTGAGGCGAGCCATCTCGATATAGGGCGATGCGAGCAGGTTGATGATGGCGGCACGGGTCATCCGCATCATGTGCGCGACAACGACCAGAACCATGGTCAGCGCCGGCAGGAACGTCGCCTCCAGAAGTTCGAAAAACGTCATGCTGCTACTCAGCTTGGCGATGGATGGGAACCAGCCCGTCTTAACCGAGAAGTAGAGGATCAGGATGTAGCCAAGGAAAAATTCCGGTGACGAAATCGAAGTCAGCGTCGCCACATTTGCGACCCGGTCGAAAATGGTGTTGCGGAGAAGGGCAACGATGATCCCGAGAAGAATTGCGACGGGTACCGCGATAACGGCAGCATAGGCCGCAAGGAAAAGCGTGTTCGCGAACCGCGGCCCGATCACGTCGGCAACCGGTTGCTGGTTGAGAAGGGAGACACCGAAGTCCCCAACGATGGCGCCGGCCAGCCAGTCGATGTATCGGACCGGGGCCGAGCGGTCGAGACCCATTTCCGTGCGGAGAGCCGCCAAGGTTTCCTCGGTCGCGCCCTGGCCGAGAACCGCCTGTGCGATGTCACCCGGCAGCAGTTCGACCGCCCCGAAGATCAGGGCCGAGATCACAAGCAGTGTCAAAATGCCCAGGCCCAGCCGTAACAGAATAATTCGACCGACGTCAGCCATCGTGTCCTCCCTAAGCCCTGATTGTCGTCCGTCTGCGGCCGTTGCCATCCGGTCGTCCGACGGGCCCGCGGCGATTGGCCTCGCTTCGAGTCCGGGTCAGCCCAACCGGAATCCGGGCGCCCCTGTCAATTCTCTGGTCGGTGATCAAGGGATTTCACGCACGGCCGCAAGTGCTATCCCCGACGACCAACGGCCTGTCGTCACCGACGCGAAGGCTTCAAATACGGTCGCAAATGGGTTTATTCGCAAGCGGATTTTCTCTATTCTCAGCGCATGCATATTCACGTTCAGACTAAGGGAGAACCATCACGATGTCCAATGCAGAAATTTCCAGCGTCCTGAAACGCATTACAGCTGCCAGTCGCCGGAACCGGATTTCCCGCCGGGAATTCATGGTGGAAGCCAGCGCGGCTGGAATGACCATCGCGGCCGCATCGTCCCTCTGGGCGAGCAACGCCGCAGCGGAAACGCCGAAGTCAGGCGGAACGTACCGGCTGGGGCTGCATGACGGGAACACGGCCGACCAGATGGATCCCGGCCGGTACCAGAGCGTCGGTGAAATTCAGCTTGCCCATACCCACCGCAGCTATCTGACCGAGATCACCGCCGACAACGGGCTCGGCGGCGACATGGCCGATTCCTGGAGCGCGACGCCCGATGCGATGGTGTGGACCTTTGAACTCAACAAGGACGCCTCCTTCCATGACGGCCGGAAGTTCACGTCCAAGGATGCCATTGCTTCCCTGAACCATCACCGGGGAGAGAATACAACGTCAGCGGCGAAGCCGCTGCTCGAGAGCGTGACGGACATTCGCGCCGACGGTGACCACACGATCATCATCGAGCTGAATCAGGGATTCGCCGACCTGCCTTGGGTGATGACCGACTATCACCTGACCATGTTGCCCGCGAAGGACGACGGCACGATCGAATGGGATACCGGCATCGGTGCCGGGCCCTACCGGATCGACGATCACGAACCCGGCGTGGCCAGCAACCTGGTCCGGCACGACGGCTGGCACCGGGAAGGAGCCTATTTCGACTCGGTCGAAATCACCGTCCTCAATGACCCGAACGCCCGGCAAACCGCACTGGTCACGGGCGCCGTCGACGCGATTTCATCGGTCGATCTCAAGACCCTGGCCCTCCTCGCGCGGAGCCGGGACGTCGAGGTCGAGAACGTGCCGAGCGGATCGGCCATCACGCTGCCCATGTTCTGCGATCATCCGCCGTTCGACAATGTCCATGTCCGTCTGGCGCTGAAGCTCGCGATTGACCGGGAAGAGATCGTCGAGAAGATCCTCTTCGGAACGGGAACCCCCGGCAACGACTTCCACGTGTCGCCCAACATGCCCTACTGGCCGGACATCGAGCAGCGGAAGTACGATCCGGACGAGGCGAAGTTCCATGTGAAGCAAGCCGGCATGGAGAACCTCAGTGTGGAACTCTCGGCGGCCGACAGCGTGCTTCCCGGTGCGGTCGACATGGTGGTTCTCTACAGCGAGCAGGCCAAGAAGGCCGGTATCAACATCAAGCCGGTTCGAGAGCCGAACGACAGCTACTGGGCAGATGTCTGGCTGAAAAAGCCGTTCGTCTTCGTGAAGTGGGGCGCGCGCCCGACTCCGGATAACATGTTCACCTTGGCCTACAAGGGCGACGCCGCCTGGAACGAAGCGCACTGGCAGAACGAACGCTTCAACGAATTGCTGCTCCTGGCCAAGGCAGAGCTCGACGAGACGCGACGAGCCGAGATGTACCGGGAAATGTGCCAGATCGCCCGCGACGACGGCGGCACCATCATCCCGCTGTTCGTGAACTTCGTCTATGCCCGCCGGTCGAACTTGCGGCGCGGGACCAGCCTCGCGGCGAGCTGGGAATGCGATGGCGCCCGGTCCGCACACCGCTGGTGGATTGCCTGATCCCGGGGCACGGACCCGGCGAAAGCCAAGGATGCCCGGCCACCTGCGTGGCCGGGCCTGCCGGTGGTGGTTCGACGGTCGGAACCCCCAACGAATTCTGTACCCTGCGTCCAGATAACGATTGACGACACAGGTTCCGATGTCGCGATCGCAGGGCGTCCCGACATTCGGGTCCGGTGACGTCGGGTCGGGCCAAGGCGCCACCCTCCGCCAGGTCTGAACCGGATCTGCCGCAGATCGGCGCGAGAACGCGAATCTTCGGACCCTCCGATCAAAGACGGATACCGCGTCGAACAGGCGCGGGAATCTGACGGTTCGCATCCGAAAGCCAGCAAACCGAGACCGAAAGTGCACTCAAGAGAGGCCGCCCTTGGTTCCATCCTATGCCCATGCCCTGATCGTCGGCGCCGGTCCCGGACTGTCGGCATCGCTGGCCCGCCTGTTCTCCCGGGAAGGAATGACCCTGACGCTCGCGGCCCGCAGCACTGATGACCTCGATGATCTGTGTTCCGAGACAGGCGCGACGGCAAAGTCATGCGATGTTCGGTCGGAAGCGGATGTCGACGCATTGTTCGCCGGGTTCGGCGATGATGCGCCGGATGTCGTGGTCTTCAATCCGAGTGCCCGGGCCCGAGGCCCGATCACCGAGGTCGATCGCACGGCAGCGAAGGAAACTCTCCTCGTCAGCGCCTACGGGGGCTTCCTCGTCGCACAAGCTGCCGCCCGGTGCATGGTGCCGAAAGGGCATGGCGCCATCCTGTTGACCGGAGCGTCGGCCAGCGTAAAGGGCTACGTTCATTCCGCACCCTTCGCCATGGGAAAATTCGCCCTCCGTGGCCTCGCCCAGAGCCTGGCCCGGGAACTGCATCCGAAGGGCATCCATGTCGGCCATTTCATCATCGACGGCGGAATCCGCAATCCCCGACGGCCGGAACGGATCGAGCCGGCGGACAGGCCGGACAGCATGCTCGACCCCGACGCCATTGCCGCCAGCTACCTGCATTTTCTGAAACAGGACCGCAGCTCCTGGGCCTGGGAAATAGAACTCCGTCCCTGGGTCGAGACTTTCTGACGGCGAATGGCTTCGTGGTTGGCTGCCCCTTCGTGAGTCTGACACCCTGAAGCTGCCGCGCGACTGATGCTGAAAACGGGTTATCGTGATTCGTATGGTTGACACGCGGAATTGACGTTCGGCCGACCTCGCCTGCGGCTCTCTGACATTCTTGGCAACGCGCAGGAACCTCCAACCGGTCACATTGCCCCGGCACCCGGGCGTCCCGCCAACAATCGCAAACATCGCTCGACGACATGGTCTTTGCGGCCGGAACAAGCGCTCAATCGAATCCTTGCGCCGATCCGGTGGAATCCCCTATTTCTGTTCGGGTGATCAAGTTCAGCCGTACAGGTTTTCGCAGATGCAGAAGATACCGATGACCGAGACAGGGTTCCGGACGCTGGACCAGGAACTGAAGCGGCTGAAATCGGTCGACAGGCCATCAATCATCCAGGCCATCGCCGAGGCCCGGGAGCATGGCGATCTGTCGGAAAATGCCGAGTATCATGCGGCCCGTGAACAGCAGGGCTGGATCGAACGGCGAATCAACGAACTTGAAGTGCTGATCGGGCGGGCGGATGTCATCGACGTGACGCGGCTCTCCGGGTCGGTCAAGTTCGGCGCCACTGTCGATCTCGCCGATGAGGAGTCCGGCGAGGAACGGTCGTTTCAGATCGTCGGCGAGCCCGAGGCGGATATCCGGAACGGCCGGATCAACATCAATTCGCCGATCGCGCGGGCGCTTATCGGCAAGTCCGAAGGCGACAGCGCAGAGGTCATCACCCCCGGCGGTGAACGATTCTACGAGATCCTTCGCGTCCGATTTGTCTGATTCCGCTTCGGCAGGTCCCGCCGGAACCGGTCAGACGGTAGCCGGCTCCGGCGACAATTACGAAACCCCGAATCCCGAATAGGGCAGGTAGCGGACCGGATCGCCTTCCCGGAGATCCCGGGCGCCGTCGCCCAGTTCCACGAGCCCGTCCGACCATGCCAGACTCGAGATCCTCCCCGAGCCTTCCGAGGCGAAGGGAACCGCCCGACCCTCGCCATCGAGCCGGGCCCTGAGATACTCCCGCCGACCCGGTTTCTTCCGTTTCGAAAATCCCGCGGGAACCCGAAATCCGGACGGCTGGTCCCAGTCTTCCCCGGCGAGGACCCGCAGCGCCGGACGGGCGAAGAGCAACGAACAGACAAAGGCCGCCACCGGATTGCCCGGAAGACCGAAAACCGGGCGTCGCTTCCAGAGCGCCATCGCCAAAGGTCGGCCAGGCTTGATCGCGACCCGCCAGGTCTGCAGTTCACCCTCGGCCTTCAGGAGCCGCGAGACATGATCCTCGTCGCCCGCGGAGGCCCCGCCCGTGACGAGAATTGCCTCCGCCTCTTCGGCCCCCCGGTCCAGGGCGTCCCGGATCCGACCGGGGTCGTCGCGGACCCGTCCGAGATCGATCGGACCGTGCCGCCAACCGCGGATCAGATCGAGAAGCATCGGCCGGTTGGAGTCGTAGATGGCGCCGGACTTTCCGGCCGACACCCGCCCGGTCCCAACCTCGGCGATTTCATCGCCAGTCGAAAGCACCGCCACCCGCAGCCTGTCATGGACCGGAACCGTCCCGATCCCACAAGCCGTCAACAGGGCGAGGTCCTGAGGCCGCAGGCGGTGACCGGATTCGAACAGCCGGGCTCCCGCGCGAACATCCTCCCCGGCCGGTCGGGTATTTGCGCCCGGTCGGAGGCCGGCCCGGAAAGACACCCGGGCCCCGTCCGACGAAACGTCCTCCTCGAGAACGACGGTGTCGACTCCGGCCGGCAGCGGCGCACCGGTCAGGATCCGGAGGGCATGGCCGGCCGGGACCGCCGTCCCGTGCGGCGCTCCGGCTGCAGCGCGGCCCGGCGTCACCGGCAGCGTGACCACACTGTTCCGGTCCCGGTCGACGCCGTCCCGGACGGTCGGCGTCGCCGGAGTGGCCGATGAAAACGCGAAGCCATAGCCATCGACGGCGGCGTTCGAGAACGGTGGATTGGGCTGACGGGCAATGACATGATCGGCGAGAACCCGGCCACCGGCCGCAGGCACCCGAACCTCCTGGTGGCCGACAACAACCCGCATTCCTTGTCGCAGAACGTCAAGCGCATCGTCGACGGGCGTCCAGTCGACTCCCGGCGGCATGGCAAAACAGTCGTTCCGGAGGGGTGGCGGCTTCATGGGTGGAGCCCGGTTTCAGAGAGGATGAACCCCGCGATGCCAGCGGTGTCATCCAGGCGGAAAACCCGCTTGTCGGTTCGGTCCGCGAGCGCGACATCGCTGGCAATGGCCCGGACGGACGGATCCCGTTCGGCAAGCAATGGCTGACCGGTCATCTGCCTGTGGCACTCGATCTTGGGATGGGCTTCCGCCTTGTATCCCTCGATCAGCACCAGATCGACCGGGCTCAGCAGGGACAGAAGATGCGGCAAAGGCGGTTCGTCCTGACCCCGCAATTCGCTGATCAGGACCCAGCGTCTCCGGGAAGCGATGATGACTTCCCGGGCACCGGCCTCCCGGTGGCGCCAGCTGTCTTTACCCCGGCGGTCGATCTCGAAATGATGATGAGCATGCTTGAGGGTCGAAACGCTCAGTCCCCGGCCGGTCAGATCTGTCACCAGCCGTTCAACGAGTCCGG
Organism: Paracoccaceae bacterium; assembly: GCA_028874915.1. GTDB lineage: Bacteria > Pseudomonadota > Alphaproteobacteria > Rhodobacterales > Rhodobacteraceae > JAPPHA01. The sequence goes on from JAPPHA010000032.1 coordinate 182,098, forward strand.
TCTTGCCCGAGTTTTTCCAACCGACAATCCCATAGATCTTCACGTGTCGATGTCCCGGAGCAGGCATTCCGCCTTCGCCATATCATCGGGTGTGTTTACATTGAAGAATGGATCGAAGCGGTGGACCGGGAACTCCACGTGGACGCATCCATGGGGGACCGTCCACGCGACGACCTTTCGTACGCCAGACTTGAGCGCATGGCGGAGATCGTCACGGAGCGCGACCTCCCAGAGGCCGAAGGTCGGGTGGCGGGTTGACGGCCGTCCCTCGGCTGGCAGTCCCGTCTCCGCCCCGTGGCCCTGACGGGTGACCGCCATGGCCAATGGGCTGCCGTCCGCCTCGGCGGTCGCTGCCATCCGAAGGACGAGATCTTCCGGGAAGAACGGCGTGTCGGCGGCGACCGTAACAATCATCCGGGCGCCAAGGCCGGATGCCCAGTCCATGCCGGCGAGAACGCCGGCCAGCGGTCCCGCGAATCCGGAAACCGAATCGGCGACGACCGGAAGACCGTATCGCCGGAACCGGGACGGATCGCCATTGGCATTGATGGCAAGCGGGTCCGCCTGGCGCCTCAAGCGCTCGATGACATGGTCGAGAATCGGCTTTCCGCCGAGTTCGAGCAGACATTTGTCGCCGCCGCCCATGCGCGATGAGCGACCCCCGGCCAAGACCACCCCGGGGATTTCAGTCACTGCCCGCACTCTTGCGACGGTGGCTTCGGTGTTCCTCGGCGACATTGGCCGGGTCGGCGTCCCGCACCAGCCTCTGTTCGCCACTCAGGCAGATGAACCGTTTTCCACGCATTCTCCCGATCAGCGTCAATCCAAGGTCGCGCGCGAGCTGGACCCCCCAGGCGGTGAACCCCGACCGTGACGCCAGAACCGGAATCCCCATGGTCGCCGTCTTGATCACCATCTCCGACGTCAACCGGCCGGTGGTATAGAGAATCTTGTCGTCAGCGCCAACATCCTGCGCGAGCATCCACCCGGCGATCTTGTCCACGGCATTGTGGCGACCGACGTCCTCCATGTAGACGAGCGGCCGGTCTTCCCGGCAGAGGACCGTCCCGTGGATGGCGCCCGCAGAAAGGTAGAGACTCCGCGTCGTGTTGATTGCGCGGGCGAGACTGTAGAGCCAGGAGGTTCGAACCGCCAAATCCGGCAACTCCAACCCCTCGAGAGTCTCCATGACATCGCCGAACACGGTCCCGACCGCGCAGCCGGAAGTGCGGGTTTTCTTCTGCAGTTTGGCTTCGTAGTCGGTCTGCCGTTCGGTCCGGACCACGACGGTCTGCAGTTCCTCGTCGAAGTCGACCACCGTTGGCCGTTCTCCCGGCCGGAGCATTCCCTGGTTCCGCAGGAAACCGACAGCAAGGTATTCGGGATAGTCGCCGATGGTCATGGCGGTAACGATTTCCTGCGCGTTGAGGAAGATCGTCAGTGGTCGTTCCTCGACGACCCGGATCTCGCGAGGAGTCCCGTCATGATCCCTCCCGGTGACCGCGCGGGTCAGCCGCGGATCATCCGGGTTCGGAGCAATCCGGTAGCCGTCCGGCCCGGTATCCTCCCGTGCCGATTCCGTTTCGTCTGCCATGTCCGAACCCCCGTCGTTCCGATCCCGATCCACGGCCACGGCCTCCTTGCCTGTCTCTGTCGTACCGGATCTCCCGATCATCGGTCGCGTCCTTCCGTCGACGACCGCACCTGTCTCCCGGCACCTCGTTCCAAGGACGGACATTCCCGACCGGCTGGCAACCGCCTCGATCCGGATTCGTTTTCTCGCGGACCCGGAGATTGTCGGGATTCCGAGTGGTCAAGACAATGTCCATCTTTTCCTGACACCCGGGTGCCCGACGGGCCAGCCACTGCCTTGATCGACCGGGCCGCCCGGACTACAGACGCCGAATTGGGATTCGGCGCCGCTATCGGCGTCGGTCTTCGGGCCAGGCCAGGGAGGACAGCCTCATGCAGCTTTCGGACTTTCCGATCACCCGGCGCTGGCCGGCCCGCCATCCGGACCGCATCCAGTTGTACTCGTTTCCGACCTCCAACGGAGTCAAGGCCTCCATCATGCTCGAGGAAACCGGATTTCCCTATGAAGCGCATCGGGTCAGCTTCTCCACCGACGACCAGATGACGCCAGAGTTCCTGTCGCTCAATCCCAACAACAAGATCCCTGCCATCATCGATCCCGACGGCCCGGGCGGCAAACCGTTGCCGCTCTGGGAGTCCGGCGCCATCCTGATCTATCTCGCCGAGAAATCCGGTCGCTTCCTGTCCGACGACCCGGCGAAGCGCTACGAAACCCTGCAGTGGCTGATGTTCCAGATGGGCGGAATCGGGCCGATGTTCGGGCAACTGGGGTTCTTTCACGCCTTCGCTGGCAAGGAGATCGAGGATCCCCGGCCAAAGGCCCGCTACGCCGCCGAATCGGCACGGCTCCTGAAGGTCCTCGATGCCAGGCTCGCCAACCGGGAATGGGTCGCCGGTGACGGATACAGCATCGCGGACATCGCCATATTCCCGTGGGTCCGGTCCATCCTCGCGGTGTACAAGGCCACCGATCTGGTGGGCTGGGACCAGTTGGACCGCGTTCCGGACGCCCTGAACCGGTTCCTGGAAAGACCCGCCGTCCAGGCCGGCCTCAACCGACCGCCAAGAACCTGATCGCCCAGGCCTTGACGAACCGGCGAGCCACCAACGGTCCCGGGTGCACCGCAGCCCGCGGCCGCTGACCTCCCCGAATCATCCCCTGAGGACCGCGCCGGTTGCCGCCGCGACCTTGTCCACGATCCGCGCCGAAACGGCGTCGATTTCGGCATCGGTCAGGCTCCGATCGACCGGTTGAATGCTGACGTTGATGGCGATCGACTTGCGACCAGCCCCGAGCACCGCTTCGGCCTTCGGGCCGGTGAATTCGTCGAAAACCGAAACCCTGGTAATCATCGTCTTGTCGGCATTCCGAGCCGCAATGACGATCCCCGCGGCCTCGGCATCGGCCTCGACGACGAAGGCGAAATCCCTCTCCACGGCCTGCAGCTCGTGGACGTGAAACGCCGGACGTGCCGCCGACCCGCCACGCGGCACCGGAATTGCATCCAGATGCAGCGTGAAGGCCACCGCCGGGCCCGTGACCCCGGCCTCGTGCAACCGTCCCGGATGCAATTCGCCGAAAGTGGCGAGAACGGTCTTCGGGCCCAGTTTGAGGACCCCGGACCGCCCCGGATGCCACCAGGGATCGGCGGCACGGGCCACCGTCACCCGGCCTGGGGCGCCAATGACAGCAAGTGCGGCATCGGCATCGGCGCGGGCATCCCGGACATCGACCGGCCGCCGGTCGCCATAGGGGTCACGCGGGCCCGTGCAGCCGACAAGCAAACCGGTCGCCTGGACAGTCTGGTCTTCCGGCTCGCCGCCGAAGAAAACTGGCCCCACCTCGAAAAGCGCCTGATCCATGTGCCCCCGCGACTGGTTGCGGGCTGCCGCCCGCAACAGGCCAGGGATCAGGTCCGGACGCATGTGGCTCATGTCGCTGGCAATCGGATTGGCCAGACGCGAATGGTCCGATCCGCCAAATCGGAGCGCCGAGTCCCGGTCAATGAAGGAATAGGTCACGCATTCATCGAAGCCCAGGGCGGCAATGGCCCGGCGGATCCGTGACTCGCGGCGCTGCGACGGGGTCAGAACCGGCCGCGTAACGCCGAGTGTCTTCCGGGGAAGTTCGATCCCCCTGAGCCGGCCGAGCGAACGGACGCGCGCGATCTCTTCCACCAGATCGGCCTCTCCCCGGATGTCGGGCCGCCAGCTCGGGACATGGGCCTGGCCGTTCTCCACACGGAATCCGAGCGCCGTCAGAATGGCCTCCTGATCCGTCGCACCGACATCCATGCCGGCCAATGACCGCACGCGTTCCGGATCCAGCCGATAGCTTCGCGCCGTCTTCGGGATCTCCCCGGCGCGAACCACCTTCGAGGCCTCACCGCCGCAGATGTCGATGATCATCCGGGTTGCAAGTTCCAGCCCGGGTTCCGCGAACTCGGGGTCAACGCCGCGTTCGAACCGATAGCGTGCGTCGGAACTGATTTTCAACCGCCGGCCGGTGGAGGCGATCATGACCGGATCCCAGAGCGCGCTCTCCAGGAAGATCGTGGTGCTGGCTTCCGTGCAGCCCGTCTCCTTCCCGCCCATGATTCCGGCGATGCTCTCCGGTCCCTTGGCATCGCCGATGATCATCATCCCCGCTTCGAAGACATGGGAGGCATCGTCAAGGGCCGTGATCGTCTCGCCACCACGTGCGAAACTGACCCTGAGGTCTCCGGTGACAGCATCGGCGTCGAAAGCGTGCAGAGGCCGGTTCCGGTCGTGGGTCACGTAATTGGTAATGTCCACGACCGCCGAAATCGGCCGCAACCCGATTGCCCGAAGACGCCTTTGCAGCCACTCCGGCGACGGGCCGTTCCGGACGCCGCGGATGACCCGGCCCAGGAAGGCCGGACACCCCCGCGCCTGTACTTCCGCGTCAATCGAGACTCCGATCGACGAGGGAAACTGGCCGGGAACCGGCACGATCTCCGAGTTGCGCAGCGTCCCGAGTCCGCGGGCGGCGAGATCCCGTGCGACACCCCGAATCCCAAGTGCATCCGGTCGGTTCGGCGTCACTGCGAAGTCGATAACCGGGTCATTCAGCCCGGCATAGTCAATGAACCGTTCGCCAAGCGGCGCATTGTCGGGGAGGTCGACGATGCCGTCGTGGTCATCGTTGATCATCAACTCACGGCCGGAACACAACATTCCGTTCGATTCGACACCACGGATCATGCCACGTCGGAGATCCAGGCCGGTCCCCGGGATGTGGGTGCCGACAGGTGCGAAGACGCCGATGAGTCCGGTCCGCGCATTGGGCGCACCACAAACGACCTGGACGGTCTCGCTCGGCCCGTCATGACCCGTCGGCCAGGTTTCCACCCGGCAGAGGCGAAGACGGTCGGCGTTCGGGTGCGGCGTCGCTTCTATGACCCGGCAGATTCTGAAGGGCCCGTAAGTTTCAACCGGATCGTCGACACCCTCGACTTCGAGACCCAGGTCGGTCAGCGCCTCGCAGATCTCTGCGAGCGGCACGTCCGTTTCCAGATGGTCCTTGAGCCAGGTCAGCGTGAATTTCATCCGGACATCACTTTCCTTTTCGCGACCGCCGTCTGTGCCATCGGCCGACGCACCACCATCCCTGCCTGACGCCCGCTCTGCTCCGGATCATCGATGCGGACGGCTCAGGCCGCCGGAAAGGGACGGCACGTCCAGAGGCCGGAATCCGTAGTGTCGGAGCCAGGGCAGCTGGCACTCGAAGAACGCCCGGAGGTCCGGAATTCCGTACTTGAGCATCGCAAGCCGGTCGATTCCCAAACCGAAGGCGAATCCCTGCCAGCAATCCGGGTCGACTCCGCCCGCCGTCAGCACCCCGGGATGCACCATCCCGCAGCCCAGGATCTCGAGCCAGTCGTCGCCGGTTCCGATCTGGAGCCGGCCGCCGGCCCAGCTGCAGCGGATGTCTACCTCGGCGGAGGGTTCCGTGAAGGGAAAATGCGAAGCGCGGAATCGGAGTTCGACCCCGTCAACCTCGAAAAAGCTGCGGCAAAACTCTTCCAGCGTCCATTTCAGGTGGGCCATGGAGATGTCGCGATCGATGCAGAGCCCCTCGATCTGGTGGAACATCGGTGTGTGGGTCTGGTCGTAATCCGCCCGATAGACCCGGCCTGGCGCGATCACCCGGCAGGGCGCCCCATGGGCCTGCATGTGGCGGATCTGGACCGGAGATGTGTGAGTCCTGAGCACATGCGGCGGGCGCCCGTCATCGGTAGACGCGTCAGCGGCATTTTCCGCGTTGACCGGTTCCCGGTGCATGTAGAAGGTGTCATGTTCCTGGCGGGCCGGATGCTCCGGCGGCATGTTCAGCGCATCGAAATTGTGCCAGTCGGTTTCGATCTGCGGCCCCTCGGCGACGGCGAAGCCAAGATCGGAAAAGATCACGATCGCCTCCTCGGTCACCTGCGAGACCGGATGAATGGACCCGCTCCGCCGCGCCCGGCCGGGCATCGTGACATCCAGCCATTCCCCGCGAAGCCGGTCCTCAAGCGCCACTGCGGCGAGTTGGTCCTGACGTTCGGAGAGCGCCCGGTTGATCTCGTCCTTGAGGGCATTCAGCGCCGGGCCGGCCAACCGCCGCTCGTCCGGCGTCATCCGTCCCAGCTCACGCATCCGCAGCGAGACCTCGCCCCGACGGCCGACCGCCGAGACCCGGATGACCTCCAGGGCGTCCATGTCGCCGGCATCGGCGATCGCCCGGAGCAGACGGTTTCTCATCGCATCAGTTCCCGGATCCGGCATGTCCTTCCCTTCACCCGGTCGGTTGTCGTGGATGATCGGCGAAAACGTTCTGGTCCACGATATCGGAGCCGGACCGGCGAACCGTCCAGCACCGTATCGTTCTCCGGTCAACGCTTCCCGTCAGCCGGGCCCTCCCGGCGCGGCCGATTCAGGCCAGCGCGTCCCGGGCGCGGGCGACAATGGTCTCGAACGCCTTGGGTTCGCGAACGGCAAGATCGGCGAGTACCTTCCTGTCGACCGCGATTCCCGCCTTTGACAGCCCGTTGACGAACCGGCTGTAGTTCAGCGACTCGTCATACTGGCGAACGGCTGCATTGATTCTCTGGATCCACAGGGCCCTGAAGGTCCGTTTGCGAGTCTTGCGGTCGCGCGTGGCATATTGCCGGGCGCGGTCGACGGCCTGCTTCGCAGCCCGAAAGGTGTTGCTCCGCCGGCCATAGTAACCCTTGGCCGCCTTTATGACCTTGCGGTGACGTCTGTGGGTCTGAACGCGGTTTCTGACACGGGTCATGATCGGCTTCTCCTGCGCCTGAGCCCCTCGGTGCCCGGCAACCTAAACCTAGCGGGCGTAGGGCATGTAGGACTTGATGATTCTTGTCGGCGACTTGCCGAGAATGGTCGTCCCGCGGGCGTTGCGAATGAACTTCCGGGTGCGCTTGATCATCCCGTGCCGCTTGCCGATCTGACCGGCCCTGACGCGGCCAGTTGCGGTCATTCTGAAGCGCTTTTTGGCGCTCGACTTGGTCTTCAACTTGGGCATGTCCGCCTCCCCGACCCGAACAGGATCCGGATGCGACCCGGTCGCCCCGGAAACCGCCCGCGATCCTGAAGCGCGCCGTATAGGGAGGAAGCCGGGCCGATGCAAGACGGAAACCGGCCTCGCGGATCGTTCTCCGGAGAGTCCGGCGTCGCCGTTAACCACCCCCGGTTTCGGCTGGCTATCCGGGCCGGGCGGTCGGTGCCACTGTCGACAGGGCCTCCATGCGGCTCTCGATCCGATCGGCAAAATGGCAGGCGGCGCGATGGCCGTCGCCAAAGGCCAGGAACGGCGGCGGCGCCTGCGAACAAATCGGCTCCGCGATCGGACAGCGGGTGTGGAACCGGCAGCCTGACGGAGGATCGATTGGCGAGGGAACGTCCCCGGTGAGCACCAGGCGCCGCCGTTTGCGGCTGCGCTCGGGGTCTGGAATCGGATGGGCCGCAAGGAGCGCCAAAGTGTAGGGATGCTTCGGCGCGTTGAAGACCGCTTCGGTCGGTCCTTCTTCCGCCACCCGGCCGAGGTAGACGATCATGACCCGGTCTGCCAGCGAGCGGACCACCGCAAGGTCGTGGGAAATGAACAGATAGGAAATTCGCGACGCGTCCTGCAGTTCCCGCATCAGTGCCAGAATTTGGCCCTGGATTGAGATGTCGAGCGCCGAGACCGGTTCATCGGCAACGATGATCGACGGGCTGACGGAAATCGACCGGGCGATGGACAACCGCTGCCGCTCGCCGCCGCTGAGCTGGTGACGCGAACGGTTCAGATAACTGGGACCCGGGGACAGTCCGACCTTGTCAAACAGCCGAAGCACCTCGGTTTCCAGTTCGTCTCTGGGGACGACCCGGTTGATCAGCAACGGCTGGGAAATCATCTGGAAGGCCGTCTTCAGCGGATTCATCGAGTCATAGGGATCCTGGAAGACCATCTGGACCTGACGCCTGTAGACCGGCCGGTCCTCGGCCGTCAGACGGTCGAGCGCCTGTCCCCGGAACCGGATCTCGCCCCCCGTCGGCCGGGTCAGTCCGGCGACAGCGCGCCCGAGCGTGGTCTTGCCGCAACCGCTCTCGCCGACGAGGGCCAGGACCTCACCCTCACCCAGCGCCAGGCTGATGCCATCGACGGCCTTGACCGTCCGCTTGTCCCGGGTCGACCAGCCGTCACTGACCGGGAAGAACACCTGCAGGTCGTCGACTTCAAGGAGGGGTTTCACCGGACCCGGTCACTCATGCAGCAGGCAGCGGACCTGGTTGCCATTGGCAAGACGGACCACGGCGGGTTCGACCGTTGTGCATTCGGCCATCACCCGGGAACAGCGCGGATGAAAGCGGCAGCCCGACGGCACTTCGACCCGGCTCGGGGGACGCCCCCGTATGGTCCGGAACCGGTCAGCGCGCCGGTCAAAGAGTAGCGCGCAGTCCAGTAGCGCCTCCGTGTAGGGATGCCGGGGCGACTCGAAGAGGTCGAAGATGCTGGCTTCCTCCACGATCTGGCCGGCATACATGACGTAGACGCGTTCGCAGTACTCGGCCACCAGGCCGAGATTGTGGGTGATGAGCAGGAGCGCAGTGCCAAGCTCGCTGCAAAGCTGTCGGAGCAGGTGCATGATCTGGGCCTGGATCGTGACATCGAGCGCGGTTGTCGGTTCGTCGGCGATCAACAGGCTCGGACGGCAGGAAATGGCAATGGCGATCAGGGCACGCTGGCGCATGCCGCCACTCAACTGGTGCGGATAATAGTCGGCGACGGTCTCCGGATTGGGCAACTGGACCATGTCGAGCGTCTCGATGGCCTTGCGTCGCGCATCCGACCACCGGATTTTCTGATGGATGCGGATGGCCTCGGCGATTTGCTCGCCGACCCGGATCAGCGGGTTGAGAAACGTCATCGGCTCCTGAAACACCATGCTCATCTCGACGCCACGCAGACGTGTCATCGCGGCGGCGTCGAGAGTCAGGACATCGCGGTCATCAAGGAGGACCCTGCCGCCGACGATTCGACCCGGGTTCGAGATCAGCCGCATGATTGAAAAGGCGGTCGTGCTCTTCCCGGAACCGGATTCGCCGACCAGGGCGACAGCCTCGCCCCGGCGTATGGTCAGGGAGACGTTGTCGACGGCCCGCACGGTCTGGCCCTCTGACAGGTAGTGGGTACTCAGCCCTTCGACCCGCAGCAGTTCGGTCATGGCCGGTTTGTCCCGACGGCAGTGGCGGGCGCAGCTGCAGCGCCGGGACCGCCCCATGGCGGCCCCGGTCGTCGCCCCCGCCCGCCGATGCGTGCGGGAGCAGGCCTATTGATAGTCCATGCCACCGGTCTTGGAATTGATGTTGATGCCGACGCCGCGGCGCAACGCCTCGAGCGGGAACACCCAGTCGAACATCAGGTTGGCGATGTTCACATCAGGCCCGAACTGGTTGACAAGCCAGATTTCCGAGTCGCGGATCTGGTGTGTATGGCCACCCCAGATCGGAATCGCCCAGACTTCGAAGATCAGGTCCTTCATATCGATTTCAGCGAGCAAGGCGTCGAAAAGGTCCTGGCGGATTTCGCCACGGGGCGAGCGGATTTCGGCGGTGTCGACGGTGACCTTCCAGGCGCCGAGGTCCATGCAGGCTTTTACATCGTCGACGATGTCCTGGATGGAATGTTGCTCACCGCCGCCGGATTCCGGAATGACCGCGATTCCGGCATCGACAACCGACTTGATGTGGCGGTTCTTTTCCTCCCGGGTCCAGTCACTGCGGCTGTCGGAGACTTCGACATAGTCGAACCCGATTTCCTTGCAATGCTCAAGATATTCGTCGACCTTTCCCAGCTTGGCCGCATACTCGAAAAAAATCCCGCCCGGCTGCACCTTGACATTGGCGTTGTGGTAGATCTCGACCTTACGTTTCAGCAAGTCCAGCGGATAGATGGCCGCGAATCCGAGAACGACCTTGGCGACATCGACGAATTCGCCTGTATGTTCCAGGTAGTCCGCCTGTTGCCCGAGTGGCAGCCCCCAGTCGCAGATTTCGCTGATTCCGCAGTCCCGCGGTTTCGGCCGGGGATCGCTTGTCAGGGGCAGACGGTTGAACGCGCGTGTGATTTCCGATGTCGACATGGTCAAGTCCTCATTCCGTTTGTCGGGTTTCCCGGATGGCCGGGATGTCGTGGGATTCTCCACTTGGTGTCGCAAGCGCCGACCGACGGTCCACCTCCGGCCGGCGCTCCGGTCAGTGGACCGTGGGTAAGCGGGCGGCTCGCATGCGCCCGACAACCGGGCGAATGCCGAGCGTGTCCACGTTCCGGGCCTCCTCCGCGAGGCCCCGCAGGGCATCAGGTGACAGCGCATCGCGGCCCGCCTCCTGGAGCTTGTCGTCCTGCTCTTCGGCGACGAACGGCCGGGCGCGCGAGCCCCGAAGCGCCGTGACTTCCTTTTCGCGGACCGAGCCGTCGTCAAGCGTCATGCGGACTCGATGGGGCCACCACCAGGTCTCGTCGGGAACCGGTTCCGTTCTCGGATTGACGCGGACGGTCCGGGTCTTCTCCAGGACGACCTGATCGCTCACGACCTGGTTCGGGTCAAAGTCCTTGAGCGCAATGCGGCCCCGGGTGAGCGCCACGGACAGCGTGTAGGGAATGCTGAACTGGGCCGCGACCCGGGGGTCATCGCCGGGTTCAAAAGGACGGCCGCAAAGATCGAAAACGATTTGCGAGGACTCGACGTCGACTGCGCGGACCCGTTCCGGCAGCTCCGGATCCTCGGCCATCATGTCGAAGGTCAGGTCCAGCCCCGGATGTGTCGACCGGCAACTGGGATACGGCTTGATGCTGGTCTCGGCGACACTGTAGCGGGTTCCGATCCCCGAGAGTCCCGAATCCAGATCCGCCCGGCCCTCGGCAAACAGGACATTGAGACCGTATTTTCCGGTCAGGAAATTGGCCGAACCCTTGATGCCGGCCTCGGCGCTGTAGGCGCTCTGGACTGCCTGCCCGGCCGAAATCCCGCAAAGGATGTTCTTGCCGTTGACCCGGTCGGTGAGCGGCTGACGGCTCAACCCCGCCTGTTCGGCGGCAATTCCCATGGCCGACATGATGCCGTCCTCACCGAGGCCGAGAAGCCGGGCGGCACCGGCGGCGGCGCCGATATGTGCAGGAACGCCAGTCGCCATCACGCCGTCATGATAGTGCGGGTTGAGAGTGGCTCCCACCTGGCAGGCGATGTCAAAGGCCACGGTCGCGGCGGCGACGAATTCGCGTCCTGCCGTCTCTCCCTCGTCAAGTCCGGCCGCTTCGGCGACAGCGAGAAGCGTCGGGAAGATCACGGCGCTCGCATGCACCGCCGAGTCGTCATGCGTGTCGTCCCATTCCCACCAATGGGCCATCACGCCGCCGACAAAAGCCGCCGACGGGGCCGGCAACCGAAGGGGACTCCCGGCGACCGAACTTTCCTCGGCCCCGCCCCAGGCGACGTGCCGGGCCAGAAGGTTGCGGCATTCCTCGCTCCTCAACCCTGCGAGAATGACGCCGGCCGTGTCGATCAGCAGCGTCGACACGGCGTCACGGGCCTCGCCCGGAATAGCCTCCCACTGCAGTCCCGCGGCGTGCCGGGCCAATCGGTCTTCATGTGTCATGGCTTGTCTCCTTCCTCCTCTCGATGTCCGGAACGCCACATGTCCGGCCCGGTGCCGCGCGGACCCTCCAGGCGTCACTCCCGCCGTTCCTGCGGGGCCGGCACGGGCGGAGCCGGTTCCGGTCGGTCATCAATCCCTGTCCTATCGTTCTTCCACCACCTGCGGATTGATCACGTCGTTGAGGCCGTCGCCGATCAGGTTGGTGCTGAGCACGGCCAGAAAGATCAGCAGCCCCGGGAACAGGGCCGCCCACCAGGCGAACTGGATGAAGGGCCGTGACTGATACAGCATGACGCCCAGGCTGACCCGGCTGGGATCGCCGAGACCGAGGAAACTGAGACCCGCCTCGGTCAGCATGGCGCGGCCGACCAGCAGCGTGCTGCTGACAATGATCGGTCCCATGGCGTTGGGAAGGATTTCACGAAAGATGACCGTGGAGTCGCTGGCGCCACTCAACCTGGCGGCGTCCACGAACTGCCGCGACTTGAGCGACAGGAACTCGGCGCGGGTCAGCCGGGCAATTGCCGGCCAGGAGAGGACGGCGATCGCAACAATGATGTTGACGACGCTGGCGCTGAACAGGGCGACCAGGACGACGGCCAGGAAGAACTGCGGCACAACCTGGAACAGCTCCGTGATGCGCATCAGGGCATGATCCATCAGACCGCCGAAATACCCGGACATGCTGCCGACCAGAATTCCGAGGAACGTCGAGGCCAATGCCGCGACGACGCCGACCAGGAGTGATACGCGAACACCGAAGACGGCCCGGCTGAACACGTCCCGTCCCAGTTCATCGGTCCCCATGAAGTGCACCGTACCCGGCGCCAGTGCACGCCGGTCGATTCCGACAATCTCGGGGTCGAAGGGTGCCACGACGGGTCCGAGGACCGACACCAGGACCAGGACGACCAGGATGACGAGGCCAAGGACCGACAGCCAGTTCCGGAAATAGAGCCGCCAGTGCTCGGTCATTGAAAACTGACCCTCGGGTCAATGGCGCGGTAGAGGACGTCCGTCAGCAGGTTGACGATGATGACGAAGGAGGAAATGACCATGAACAGGCCCATCAGCAGCGGGAAGTCCCGTGCCGAGACCGCATCGAACATCAGGCGGCCGAGGCCCGGCCAGGCGAACACGGTCTCGGTGAGAACCGATCCGGCCAGCAGCCATTCGAGATTGAGTCCGAGAATGGTCACGATCGGCAGAAGCGTGTTGGGAACCGCATGCCGAAATACGACGCGCCGGTCGGAGACCCCCTTCGCCCGGGCGGTAATGATGAAGTCCTCGGTCATCACCTGCTGCATCTTGACCCGCGTCACCCGGAAGATCAGCGCCAACTGGAACGCGCTGTAGGTGATCACCGGCAGAACCAGATGGTGGGCCACATCCTTGACCAGCCCCCAGCCCGTCTGCGGATTGCGGATGTCGTACATCCCCTGGGCCGGGAACCAGCCGAGCTGGATTGAGAATACCGAGAGCATGATAAGACCGAGAAAAAACACGGGCATCGAGTAGCCGAGAATCGAAAGGATCACGGCAATCCGGTCGGCGATCGTGTCCTTTCGGGTTCCGGCATAGAGGCCGAGCAGGATGCCGGCAATGCTGCTGACCACGAAGGCGGTGCCCATGAGCAGCAGGCTCGCCGGCAACCGGCTCATGATGAGGTCGAACACGTCCTGCCGGTACCGGAGCGAAAACCCCAGATTCAACTGCAGGACATTGCCGAGATAGCTCAAGAACTGGACGTGGAGCGGACGGTCGAGACCGAATTCCGCCCGGGTCTGTTCGATCAGTTCCTCGCTGGCGAAACCCCCTTCTCCGATCAACAGGTGGATGGGGTCGCCAGGCGCCGAATGAATGAGGATGAAATTGATGGTCATGACGACAAAGATCAGCGGAACGGCCTGCAGGAGCCGGCCGGTCACATAGCCTCTCAATGTCCGGCCCACCGTCTAGGTCCCTCGTTCCGTTGCGGTCATTTGCTGTCGTCCGCCTTTCGCGACCGGAATTGCCCGGCCGACCATCGCGGGTCCGAAGCCCGGATCTCGTGCCCGAAGCCGGGAACCCGTCGTAACGCGGGCGGCAGCCGGTCCCGATTGCCGCTGCCGCCCGCCGTCGTTTGCCACGCGCCGCCCGGAGAAGACGCCCACGCCGTCATGCCGGAAGGCACGCCCGTGTTCGCCCATGCGCCGGACCGGCAACGCGGTCTATTTCATGTAGGCCCCTTCGACACTTCCGTTGTATCCAATCGGGCCGGTGATCACATCGGCGAAGCTGGACCGGACCAGTTGCATGTTGGGCATCCCGAAGAGCGGATTGCCGGGCAGTTCGTCCATGAGGATTTCCTGGATCTGCCGCCAGACCTCGGCCCGTTCGGCGACATCCGTAATCGTCACCTCGATGTCCGTCAGTCGATCGTAGTCTTCGTTGACCCATCCCGCGGCATTGGCGAAGGCATTGCCGATCGTCGTCGACTTGTACCGGTGAACGACCGACAGCGTCGGGTCGGGAGACGTGGTGAACAGCTGGTGCGCCATGTCGAAATCGCGCTTGGTGAACACCTTCTCGATGAAAGACGGCCTGTCATAGGACTGGATCTCGATGCCGATACCGACTTCCGCGAGCTGGCTCCGGATGACCTCGGCAGCCCGGCCCTCGAACGCCCGGCCGAAGGCCCAGAACAGGCGCAGGTCGAAACGTTTACCGTCGGCATCCCGGGCAAACCCGGCAGCATCCAGCATTTCGTTGGCCTTTGCCGGGTCATGCGGATAGTCGTACTGCGGGAAATAGACCCATTTGACACCGCTATGGATGTGGGCATGGGCCGCCTTGCTGGCCCCGAACATTGCCGCTTCCGCAATGTCGTCCTTGTTCAGCGCATGCGCGATGGCCTGACGAACCGCCTTGTGCTGAAGATACGGGTTGTCGTGGTTCATCAGCAGGTTTTCGTTGGTGCCCGTGGCCTCGTTCCCGTGTTCGATGATATCGAATCGTGGATCCGCCTGGTACTGCTTCACCCGCTCGTACGGCAGGATGTAGGAGTGGATCATGTCGATATCGCCATTCTCGAGCGCTGCCAGCCGTCCCGCTTCATCGGGAAGGAACTGGATCACCACCCGGTCGAGATGGGGCAGATCCGGCTTGAAATAGTTGTCATTGCGGACCAGCGCGATATGGCTGCCCCGGACCCATGCATCAAAGACGAAGGGGCCGGTCCCGACCCTGGGTTCGGTCAACTGCGGGTTGTCCTTGTCGACCTTTCCTTCCCAGACGTGCTTCGGCCGGATCAGCGTTCCGGAGTTGTAGTCCGCCAAAATCGTCAGGAGCGGCGCAAAGGGTTCCTTCAGCTTGATGATGACGGTGTGGTCACCGTCTGCGCTGAAGGATTCGACGCGCGGGCACCAGGTCTTGGCGCGATTGTGCATCGCGCAGGTCAGTTCGCTGAACGTGAAGACCACGTCCGCGGCCGTGAACGGCGTGCCGTCATGCCAGGTGACGTCGTCGCGCAGGGTGAACGTGTAGGTCAAGCCGTCGGGAGAGATGTCCCAACTGGCCGCCAGTTCGGGATGCGGCGCAAACTCGAAGTCCAGCGTCATCAGGTTGTTGTATATGTTGGTCATCGTCGTCAGCGCGCCGAAGTCCTTCCCGAACAGGTAGTCCAGCGTCGCCGGCTCGTTTTCGATCACCTTGATGAAGGTGCCGCCCTTCTGTTGGGCGAGCGCCGGCGAGACCGCCAGCCCGCTGCCCAGAACGGCAGCCGCGGCCACCGATACCGCAAGCGCGGTCCTCCGCGTCCCGGCAAAGATCATGTTGCTGGTGGCGGTCCGTCCCGCACGGTTGTCACTGTGATTCATGTTACCCCCCTTGACCTAGGACGCGCAGCCAGTTCTCGCCAAGTATCTTGGCCACGCTTTCATCGTCGTAGCCGCGGGCGACAAGCCCGCGGGTCAGGTCCGGAAGCTGGGAATGATTCTCCAGCCCCTTGGCGTACGGAACCGTGTCTCGTTCTTCGATCGTGCCGAGCATGTCCGGGCGCTTGACACGCCAGTAGGCCCAGCCGGCACCGACGGTCGGCGGCGCCTTTTTCATGGATGTCGTTGTTGCCGTGCCGTGCCCCGGCAACATTTCACCGAGTTCGACCCGGGCGATGGAATCGGTGTAGTCACCTCCGAATCCCACATGGTCGATACCGACGAGATCGACCACGTAATCGATGTGGTCGAGCACCCCGTCGAGGCTGGCGGCGTAGAGATCATTGTTCACCATCCGGGGAAGCCCGGTGATTCCCATGACGCCGCCGGTCTCGGCCATGGCGATGATCTGTTCGTCGGTCTTGTTGCGCGACGTGTCGCTGATCGCCCGGACATTGGAATGGGTGAACAGGCAGGGCTGCGTCGACTCGCGGATGGCGTCCATCGTGGTGGCATCACCGGAATGGGCGAGATCGACGAGGATTCCGAGGCGGTTCATTTCCCGAACGACGTCAACCCCGAAATAACTCAGCCCGCGGATTTCGCGGGTCCGTTCGCCGCAGCCGTCACCCAGCATGTTGCTCTCGGAATAGGTCAGCCCCATCACGCGGTAGCCGAGCTGCTTCATCAAGGTCAGATAGGCATAGTCTCCGTCAAGGCAGGCCGCATCCTGGGTGGCGAAGAGGATTCCCAACTTGCCGTCCCTCTTGGCCCGACGCATCTCCTCGACAGTGCGGACATGGGCCGCCACATCCGCATGCGCTTCGATGAAGCGCAAGACGTTGGCGACAGCCCTCACGGTCTCTGCCATGCCGGCATTGCCGCCGACCGTGACCCACGCGACATCGACGCCACCATTCCGGGCCTGATTGAACCAGCGTTCCTTGGACGCGACATGAAAGAGAGCCGTCGAGTCGACGATCAGACACTCGTCGTGAAGCCGTTTCGCTCGCTCTTCCTGGTTTTCGGACAGGTCAAACATCTACAGAATCCTCTGCGACTATCGTTCGGGAATGGAATTCGGAGGATGGAATGGCGCCCACGGTCGGAACGACGTCCGGAAAATGGCGGAATGAACGCGGGAATCACGATGCCGGACATCCACTCAAGGCACAGCGAAACCCGATCCCCGCGAGGGCAGAAAACGATTTCACGCCTATGATCAACACGCCGATGGCTCGTTCATTTTTCATCCAACAGGAATCGATCCTAAAGTTACTGAACCGGTTTAACAAGCGCGACCGACGGCAGGACAAGTTTCGAAATCCGGCACCAGCGATTGGTGAACACCGGGGGGTGACCGAAAGGGATTCTGTTCGAGGCCAGGTGCCGGCCGCTCTCGTCGGGCTTCATGTCGACCGGACAGTCTTCCGTCCCGTTCAGCCCTCGTCGCCTTTGAGGATCCGGCGTTCATCGGCCGGAGCAACGCGCAGGATGTTTGTCGATCCCGTTGTGTTGAAGGGGATTCCGGCGGTCACGACGATCCGGTCCTCGCTGTCAGCGAAACCCCCGTCCCGGGCGGCCCGCGCGGCGTTCACCACAGCCTGCTTGAAACGGTAAAGCACGTCGGTCAACACACAGTGAAGCCCCCAGACGATACCGAGGCGCCGGGCCGTCGACTTGAGCGGCGTCAGGGCAATGATCGGGACCTTCGGCCGTTCCCGCGCCGCGAGGGCCGCGGTGGTTCCCGAATGGGTGAAGCAGCAGATCACCTTGATGTCCGTCGTCTCCGCAACCCGCCGGGCCGCGACCGTGATGGCATCCGCCACCGTGCTTCGCTCGGCTGACCGGGAGGCCTCGATCACCTGTCGGTAAATCGCGTCCCGTTCCACTTCAATGGCCACATCATTCATCATCTTCACGGCCTCGACCGGATGGTCACCCGTCGCCGACTCGGCGGACAGCATGACTGCATCGGCGCCTTCATAGATGGCCGTAGCCACGTCCGAGACCTCGGCTCGGGTCGGAACCGGCGCGGCTGTCATGCTCTCCAGCATCTGGGTCGCGACCACCACCGGCTTTCCGGCGTTGCGGGACGCCCGGACCAGCCGTTTCTGGATCGGCGGAACGTTTTGCACCGGCAGTTCAACACCGAGATCCCCCCGTGCCACCATGATACCGTCGGCATTTGCGAGGATTCCGTCGAACACGTCGACAGCCGCCGGTTTCTCGATCTTGGCCATGATGGCAGCCCGGCCCGCCACGAGTTCCCTGGCCTCGTCGAGGTCCTCCGGGCGCTGGACGAAGGAGAGCGCCAGCCAGTCGACGCCAATCGAACAGGCGAATTCGAGATCGTGCCGGTCCTTTTCCGAGAGGGCGCGGACCGGCAGGACTGCGTCGGGTACATGAACGCCCTTCCGGTCGGAAATCAAGCCGCCGACCTCGACCCGGCAGTTGGCGAAGTCCGCGGAGCAGGCGTCGACCCGAAGACGGATCTGGCCATCATTCACCAGCAGCCTGGAGCCCGGCGACAGGGCCGCAAAGATCTCCGGGTGCGGCAGGCAGACTCGCGATCCGGTGCCGGCCGCTGGATCGAGATCGAACCGGAAGACGTCGCCGGAGGCCAGTTCCTCCTGTCCGTCGGCAAAATGCCCGCAGCGAAGTTTCGGCCCCTGCAGATCCGCCAGGATGCAGATCGGCCGACAGGTTTCGGCCTCGACCTCGCGTACCCGTTGGTGACGGGCCGCGATTTCAGCGTGGCTGCCATGGCTCATGTTGAGCCGAAAGACGTCAGCGCCGGCCCGGAACATGGCAGCGATGATGTCCCCGGAATCCGATGCCGGGCCCAAAGTCGCCACGATCTTGACGTTCCGGTGCCTCCGCACGGTTTCCTCCCCGACCTGTCCGCGTCTCCGTCTCGAAGGATTCCGGACGGCGGGCCAGCCGGCCCGACGGCAGGTCCTGCCTATACGAGCCCCGCCCGGATGTCACCTGACGCACGGATGTCCGCCCGGCGTCGCCGATGGGCGAAACGGGTTTGGCGCTTGAAATCCCCTCCCCGCTCGGATCTGAGGCGACCCGGACACCCTGCATGAAACGGATGGTCGACGATGAACCCGCCCAACATCATCCTCGTGATGTCGGACAACCAGCAGGCCGCAATGCTTGGGTGTTACGGCAATCCCGAGATCCACAGCCCCAATCTCGATCGCCTGGCCCAAACGGGTCTTCGGTTCGACCGGGCCTACTGTCCGAACGCCTTCTGTTCGCCCTGTCGGGCCTCGGCACTGACCGGCATGCTGCCCTCAGGCCACGGGATCCACTCCTGGATCGACGACCGGAACCGGGCCGACTGGCCCCGAGGCTGGCATGCGCTTGACGGGATCGACACTCTGCCGGAAGCCCTGAAACGCCTCGGCTACCGGACCGGGATCTTCGGAAAGTACCACCTCGGTGAAACGGCAAGCGCCGGTGCCGGCTGGGACGACTGGGTAACCATGGAGGACGGCCATGTGCGTTCCTTCTACCGGAACCGGATCCACGACAACGGACACAGCTTTGACCAGCCGGAGGACCGGCATGCGGTGGATGTCTTCGCTGACCGGGCACTCGAATTCATCGGCAGCAGCCGACACCCGTACTTTGCCTTCGTTCCCTTCCCCGCGCCTTACGGGCACTGGCCGGCAACCCGGGACGGCATCCGCAACTGCTGGTCCGGACATTACGACGAGTGCCCGGTCGCGAGCATTCCGCGATCCGGCCTGTCATCGGAGGCGGTCGCCCATTACGATGCGATACGGACGGCGAGCGGCGGCGGACTCGACTTCTCGATGCTGATGCGGGCGCCGAATGACCTCCCGACGCTCAGGAACTATTTCAGTCAGATCAGCCTGGTCGACGAGGCCGTCGGGCGGATTGCCCGGGCGGCGCCGGACGCGTTGATCCTCTTTGCGGCTGATCACGGTCTGTCGCTCGGACAGCATGGATTCTGAGGTCACGGCGCGGCGACCTTTCCTTCGAACCTGCATCGTGCCGCCCACTCGATTCCCCTGATCGCGAATCGCGCCGGTCAGGTTCCGGCCGGCCGGATCCGGACCCTGGTTTCCGGCATGGATCTCTACGCGACGATTCTCGACTATGCCGGGGGACAACCCGACCAAGACCGTCCGAGCCGGTCGTTCGCCGCGTTGCTGCGCGGCGAAACCCCCGCCGACTGGGGGCCGGACGAGGTCTTCTCGGAACAGGAGGAGACCCGGGTCATTCGCACGCCGGAATGGGCCTTCTTTCGGCGCTTTCGGACAGGCCGCGCGCCCGAATTGCCAGACGCACTCTTCAACGTCGCGGACGACCCCGACGAGACCGTCAACCTGGCCGGAGACACGGGCCATGCGGCTGTCGCCGCCGGTCTTTCCGCCCGGATCGACGCCTTCTTCGACCGCCATTCCCGCGGTGAAGCCGATCTCTGGTGCGGCGGGCGTCCTATCCAGAACTCCATGATAACGAGCTTCTGGCGCCGGGTCTGGGGAGAGGACTGGACACCGGTCTACGCCTACCGCTGAGGCAGGTCGACCGTTTTCCGATTGCGCCAACCGCGGTTCCGCCAGCCAGTCGGGCGCCAAGACAGGCAAGCATCGTCGCCAACTCCCGCGAAACGGCAAGACGACATCAAAGCACCTTTTCTCGTCCGCGACGCGGGCACGCTGGCCCGAACAGACCCGCCTGGACATCCACCAAGCAGTGCTTCCCGAAGCCGATCGTCCTTTCAACGCTCCCGGTTTCTCGCGTGGCAGGATCAGTCAGGCTGCGCGGGTTTCGATTTCCAACGGTTCAACTGCTCGGCCAACGCCGTCGCGATCAACGAGTTCGGCATCGAACAGCCGAAGATGGTCTGCCCGTAGTGTAGCGCCTTTGAGGGGCAGATCGTACTCAACCATAGCCGCAGGAGTGAGATACGCCGCCTCACGAGCAAGGTTGGGGTTTTTACCCGAAGGGACGCAGCTGTGGTCGTCGAGGGGAAGGACGACATTCCGAAACCGGATCTCGTGTCTCGACTCCAGACAGGAAACAGGCTGTCGGGTGCGACTTGCTTCCAGATTGAAGCCAACCCGAGCGACGTCTTCAAAACGGCACATTCACGGCTTTTCAGAAATTCCGCCCGGCACAAGTGTCCGCACGAACGGGCAGCCAGGACTCTTCAACTGCCCTGAAGACGTCATCAGGAAGTGTCGCATGGGGCGGTGCTCACCCGAACTGTCGTGGATTCCTCACCCGGGCGCTCGACGTCCGCGTCGGGGTATGCACTATGGGCCGGCAAAATGCCTTCCCATGGTTGGCCGGTCCTTGGTGAATCCGCGTTGGACAGGCCGGCCGCGACAATCACGCAGGAGAGAGCTGTCATGGGATTCGTTGTCGACATCGTGCTTCCGCTTGCACTCGCCTTCATCATGCTTGCGCTCGGGCTCGGGCTCACTTTCGACGATTTCACACGCGTGGCACGCCGGCCGCGAGACTTCGCGGTGGGCGCGCTGTCGCAGGTCATCCTGCTGCCGGCTGTCGCCTTCCTCCTCGCCAATCTCTGGCCGATGGCGCCCGAACTCGCACTCGGTCTTATGATCATCGCTGCGGCGCCGGGAGGCGTAACCTCGAACATCCTGACGGCGTTTTCGCGCGGTGATGTTGCGCTGTCGATCTCGCTGACCGCGGTGATCAGCCTGCTGAGCGTGGTCACAATCCCGCTCATTGTGGTCTTCTCCTATGGCTGGTTCATCGGAGAACAGGCGGGCAAGGAAATTTCAGTCGCCGGGTCGGCGATCGGCGTTTTCCTGATCGTCGCCGTCCCGGTGCTGATCGGACTCCTGATCCGGCGCTTTGCCGAGGGCTTCGCGCTTCGGGCCGAGCCGGCATCTCGCAAGTTGTCTGCGGTGCTGTTCGTCCTCGTACTCGTTGGTGCAATCGTTCAGGAGCGCGCCAACATCGTCTCTTATTTCGTACAGGCCGGTCCGGTCACGCTCGTCCTCAATGTTGCCATGATGGCGATCGCCTGGCTGCTGGCCCGAATGTTTGCCAGTGGTCCGACCCAGCGCATCGCGATCGCAATGGAGTGTGGTTTACAGAATGGAACGCTCGCCATCACCGTTGCAGTGCTCCTGTTCGGCGGCGGGCTCGCGGTGGTGCCCGCTGCGACATACAGCCTGATCATGTTCGCTACCGCATTGATCTATGTCGCGATTCTGCGGCGCGGGACGGCCTGATCCGTTCTGCCTGCGGGTATCTCTGCCGGCCTTGAACGGAAGCACCAGGCGCAGGCGTGCCGTGCTGCCCCGTCGATCCCTGGTACTCCAAAAGGTCCAACGAAGATCGCAGTTGCGGGTTCGCCCCGGGCATTCGGCAACGGTGCCGGGTATCGGGTCAATCTTCAGTGCATCCACGATCTGGCATTCGCCGAGCGGGCTGTCGACGTCTCCGGGATCCGGACGCTCGAAGCACGGACCCTGTAAACGACCGTCCCTGATCGAGCGGAACAGAAACAGGCCGCTGCTCGAAGTCCGGCCATGGCGACCTCACGGGACCGTCGCGATACCCTCCCGGCTCGAACTCGCGCGTTGAACTGATGGCTGCAAGGTGTGTTGATAGACAGGGATCGACCCAAAATGTCGAATTCGTCCGACGATGTCGCGAAACCGTAAACAGGAGATCTGGCACTAGCCAATTCGACGACGTCGAGTTCGTTTCGCCTACAATCAGGGCAACAATTCAGCGGCTTTGTGGCCGTGCCGAACTCCTCAAATGCTTCAGTGTGGCACTCTTTGCGGGAGTCCTGACAGCGCGACAAGTCTGGGGACATTCGCCGAATCGACGATTTCGACCGGATGTCGGTTTTTCCGTTTTCGGCCCTGTTCCCTGTCCACTGCAGGACTGCATGAAGATCACAGGGTATTCCCGAGGACGAGAGTCATGTGTCCGATCCGTTTCCGGGGCGCAGGTGAGTCCGCATCGCGATGTTTCCTGGACCGGTCCACTACTCTTTGTTCCCGGGTTTGACGACTCCAGGGCCCAAGCGCACAATGGTCCGGACGGCGATCGTCAAGGGAATATGCCTTCCGTGTCCCGGAATCGGATGTGACAAGTCAAATCGACCTGCCGCGCTGATTGGGAGTACTCACGTCTCCGGAGTCGAGTCCTGTCCGGGTCGTTTGTGTCCCGAACGGAGCCCGCCTCTTCGGCAACACGAATGGACGTCGAACGTATGGACTGGACAGACGCAACCGCCCCGGACGCTGCCGAAATCGAAGCCATGGCGCGTGATGCCGTTGAGAGCCTGCCGGAGATGTTCCGGGATTCAGCGAAGGCCGTGGTGCTTCATGTCAAGGATTTTGCCACTGACGATATTCTCGAATCCCTCGGACTTGACGATCCCTTCGAAGTCACCGGACTCTATGACGGCATTCCCCTGACTGAAAAGTCCGTATCGGACCAGCCGGAGCAACCGGACACGATCTGGCTGTTTCGTCGCCCAATTCTCGAAGAATGGGTGGAACGTGGCGACGTGGCTTTGGCCAAACTTGTGGCCCATGTCATGATTCACGAGATTGCCCACCACTTTGGTTGGACGGACGATGACATCGCCGCCATTGACGCATGGTGGACTTGAAGCCCATCTCCGAGTGGCCCCGGATTTCCGATGAATGGCCACGAAACCTGGTTGATTGCCTGCGGCGGTGAATCCTTGTCTCGCCGCATTCGGCTTGCCGGTCGCAAAAGGGCCACCCGGGTGTCGTACGCGCAGGTCCTCAGTCAGGGCGTCTCGACATTGAACCAGCGTTCAAATCGGTCGTGCAAATCCAGCCACTGCCGAACGACGTCACTGCCACCCCGTATCTTGGCCCCTTCGTTGGCGGCAGCATCAAGCGTGAGCGAGCTGGTCGACAACAGTTCCGGCTGACTCTGTGCGAGGCAAAGCGTGGCACTGGACGTCGAACCCGGTTTGGCGGAATCCAACTCGACGTTGAGACCGAAACGAACGCACTCGGTCTGCCGGGCGATACAAACCTCGACCGGTGTTTCATCGACCTCGAAGTCGAGCCGAAGGTCTACGCACCGTGCTCTTTCGGGGTCAAGCCGGAACGCCATTACGTCGAACCTGTCCTGGCGTCCAAGAATTCCCGCAAGATCCTCGTTCTCAAAAATTGATTGAGCCAAGTTACAGCGCGGCCACACGGTCCTTTCTACAGCGAGCGAGACAGTGCTATAATTGCGAACGTCGGGAATACCGGCAGTTCGTTGGCGGGTTCGCGGGGAATGTCTTCCGGCCGACTGATCGGCAGGCGGACAAGTCATGGCTTACGAACCGGTCTGCAGCCCCACTGTGAAAAGCGATTCTCGTTTGGCTAACGCGGGGACATGATGGTGCGTGGACTGTATTGCGCAACCCAGGACGCATGGCCAGGAACATACGCTGCAATCTCGGGGCCAAGGACCTGTTGTTGACGAAAACCGGCATCGGCAGCGCCCGCAATTCGACCGCACGGCTGGGACACGCCGAACAATGGGCCATCCAATTCGATCGTAGCGGCGCAGCGGCACATGTTCCAACGGGTTGAACGTGGGAATGCTGAACGGTGGCCGCAAAGGACAGGACCTTTATGAATCATCGTATTTCGGTCGGTGCGCTGGTCTTGCGGAACGAGCGGCTCTTGCTCGTCCACCGTTTCGTGCCCGGAGAGCATGACTATTGGGTGCCACCGGGTGGCGGGGTCGAAGACGACGAAGAACTCGAGGCGGCCGTCGCCCGCGAGACCTTTGAAGAAACTCGGATCGTGGTCAGGGCAAAGCGCCTCGCGTATATTGACGAGTTGATCGACAGCGGTGGAAGAATGGTCAAATTCTGGTTCGTCGCGGAGTACCTGTCCGGCGAAATCGACACTGGCGCGAACCCGGCCGGTGAAGAATGTATTTCCAGCGCAGGCTGGTTCGCGCAGAACGCCCTGCCGTCTGGCCACGTATTTCCGGCGATTTTGCGCGCCGAGTTTTGGGAGCACCAAAAGGAAGGGTTCGACCACGTTAGAAGATTGCCCTTGAGGACATCTGTTTTCTGACGAACGCGCAGTCGTGCCGATAGCAGTGCAACGATTGCCTTCATTTTGTTTGCCGTGAATTTATTCGCCGGGCCGGGCGCCCACCGGCCGTGGCGTGGCTTAACCGTACCTCTTTTACTGTTCTGTTTTCCGCAACAGCCGGACCGTGGCCATCTGGCTGTTCGTCAATCCCTGCCGAATTCCTGTTGGCCCTTCGAGCCCGTCTTCGGCGGTGGCGGTTGTGTCAGTGGGGCAACGGCTGCAACACCTTCCAGTTCACCCGGCAGTTTCTGCGATCGCCACTGGGCCATAGGACTCCGAACCGGCCAAGCTGGCGCAGCCACTGTGAGGCGTTGCGGTTCACTATAAACGCGTCAGTATCGGTCCCAGGATCCCGGCAGGGGTCCTCATCGCGGGACATGCCGTACATGATGCGTATGGACCCCTTCCATGATACTCATGTCTGTAGAACTTCGCACAGGCTGGAATCTCGCGATCTGTGAAAAACTCCGGCCTGTCGCACGGAGCCAAGCTGGGTAACCTGTCAAGAAGGGTTCCCCCACATCGAGCTCGGAGAGGAACAGCGGGGCTTCGCTCCGCAGGGCGGGTCGAACCGACCGGGACTGGGTTCACAGGAACCGTGCGCGAGCGTGGACGGCCTGTCCTCCCTGCGTCTCTTCGCGTCCTGAATGGATGCCGGGGCGATGTCGGAAACGTCCTGAAAACCCTGGCATTCGGGCCGGGAAGGAAAACGCCAGGCACGTCCTCGGGAACCAACCAACAGGTCAAGTGGCGGCATCGTTGAGCAAGAGGTGCCGCTAACCATGTCGGAACGCAATCGTGAATTCGACCGAGGATCACGATCGACACCTCTCGCCGGTGCGCGGACCCTCGGGATCTTGGTGGTCCCCAATCATAATTGCAGTTCGCCGGAACCAACGTGCGTTTCGGCCCCGTGTCGGAATCGACCCCACAGTCAATCCATTCCCGTGACGGTCGTGATTCTGTCGCCGTCGCTGCGATCGGGCGGATTGAGCTCCAACATTCAAAATCCGTCCGCTTCGGGCAATCCCAGAACGCTCCAGTTTTCGCGCCAAGGTTCGAGCCAACCGAAACTATACTGGTCGATAGTGTCCCTTCCTTCCTCCGTACTCGGCTTGATGCTGGAATAGTCAGGCAACAGCCGGCGCACGTTGCTGTCCTTGTGTGGGCGACCTGCTTTTCCGGGTGTATCCAGCCACACGCGGTGGGTGTTCCGAATACAGTCCGCCACCACGTTCGACGGGAGGATATAGGAGACGGTTGGGTCGGACGGTTGCCGACCGACATCGACAAGGATGTAGAACAGATCGTCGGCCACCATGGTCTCGTGCTTCGGCTTCATGTGCCAGCCCTTGTCCCTTTCGATGTCACGGCGAGTCTTCACCTTGATGGCACATAACTTCTCGCTGTTCTCATCGGTGACCAGAATGTCCATGTCTTGCGCCCAATCCGGTGCCGGAATCGCGATCCACCCACGCCTCAACAACTGGCTGAGCACATGATACTCGCCTGAGGCACCCACAAGAGTCGAATTGATCCTGTGCATAAGGTCAGAGTTGCCCTTCAGGCAGGGGCTTCACCGGTACAAATCCACTTACGCCAACCGGGCAAAGCCCGCCCCAGCTGTCGCAAGCGCTTCGTCCAACGTCTGTCCGGTCCCCGTGGCGCATCGCGCATTTGCGGCCGTTGCGAAGGAAGGCCTCTCGAATCCGTCGGAATACCCGCCTCCCGGCCCTGTCCCGAATGCTTGCTCGACTTTCCTCATGCGTCAGCTTCCGCCCCTGTCTCGATGTGCCGTGCTGTTTCGAGAATTCTCCAGGACCTGTCACAGTCAACGGGCGCCGGATTCACCATGACCGCGAATTCGCCCCTTCGGACGAAGACTTCCCGGGTCCGGTGGTGTGCGGGGCATTCCTCGCGTTGTCGTTCGTCCGCATGGCCGATCCGGTTTCGCACGATTGCGCCGCTCTTCAACCGGGAACCGGTCGGTGCACGCACGCCTGCGCAAAGGTGTCGGTGTGGACTTCAGCGAGACGCGAATGCAAATCCGGTGACCAACGGCCAACTCTCCATGCGCGCACCCGCGACCGCCGCCGACGTGGCGCCTCGGGCAAGTCCCGCCTTCGCCGTCCCGTCTATTCGGCGACAACAGCATTTGCCTCACGCCTGGCGCCGAACGCACCGACGATGTTCAGGCTCTCGAAGATGCCGGCCGCTTCGGCGTGTCCGGGGCCATAGAGCGCTCCGTGGATACGGTGGCCGCGCCCGCCCTTCCGGTAGTTGCCGTCTTCGGTGACAGGAACGTCTGTGAACGTCACCGCGCGGGTCGAATGCGGCTCTCTCCGGTCGAGGTTGACGATATCGGTGAAGGCCGCGTTCATCGAACCGCCGCCGGCCATGGTGAAGATCAGCGCGGCATCGCCTTGCAGGATGTCCCCGCGGAAGGGACCGGCGTGCGTCGTGCCCACCATGACGCCGCGCCAGGTCGCAGTGCCTTCGGGCCTTGTGCCGGTCAGCTTTCCGCCGACCAGCGAACTCCTGACATTCGACATGAGGTGGAAGCCGTCCTCGAGCTCGCCGGCGAACTTGACGGTCTGGACGGCGAAGGCGCTGTGGTACAGCCATGATCCGTAGGAGCGGAAGTCGATATACCCCTCGTAGCCTGCGAGCTTCTCGTTGAACGCCTCGACGGTGGTGACGCCGTTCCTGGTAAGGATGGGCCGGCGGTCACCGAATTCGTCCGAAAGGTCGAACTTGTCGATCGTGGCGGTCTGCCCGGTGGTCTCGTTGGTGACCGTGCAAACGGGTCCGGAGCAAACAGGGGCAATGTAGTAGTATGGATACTCCGGGTGGTTGGACTCGACGAACCAAGCGGAATAGAGCAGCGAGTCGCTCAGGGCGAAGACGCGCCGGGCCCGGGCTTCCTGGACCTCGTAGGTCTCCGCGGGCGCGACGGACCTGGTGAGTTGGAGCGTTTCCGCGCCACCGACCCAGTCGTGGCCCTCGTCACTGGCGCAGCCGGAAAGCGCCAGCGCCAGCGCCGCCAACGCAGGGAATGAAGACATTCCGAGCCACCGGGAATGCAAGTTTGGGGATCTCCTCGCGCTTCATGTGAGATTGCGGGTTGGCGCAGGCTCTCGCTTCGGCGAGCCTGGCCTGTCAATATTATGCACGGCACTATGCGCAGCGCGTAGAAGAATTACGTAATGATTGCATGTGAAATTCGGGTGTTTTTATGAAGAATTCATAAAGTCCGGGCGCATCTGGCCGCTGCTGTACGATTTCACGGATGTAGCCACCCGGTTTCACTCAACGTGGCCGCCACGGGTTCGACAGGATAGCCACCTCTTCGAGGTGGCTGCCATCGGTTGACATTGAGTGTCTTTCCCCTTCCCGGATTCCAGCGATCCATCCTGGGAGTGTGAAGTGGCGCAGAAGAGACCACGTGAAGGCCCCACCGACACTGCCGACCGACGTGGATGATCCAAACCTGGATGGCCCGGCTGTCGCTCGGCGAAGCCGGCACAGTCCTGCTGATTGTCGCATTCCAAACCGTGCTCGGCACCGTTCTCGAGGACGTGGCGAGATCAATTCTGACCACCCGGCGTTCGCTCGTCAGATCCACATCCTTGGGCTCGACGCCGCGTTTCAGGGCAGTTTGGCAGCTTGCCGGTCAGCCGACCGGAATGATCATTCCGTCCCGGCCGACGGTTGTGGGTCCTGTCCAGGTTGTCGCCACCTCGCCGAACCAGTCCGCGTCGGCAAATTCCGGGTCATCGGCTGGAACGAGGTGGTTGAGCACGAGATGTCTAACTCCGGCCATGGAGGCGATTCTTCCGGCATCGGCTGCCGTCGTATGCGAGGCCAGCAGGTGCTGGCGCAGCCGCGTAGCGCCGGGAGTACGCCTGACGATGGACTCGACGCCAGCCGGAAGCATTGCTTCATGCACGAGCACATCGGCACCCCGGGCGAAGTCGGCGAGCGGCGGGAAATACGCGGTATCGGATGAGAAGACGACACTCGCGTGGCTGCTCTCGAAACGGAGCGCGAAGCAATCTGTTACCGGCGGATGGTCAACCCGAAGTGCGGAGACCATCAACCCGTTGAGCGATTCGCGGAACCCTTCGTCGATTTTCGAGAGGCGGACCAGATCGAGAAGTTCGGGGCGGCCTTCGTCCGCGATGCGGATCGTCCGGTCATACGCCATCGAGGCCAGGAACCCGTCCCAGTATGCACCGATCCCTTCCGGACCGAAAACCGTAATCGGGCGGCACAGACCCGTGGTCCAGGCCGTGTAAATCAACGGTCCGAGTTCCAGCAGATGGTCCGAATGCAGGTGAGTGATGAAAATCGCGCCAATCTCCGGAAGCGACAGCCCCGCCTCGACAGCGCTGCGCGTCGCGCCGATTCCGCAATCGACCAATATCGTCTGGCCAGCCATCGTCAACAGGATGGACGTGGGCATGGCACCCCTCTGTCGAACAGACGGCCCGCCCTTAACGCCGAGAAGCGTGATCTGATCGTGCATAGCCGTATCTCCCTGACCCCATGTGAACCCGGACACCAACGGGCGTTGGTGGGTTTCCTGGACCGCCTCCGGATGTCCATTGTCACGCCGTCGCAATGCGCGGCCTGAGCACGGCGCCCTGCATTCGTCCTGGCCCGGCCGGCCCTCGCACGGGAGACTCCGCCGGCCCGTTCACGGTGGACAATGCGTTTTCCATGGCGAAGGATTCGCTGTCAACGGCCGTTGACAGCTCGACTCCCGGCGTTCGCGGCGAGGCCGAGTGGCAGGTGCCGATGACGAACGTCGGCCGCCGGGGCGGCTTCCAGTTCAGCTTCCACGAGGCCTCGGGGTGCCACGGAGACGATTCAGAACAGGCGCCTCAAGTTCGGCCTTAACGCGAGGGGCGGTGCCGCCAAATCCGATGGTTTCGTCGAGATGACGGCGGCATCCGGGCCTGGCCGGAAGCAGTACACCATTCATCGGCACCCCTCAGACAGCTGGAAACGACTTCCCTTCTTCGCCAAGTCCACCGCCACCTGGCGTCTTCATGACAAACACGTCATCGGCCTTCATTTGGGTTTCGTCGTTCCCCGGCAGTTTCTCGATTGTCCCGTCGTAGCGTTGAACAGAGTTTTCGCCGGGCATTCCGTCTTGATCACCGCTTGCACCGAACGGAACGGTTTCCCGGTGCGACGACAAGACGGTGACCGTCATCGGTTCCAGGAACCGCAGTTTGCGCACAATGCCATCGCCCCGGAATTCTCCGGCTCCGCCGGAGCCGGTCCGAATAGAGAATTCGTCCACCCTGTCCGGGAAGCGGCTTTCCAGCACTTCCGGGCCCGTCATTCGGGTGTTTGCCATGTGGCTGTGCACGGCACTTGCGCCGGCAAAGCCGTCACCCGCTCCTGTGCCGCCGCAGATTGTTTCGTAATTTTGAAATTTGTCTTTGCCGTAAACGACGTTGTTCATGGTGCCCTTCGGCGCAACAATCTCGATTGGTTTCAGGCTCCCCTCGTTCATCGGAATGTCTGCGTCTACGAATGTCCGGAAAACGTAGAGGACCACGGCGCGGCAGATAGAAACCGAGGCATTGTAGTTCATTCCGTCCTGGGGAGACATTCCCGTAAATTCGATCGAGGCGGTGCGTTTGACGTGATCCACCGATATCTGAACCTCGATCCGGGCGCCGTTGTCGAGGGGGATACGTAAACTGAAATACCTTCAGTACATCCGGAACGCGCCGGAGGTTCTCTTCGGTGTTGGCCCGAACATGACCCATGTAAGCCTGAACGACCTCCAAGACAGAGGTTTTCTTTTGTCAGTCTTCATCCTGGCTTTGAATTTGAAGATCCATTGACCGGACAACCGGAATCTCCGCATCGTCATCGATGTCAGTGATCAGCATGTGTCCAGGTTTGTGCGTGATGCAGATTGGCAAGAGTGCCCGCTCAATGGCCACTTGCGGCGTGACACCGCATGCCCAGAAGACAGGAACCTGACCTTCGCCAATCGAACTCGCGTCTCCCCAGTCCGGAAGACCTATGTCGTCAATTCCGATTTCACCGGGATCTCCCCAATGCAACGGAGATCCGTGCGCCATAGGGAATTGCTTGCAGATTCTTGAAACTTGCGGAAGGCGGTCCCGGTCAATGGCGCGCATGCTCACAACCATGGGACCCTTGAATGGGCCAGCCGCGACCGTATTGATATTCGATCGGTACATGGGCACGGTCTTGTTGTTGTCGATGTGCCAAAGGGTGATGCCGGTTGCCATCAGGGCACGTTCGAACGTGAATGAGCATCCAAGTGCGAAGGCTACGAATTCGTCATCCCAGAGGTCGACTATGTCGAAACGGGAGTCCACCAACACTCCGTTTTCGTAGACATTGTAAGCCGGAACGTCTGTCCTGATGTCGATGTCGCGCCCCAATGTGGACACTTTGGGATCGCCCGTATCCGACACACCGACGAGGGGGCACGGCTTGGGGTTGCGCAGACAGAAGCGCATGAAGTCCAATGCAAAAGCTTCCGGCAAGATCGCCAGGTTTGCCTGGAGTTTGCCTTGCCCCAGTCCCGCCGTATGCGATCGGTACGCGCACGTTCTGATGTGATCGCGAACCTTTGCGGCGTCCAAGGACATCAATTCATTGAAACTGCCCTTCAAGTCCGGTTCCTCCTCGCATTGGAAGCATCGGTTCGCCATTCTACAATGTCAAATTGGAAGATTTTTTGAATTTCATAAAGAGATTCACAACCTTAAGCTTATGTGCGTCTATCAATGGGGTGAAACCCGAATTATTTGCAACCAGCCTGCAATCATCGGGTTGAACCCACTTTTTCTGCGAACGGATCGACTCGGCCTGAACCATACCCACGCACAGCGGTGTTTTGCCGGACTTCCAATAGGTGCGTCGGGGACAGGGATCTTTCCGATTCGCGTGTCGTATCGTCAACATCCGCAGCAACAGCTACCGAACAAAGGATCACCAGATCCTGCTGCAGGGGACTGAGATCGACACCGCATGAGAGCCGCAGCGTGAACGCCGTGCGGACCGAAAGCAAGAACGATGCGAGCCGTTCGCCGTGAATACCCGGATTGTCTTCGCCAGAAACAATCAGGTGGCGGAATCAATCGCAGCCATTATGCTTCCGCCACATGCTGACGTCATGTCCCTCGGGTGGGCTTGCGCACGGGTCGCCGGCATAACCGCGCAGGACGTTGTATCGCGCAATCTGGTCATGAGAGAGCAGTGGAAGCGTCTTCAGATGTGCCACCAGATGCACATAGCGCAACGCCATCCTTGCCTGTCCGACTTCCGACAGCAGCTTTTGCAGAGACTGGACGTCCAGACTGCCGTTCCTGAACGCTGTCTCCAAGGCTTCTTCGCGCGAAATGAACCGTTCCCCCTCTGTGATCGCGGCCGCCCGCATGTCCTTAAAGATGGCGGAGATAGCAGTTACCTGGTCAGCCGTCAGGGGAATCCGGTCTTTCAGCTCGAGCAGGTGGGCGGGGCCCGGCATGCCGTTGAGTTCCGCTGCCCTGGCAAGCCCCCATCCGCCGCCGTGCTTGAGTTCGGAGAGATCTTCGGCCGACAGGCTCTTGATCGACCGGTTTTCCTGACCGGTGTAGGGCGAGGTCGTGGTTGGCGTTTCCGCCACGCCTCCGGTCGAAAAGGACGTGGCGGCCAGAACGGCCGCGGTGATGGCGATGGTGGCGTGCCGCATGATTCTTGCAGCGATGCGTGACGGGATTGTCGGATTCAGCGGCTGGTCCATTCCTGTACTCCTTTTCCGAAACCACGAAATCGCACCTTCGACCGGCCGGCCGAGTCGGTCACCGTGAATTATGTGTAGTGACCTGCATTCATCGTGATTCTCTGCCCGAATTAAAGCGTTTACCGATAGGGTGAAACCCGAATACATTGCGAATGATCCCGGATTATCTGCAACCAGTCTGCAATCATCGGGCTGCACTATACCTACGCACGGCACTGTTTGAACGAAGGCCGGATTTTCTGCGGGTGCCGCAGGAACAGGGATCTTTCCGTTTCGCGGTCAAATCAGCAATCCCGCCTTGCGCAGGAGGGTGGCGAATTCATCGGTTCTCTCGGTATCCAGCTTTCCCTTGAGGAAGCGGCGGATTTCGGGAGGGCGGACATCGGTGAGATCGGCCAGTGCCTTGGGGCAGTAACCGACCCAGGCCAAACGGGCGTCGAGATCGTCAAGGCCGGCCGAGATGGTCTCTTCCACGATCTCGCGTGTGACCTGATCCGCACCCATCCGGTATGCATCCGTAAAGGCCCTGTCCAAGTGTTCGGTATATTGCAGGGGCGTGGAAAGGCGTTCCGCTAGATACTCCTGTGCGGCATCTTCGAAGACATCTGACGGTTCAACGCCGTCTTCGAGGCACTGTTCCAGGATCCGGGACATGAATTCGCGGCGATCTTCGCCAATGCTGTTGAACTCTCGAACTTTGACGTCCGGTGACCGATTTTTTCCATGGTCGCGCGGCGCAGGTCGTTCTGAAGGCGCGGATGTCCGACAAGGACGATAGACAATGAGTTGCCCCCTGCACTGATGACTTCCCGCAGCCGCTTCAACCCGTTCAGCGTATTGATGTTCAGGTCATGGTCTTTGTCCATGAAGAGCGCAATCGGTTTGCGGGCCTTGCGCACCGCCACCTGAAGCAGCCGCTCCGGCGCTCGGACTGGATCGGCAGTTTCATTTCCGGCTTTCTCGACATGTCGAGAAACTGCGCGCCACGATGATCTTCCTTTCCGCCCTGATCTGGTCCTGAAGGCGGCTGACCATCATCGTCTTGCCGACACCGACCGGTCCCAAAATGGCGATCAGGTGGCCATGAATGATCGCGCTGATCACATCTTCCCGGAATTGGACCAGGCGCTCGGTCTCACAATACCCGGTCTGGTTCCATGGCTTCTCGATGTGAAAGTGCTTCATGACCTGTCTGCAGAGCATCCGACCCGCCTCTTCGTGTCATTGTCCGCGCTGAGAGCGCTGCTTGATTGCGGTCTCGATTTCGTCCTTGTTCAGTGTCCGGCCGAACAGGTCGCCCACAATGGCGCGATCATCCGGAGAGAGTTAGGCGAGGGGCCGGTCCAGCTGATAGGAGATCGCCCTGCGCGCGCTGAGCTCGATTTCGTAGGTAATCTGCCCCCAATGGGTCAGGATCACTGAACCTGACCTTGGACGATGGCACAACCTCGGCCTGGAGCGCATCCAGATCGAATCCGCCAACAGCCGTGCGCGGCAGACTGATCACCTCAGCCAGTCTGGCCACGGACTCGGCACGTTTTTCACGCGAAAATTTCTAGCGCTTTCGGTACCAGTGCAGCGGGATTGGACCGCCGTGCGGGCGATAGGAGCCGTAGCGCCTGTCATTCCACTCCACGAACAGTTCGTGATCGAACAGACCCCACCAAAGCAGAACTTCCTCGCCGGCGAGATTGCCGTCGACTTCATAGTGCGTACCGTCGATCAATATCCGCGTATCCGACGCCACTGTCCGGCGCTCGGGTTCGCGGGCAAAGGTACAGAAGCGTTCCCAGGAACACATCTCGCGGGTGCCGGAGTCCGGGAGGTTGGCCACCCAATCCTCGATCCGGCTACGCGGCTCGCAGCGATGAGGCTTGTCGTTGTACTTGTTGCTGAAGTTCCTCAGCCAGAGATCGGCCTCCGCCTCGGTTTCCGGCACATGGAAGAGATAAAGGGTTTCATGGGCTTCCTTCACGCTTCGGAAGGGCCTCTCCACCTTTCCCTTCGAACGGGCCGTGACACGGTTGGTTGCCATCCGATCCCGTCGGCATATGCGTTTTCCATGCAGCCCCGAGCCGCTCCATCACGGTCTGAAAGACGAGGCTCTTCGCAAAAGGGCCATTGTCGAGATCAACTCGGGAAAACCGTGGAACGCGGTGTCATCCTTGGGCGCCATTGCGTTGAACGGAAAGCGCAATGCACTCTCCGCGTCCTCGCCATTGACGCAGCGATTTTCCTGCCAGGATGTGCCGGAACGGTCATCGACGACACTGTAGAGCATCATCGTGGGCTGACCGCGCTTGAGATCTACCCTCGCCGATTGTGCAATGTGCTTGAGATCCGATGGGCTGATGTCGAATTGCCAGCAGCCGTTTGACCGTTGGGCCTCAAACCGGGTGACCGGCGTGGCCCTTGTCATGCGGGGATGGTCAAAACCCCATTCCTTCAGCGACCGATTTACGGTCCAGCGTTTCAACAGGCCCGGCAAGGGCTGCACATGGCCATCCGGCGTCCGGACACCATGTTCTTCAAGAAGCTCGATGGCCCGGTTGGTCGAAAGATGCCGCCCCTTCTTTTTGCTCGTCCGAATCTTCAGGGCCGCGATGATCTCACAGTACAGAACCAGGTCCCGTTCCGGGATGCCGCACGGCTTCCCCCGGTCCGCCCGCTTCAGTCCCTTCGGCTGATGCAGGGATTTCAGGGAACGGTAGATTGTCGACGGGCTGACGCCGAAGAACGCCGTGGTCCGCCCGACTTCCTCCCGTCGCGTTGCAGAGCGGGGAGGCGCCCCGCCAGTCGGGTCTTGAGCGCGAGCAGCGTCTCGGCCGGAATGCGGACGCCTCTATTTGCCATCAGAGAATTCGTTGACATAGACATAGAACGTGGCGCGTGAGATACCCATCAGGTTGCAGACCTCAGCTACCGTATGTTCACGTGACCAGTAGAGTTCCACGGCATGGGCGCGTCGCTTGTAGGTCAGCACCTTCTTTCGGCCACCCTTGCGGCCGCGTGCCCGCGCGGCATTCAATCCGGCCTGAGCTCGCTCGCTGATCAGGTTGCGCTCGAACTCGGCCAGGGCGCCGAACACGTGAAAGATCGGTTGACCGCCACTCGAAGTGGTGTCGATGGATTCGTGAAGGCTCTTCAGCCCGACACCCATTTCCTTCAGCGCTTCGGCGCAGGCGACAAGGTCCTTCAGGGATTGCCCCAGCCGGCCCAGCCGCCATACGACCAGCGTGTCGCCATCGCGCAATTGCTCCAGGGCGCGGTTCAGGCCAGAGCGCCCGGCCTTGGCGCCGCCTGCCTTGTCCTCGAAAATCCGCTCACACCCGACAGACTTCACTGCGTCATGTTGCAGGTCGAGGTTTTATTCATCCTTTGATACACGTGCGTAGCCAATGAGCATGCGAGAACCGTCTGATAACCCGAGTGCGAAGCACAAACCCATACGATGTTTTCCAGACGTGGCATACAGACGGAAAAACGCTGAAAATTCAGTCCCTGCAAACCGATAGGCCAGCTGTCAGGCAATCGACCGTTTCCCATACAGCCTTGTTCGCAGACAAAGTGGGTTCAGATCGATGATTGCAGGCTGGCTGCAAAAATTCGGGTTCATTCGCAAATAATCCGGGTTTCACCCCGTCGATAGACGCACTTAATTCGGGCGGAGAATCACGATGATTGCAGGTCGAAGCGATTATGAATGCAGGTCACTACAGTTACGGAGGGACATTCCCGGCATTCCACATGGTTTGCATAGTGAGTGATGATCGTGCCTTTCTTCCAAGAAGCGCTACGGTGTCTCAGTCGCTGTTCCCGTGGTCAGGAGTCGATGTCAGTCTCTGCATCGGCGCAGAAACGGGAAACTTCCGTGATGCTCTCCGGCTTGGCCGGTCCCGGCGTGAGTGCCCGATCATCCGGATCTGGCAGCACGATCTGGTCATGAACGCTTGCTCCCAACTACCGTCGATGCTCTTCAAGCGCGGCCCGCGGCTCGCAGTTGGCGGCGATCGTTTCCGCAACGGTCTGCGTCATGCGGCGCGCCGGAGCCTGCGGCGGCAATGTCCGCACCGAAGCCAAGACATTGCCGCCCGGTTCGCACGCCCTGCCTGACTTCCCTCTCGTATCCATCCGCTCGCGTCAGCGCACGGGATGTGAGGAACCTCCTTGACCTCCTTTCCCTCAGACACGTCGAATCGTGACCTCGCGTTTCCTGGTGCGCCGCCCGGAAGCCGTGATGCGAGCCGGGAACTGTTTCCGCTGGTGCGCGGCGGGCACTGCCGCTAAAACGCCCGATCTAAACGCCGGATGCACAACAGATTCCATCACCCGAGCGTTTGAACTGTCAGGAAGCGGGATAGGGTCGCCTTTCGCCAGTTGGTTCTCACACCCGATGCAGAATCCCGTTTTCGAAATCCACAACCGGAATCCGGAATCGCCGATAGTTCTTCTTTGCGATCACGCGTCGAATCATGTGCCCGAATGGCTGAACGGCGGATCGCTCGGTCTGAATGCCGAAGACATGGACCGTCACATCGCCTATGACATCGGCGCGGCCGGTTTGACCCGTCGCCTGTCCGACTTTCTCGACGCTTCCGCCATCCTTTCCGGGTTCTCGCGCCTGGCCATCGACGCCAACCGGGGCGAGTCGGACCCGACACTGATCATGCGGATCAGCGACGGCCTCGTGGTTCCGGCCAACCGGTCGATCGGAAAGGGTGACCGGGAACGCCGAATTGCCTGGTGTCACCGGCCATACCACGCTGCGATCGAGACCTTGCTCAACGACATTATCAACCCGGTTGTGGTCTCCATCCATTCCTTTACACGGCGGATGCAGATCGGCGGTGATCGGCCGTGGCATGTCGGCGTCCTGTCGTCGGAGGACCGCCGGCTTGCCAATCCGCTACTTGCAGGGTTCGCACGTCAGCCCGGGTTGGTGGCGGGCGACAACCGGCCCTATGCCGGTCGCCTGCAGGGGGACACGATCGATCGCCATGCCTTCCGGCACGGTCACCCGCACGCATTGATCGAGATCCGCAATGACGGGATCAAAACCGAATCCGGTCAGGCGGAGTGGGCGCAATTCCTGGCGCCACTGTTGAATCGCGCCGTCGCTTCTGCCACTGAAGGGACAGGCTGACGGCCGCTGATGGCCGGATGATCGGACAAAGAGGATCGGTATGGACGAACAAACCAGGCTGGAACTCGAGGCGGCCGCGTTCCGCCGGTTGCGCGACCATCTCATGCGGCGAACCGATGTCCAGAACATCGACATGATGAATCTTACGGGCTTCTGCCGGAACTGCCTGTCGCGCTGGTACCAGGAAGCGGCCCAGGAACGCGGATTCGACATGACCAAGGCGGAAGGCCGCGAAATTGTATACGGCATGCCGTTTTCGGTCTGGCGTGACACCTACCAGACCGAGGCCACGGAAGAGCAGAAGGCCCGCTTCCGCGAGACCCACGGATAGGGAAGCCCCGAGGGCCCGTCAGCCCGGTTGAGCGGGCCGGCGCCGGTGGCTCAGATCGCCGCCTTCCGGCCCTCGTCGAGATAGATCGCCCGCAATCGCCGCGCTACCGGTCCGGGCGTCCCGTCCCCAAGAATTTTCCCGTCAATGGCCACGACGGGCATCACGAAGGTCGAAGCCGCAGTGATGAACGCTTCGTCGGCCGCTTGGGCCTCCTCGATGGAGAACGGCCGTTCCTCGATCTTCATCTGACGTTCCCGAGCATATCGGAGAACAGCCGCCCGGGTGATCCCGTGGAGAATGTCATTCGACAGGTGGCGCGTTATGATCGCACCCCCCTTGACGATATAGGCGTTGTTGGAAGTTCCTTCAGTGACAAGTCCATCCTGGACCAGCCAGGCATCATCGGCGCCCCGGGCTCGCGCCTCCATCTTGGCCATGGACGGGTAGAGCAACTGGACCGTCTTGATGTCCCGCCGTCCCCAGCGCTGGTCGTCAACGGAAACCACCCGAATTCCCGTCTTCGCCTGGTCATTCTCGGAGAGCGGTTTGACCTGTGTGAAGAGGACCACGGTTGGCGTTGCCGCCTCCGGGTATGCGAAGTCCCGGTCGGCCACGCCGCGCGTGATTTGAAGATAGACGAGCCCTTCCTCGAGCACGTTCCTTTCGACGATTTCACGGTGAAGCCCGAGCAAGTCGTCAGCATCGAGAGGATTCTCCATCCCGAGTTCCGAGAGAGACCGGCCGAGTCGGCGGACATGTCCGTCGAAGTCGATCAGCTTGCCTTCGACCACCGCCGTCACTTCATAGACGGCATCGGCCATCAGGAAGCCCCTGTCGAAGATCGAAACCGTTGCTTCCGCCTCCGGCAGAAACACCCCGTTGACATAGACTATTCGACTCATCCGACACTCCCGTCCCTGAACCTTGCCGCCATTCCGACGCTCCGAAACCGGTCCCCTGACCGTCGGACCACCGGGGTTTCCAGATGCCTACCCCCACAGGCCGGCATCCGGCGGATGCACATGCGATCCCGTATAGTTGAGCGGAACAGGCCTGTCTTCCGCCAGCAGGAGCGGCCCGTCAAGGTCGACAACGTCCGCCGATTGCGCCACGAGGACCGCAGGCGCCATGGCGAGCGACGATCCGACCATGCATCCGACCATGATCCGGTAACCCTCGGATTGGGCCTGGGCACAGAGCCGAAGGGCCTCGGTCAGCCCTCCGGTCTTGTCGAGCTTGATGTTGATCATGTCGTACTTTCCTGCGAGCGCAGGAAGTGAGTCCCGGTCATGGCAGCTCTCGTCGGCACAGACCGGGAGCGTCCGGTCGAGAGTCCGAAGGGCATCGTCATCGCCGTCCGGCAGGGGCTGCTCGACCATCTCCACGCCGAGGCGCGTCAGCACCGGTGCCATCCTTGCGTAACGTTCGGGCGTCCAGGCCTCGTTCGCATCAATGATGATCCGAGCCGAGGGTGCCGATTCCCGCACCGCTTCCAGACGATTCAGGTCGCCGTCGCCGCCCAGTTTGACCTTGAGAAGCCTCCGATGGGCATTGGCCGCCGCCTGGGCCGCCATTTCGGCCGGGCTGTCCAGCGAGAGAGTGAAGGCGGTCACGACGGGCTCCGGGTTCGGAAGCCCGGCCATCTCCCACACCCGCCGCCCAGCCACCTTGGCCTCCAGGTCCCAGAGCGCGCAGTCCACCGCGTTTCGGGCAGCGCCCGGTGGAAGCACCTCCTGCAAGCGAGCCCGGTCCAGGGGCAACGGCAGTGATTCGATCGTCTCCCTCACCGTTTCCGGGGATTCGCCGTAGCGCGCATAGGGTACGCACTCGCCGAATCCCCTGACGCCGCTGGCCTCCACGCAAACGGTCAAAACTTCGGCGGCCGTCCGTGATCCGCGGGAAATCGTGAATCTCTGCGCCAGTTGAAACCGATCGTCGGTGACCCGGAGCTTCATGGTTCCGGTTTCGTTGCGGGCAAACGGACGGCCCAAAGCGGAACTGATGGTATCGGCGAGCCCGGTGGATCCAGCGCCATTACCGGTGCGCCTGCCCCCGGGTAACGCCGCAAACGATCATCATTCCGGCAGGGCATCGACCAGGCGCCCGGCACCAAAACGGAATGGATCGGTCGTCGTCAGTCTGGTCTCTGCCTCAACCGCCGCCACGCAGGCGCGCGCCTCGTCGTCTCCGAGACTCTTCGTGTTCACGGACACGGCCGCCAACTGGCAGGCCGGGTTGACCATCCGCGCCATCCGCAGCGCCACGTCTCCCAATTCGGGAAGAGAGGGCAGGCGATAACCCGGCAGACCCCGCATCTCGGACCGCGCCGGGTCGTGGCAAAGGACCAGAGCGTCCGGCTGAGCACCATGGATCAGCGCCAGGGTGACTCCGGAGTAGGATGCGTGGAACAGCGACCCTTGTCCCTCGATCAGGTCCCAGTGATCCTCGTCGTTTTCCGGCGAAATATATTCGATCGACCCGGCCATGAAGTCGGCAATGACGGCGTCGAGCGGCACGCCGTCCCCGGTGATCAGAATGCCGGTCTGGCC
The DNA here is from genome assembly GCA_028874915.1 of Paracoccaceae bacterium. Taxonomy (GTDB): domain Bacteria; phylum Pseudomonadota; class Alphaproteobacteria; order Rhodobacterales; family Rhodobacteraceae; genus JAPPHA01. The sequence continues at coordinate 222,691 of JAPPHA010000032.1, forward strand.
CGTGGCACGGAAGGTCGACTTCATGCCGCGGCGACGCATTTCGCGGTCCATGGCAAGGGCCGTATACATCTTTCCCACGGAGACATCGGTCCCGACGCCAAGACACCGGCGGCCGCGGCGTTTCTGACCGTTGGCGATCGGGTATGAGACCGAAGGGATCCGAACATCATGAAGCCTGCAGCCTTTCGCCCCGGCGCGAGCCACCAGGTCCGGCTCGTCGCAGAGCAGGTTGTGAAGTCCGCTGGCGATGTCCAGACCGGCGTCCAGCGCCTTCACAAGGACTGACCTCCACGCGTCCGGGATGAACCCGCCGCGGTTGGCGACCCCGATCACCAGGGTTCGGGCTCCGGCTTCGCGGGCCGCTTCTATGGACATGTCCTCAAGACCGACATCGGCATTGCAGCCCGGCATCCGGTACTGCCCGATGGCCGCGTCGGGCCGCCAGTCGCGGATTCCCTGGGCGACCTTGGCCGCCAGCGAGTCGGCCGCATCGCCAAGAAATAATAAGTAAGGTTGCCTGATCATCGGGTCCGTCCCGTTCAAGTCAATTGTTCTTCCCGGCTCTCACCTCCCGGGCGATTTGCCAACCCGGATCCGGGCGCCGGAATTGCCCGGCCAATGTCCGCGGCAATCCGTTCCTCCGTTCGCGACACATGAATCCCCAAACCAGACAAAAATCAACCCGCACGGTACCGACTAGACATCTCTGGGCCGCAGTTCCAGTGCTGGTCAGCAGTCCCATCGGGCGAATCCGCCGGACAGGCTGACGGCGGGTCTCGTATCAGTATCCGGCTGGCAAATCACATCGGTTCGACGCCAGCGCTTGCTGGGCAAACATCCTGCACGCTCTGCACAATGTGCATTCCGACTGAAATGTCGGAGGCACCGCCAGATAACTGGCGTTCCCCATAAGTCTCTTGGTTCCCTTTTGCATTGGTTTCAGACGGGCGCATTTCCCGACATTTTTTCGCTCGGAAGGACTCCGAAATTGCTGGGCAGCATTTGCCAGAAATCTCCCCTATTTGACGACTGCGAATGTCATTTGGACTCGGCCTGACGCCCGACCAGCGGCTGAATTTGGCTCAAAACGGGATGCTGGCGGTTGTCGATCGGTAAGGCAGTCCGATCCGACGGGGATGGCTCCCTGCCGTTCAGTTTGGTACCCTGCGCTGAATGCGATGTCTCGCCGAACCTACGCCGTCAGGCAGTGCGGATTGCTTGCCCGCCCGGTCCGATTTACCGATTTCCGTATGTGACGCAATCAATCGTCCGAATCGATGATACGGACAGCCGTGCAATCCAGGGTCATCTCGTGGTTCATCCTCTTTGTGGCCCTTTACGTACTGCTCGTCGCGGTGGGCGTGGTTGGCAAAGGCTTCAGGCTGGCATTCGGCGGCGCCGAGGGCATCGGCACTCTATTCGAATTCGCGACGAACCCGTTCGTCGGCCTGGTTCTCGGCATTCTTGCGACCGCCCTGATCCAGTCGTCCAGCACCGTCACCTCCATAATCGTCGGACTCGTGGCGGGCGGCATGCCAGTCGCAGTGGCGATCCCCATGGTGATGGGAGCCAATGTCGGAACGACGGTGACCAACACGCTTGTCAGCTTTGGTCATGTCAAACAGCCGTCGGAGTTCAGGAAAGCGTTTGCCGCCGCAACGATTCACGACATCTTCAATCTCCTCAGTATCGCGATTTTCCTGCCAGTAGAGTTCGCTTTCGGCCTGCTTGAGAAATTGAGCGGCGCGGCGACCCATCTCGTCGAAGGCATCGGGACGATCGACGCAAGCGGGAAGGGCATTTTCAAGGTCGTCATCGGCGCCGGGACCAAGTTCGTGGAGTCGCTGACGGCATCACTTCCTGACGTTTGGGCTGGGTCGATCCTGATCGTCGGTGGAATCGCGCTGATCCTGCTGTCAATCATGTATCTCGGCAACGCGCTTAAAGCCGTATTTGTTGGCCGGGCCCAGAGAATCCTGCAGGCGGCAGTCGCCAAGGGCCCGGTGACCGGGATTTGTTCTGGCACCCTGGTCACAGTGCTCGTGCAATCGTCGTCAACCACGACGAGCATCATTGTGCCGCTGGCGGGAAGTGGCGTGATTGGGTTACGCCACGCCTACCCGTTCACGCTTGGCGCCAACATCGGAACGACCGTCACTGCGCTTCTCGCTGCAACCGCGATCGTCGGCCCCACCCATGCCGTGGCGCACCAGATCGCAATTGCGCACTTTCTTTACAATGCGCTGGGTGTCGCCGTGATCTACAGCATCCCGTGGCTGAGGGAGATCCCGGTTGCTGGCGCGGAGTGGATCGCACGGCTAGGAAGTGAGCGGAAGTGGATGGCCATTGGGTACATACTGTCTGTTTTCTTCGGCATCCCCGGAGCACTGGTGCTGGCCACGGCATAGCCGGACGCGATGTCCGGACCGTTGTTCCGGCGATTGTCCCGCCAAACGATTCCCCTACGACGTGCTCGTCCTGACCCAGTACCTCGCCTATGCGGATATTTGCGACCGGCTGGTGACCGAATCCTGCGTGACAATTGCAGGGCCGCATTACGAAGGCATCAGTTTCAAGCCGATCTACGGGTGGCAGGCCTCCACAAATTAAGGGCGCATCCGATTCAGTGATCGGATAACGCCGAAAACTTGGGGCGGCTGGCCTTTCCTGGTCGACGGTCACACAGTCGGCCGGTTCCGGCTGAAACGCGATGACAGGATCAAGGCAGTGCCTGCCTAGGCGGCGGATCTTACCTCCGGCGAATTCCAAGTCAATCTGGAATGGCGCAGCCGGTTCGACACCGGCGATGGTATCCGTATGGCGCTTGAGGCCTGCGCGGCGTCAAATGGCAAACGGCCGGGCGGTCATTCCGTCATCTGGGACGACACCGAGCTGTGGTTCAGCGACCTCGCGGCAAGTGCTTGCATCTAACAGTTCAGCTACTCTTGGGGCGTCATGGCCAACGCTGCGGACCGGCACTTCGTCGACTAGAGCGTCGAATTCCGCAACTGCAACTGTGCCAGCGCTGCTAATGTTGGGTGCTTCTGGAGCAGCTGGACGGCTTCGCCTGACAGGTCTTCGGCGCTCAGGTACGTGTCTGCTACGCCACGATTACGTACGATATTTTGTGGGTTCAGGCCGGATCAGAGACATCGGGTGGGCGTAGGCAAGAGGGAACATTTATTGAGAAAGGAAAGGGGAGAGTCTGCAGTCGAAGCCCTCTCTCTGCAGGGAATCGTCGGCAACGGAGCGAAGAACATGATGAAACACTCGACCAGGACCATGCAGAAGGCCACGATTCACGGATGAATGACCGAAACTTCCCTAAGCCCTCCCCGCCCTGGCAACGGAATTTTGGGACGCCGGCACTTTCACGGTTACCGATGAGCATGCGCCCGGCGTATCCTTACCCGCAGCCAGTATTGCGCCGCGATTAGGCCTACGGATGATCAAGGGCTCTAGCTGCCTGGTGCAACTGTGGCGCCATATCCCGTGATTTCTGGGGGTACCCAGTTCGTGCCCCAAGGTTCGGCGTCAGGGTGAACCCACGTCATTGGCTGAACGGGTGCCCGGCTTGCCGTTCTCGCAAGCCAATGGCTTGAGTGGTTCGCGTCTGCAAACCCCCATTTTGGATGGAACTTCGTAGCCAAATTCGAAAATTATCCTATGATATCATGTAAGTATCAGACATCCTACTGGACACGTACTGAGAACAAACCGAGTCAGAACGATCTCCCACCGTTCAAACGCCCGGTTCTGCAGCTGTCTCGGTGCCAACAACAGCGGAAGCCGGTACGCCCTGCGAGCCGGCATGGCCGCCACCTTTGGCGTCAGCATGGCCAGATCGGCGAGACGTGTCATGAAATTGTGGCTTGGCAATCCCCGACGGTCTTTTTTTGCCGTGTCCGGTTCTTGACGCAAGCGAAAAAACTCTGGACATAACTGTTTGTTGCGTTGTCCCCGGCACGGAAGGTGCGCCAAGAGGTGTTTCCCGATGTTCGAGTCGTTGGGGTTTGAGGATGTCACGCCGATAGCGGCCTCCGTCGTGCTGGGTCTGGGGCTTGGCCTGGCCTACGGCATCCTGGCGCAACGCAGCGCCTTCTGCCTTCGACGAAGCCTTGTCGGACCCTGGTATGAGTGCCTGCCGGCGCTCGGCACATGGGTGATGGCGCTGGCCTTCGCGATTGCCGGAACCCGGCTTGCCGTTGCCGTGGGTCTGGTGTCCTTCGAGGAACACAGGTTTCTGTCGCCTAATTTCCCGATCGCGTCGGCACTGTTGGGCGGCGCGTTGTTTGGAGCCGGCATGATTCTGTCTGGCGGCTGCGCATCACGCCTCACCGTGTTGGTCGGCACGGGCAATCTGCGTTCCCTAGTCGTCCTTCTGGTCTTCGCCGTCACGGCCCATGCGGTGATGAAGGGTGCCCTAGCCCCGCTGCGCGAGACGCTCGGCGCCATAATGATTTCCGGCGGAGATTCGGTTGCCCTCACGGCCCTTCCTGGGCGCGAAGCCTGGCCACTCGGCCTGGCATTTTTTGCGTTGCTGTTTGCGTTGCGATCAGGTGCCCCGGTCTCCCATCTCGTCATGGCGGGTGCGATCGGGCTTCTGGTTCCGGTCGGCTGGGTCGGGACCGGATTCGTGCTTTTCGACGACTTTGATCCGCTCCCCTTGCAGTCGATGGGATTCACCGGCCCGATGGCCGACACGCTCTTCTGGGCCATCGCCGCCACATCGATTCCGGCCGGCTTCGGCACGGGCCTTGCGGCCGGCGTCGTCGCCGGCAGTCTGGCAGCTGCGCTATGGGCGGGCGAATTTCGTTGGCGAAGCCTTGAAAGTCCGCGTCAGACCGGTCGCTACCTCACAGGCGGTGTCATGATGGGTGTCGGTGGTGTGCTGGCAGGCGGCTGCACCGTCGGAGCCGGTCTCTCTGGAGTCTCGACGGCAAGCCTTGCCGCACTGCTGGCGCTCGCTGCCATGACTGTCACGGCGCGAGTCAGCGGTCTCTTCCTGGCCGCCCGGTAGGTCCGGGCGACCCAAAGGCGGGGAGTGGCGGCGCCCCCCGGGAACGCCGCCGAATCCAGGTCAGCTGAACATGTCGGCAGAAATGGCCTCGTACCAGCCGATCGATTCCTCATAGGTCGCCTTGCGGACTTCCGCACTCTCACCGGTCTGGGAAATGAAGCCGTCGGTCTTGGCGATTTTTTCGTCGGTCGCTTCATAGGAGGCTCCGACCTTGACGCCGTCGTCCGTGCCGATCAGCGACCAGCAGGTATTCGAGAAACGCGCCGGGAACACCTTCGAATCGGTCAGGGCCCCACGCACGGCCATGGCGCAGACCTTGGCCTGGCTGTTGGCCGAGAATCCCGACTTCGGCATGTCACCCTGCTGCGAAGCGTCACCCAGGACATGGATGTTTTCATCGGCCCGGCTCTGCATCGTGTGCGGTACGACCGGTGCCCATCCCGCATCGTTGGTGATTTCCGCGATCGCGGCGATACGCCCGGCTTGTTGGGCAGGAATGACATTGCAGACATCGACCTTCGTCACTTCGCCGTCGATCACAACTTCCATGGCTTCGGGCCGCACCTCGACGCTGTCGCCGCCGAAGTCGGGACCGATACGTTCGATCATGCCGGAGTAGTGGCGTTGCCATCCGTCCTCGAACAGTCCCTGTTTCGAGAATTTCTCCTTGGGATCGACGATCAGGATCTTTGCCGTCGGATTGGTCTGTTTGAGGACATGGGCAACCATTGAAATACGCTCATAGGGCCCGGGAGGGCAGCGGAACGGATTGGGGGGCGCAACCATGCAATAGACGCCGCCTTCGGGCATGGCTTCGATCTGAGCCCTGAGAAGTTGGGTCTGGGAACCTGCCTTGTAAGCGTGCGGCATGCGATTCTGTGCCGACAGGTCCCATCCAGGGACCGACCCGGACCGGAAATCGATTCCCGGCGACAGGACGAGGCGATCGTAGGCGAGGCTGCCGCCCCCTGCGAGTCCCACGCTCCGCCCGTCGCGATCGACCGAAACCGCCCAATCATGCACGACGTTGATCCCGTGATTGGCCGCGAGGTCGCCATAACTGTGACCGATCGAGGCGTAGTCGCGGAATCCGCCGATGAAGAGATTCGAAAAGAAGCAGGAATAGTAGGCGCGCGTCGGTTCGACGAGTGTCACATCCACCGCACCTCCGGAATCCTTCGCAACATAGCGCGCCACCGTCGCACCGCCGGCACCACCGCCGACGACCACGACCCGGGGCCGGTTCTCTGCAAGCACGGACGGCGCTGAAAGCGCCGACGTCGCCATGGCGGTCGTTACAAGAAAACTGCGGCGGCTCAACCCGGGGTTTTTGTTTATCTGGTTCATGTCCCCTTCCCTCTGATTCACGGTTCGTCGTCCGTACTGAAAAAATGTGCAGCAAGGGCGGCTATCTCCTCATCCGACAGTCGCCCGGCCACAAGCTGCATGACAGGATGAACCCGTTTACCAAGCTTGTAGGCATGCATGGCTATCACGAAGTCATCGGCCGGCCAACCGGATATGGAAGGAATGCCTTGATCGGTGCCGGTCGCGTGATGGCACGTCGTGCATTCGCCCGCCAGGTATGCGCCGTACTCGGGGTCCCCCCGGATCTCGAGAACCCGGGGATCGATTCCGAATTCCTCGGGCGTGAAGGTTGGTTCCGCCGGCGGAAGACCTGACCGGTCGCCGGAAAATCCGCGGAGCCATGCCAGGAGATCCGCGCGGTCGTCCCGTTCCGCCAAACCCCCAAAACTCATGCGCGATTTCGGGACGACGCCGGCCGGATCTTGAAGGAACGCGTCAAGTGCCGTTTCAGTCCAGACGAGACCGCCGGATCCTGCCGCCCGCATCGCCCGCGAATAGCGATAATCGTCGAGCGAGCCGGCCGGACGGCCGAACAGATCATTCAACTGCGGACCGATGCGGTGTCTTGCGCCACTGCCCACCTGGTGGCAGCGCTTGCACTGGTCATAGAGCGCTCGGCCGCGTTCGGCATCGGCAGTCCGTGCGCTGGCTGTTGTGAGGTTCGCCGGAATTCCTGCCGTCAGAAACCCAATGCCGACGCAGAACGCACAGGCCGCCAGGCCGGCAGACCGAAGCCGTGGCCACACGATGGCTCTATGCGACGTCAATCGATTTGCGGAGACTGTAGACGGAACCGTCATCGTCGACCCACTCGAACACGAGTTCTCCCGATTCCGGAACGGCCATCTCGAACTCGATATAGGGGTCGGCCGAAACGGCCGGTTCCAGTTCGGCAGACATCACCACCTCACTGTTGAACTGAACAGTGAAGCGGTTGACGATCCGACGGGGAACAAGCGCTCCATCGCTTCCATGCCGCAGCCCCGTATGCATGGGGTGGGTGATCCGGGTTTTCACCGTGAAAGGCACGCCGGCCGAAATCGACTTCGGCAGCCGTACGCGTGGCTTGGGTTTTGCCATCGTGTTGTCCTCAGGCGCAGCCGCCTACCGTGACCGCGATCGAACGGGTGGCTTGCCGATAGCTGCCGTCGGCCAATTCCGCCACGGCGATGACCGTCTGGCTGCCGGCAAGCCGGATGCGGATGGCGGCAGCCGATGATGCCAGCCGTCCCAGGGAAAAGACGGCGACACCGGGGTACGGATTCCCGTCCGTGAAAAGCGCTATGCGCCGGGCCGCCGCGGCCTCGACCCGGACCGGAACCGCGCCACCATTGTCGGCGATTTCAGGGATCAACAGGTTTACACCTCCGTCCAGAGGCGTCGCACCCCCGGTGAACTCCGCGATGGCCTGCATGACACCGTTCTCGTTCCCGGCCGCACCTCCAGGGAGAAACGCGGCCGCGGCCGCCATCAACAAGACACACCTGCGTGTCATGGCCATGACGTCGTTCTCCTCTACTCCCGGGACGTGTTGGATATGGCGCTCCGAGGGCGGGCCCGTCAAGACCCCGCCGCCCGGAAACACGCAACAAGGAAGGCGAACAGGAATTCCCGGCCGCGACGCGGCCCATTTCACTCGACTTTGTGCGCCACGTCCGACAAGGAAAGAGCCGGTCACCATACCAAGGTTGCAATTGTTGATTGACAACTCCCTTGCTCCCTCAAAAGATTATGCGAAACGCAGATCAGTAGGATCGAATGAAGGAATAACTGATCCTGTTTCCTGACTTCGACGATTTTCGCTGGATTTTCGTTTCCGGGCCTTTCCACGCTCTGAATGGTTCCGATCTTTCATGAAATCGACCGGAAGCGTCCTTGTAGTGCCTGTCTGCACTTTGCCATTGGCCGATCCCGCGCCGGCCCCGATCGTCCCACCATGTTCATCCGCGTCAAGACAACCCCGAACTCCCCAAGGAAATCGATCCGGATCGTCGAGTCCTTCCGCGAGGGCAAAAAGGTCCGCCAACGCATCGTTCGCCATGTCGGCATCGCCATGAATGCCGAAGAGGAAGGCGCACTCAGGCAACTCGCCGAGCACATCAAGGCCCGGATGCTGCACAAGCGCCGTCCGCGCCTGTTTCCGCCCGAACAGGTGGCGGAGATGGCCATCGAGGCCTGACGCCGGAGCCGGGGGACGCCAGTCCCGGTCAAGGATCTGAGCCGCTTGCGCGAGGTGCACCGGATCATCACGGGCGTTCATGAGGTCTATGGCCGGATCTACCGGGACCTCGGCCTTGACCGGGTGCTGCCGGCCGGCCGCCTGCGGATGTCGAACCGGGTCCTCAACCGCACGGTGATGGCCCACATCGCCAATCCCGACAGCAAGCAGGTCAGTGTCCGGCGTCTGGAGAAGGATTTCGGCGTGCATGTGCCGCTGGAGAAGGTCTACCGGATGATGGACCGGCTCGATGAGGCGGCCATTGCCGGGATGCGGGAGAGGGTTGGCGCCTACACCCGTTCGCTGTTTCCCGAGCCGATCGACCTGGTCCTGTTCGACTGCACGACGGTGGTCTTCGAATCCACCTACGACGACACGTGGCGGTCATAAGGCTACAGCAAGGACGGCGAGGTCCAGGTCTTGCTGGCGCTGGCGGTGACACGCGGTGGCCTGCCACCGGGCTACGAAGTCTTTCCGGGCAACAGTTGGGAGGAGGACAGCTTCCTGTCGACGCCGCGCACGATGCATCCCGAGACGGCGCAGGCGGTGATTGTCGCCGATGCGGGCCTGTTCAGCCAGGACAATCTGGACGGTCTCGAGGCGCAGCGGCAGGAAGTCGCTGGCGAATTTCGGCGAGACCGTATCAACGGCGTTTTCAGGGCGAAGCGTCGGTAGTCTAGACGTCAAGCACTTCAGAAAAAGGGACGGGCCGGGCGACAGATCGGCCTACTGAATGTAGGATCGTGTCCTGAACAGGGCGACAGTGTTCGAAGTTTCGGAGGTGGGGACCGAGAGCGGAAAACTGCACAATTCATTGTAAAAAACAGAGATTCGGTTTCTCTGATAAGGTCTGTGCAGCACCATGGAATGCATCAAGGGTGCGTCGGGTGTGTGAACCACGCGCCGAAGGGCGTCCAGATCGCGCTTCCTGACCGCTCAATCCGTCGAGCAATGAAATCCGTTGTGCAATCGGCATTTAGCCCGAGCGGCGCTTGAGCGGCAGCGCCCGCCGCGCACTTGCGGAGACAGTTCCCGAACCGTCGTGCGGCTTCCGGGCGGCACTATAGGAAGCACGAGATAACAGATCAATGCATGAAGGCGTGCGCGCCAGCAGCATCACTTGTTCGGCCCCACTGTCGGCGTCGGTGCGGGCTCGCGCGTTACCACCGCGCCGCAGCGGTCGCCGCCCATGTTCCCGCAGCGTAGGGTCGGGCCGTGCACACATTACCGCTCCGCAGTATCGCCGCCCGTCGCGACGGCACGGCGGGCGATTGCGGCGTGTAACGTGGCGCGCTACAGTGAATCATGAGGATCAAGCACAAGGGACTACGGGCGCTGCACGAACGCGACGACGCGGCTGCCTGCCGGCCTTGTGCCACGGCTTCGGCGTATCCTGTTCCGCCTGCAAGAGGCGACGCATCCGGGCAGCGCCGACGCGCCGGGCTTCCGACTGCATCCCCTCAAGGGCGACCACGCGGACCAGTGGAGCGTTCGCGTCTCGGGCAACTGGCGCGTGGTGTTCCGCTTCGAGGACGGCGAGGCCGTGGACGTGGACCTGATCGACTATCACTGACCGGAAAGGAGCGATGACGATGAACGACATTGTGAGCGATCGCGTCGGGCCGATGCAGAACCCGCCGCACCTGGGCGAACTGATCCGCGAGAGCATGGACGATGTGGGCTGGAACGTGACCGAGACGGCGGCGCGTCTCGGCTGCGAGCGCGGAACGCTGTCGCGCCTGCTGAACGGCAAGGCGGGGGTGTCGGCAAACATGGCGCTGGCGCTCGAGGATATGGGGCGGGGAACCGCCGAACACTGGATGCGCATGCAGGCGAGCTACGAGCTTGCGCAGGCGCGCCGGGACAGGATCGCCGCCGAACGGCGTGCCGGCACACTGCAGGCATGATCGACCCTCGCGCCAGCGCGGACGGTCGGGGCGCTATCCGGGCGGCGGTCCTTCATCGGCTTTCGGCCAATGGCAGGCCGTCGAGCGCGCGGCGCAGAGCGGGCGGGGCGGCCTGATGCGCCTGTCGTGGAACGAGGTTCGTGCCCGCGCCGCTGCATTCGCCGATGAATGGCAAGACGCGGCCTACGAGAAGGGCGAGACGCAGAGCTTCTACAACGCTTTCTCCGACGTGTTCGGGGTGCGGCGTCGGAACGTCGCTCGCTATAAGGCGCATGTCGCGAAGCTCGACAACCGTTCGGGCTTCATCGACCTGTTCTGGCCGGGCGTGCTGCTCGTTGAGCACAAGAGCGCCGGGCGCGATCTCGTCAATGCCTACGAACAGGCCGGGGAGTATTTCAACGCGCTGCCGGAACGCGAGCGCCCGCGCTTCATCCTGGTGAGCGACTTCCAGGCCTTCGAGCTTCACGATCTGGACGGGCAGGAAGCCATCGCCTTCCCGCTTGCGGGCCTGCCCGGGCATGTCGAGTCGTTCGGCTTCATCCTCGGGGTGCAGCGCCGGACGTTCCGCGACCAGGACCCGGCCAACATCGAGGCCGCCGAGCTGGCAACGGCGGCGGTGCGGTCACGCTCACGGTGAATGCCGGTTTCCGCGATCGGCACGGGGCCGGCGTGCAAGCGGATCGTTGTCAGGAGGACGCTCCGGGCCGGCAGTTGGCGCGACGGCGGGTCGGAGTTTCGGGCTTTGTCGGCGCCGCGATGCATGCCGCACGGCCGGGTAAGGTCACCATGCCAAAACTATCAAATTGCTAGTTTTACGAAACAATTACCAACAGAAATAAAGCCATTCTTTGATGTTGAAATCGGATTTCGCACTCAATTACTGTTCCTGCCAAAGGTTCGATTCCGGGGCCACTTGGCGACCTGCGGGAGCGGTCGCCGCGGCATGTGCGCCGGCGGAGACGATCCTCAATATGAGCTGACACAAACCACCGAGGCGTGAAAAAGGGCAGCATGAAAATCTCCAAGACATTGGTGGTGTCATGGACTGCGAAACGGGCCCGCAAGGACGCCGATGACCGGCGCCGGGCGGTGGCGAAGCTGATCCGACGTCTCGGCAAGGGCGGCTACCACCGCTACGTCCGGGTTGTCGGCGACTCCCGCCCGGAGGTTGACGAGCAGAAGATCCATGCGGCCGGGCGCTGGGACGGGCTGCACGGTGTTGTCACCAACCTCAGGGGCATCGGTGCCCAGGACCTGTTCGATCGGTACCGTCAACTCTGGCAGGTTGAGGTGAGTTTCCGGATCACCAAATATGACCTGCGGGTACGGCCGGTGTTTCACCGGACCGACTGGCGCATCCGTGCCCATCTGGCCATTGCCTTCATGGCCTATGCCTGTGTGCGCCATCTGGCCTGGCGGGTGGCGCTTCAGAAACAGCCCCTGTCGCCACGGGTCATTCGCGAGGCGCTCAACGACCGGCAGTGCTCGGTGCTGCACGGTCCGGAGACCGGCAGGCGCTATGTCATTCCCTCAAGACCGAGTGCCGAGGCGAAGGCCATCTACGCCCCCCTCAGACTGGAGCTCTCGGCCCGCCCGTACGAGCTGGCTCGCGATGGCACGGAGATGAAATCCGGTCGAGCCTGAAGCAACCGCCGCCCACCGGCGGCAGATGTAGTGCCTAACCCGAAATGAGAACCCTTGAAAATCAATGCGTTCCGCAAAAAGACGTCGAAGTCGAGAATTGTTGATTGACAACTCCCTTTGCTCCCACGAAAGATGACAGGAAATGCAGATCAGTAGGATCGAATGATGGAACAACTGATCCTGTTTTTTGATTTTCTTTGGAATTCCTTTCTCCTGCTCGGGCCCATGCTGTTGCTTGGGCTTTTCCTTGCCGGTCTGATTCATGTGTTCATATCCCGGGACGCGGTCCTGAAGTACCTGCATCAGGACAGTCTGAAGTCAGTTTCGCTCAGTGCGGCATTTGGTGTGCCTGTACCGCTTTGCAGTTGCTCGGTCGTTCCCGTCGTAGCGGAAATGCGCCGCAAGGGGGCCTCGCGTTCCGCTTGCATGTCGTTTCTGATCACGGCACCCGAGACCGGGGCCGATTCAATTCTCGTCACCAACGCATTCTTCGGTCCGATTGCAGCTGTAGTTCGGCCGGTGATCAGTTTCATTACTGGGGTTATCGCTGGAATCTTTTGCATCGGCATGATTCGCGACAGCGATACGGACGTGCCAGAGCCAGGCGAAGACGGAGCCGACCATCACCATCATCATCATCATCACCACGACCACCACAACGGGCATGACCACGGCCATAGTCATGGCCACAAACCCCTCATTCCTGGCGATGACGACTGCTACATCAGCCCGGGAACACTCAGGGCATTTTTCCTTTTGTGGATTGCGAAGTTTGGCGAAAGCATCGGCCGTATCAGGTCCATGACCTGGATAAAACCAGATTTCTATCGCGAATTCAGACTCGTTACACCTGAACCACGGGCAGTCACCGGCGATTTCGGGCGTGACCTCAGTGGCTTGTCATTTGCGACTGTCTGTCGTCACATCCTGCGTTACGGATTTGTCGAAGTTGCCGACGATATACTCTTTGCCCTTCTGGTGGGTGTGGCGCTTGGCGGTCTCATTTTCCTGGCAATTCCAAGCGATCTCATGAGCTACGAGCATGCGCGGTGGTTGTCCTATCCGGTGATGGTACTAGTCGGTATTCCGCTCTACATCTGCGCCTCAGCCAGCACGCCAATAGCTGCTGCCTTGGTCGCCAAGGGTTTCAGCCCAGGAGCAGCGCTCATATTCCTGATGACTGGCCCAGCGACCAATACCGGCACGATCGCCATTGTTGCCAGCCAGTTCGGCGCACGATTCGCTTCAGTTTATGTTGGTTCAGTCATTGCCGTAACCGTGGTCCTCGGAATAGTCATCGATCTGTTGTTGCTCACATTCGGACTGTCGCTAACCGTAAACTTGGGCGCTTCCGATTCACCGGCGATCGCGTTTTTGCAATGGACCGGCGCTCTCGGACTGTTCGCGCTCATGTTTTGGCGATTCCGCGCCGGAGCGTTGAAGAGCGGTTACGAGGACCTCCTCCTCAATCTGCGGTACTTTTCTGGCCCGGCAACGTCTTGGTGGTCCAGGATGACAGGAAATGCGCCAATCAGAGGGCTCTTACGCCCCCGGACTCGGGCGGGCGCAACGGTCTGGACCACAGGGATTGCGGCGTTCTTGTTAAGTGGCTTCGTGGTCGTGAACCCCGCCGAAGTTGGGTTCGGACGCCTGTTCGGTGCCGTGGTCTGGCGGGACCTGCCGCCCGGCTTGCACTATCTGGCTCCTTGGCCCCTGGTCAAAGCCGACAAATGGCCGGTTAGGGAAGTCAAGACTCTCACGAGCGGCGATGCCCACGAGTATCTGACCGGCGACGTTAACCTAATGTCGATGTCACTGAACGTCCAGTATCGGGTCAGCGATCCCTACACCTATCACTACCGCATTTCCAATCCGGAGCAGTTAATTGACGACAATATACGGCGGGAACTCCGGAAGTTTGTGGCGGGTCGCACGCTGGACAGCCTGTTGAATGTCGAACGCTCCGCCTTGCAGGACCACATTCGCCAAGTATTTGCAGACGAACTGTCTGGTGGTGACCGCATCCTTTTGGACGCAATCGAACTGGTCAAGGTTAATCTGCTGGCCGTAAATCCGGTCGGTGAGACCATGAACGCCTTCCGGGAAGTCTCAAGTTCGCAAGATGATCGAGAGCGAATCGTCGTCAACGCCCAGCGCCTGGCGGTCTCTTTGATTCCTCTGGCGCACGGCAATTCCGTCTTTGAAATTGAACAGGCCAAGGGGGAGGCGGTTCGGCGTTCGGTGTCTGCCGAAGCGGAAAGCAACGCACTTCGCCAAGTCGCGGATGCAGTCAGTGAAGCGCCGGACGTGTTGCGCAACATGCTCTGGCGCGAAAGACTGGAAGCATCACTTTCCGGCCGCAGCAAAATCGTGGTTCCGAATGACGGCGTCCTGAACAAGGTCGCACTGTGGAAGTCATCGAACGGTACTACGGCTCCGGGGGCGCAATTGCTCAATCGTTCCGATCACGACATTGCCGATTCAGCTGGAGGCAACCATGAGTAGAGGCAAAAAATTTGCGTCATTAGTGGCGATATTTCTGGCTGGCTTACTCATCTACGATATTCATTTCGTGATAGATGAATCGGAACAGGGCGTATTGACAAATTTTGGCAAGGTCGCTCCACCGGTCAAGAAACCCGGATTACATTTCAAGTTTCCGACGCCCATCGCTCGCGTTTACAAGATCGACCGGCGCGCACGGCCCCTGACCAATCTTCAGCAAGAACTGATCACCGAGGATCAGAAGAACGTCCTGGTCAACGGTTATCTGTTGTGGCGCGTCGCTGACCCAATCCGTTATGTGGAAGCCATTCGCACCGAAGCGAATGCCGTTGCGCGACTGAGCGACCTCTACAGGTCCGCCGCAGGCATCCTCGTCAGCAACAGGTCACGCGACGCCTTTGTCAGCCTTGGGCTCGAGCACCAGGATCTGGCTGAAACCGGGCAGGACCTGCTCGAACAGATCAGGCCGGTTGCCGCCGCCGATTATGGAATCGAGGTCATCAAGGCGGGGTTGGTCGAGTACACATTGCCGGCCGCAAACCGGCCTAGCGTCATCAAGCGCATGATTTCCGAAAGGGCCCGCATCGCTGCACGCTATCGGAGCGAAGGCGAGGAACGGGCGATCGGAATCGAGGCATTCGCAATTAACGAACATGAGAAGATTATGGCTGCCGCGCACGCCGAGGCCACAACCATCCTCGGTCAGGCCGAAGCCGAAGCTCTAAAAACGCTTGCTGAAGCCTACCGGCAGGATCCGGAATTCTACAAATTCGTTAGGGCGCTTGACAGTTATGACGCGATTATCGACCAAAATACGACGTTGATGTTGCCTTCCGATTCAGAGCTGTTCAGGTATCTTGATGAAATCGAAGTCCCCGGATCTTCGGAATAGGGACGGGAACGATGCCTGAGCCCCTACCCTCGGAAACCATCGCGTCGAGCACACGAATAATTCACACCGCGTTCGACTGGTACCGAGGTCGGCAGGTGCAGTTCTTGGGCTGTTTGGCCGGACTTGCGATCCTGTTGTACCTGGGCAGCGGAATCTACATCGTCAAGAAAGAGGAACAGGCTGTCCTTACCCGATTCGGCAAGGTCATCAATGCTGAGGTCCTGCCGGGAATTCATTACGCGATTCCACTGGTTGACAAGGCCCACATCCGGAAGGTCACGCGGATCATGCGCCACAACGTGGCAACCAAGGGTGATGACGGCCAAGTCGAGTTCTCGATCCTGTCAGGAGACGCCAATCTCTTCGAGGCCGATGTCGCGCTTCAATACAAGATCGGTAATCTGCGCAACTACCTCTACGAAACCACCGACCCGGAATTGGTGCTGACACTGACCGTACGTGAATTCCTGATCGATTCTATGGGCCAGAATTTTATCGACCTGATTTTCACGTCAAATCGCGACATAATACAGACCCAGCTTTTCGAAGATACGAAAACCTACCTTGCAAATCACGACATCGGGATCGAACTGCTGGCGCTCAACATCGTAGACTTGCGCCCGATTGAGGAAACCGTACCAGCATTTCGCGACGTCAGCGACGCAATTGCTGAGAGTATTCAGGCAGTCAGCGACGCTAATCGCCGGACTGAACGCCTCCTGGCCCGTAGCCGTGGCCAAGCGCAGGCCGTGGTCGTGAATGCGAGAGCCAAGGCCCGAGAAAGGAAGTTGCAGGCTGCCAGCAATGCCGAAGTCTTTGGAGATTTGCTGGCTGCCTACCGGGAACAGCCGTCGTCGGTAACCGTTACGCGTTATTGGCAACGCATGCGAAGCATCTTCCGGGACGCGACAGTTTCCGCAGTCAATTCGGGTGATGCCACGACGACAATTGATATCAACATGGTTGAGGGATTTGTCCCAGGCGTTGGACGCGTACCCACAGTGCCAACCGCCGCCGCTCCCGACCGTGCGACTCTGGCCGGATCAAGGCTGGCGCTCACTGAGGCCAGCGAACAAGGCAGCCATGGGTATGAACAGGTGAAGATCGATCGGGCCCTGGTCGACGGGCGGTTTCACGATACCCGTGCGGAACGGCATCACATGAATGCAGCCAGCCTCCGGTCCCTGATTTTTGACGATTTGTCGATCTTTGGCCACCGTCACGTCGTGAAGAGCAGCGTTGCTATTGCTGCCGAACAGCAGGAGCCACCGCTGGTTCAGAAAACCGTGGTTGTCGAAGAAGATGACGCAACAGGAACGGGTGTGGCGGCCAAAGAAACCGAAATTCCGGAAGGTGGGGATGGTCAAGGCGAGTAGTCGATTCGGCGCCGTGATCGCATCTGCTATGCTCATCGCCCAGGTTGGCCCCGTAGCCGTCGCTTCGGCGGTGCCCGGCGTCGCGGGGGATTCAATCACTTTTGCCCAGATTGCCTGCTTTTCCGGATCCTGCCAGATTCCTGGGCTGCAGTATCGCGCCGGTATCCTGGCGGCGTTCCACGAACGCAATCGGCAGGGTGGCGTCCAAAGCAGGCAACTCAGGCTTGAAGTGTTGGATGACCGTTATGAACCGGACGTCGCTGCAGAACTTGCCAAGGCAGTAGAGTCAGAGAACGATGTATTCGCGATAATCGGCGGTTTAGGCACACCGACAGCGAAGCGTGTGGCGCCGGTCCTTCGCATGGCTAATAATATACCTTTTGTTGGAATCCTGTCAGGTGCCGACTTCTTGCGCGACGCAGTACGTTATCCAAATGTTGTGCATTTGAGACCTTCCTATAGCGCAGAGGTTCATACGCTCGTCTACCATCTGTATGAGGAATACGGTGCCCGACGGTTCGGTATCCTTTACCAGGACGATTCATTCGGACGATCCGTCCTGCGCGCTACTAAGGAAGCATTGGCTTCTCTCGGATTGCGACTGGTGGCGAAGGCGACTTACTCCCGTCATTCGCACGCAGTGCATGACAGCGTCTTTACTTTTGCCGCCGCAAACACGGACGCCGTTTTGTTGGCAGCCGCAACTCGAGCGGCCGCGGACTCAATTGTGACTGCCCGGTCACTTGGTTACAAATTTGTGTTTGCCGTATTGTCTGTCGTCGGTGTTGATCGCCTGCTCGGATTTGTAGAAGACCAGATTGATCCGACGATAGCATCAAGAATCGTCATGGATGTCGATGATGACAGTTTCGAGTTGGTGAGAAGATTCCACTCGGCGTTTTCCGCCTACCAAAAGGCCACACCGGGAGAGGAAGAGCGTGCTTTGGATTCCATAGCGCTCGAGGGCTACATACTGGGACGCTTCGTCGTCGATGTTCTGGAACGAATTCCGGACGAACTCACCCGCGAGCAGTTCCTGGCGACTGCACTTTCGCCGGAACCGGTCAGGATCGACGAATATAAGATTTCCTTCGAAGTCGGCAGCAATTCCGGGTCGAGTTTTATAAGGTTGGACACGCTGACAAATGAAGACTCCGGGAGGGAGTTCTCCGAGTGAAAAAGATTGACGAATTCCAGCGCGAAGAAACCGGTGAAGAGTGGTTACGCGAAGGCTACAAGGTCGTGTCCATGCGGCGAAACATTATGTTTCGTATGCTTCAGGAATCGACTCGGTTCCTGTTGTTTGGGAATGCCGGTGGCACCGGACTCATAATCGGTATCATTAGTGCTGCCGGTGGTCAGGACTCTGCAGTATTTCACTGGTTCGCCCTGGCGACGGTCCTGGTGTTTGGGCTGGGTACACTGACGTCGGCTTTGACCATGTTCCTGGTGACGCTTGTTTCAGTTCGGGAAGCCCATGGCAGTGAATCCGCTCTTAAGAGATTTGCTGACGGGGTTGGTGACAGATCCGAAGTCATGTTCAACATCGAGGACCAGACTTGGCGCCTTGCCGATTGGGCGACATTGACTGGCATTGCCAGTGCTGCTGCCTTCATCCTAGGTGGTTTATCGGGAATCGGCCTGCTGATTGCCTTCTTCTAGGAACATCCGCTCGGGTTGGAGACCGTAGTACTCGTTTTGGACGATTGAACCGGGTTAGGGTAACCAAGAGCGCCAGTGTATATGGCCGCCAACGGGCGTAGGGGGCGGGGTACGCCGTCAAGTCGCCTGCCCACCAGCGCCACCTTCGGCTTCGCACCCCGGTTTCCCCAATAATCGCCCCCCGGACAACAGGACGCTCCAGCGATTCGCAGTTCTACGGCTGACCTGGGCGGGAAGGAACGCCTCCGGCAACAAGTCAACATCGCAGACATCATCGGCCAGTGCAGCGAACATGCCGAGTCGATCGCCTCTGTGACCGCACGCCGGACGGCAACGTCCGCGATCAGGTATCGCCTAGGCATCCCGAGAACGCTTCAGCCATGTCCTCCATGATAGTGAACCAAGCGTCAGGCCCCGGTTCGACATCAACGCCAAGCGGATCAAGGGTTGCCGTCTTTACTCCGGTTCCTTCTACGATCGTCTCCACCAAGTCAGGTTTGAATTGTGGTTCAACAAAAACGCATCGAACCTCGTATTCGAGCAATGCAGACCTGAGTTCCGCAAGCCGCTTGGCACTGGGTGCCCGGGACGGATCCACAGCAACCGAGCCCGTGGGCTCGAGACCAAACGTGCGTTCAAAGTACTGATAAGCATCGTGAAACACGATATAACCCCTCTCCCTGACCGGTTCCAACTGCTTCGCAAGGGAGTCCTTTTGGACATCTATACGCAACAGCAACTTGTCGGCATTTGCGTGATAGGCTGTGGCCCGATCTGGATCCTGCCCAGCAAGTATCTCTACAAAGGTCTGGACAATCCGGCGCGCATTGTTCGGGTCGAGCCAGATGTGCATGTCGAATTCGTCGTGTTCGTGACCATGGTCGGCATGCTCGTCAACATGGAATCCTTCACGCTCGTCTTCGGCATGTTCTTCTTCTTCGCCATGTTCGTCTTCTTCTTCGCCATGTTCGTCTTCTTCCTTGCCGACATCATGGTCATCCTGTTCTTCGTCGGCATGGTCTTCATCGACAAACAGCCCTCCCAGGCGGGTAGGCAAAAGCCTGATTCCGGGAACTTCATGCAGGGTAATAACAGTCGCGTCCGCACCCAGGTTTTGAATTGGACGTGTTAGGAATGTCTCCATGTTTTCGCCAATCCAGACGATCAATTCTGCCTGTTCGAGCCTTTGCGCTTCAGATGGACGAAACTGGTATGTGTGCGGCGATGCAGCCCCTTGCAACATCAACCATGGCTCGCCAACGTCGGCCATGATTCCCGCGATCAGCGAATGGATCGGCTTGATGCTAACGGCGGTTTCGGGAACCTGGGCCTCAGCTGAAAATGCGGTTGCGCCAATGCAGCACGCAGCAATTAGTCGAAATCGGGTCATGTTGCTTCCTTCCGTCTTGTGGTCACTGCTGAATGACCGATCCGATCGGACATACAGCACATGGATTTGTCGTTAGCGCGATCAGGGACGGCATTCCTGGTCGCTGGCCTGTAGACTGGTTGTTTGTTGATGTTACAATTGACAGTGCAAAATGCAACACAGGGATCACGCGAGGAGGACCATTCAGTCCAAAGCTGGCCTTCTTTGGATTTTCGCTAACTTGGCGATCCGGTTGAGCGCACTAGCATTTTCGATCATCTCCAGAAGGAAGTTGTCCTTCCGTCCTGCGTGATTCAGCTTGTCGCACATTGGAGTTTTCCCAAGCTGATGTGGCTCGTGCCTTGGTGAGTGCGCTGCACTGAATCCTCGCCAAGGATTCCGGTCCCTTGCTTTTGTGCGATTGCATTGACAGTCTATGGTCAAAGTCACGTCAAGCCTTGCAGCCGGAGTTCTTGATCCACAGATGCGACCGCATTCGGCGCTCGTCAACAACCCGGCACCGTGAATTCGTCCAAGCGGAAATACCGGGATCGGTCGTCGTCATTCCCCTGGTATCCTGTTGCGCCTTCACCGCATCGATTGCCGACCGACCGAGCCACCCCGTCTACTGTTTAGCCAGTCAAAGACATTGCCGACTTTAACCCGGCGGCCACGCGAGACGCGATTTTTTGCAGTCGAGCGCTAAGAGTTCATGGCATCGGCGGTCACCGTCATTCCCCCGAATTCAAAACGATCGACAAGCGTCGCGATTTCATTCGACTTTTCCAAAACCCCGGCCTAACCGAGCGCCAGTCCCGCTTCGGCTCTCCAATGGCTTGACCACGACGAATCGGAGATCGGCTTGCTGGCTTTGCGGAATGACCGCCGCAGGGCTTTGCCGGCAACCGAAACCCCATCCCTATCAAGCCGCTCGCCCCTGCCAGAGATAAAGTGCATCGGCGCACAGTACGGTCCACGTCAGATCCGTGATGTCGAACAGACCCGAAATGACACCATGGTTGAAGATGCCGTGTTCACGCTCGAGTAACTGCCGCAGGAAGCCCCTTTCTCTGCCCGAACACTGCCGTATCAGTGCTCTCTCGCCGTCACAAATCGTCGCATCACAGGCACTTCATTGCGGCCTGCTCTACCGGTCCTGCGGCCTTCAACGCCCTCGACAACTGACAAGACGTCTGGCACGATCAGCCCCATATCTTTGTCCTGAATGACAATCTCATCATTCCGCAAAAAGTCGACGCATGTTTTTCAAGCGATAGCATTGCGTGCTCTCCCATGCTATTTGGACTCCAAAGCAAGTAGATGGTTGGTGCAATGAATCGTCCGTTACCTGCAATCTGTCGATCGACCTCCAGGCCGAAGAGCGGTTCGTGAAGAGTAGGCCCGCGATTGTCGGCTGGTAAATCCATGGATGCCAACGGGTCCGCAGGTGCGTCGAGGCACCGGCCACTGGTTTCAGTTCACGGCGTATGCGTTAGGTTTGGACGCCGGAACGTGCTGGATCAAGTCCATTTGGCCGTCCATCCTGGTGAGATCGTTACCCTGGTGGGTCTGAACGGTGCCGGAAAGTCGACGTTGGTTCGTGTCATCCTTGGCATTATCAAACCATTTTCTGGCACGGTTCGCCGAGCTCCTGATTTGCAGATCGGATACTCGCCTCAACATGTTCCCCGTGATCCGATCATGCCGATGACAGTCCGGCGATTCTTGACGCTTGGCGCCGCCGCATCTCACGAACGACTTGACGCCGTGTTGCAGGAGGTTCGCGCCAACAAGATACTGAACTTTCCTTTGTCCGAGATTTCAGGAGGTGAAATGCAACGGGTCTTGCTGGCCCGGGCATTGTTGCGTCGACCAGACCTGTTGGTGTTGGACGAACCCCTTGCCGGCGTGGACATAACCAGCCAGAACGAACTCTATCGGTTGATTGCCGATATCCGGGACCGACATGGTTGCGGTGTTCTCCTGGTCTCACATGATTTGCACCTTGTCATGGCAGCAACAGACTCGGTCGTGTGCCTGAATCGGCACGTGTGTTGCAGTGGCAAACCGCGGGACGTGCTGCGAAACCCCGAGTTTGCATCGCTTTTTGGTCACGACCTGTCCGAGTCGCTCGCGATATACCAGCACGCCCACGACCATCGGCACGATGCGCTTGGTGAACCCGATGCCCTCACGCCTCGCGCAAACGACAGCCATTGAAGGCGGCACCGGAACCCGTGTTTGAGGACTTCTTTCTGCGTGCCTTGCTCGGCGGAATTGGTGCATCGATCGCAGCCGGTCCTGTCGGATGTTTCGTGGTGTGGCGGCGCATGGCATATTTTGGAACGGCGCTTGCACACACCGTGTTGTTGGGAATTGCGCTTGGGTTCCTGCTTTCGGTCGAACCTATTTTTTCGGTTTTTGCTGTCTGTGCTATCGTAGCGGGATGCCTGGTTTTGCTGGAACGCCAGCAGTATCTGTCCGTGGACGCACTTCTCGGTGTCATGGCACATGCCATCTTTGCTGCTGGGATGATCGTGGTTGCGTTCATGGAACGCGTTCGGGTCGACTTGATAGGATATCTATTTGGCGACATTCTCGCAATTGGGACCGTTGACCTTTGGCTGATTTTCGGCACCGCAACCGTGGTTACTGCGGTTCTCTGGATGCAGTGGCGAAATTTGCTGGCGCTGACCATCAACCAGGATCTCGCTGCCGTTGAAGGGGTGCCGGTTGAACGCGTTCGACTGTTGATGTTGTTCATTTTGGCGGCAGTTATCGCAGTCGGGATGAAAATTGTCGGCATGCTGTTGGTCGTGGCCTTGGTCATTATTCCGGCGGCAACAGCACGGCGTTTCGTGGCAACGCCTGAGCAGATGGCAGTCCTGTCGACGCTGTTGGGAATAATTTCGGTTTTGGCTGGCTTGTTCGCATCATTGCGGTGGGACATACCCGCAGGACCGGCGATTGTCATGGCTGCAAGCATTTGCTTTGCCATCAGTTTGGCGGTTCCGGTTCGAAGTAGCGGCAACTCCGGTTAGTCCGAGCATCACAATGAGGGGATTGCATTCCCGCACATGGAGTATGCCCCATATGATTTGTGACGTCCGAATTCTGATCATGAACCAGTTCCGATCAACCCCTGGTCTTTGATCTGGACTTTCCCGCTCCCGGGAAGGACCGTCCGCCGCACACCTTCCTGATGCGTGTGGACTCTGCTCTGCCTGTCAGTCCGAACACGCTGTTGCGCTTCTCGTTGCCGGACACCACTCCAAACTCAAGGACCAGGAAGTCATCACGCTGGCAGACGGTGCAATCCCGATCCCAACTTCCTTCAAACAGTGAGAATACGTCCCTTTCCCGTTACAAGCCCGTCCGTGAAACGGCCTGCAAGCCGCCGATCGGGAATTGGCGTGCGATTCACTCCGTTCCACGATCCGAAAATCTCGTTCATGGGGCCGCGGCCTGTTTCTGCATTCAAAGGTTCCACTGATGCATTTCCGGCGCGGCCTGTCTCGGAAGGTGATCAACTCGACTTGTCGTCGATCGTCCTATCTTGGTTCGGAATCCGGGCGACGATCCCTGCCTTCCAATTGTTTCTCTCCAGTGGCTCGGCTGCGGCACCGGAAACCGGGCGGACACGGCAGGTCGTTCCGAATGCGCAAGTGCACCTTTGTTCTGGCGTTCAGCCAGGACATGGGCCCCCGGGGGACTTGAAAGATTTCGCCGCACGGTTGCCCGGCGGCGCGTAGAGAATGGGCAATCATTCGCATCGTCCAGATCTTCGACACGCTGGCGGCTGATTTGTCCGGCCGGCATATCGAAATCATGATCTCAACTGACCGCGTGACGCCCTCCCTTGTCCTCCCCACGATCTGCATTTGGACGGCCTGGTCGTACCTTGGTAAATATGGAAACGCGGCAGGCGGACGATAGCGTTCCGGCGTGCGCACGACGCCGGCTCATCATCCCGGGATACACATCGTAGAGGTCACATTGAACCTTGGCGAAAGTGATACTGCGGTTTCCTCTGCGGCCACGCAACCGCTGGGAACGGCGGCGTTCATATCGCGATCCCGTTATTCGCGAGAAAGCTATCGAACAGAGCGAAACACTGTCGCGGTTCCTCAAGCTGCAGCAGGTGGCTGGTGCCGGGCACACAGGCATAATCGACATCGAATGTTTCGCAGAACAGTCTGCAGCATAGCGCGGTCGCCGACGCGTCCTCGGCATCCGGGTCGGCACCGACGATCAGGAACGGGCGCGAGGGCAGGCCGGGCTGCCGCCAGATCGGCAGCATCCCGACTTCGGTGTACAGACCGGCTTCGACCGGACCAGGGCAACAGAGCACCCAGTCTCCGCACGTTGGATCGTAGCGGAGCACCGAACGTGCGTTGAGTTCCGCAACGCCATTCTTCAAACGCCGGAACCGGTGCAGGAAACGATAAACATCAACCAGATCGTCGGGGTCCGGGAACCGGTTCTGCCGGATCAGCGCGGCGTCGCGAAGTGCTGCACCATCGGTCATTATCGAAGAGCGCAAAGGGTTGCCCGCGGGCGGGACCAAAGGCGGGTCGAACAGGATCAGAGCGTCCCAGTGCCAGACACCGTCGACAACTGCCAGATGGGCCGCGATTGCCGACATCGAATGGAAGACGCCGACCGTGGTTTTCCGGCCCCATTCATCCGCGATCGCGCCGTGCACCGTCACGTTGTCTTGCGCAAAGCGGGTATAGTTGTGGGGCTCGGCCGCATGGAACGGGTTTCGCCCGCAGTTCCGGAAGTCGAACAGGGCGAGGTCGAACCGCTCCAGCATGAACTGCCAAAACGGGAAATAGGTATCGCTCGCAAAACCGTTGCCGTGGCTCAAGACAACCCGCAGTCCGGCCGGATTTCCGTGGCGCACGACGCGTATGGGCGCGCCATCGTCCATCGTGAGATCGAGGATTGCCGTGGGCTCAGGCAGGACAAGTCCGGCCGCATTGCGCCGGGTTTCGTCGTCTTCGTTCGGCAAACTGGTCATGTGTCAGCCTCCTCCCATGTGGGGGCGGCAGCGATACACTCTTGGATCGTCAGCGAACACCCCTAATTCAACGCGGTCCCCGGCGCATGTGCGCGCAGAATTCGGTACGTGGAATTCGGCTCGGAATCGTCTGCGGTTGTTCGGTCGTGACCCCGATTCACGCCCGTGAAGATTGGAGTTCAGACTGTTTCGGGCTGAAGACAGCCGACGCCAGGACGAACGTCTTCGATGTCACACGCGAACATTTCATTCGTTGAGAACGCAGTCCGACCGGCCTGATCGTCAGGTCGTCGAAATCCGAGACCCGTCGGTTGTCAGGAAGACACCGGCCAGTAGGGTGGAACCTCGATCCATTCGGCGTTGCCGCTGTCAGGCCACGGCGGCATCGTCACTGCGAAGGCGGATAGTTCCGTGTCGGTATCGGCGCGGAACTGAAAGGACGTGCCAAGCGGGATGGTCAGGCAGATGCCCGGTGCCAGCCGAACGATCTCCTCCCGTGTACCATCCCGGCGCCACATCGTTCCGCAACCTTCAAGGATGTACCAAATCTCCTCGACCGTGCGATGGCGACCGGCGCGCGAGACGGAACCGGGGTCCAGTCGAAAGTGAGCGGCACTGCCACCGGAAAGCGACAACAACAGGCGCACCTCGGAACCGTCGGGCGCAAACGTGTCGGGCGCCGCCGGCAGCAGCTTCGTCGCGAAGGCCGTGGGCGATCGGTCAGCAGGCATCGCCGGGCGGCCAGCGCGGCGGAAATCCCGGGTGCGCAACACGGTTGACCCAGGAGAACCCGGGGCGAACTGGCGACGTCGTCAAGAACCTTGCTCCGGGACCGAAAGTTCGCACCCCGGTCTCATTGCCCGGGATGCCAAATGTGCCATGCCGAAGGCCGATCCCAAACCCTCCGCCGTCAGGTCAAGGCCCTTTCGAACAAGGCGAGCATCCGGCTCCAGGCCCGCTCCGCCTGGACTTCATTGTAGACGGCCGAGTCCGGAGGGCACCACCCGTGCTGCGCACCCGCATAGACTTCGATCTCTGCGGGAAGTCCCGCAGCCGCAAAGGCCTCACGAAGCACGGTCTTGGCTTCCGGCTCCTTTTCATCGTCGTTCTCCGCGATCGCGAACAGGTAGTGCGCGCGCATCTGGCTGACGAGACGATGGGGGCTGTCAGGCCCGTCGGTCACCAACCGGCCGCCATGAAACGAGGCGCCGGCACCGATCCGCTCGGGAAATTCAGCCGCAGTTCGCATCGTCATGGAGCCACCCATGCAGTACCCCGTCGTCCCCATCTTGCGGTCGCCGGCCACGGCGGCCTGGCTGTCGAGAAACCCGATGAAGGCCCGGGCGTCCGTCACGGTGATCTCGGGGTTCAGGGAACGCATCAAGGGAAATATCGTCTTGCGCGTCGCTTCGTCCCGAAACGAGGCGCCCTCCGGCAGAACCGGCGCCTTCACCGCGCGGTAGTAGGGATTAACGACCAGGACTGCATACCCGGACTCGGCGAGCCGCCGACCCATCTGTTCGAATGCGGGCCGAAGGCCAAGGGCATCGGGCCAGATCAGAACGCCCGGATGAGCGCCACCTGACGGATGCACAAAGTGACAATCGGCCGTACCGTCAGGCGTTGGCACGTCGACATCCGTGGCTGTGACCTGAAGCGCGTCGGCCGCTCGTGGCAGGGCCATTGTGAGACCCGTTCCCAACGACAGAACACCGAAGTC
The DNA here is from genome assembly GCA_028874915.1 of Paracoccaceae bacterium. Lineage (GTDB taxonomy): Bacteria > Pseudomonadota > Alphaproteobacteria > Rhodobacterales > Rhodobacteraceae > JAPPHA01. The sequence goes on from JAPPHA010000032.1 coordinate 249,395, forward strand.
GCGACGGTTCAGGTTTCCTGAACGGCGCAGGTAGTTCTCTGCGTCACGGAGTGTTCCTTCATCGCACATGATTGTTCCTCATCTTGCTGTGATCGGACTTGCGGTCGGCCTGGGATCGAAAGTGTCATGCCGGGCAGGCCGCAGCGTTTCATCCATTCATCGTAACTCATGCCGAACGTTGCGGCCACTGCAATCCGGATTGAAGGAGGCTTTCTCCGACCGCCATCAACCGGCGCGAATTCCGTGACGATCCCCGCAACCCGGATTCAAGGCCTTCTGACCATCCCCCGACGGCACGACCAGGGTCGACAACCGGCCTTCCTGGCCGGAACCGCTGAGGCCATCCGTCCACCTGGGGCAGCGGCGGCGTCAGGTCCGCTTTGGAGGGCCAAACCCCCTGGATTCACGCCCTGCCGACCTCAACCGGGAGCGCACAAAGGAATGGCATCTTCCGGCAAGACCGCGCGCCCCGCACACAAGCGTATCGCGTGCCCGTCACCTGACGTCGCGGGAAAGGATCGTGTTCGCGGTGTACACCCTATAGTCAAAGACCCGTAGTGGGCGTTCAAAACCGGTATTCCCCCGGGCAGAGCACCGCTATCGACTCGGGTCTGACAGCCGCCCGCATCGAACGGCTTTCAGAATCCAGCGGGACCGTCGGCAAGTGGTGGCGCACGTTCATCCATTCATGGCGATAAACACGATCCCGACCGCCAGCAGTCCGGCCGCAAAGAATCGCCGCGCCATGGCACCTTCGCGCAGGAACATGCCCCCGAGGGCGACTGATATCGGGATCGACGCCTGACGCACTGAGGTGACGGCCGCCACTTCACCGCCACGCTGATATGCCAGCAGGATCAGGCAGTAGGATGCATAGGCCAGCACACCAGGCAAGAGCAGATAGGCAAACTCCCAGCCCGACGGCCCCATTGCTCGCCAACGTATCACTATGCCCTTCCGAAACCACATGGCGGCATAGATAATGACCAGCGGTCCGGTAACCATGAAAACCAGAACTGACGGTTGGATCGAATCCATCAACCGGGAATCGGCCAACGAGTATATGCCGGTTCCTGACATGGCGAGCAATGCCAGGCCGAGGGCTCCGGGATTGTCGAGGAATCGCGAACCCCTCCGATAGAGAAGCAAGAATCCGCCGCCCACCGCCATCGCAATTCCCAGAAGGACGATTGCCGGGTAAGTCTTGCTGAACAGAACAACGCTGACGACAACGACGAAGACCGGTGATGCGCGGATGATCGGATAGTAGGCGGAAAGATCGCCACGTTCAAAGGTTGCCGTCAGGCATGTCCCGTAGAGAAACTGTCCGCAAACGGAAACCAGAAGCAACGGCAGGACAGCGAGCGCCGAGGAAAAGTCTGCGCCCGTCAGCAATCCGTGCATCATGCTGCTGAAGCACATCGTGATCGTCAGAATGAAATAGCCGAGCTGAGTATCCGGGTTCCTTTTGACAATCAGGTTCCAGACCGGATGCAGTGCGGCTGATAAGAGCACCAGCGCCACGATCTCGAATGCCATAACAATTCCTTGAGAAATCGGCGAACAGATGCGACTCCGGTCACGACGACGTCAGTATTGTCCCCATGGTGGCGCGTCAATCTTCCGAAATACCCAGGAACCGGGACAAGAACGAACCCAATTGTGGCAATCAAAGGTCGATGCGGACGGCAAACGACAGTTTCGGTCCCATTCGGAAGGGTGCTCCAGGTTCCAACACATGTCGAACCCGTTTTGGATGGCCTGAGTCTGCGCGCGGACGGTACCATCGGCACCGGCATCAGACGCCAAACCACACGGGAAGATCCAGGTTGTCCGAATCCACATTCCGTCCCGCCAGGAATGTCAACTTTCCGGCGTCCCGACAACGGTAGCGCCAGCCCTCCGGGGCTCAGTGGAGACCGGTTCCAGATGCCCGGCCAGGAGCATCGGACCTCGGCCCGCCCCGGTCATTCTATCCGCCTGCTCGTCGGCGTATGTCTCCGACCGCCGCCGCCTTGCCACTCGACGCCCCGGCAGTCGGCCTTGCCGCAGACCCTTTGCACCGCCCGCGGGCCTTCTCCCTGGCCTCGTGCGGCAGATCCATATCCGTGCGGGTCCATTGCCCGTCTCGATACGATTTTACCGGGCATGACGTAGCAGCGAGCAGGGTGATCCGTCTTTCCGGCCACGGCATTCAGCGGTATCAGTTCCGACATTCGGAGTGTTCTCCCCATTCGAATTCCAGTGCCCAATCCGTGATTTCTGGGGCGGAGCGTGCAAAATCGGGGCCGAGAGCGAGAATGTCACAAAGCCGCCCGGGATTTGGTCTGCATGCGTCGCCAGGCTGTTCCGCAAAACCCGACACCGCCGTCCGGGAGCACATCATGAACCCGACACGTTGGACACTTCGTATCGTTTGATTGCCCGCATGGCATTTCGGACTGACCGTACCGGATCTGTGTGAAGCCGTGGGTGTCGAGCGTCACCGTTGGCCATCAAATCCGAACGCGAGGCGGACTTCCGATCCCTTTAAGCACAGCCGGGGACCGGCGTCGATTCCACTGCGGATCCGACCCCTGGGGTGAACGGCCGATTTACTCCAATCGGGACACGCGCTAGTTTGCGGCCACGACGGGAACGACCGAGGCTGGCGGGACTGGCACGGGAGGCATTCCGGTTGCCTGGGGAGAACCCGGATGGTTGCGACAATGCGTGATCCCGCGGCGGGCCTGCCGCCTGCCCCCTATCTGCTGACTCCCGGTCCGCTCAACACTTCGGCCGCCGTGAAGGCCGCGATGCTCCGGGACTGGGGATCGCGGGACGAGGAATTCCGGGAGATGACCGGATGTCTCCGCTCTCGACTTCTAGACCTTGCGGGCAATTCGGACGGCACCCTTGACTGCGTTCCGCTTCAGGGCAGTGGAACCTATGTCGTCGAAGCGATGCTCGGGTCGCTCATTCCCCGAAACGGCAGGGCCCTGGTTCTTGTCAATGGGGCCTATGGCCGGCGCATTGTCGAGATTCTCAGGTATCTTGGCCGGGATTTCCAAGTCATTGACAGGGGCGACTACAGGCCGCCCCGTGGCTTCGATGTCGACATGGCCCTGGGCCGGGATCCGGAAATCACTCATGTCGTGGCTGTCCATTGCGAGACCAGTTCCGGGATTCTCAACCCGATCGAAGACATCGCCGCCGCGGTCAGCAAGCATGGCCGCTCGCTCCTCATCGATTCCATGAGCGCATTCGGCGCCCTTCCGACTGAGTCCGGTGCCCTTCCTTTCGACGCGCTGGCGGCGTCGGCCAACAAATGTCTGGAGAGTGTCCCCGGAATCGGATTCGTCATCGCCAGAAAGTCGGTCCTGGAAGCGGCGAGATCGAACTGCCATTCCCTGAGTCTCGATCTGCATGCGCAATGGACTGGCCTGAACCGGACAAGGCAGTGGCGTTTCACGCCACCGACTCACGTTGTTGCCGCTCTCCTTCAGGCGCTCGAGGAGCATCGTGACGAAGGCGGTGTGGATGGACGGTACCGCCGCTACACCCGCAACCGCGACGCACTGGTTGGCGCCATGCGCCGGCTGGGTTTCGAAACCCTTCTCCCGGACGCCTGGCTGTCGCCGATCATTGTCAGCTTTCTGAATCCGCAGCATCCCGGTTTCACTTTCGAACGGTTCTATACGTTGATGAAGGATCGGGGCTATGTCCTCTATCCCGGCAAACTGACCGAAGCCGATACCTTCCGCATGGGCTGCATCGGCCGGCTTGATGATTCCGTCATGCTTGGCGCCGCGGCCTCGGCAGGGGAGGCGCTGGCCGAGATGGGGGTTCCCGACGGCCGGCCCGCGAGTGCCGCCCTCGCCGAACGGAATGCGCTGGCCGAATGTCAATGAGAATCGTCGTCAACCAGCGACGCTTCCGCATGCCGGACGTGCCGGCCGTGGTCGGCGGATGGCATAGCCGAAAGCCCCGGAACTCCGGAATTATGATGCCGTCTTCTGGGCCACCGAAGCCGCCGGAATTCCGGTCTGCAATCCGGCGTAATGACGGGCCGCCGGATGATTCAGTGATTGCGTGATTGTGACAGGGGAGGACAGGACCGTGGATACGGGCTACGGAGAATTGGGATTTCGCCGGGAGGCAATGCGTGTCGCCGGCCGAAGTGTTGAAGCCGACGAGGTGATCGAGGTTGAATACCCGTTCACCGGCGCCACAATCGGAACCGTTCCCGCCGGCGACGAACGTCATGCCCGTGACGCCTTTCGAATAGCGGCTGAATACCAGCCGCGGTTAAGCCGCTATGAGCGCCAGCAGATCCTGTTCCGAACGGCCGAGACCCTGCTCGACCGGCGGCAAGAGATCGCCCGGCTCGTGACCTTGGAGCTCGGTATCTGCCAGAAGGACGCTCTCTACGAGGTCGGACGCGCCAACGACGTGTTCATGCTGGCCGGACAGCTCTGCATCAACGACGACGGCGAGATCTTTTCCTGTGACCTGACGCCCCAGGGTAAGGCCCGGAAAATCTTTACCCTCCGGGAGCCTCTCCAGGCCATCTCGGCGATCACCCCGTTCAATCACCCGTTGAACATGGTGGCCCACAAGGTGGCCCCAGCGATTGCCACCAACAACTGCATGGTCTGCAAGCAGACGGAACTCACGCCACTCTCGGCCATGATCCTCACCGACATCCTGTATGCCGCCGGCCTGCCGCCGCAAATGTTCTCGGTTGTCACCGGCTGGCCTGAGGTCATCGGCCCGGAAATGGTCACAAATCCGCATGTCGAACTGATCACCTTCACCGGTGGCGTCAGGGTCGGCCGGTTGATCGCCGAGTCTGCCGGGTACCGGCGAACGGTCCTCGAACTCGGCGGCAACGATCCGCTGATTGTCTGCAACGACCTGTCCGACGATGACCTCGCCCATGCTGCCGACCTGGCGGTTCAGGGCGCAACCAAGAACTCCGGGCAACGCTGTACGGCGGTCAAGCGAATCCTCTGTCAGGAACGCGTCGCCGACCGTTTCGTCCCACTGGTCCTCGATCGTGCCCGAAAGATTCGCCATGGCGACCCGATGGACCCCGAAACCGACCTTGGAACCGTGATCAACGAGAAGGCGGCCCGGAAGATCGACCGCCGCATCGACCTCGCCGCCGAGGGTGGTGCCGAGATTCTCTATCACCCCGGCCGCTCGGGCGCCTTGCTGCCGCCGGTGGTTCTCGACCGCGTTCCCGCGGGAAGCGAACTGGTCATGGAGGAGACCTTCGGCCCGGTTATACCGGTCATTCGGGTTCCCGACGATGATGACGCGGTCATCGCGATATCGAATTCCACTGCCTTCGGGCTGTCGTCCGGTGTCTGTACAAACGACTTCCGGCGCATGCGCACCTATATCGAAGGCCTCCATGTCGGAACCGTGAACATCTGGGAAGTTCCCGGCTACCGGATCGAGATGTCACCTTTTGGCGGCATCAAGGACAGCGGATTGGGTTACAAGGAGGGCGTACTCGAAGCGATGAAGAGTTTCACCACCGTCAAGACCTTCTCGCTGCCCTGGGGTTGAATCGGCAACAAGGGATTGAAGCCGTGGATAAACCGGAGGTAACGACGGCGAAACTGCGGCGCCTGCATGTCGAAGGCGAAACCGCCGACTCGCCGCGGCGGCGGGACTGGCATGCGGCGTCCACGGGCCCCGCGTCACGCGAACTCCTTGGGCGCGACCGCCGTGTCTTCCTTCACCAGAGCCTGTCGACCCCCGGAATCGGCGCCATTCGTCGCGCGGAAGGGAGTTGGATCGAGGATCTGGACGGGCGCCGCTTCCTGGATTTTCATGGCAACTCTGTTCACCACATCGGCTACGGCCATCCGGCCGTCGTCGCGGCGGTCACCGAACAGATGGAGACGCTCAGCTTCTCGCCCCGGCGTTACACCAACGCCCCGGCGGTTGCCCTGGCCGAACGCCTGGCCGGCCGCTTTGATGCCTGCCGCGCCGATGCGGGCCACATGGTCCGCGCTGAGGACAGCGCCCGGGTGCTGTTCACCACTGGCGGTTCCGATGCCGTCGAGGTGGCGCTCAAGATTGCCCGGGCCACGACCGGCCGCTTCAAGACCGTGTCCTTCTGGGACTCCTTCCATGGCGCCGGGTTCGGCGCCGCTTCGGTCGGCGGGGAAGCGACTTTCCGGTCCCACATCGCGGGCCCCCTTCTGCCCGGGGCCGAACATGTGGCGCCATTTGCATGTTTCCGCTGTCCCTACGGTCATCCCGGCCCCGAAAACTGTGGCCTGGCCTGCGCCGGCATGGTCCGATTTGTCCTCGAGCGCGAGGAAGACGTGGCCGCGGTCATCGCCGAGCCCGTCCGCGCCATTCCGCAGGTCCCGCCCGACGGTTTCTGGACCGAAGTTCGCCAGGCCTGCGACGACCACGGCGCATTGCTGATCTTTGACGAAATTCCGACTGGGCTCGGAAAAACCGGAACCTTCTTCGCCTTCGAGCAGGAAGGGGTCACTCCGGACATCGTGGTTCTCGGCAAGTCCCTCGGAGGCGGCTTGCTGCCGATCGCCGCGGTCATCGCCCGGGGCGGCCTCGATGCCGCCGGCGACTTCGCCATCGGCCACTACACCCACGAGAAAAACCCGGTGACCGCAAGGGCGGCGCTTGCCGTGCTCGACGTCATCGAGACGGAGGGCCTGACCGGGCGGACGGCAGACCTGGGTGCTGGGGCGATCGACCGGCTCCGCGGTTTTGCGGAAGGCTGTCCGATCGTCGGCGATGTCCGCGGGCGCGGCCTCCTGATTGGCATCGACATCGTGAACGGCGACGGCACCCGAGGTGCCGCGCCCGACCGCGCCGAACGGATCCTCTACCGCTGCCTCGAAGAGGGTCTCAGCTTCAAGGTCTCCCAAGGATCGGTGCTGACCCTGTCTCCGCCGCTCACCATCGCCCGTGACGAGCTGGCCCGCGCCCTCGATATCATCGAGGCGGCCATCCTCCGGGAGTTGAAGGAATCGGCAACGGTGGAGATGGCGAGACGAAAGCCGCCGGTCGACGACCTGGAGCCTCGACCCACCAAGAATTCGGATTCAACTGGAAATTGACGGTTGCTGTCACACTGGCTCAACTATGCAATGAAAGACTTGCAGGGAGATGTCTCGTCGGATGGCGGGAGATTGTTTGATCGGTATCCTGCAAGGGCGGATTGACGGCCCCTGATTTCGCGAGAGGGCCGGATTGAAGTTCGGTTGAGACAGCTCCTTGCCGAGGTTGCGGACGAGAAGG
>JAPPHA010000036.1 GCA_028874915.1 Paracoccaceae bacterium
TTGTTCAGACCGAGTGTCATTTCGCCCCCCGGAATCGACCCCGTATCGGGGAATTGGCGGGGGAACTTCAGACTAGATGAGCGCGAGGCGGATGCAGCGTGCCATGGCGGCGTGATCGCCCGCGTTGGACCGGCGCGAGGCGTCCAGCCAGGCGGCCCGGTCGATCCGCGTGAGGTCGAAGGCGTGCCCGGCGCGCGCGGCGAGCTGCTTCAAGTATTGGAGCTGCGTGCGGCCGTTGCCCTCGCGGAACGGGTGGACATGGTTCACGTCGCCCAACACCGATCCCACGCCCTCGGCGAACCCAACCGGCCCAAGTCCCCGAAAATATCCCACCGCCACGATGCGGCGGTGGATGTCCGACATGCCGGTTTCGATGAACCGCCGCGGCTGGAAACGACTCCCGCACTTGGCGATCTCGACGGTGCGGACCTCGCCCGCCCAGGCGTAGACGTCCTAAAACAGATGGCAGTGGATCGCCTTCAGGTGGGTGAGGTCGAAATCGCCCGTTGGCACGGGCTCAAGTAGGCGCAAGGCGACAAGCTCGCGCTCCGCCTCATCCAGCGCGCGGGCGTCCCGGATGTCCAGCCTGTTGCGCTCCACCGAACCGGGAGATCTCGCAGATGTTGAGATAGAGCAAGGCCAGAACGGCCTCATCAATCCTGTCATTCGTTCGGTTGCCGCCCATCGCCTGGGAACTCCTTCCATTTCAGATCGAGCGTAGCGCTGCCTTCCGATCCCATGACGCGCGAGATCAGGTGATTGGTCACATCGTTGAAGTAAGCGGCCAATTCCGACTGAAGTTGGCAATACTCCTGCCACACCTGCCGGTCGAACTGTCGTTCGCGAACGCGCACCATGACGGTGGTGTAGCGCTGTCGCTTGTAACGGTAAGGCCGCACACCGTACTTGCGACACACCGCGCAGAACAGATCGACGCACCACAGGTCGGGCAGCGAATACTGGACTTCGACCTCGGGCTCTTGCCTCTTGCCCGAATTTGTCAAACGCTCCTGCAGTCGTTCGATCGCGGCACTGGCAGCCGACTTTTCTCCCGGAGTCCCCGCTCGCCGGAACAGTGCTTCCAGCTTGGCAAGCTTTGCCCAAAGTTCCTTGTCACCGTTCATGGCACACCGCCGTCCTGATTCCTATCTGGCAGAGAATGATCGAATCTCCGCCGGCACATCCATCAGGTTCGGGTGATCACGGCAAGTCGAATGCTGGCGTTTCCCCCCGTTGTTTCCGGCAGTGGCCATATTTTCTTGACGTATCACGTCAGAATATTGCGTTGTTGCTCCATAGTCCCGGTCACAGGGACAAGAGGACGGAGAGGTTTGCCAGTGGCCGTATGATCCGGGAATTTCAGGGTTTCGAACAGCAGGCAGGCAGTCAGGCGGCTTGCGATTCTGAATGCTGCGCCCTCGCAACAGACGCTGCGTGACTTGCCGAGCAACCGCTTGGAGGCGCTCGGCGGCGACCGGAAAGGACAGTTTTCCATCCGCGTAAACGGGACGTGGCGTCTGTTGCTTCGAGTGGCCCGAGGGAAAATCGGGACCGGTTAATGTCGAGCTTGTGGACTTTCATTCGTAAAGGGAGAACGAAATGCTGAGGCGCGCTGTCCATCCGGGCCAGATTCTGAAGTATGAACTGGCGGAAACCGGAATAACGCCTATAGAGTTCGCACGGCGAATCGGTGTTCCTGCGAACCGGGTGAGCCAGATCATCAATGGCAAGCGCTCGATCACCGGCGACACGGCCCTCCGATTCGGGCACTGGTTCGGAGTCGAGCCGGAACTCTGGATCAACCTACAGGCCCATTTCGACCTTGTGAGCGCCGAAAGCGATCAGGGGAATGCGATCCGGCGTCTCCCGACACGGGCTGGTTTTGTCCCGCATGGCGAGACGCATGCCGAGTGAATGCAATTCAGCACGGCCCAATTGTACTCGGTACGGCATTCTCAGTCCGCCCCATGCTGCCGGTTCGGTTCATTTCGCGGGGGCAACCATCGATCCCCCGTCTACCGGGGTGCGGCATCCGGCAGCGATGGCGCATTTGCCGCGCCCTTCGCAGCTGTGAGTGAACGTGTTCGAAATCAGGACCGTAGCGGTCTGTCCGTGAGAGGGCACCCCGTGCCATCATCGGTGCGACCGAGGCGGCATCATGGTGACAGCAATCTCGGTTCCTGACAAAACGGCCTGTTCACCCTGCTTATATGGAGGCTGAATGCGACAATGACAGAAAGGGACGTTCAGAACTGGCTGGACGAGTATGGTCGTGCCTGGGTCAATGGCGATCCGGACCAGGCGGCTGCCCTCTTTTCCGACACCGCCATTTATCGAGAAACGCCCTTCGATGAACCAATGACAGGGCGGACCGAAATCCGCGGCTATTGGCAGGCAGGCGCGGCAGACGCACAGGAAAATGTGGAGTTTTTTTCGCAGGTATGGGCGGTCCTGGACGATTCCGCGGTTGCCGGTTGGCAGGCTCGTTTTACGCGGAAAACGTCCGGAGTCCGGGTCGAACTCGACGGGACTTTCAGGCTCACGTTTGCCGAAGAGCGTGGCGTCCTGCAATGCACGCGCCTTGAAGAATGGTGGCATCGCAAGGAATCGTGAAGCCTGCCTTCCAAGTGCGCGGAAATCTGTTTGTTGCGCGTGGTCCTGATCCGACGCTAACCCCAGCAGATTCCAGACGGCATCAAGCGCCAAATCAGGATCGGGACCGACCACTTTGCGTTCGACTTCGTCCCGGAGACGGTGGGCAACGTTCCTGATGTCATGGACCGCTTTGCTCGGTATCGCTACGGCTTGCCGACCCGGCCCATGGCTTTGAACTGAACGTCCCACGGCCGCTTCCCGCTCTCTCGGACGGTTTCCAGAAGAGTTGACGGATACGGATTTCGGTCTTTTGCTGACAGGAATGACTATCGGACACCGATCAGCGCAGTGACGTCGTGATTTGTCCTGCGTTTTCGGTGTCGGGGAAGAGGTCTCGCGGAACTGACGGAATCAACGCGATCAGAAGTTGAAACGGCCAGTCATTACCGGTCGAACTCTTCCGCCGACACGGATTGTCTCGGCGACGTCGAGGTACAAACGGGACGGACGGCCGATCTCGAAGCCTTGTTCGACCACGAAGTTCCCGTGGAATCCGAGCGATCGTAAATGCGAGGCGAACGCCGTGTTGGCGCTCCCGGTTGCGGGGTCTTCCCGCAATCCGCGCTGATGGAACATGCGGGCGGCAAAGTGGGCATCGTCGTTGTAGGCTCCTTCGGTAAATACGAAAACGCCTGTCTCTTTACCCGCGACATCGTCGTACACGTCGGGGTGGACTCTCGCACGCCGCAAGGCGTGGAGGCCCTTGACGCCGACAAGTGCAAAACGTGGCCCGACGGTCGCAAAGCGGCACGGATAGCGCGTATCGATGTCGTTCAGTGACAACCCGAGCAACGCGGCCACCGACTGCGCACTCAGCATGTCTCCCGGCTTGACGGCCGGGGGTTCCATCCAGGCAATATCGCCGGCTTCGAACGTCACATGCACGTATCCGGCCTGAAGGTGCAGGCCGTAGGAATTCCGATTGCGCCCCAGCACCCAAGCCGTCCCGAGCGTGGGATGTCCGGCAAACGGAAGTTCCCGGGTCGGAGTGAATATTCTCACCCGTGCCCCGTCGGAGCGCTCGTTGATGACGAATGTGGTCTCCGAGAAATTCATTTCCAGCGCGATGGCCTGCATTGTCGCTGTATCCAGGCGACTTGCACCACGAACCACCGCCAACTGGTTTCCGGACAACGGCGTCTCCGCAAAGACATCGACGATCGTGCAGTCCATGGTTGCCTCGTTTTTCCGCCTTCAGTCACTGTCCGTCGTCACGAAAGCGCGATCGCCGCGAAGGGCGGCGACCTCGACGAAGCGAGTGCGGAACCGTTCAGTCCGATAGTCGGCAGAACCGGATTGTCAATGACGGCGCGAACGTGAATTCGGTACGTGGCGAAATATGAAGGACGACGCGGCAGGAAGGGAGGCATGGTGATCGAATTCACGTCGAGAATCCGAGCCCGACTTGTACGGGAACGCAGGCCGGTCGTTCCAAGGGTTGCATTTCCGTGCAGCAAAGGCGCTCCGCAACGTCAATGGTGCCGACATGGAGCCAGCTTCCAAGCTGCGGTCCCAATCCGGTCTGTGCAACAAGACACTCTTTGAGAACGACGCCGACAGGCGGCGGCATGCCGCAACGTCATGTCTGTCGCAGCATGATCATCCGGCCAATGGCCGGGTCATTGGCCCGCCGCCGGGCCCAGCGACCTGGAAAGTGCATGCAGGTTTGCCGCGTCGTCGGACTTCTGCACCTTGAACGTCATCTTGCCGCGGGCCTGCCCGTCATCCTGGAAGGTTCTCAGGAACCTGACCGGGTCCAGGGTGTGGCTGACGAACCTGTCCGCGTCCCGGACCAGGCCGAACTGGCCGGCCTTCACGAGCTCCCTGCTGTATCGGAAGCCCCCACCGTGGTGGCCTGCCTCCCGAACATGCCTAAGAGGATCGGCCCGGATCTGGCATTGCGGCCGGCAAGAAAGTTGCCGTCCCCGTCGACGACCACATGGCATGCACGACGCTGCGAGAACGCTTTCTCGCCGGCGGCAAAGGCCCGTCCAACCTGTGGCCGGGATCGGGCCGCTTTGAGGGCCACCCGGTGTTTCCGGATTCCCGGCCAGACCCTCGATTCCGGCCCTGTCCGCTCCCGAAACGGCCATTCTCGTTGATCTCGTGCCTTTCGGTGATCGGGCACGAAAGCGGCCTGAGAGGCTCCCGGCGACCCGCGCAGCGCGATTCCGCCATTCCGGGATCTACCCACCCTGGAGCGAAGCGTTCGGCAGGCGCCAGCGCGTCGGCACATCCAGTGGTCGTTCACGGTCTTGTGCCAAGCTCCTGGCCCGCGTCACGGAAGCCCTTGCCCTCAGTTCAGCGGATTCCCAGCGGGTGCCTCCCGGTTTCGGGAGGAAGGGGAACAACCATCGTCGCAGGAGTCTGCGGTTTCTTCATTCAGCGGCAAGGAACTCGAGGATCGCGGCGTTCACGGCCTCGACCTGCTGCCAATGCGCGAAATGGCTCGAATCGCCGAGCAAGAGCAGCTGCGAGCCCGGAATGAGCTCCGCCATGCGCTTCGTGTGCGCTTCGTCGATGGCCTCTTCGTAAACCCCGGCAGCAATCACGAAGGGAACCTCGATGCTTTCCAGCTGGTCGTCCGTGAATGCAGGCTGTTCGCTCCACATCGCGAACACCTTGCCGGAAAAGCTTTCCCACGCGTCCGGCGTCGGCGAGATCTTCGTGTACTGCGCGGCCGCGTGGCCGACATAGGCGCCGACCAACGCGTCCGAAAAGGCGGAAGGGCGAAGGCCATCAGTCCTGTAGTTCGCCCCGAGCGCGAAAACCTTGGTCAATCGGTCGGGATTGTGGATCGCCAGGTCGAGGCCGATGTTGCCGCCGTCGCTCCAACCCACCACCGCGGCCTTGTCGATGCCCAGGCTGTCCATGACTCCCATCACGTCGCTTGCCATGAGGTGGTAGCCATACGCCTGGTCGTCGTCTATCGAGCGGCCATGGCCGCGGTTGTCGATGGCGACCACCTTGTAGCTTTCAGCGAGGGCATTGACCTGACCGCCAAAATCCTCTGCCGCACCCAGGCCGCCGTGCAGCAACAGGACCGCTTCCCGATTGTCAGAGCCGTAGAGCGAGTAATGAATGATGGCGCCGTTGACCTTGACGGTGTCCGCCGCTTCCGGCGCGGGAAGGGGCCGGGGCGGCGTCAGCGTCCTCCAACCGTCACCTGCCATCGCAGTCACCGTCGTGGCAAAGCAGCCGCTCGATCTCAAAAGTCGGCAATTTCGATGCCGTACGTTTCATGACCTTTGCCTCCGTAGAGCGCGCACCGTGCAGCCTCGGACATGGCGCGGTTTGGTGAATGCCGGGTCCTGTCCGGCACGCCGTTCACCTGACATCTAGCCGGATCGTGAACGTGGATCAACCAGGCTCGCACGGGGACTGAAGGCCGAACCCGGACCGGTGCGACATTCCTTGAATCCGCGGAAAGTCCGGATGCAGGGTTGCTCATGCCGACAGGCCGGCACGGATGTGGATTCGGTGCTCAAGTCGGAACTGGGTCTGCGTCCGGTGTATCACCGGAAGCAGGACCGGTCCGACGGCCACCTGTTCATCAGCGTCCTGGCCTACCAGCTGGTCCAGGTCATTCGCAGCCGTCTTCGGGCTCATGGCGAGACGGCGAGCTGGAGTACGCTGCGGGACATTCTCTCGGGCCAGATCCGGGTCACCGCCTGTTTCCGTCGTGCCGACGGACGGGTCATTCACATCCGCAGGGCGACCCGGGCGGAGCCTCGGCAACGGAAGATCTACGGGGCGCTTGGTCTTGACCCCGAGCCCGGGAAGATGCGGAGGATGGTTGCCTGATGGGTGGGTGATATCCCACGGGACACGGCCCGTAGTGCCATAACCGCCGCTTCAGTCAGCACATGCCACTGAAAAACAATCATCTTTTTTTGTGTGTGTTAAACATGGGTTAGGAATTTGTCGCGATTCAATTGTATGAGCGGCCGAAAGCCATGCCGGAAAGTGGCCCGCCGTTCGTGAACGCGCGGGCCGTAGTTTCGCAACTCTCCCGGTTCCTTCCTGATCTGTCATGGGATTTCGTCCGAACGGGCGGACTCGGCTGCCGTTCAGTCCTTGTTACCGTAGAAAACAGATCTGAAATCCGACCCCGTCGCGTGACCGACGACTCCAGCCTGGTTGACGCCGCCGAACTGCCCCACGGCATCGTAGGTCCGGGAATTGGCCGAGGCCGTGGTCGTTCCCGTGAACCGCCCATTGCTGACCGGCATGTTGTCCCACTGCAAGGTGCCGAGGACGGGAACGTCCTCGAGAGTGAGGTCTGCCGCGGTGCCCGCGCCGAGCGTCACCGCGATGTTCGCCGCGCCCGTACTGACCGTTGAGCCGGGCCCGTGGACGCCAGCCCATTCGCCCGTCCATGTTGCGTTCCCCGTCGGCTGGTGCTTCGAAGCGGACGGAGAAAGATGCCCGGTCCAGGCGCCGCCTTGAGAGGTGTACCAGGCGCTCAGGGCGTGCCCCTGGCTTTCGATGCCCAGAGGGACGCCATCCCTGACGGCCCAGCCTGCAAGCGAGGGGATGAATGCCGCCGAACCGTCGGATTCGCCTAAGTGCTGTCCGCCGCCCTCGGGCGAGCTCTCGCCTCCGCTTCCCACTTCCGGGTGTGCGCCCCAGGTGGTGAAAACCTGACCGGTTGCAGGGAGGGACACGTCGATGCTCTGACCGGGGGCCAGGTCCATTGGGGTCGTCGGCCCGAGTTCCACGCCGTTCGAAAGATGGACCTCGACCCGCACCCGGCTCAGCGTGGCGTCGGTCGTGTTGGTCACCGTACCCACAAACGCCTGGGTCGCGGGGTCGTAGCGCAGGACGAGACGTGCGCCGGCGCGGACCTCGTCGTAGGTCTGGGTTCGGGTGTACTGCGTTGCCGACTCTTCTCCACCTTCACCGGATTCTCCGCCTTGGCCGTGTTCGCTCGAGCCGACATGTTCGCCCGGCCCTTCTCCGCCAGCGCCCTCGCGACCGGACTCGGAGTTCTGTGAGCAAGCGGCGATGCCGATCGCCAGCAGTGCGATGACGGCGAGACGTGCGGCGTATTTCAGGGTGCATAAAGTCATGGTGGCGCTCCTTGGATCCAGTGATCACGGCCGCGTCGCACCAAGGGCGGGTTTACCGTCCGCATTGCGAGCGACGCGGCTTGAATTGAGGCCAGGCGAATCAATTCGTCCTGACCGTTGTCGTCGTGGAGGCGCAGATAGAAAACGAATCTCGCAAAGTCTTGCCGTCCGGAATCCGGATTTGTCGCGGTCCGTCACCGGGGGTCGGCGTGACACATCCTGTTACAATTTTGTTCCGCCTCCAGTCCAAGAGCGGCACAAGGTGCAACGCATGGAGGACTCCCCACACGATCTCGTGGTCGACGGCCGTCTGGATGTCTGCGAACCGTTTCCGACGAATGCCGCCAGGCGGCTCCCGCTGGCCAAAGGAAAATTGCCACACGGATGAGAGTGGCGAACGCAGGTTGCGAAGCCTCCGGCGCGGACTACAAGCCACTTCAAACCGGTGGCACTATTCGAACCGTCCGGGATTCGCGCTTCGTCTCGCGCGTCCGCGTCCGATTGGAGTGGCGGCGGAAACGTCCGTCGGACCACACTTGCGTCTCGGACCCGGAGACGGTGCGAACGGACAGGAACGAGGCGCAGGTTCAGGCCGTTATCGTGGACCGCCCTGAAGCGTCCCGGGAACCGTCACGGAATCTCGGTTCCGGGCAACGCGACCGTCGCACGCAATCCGCCTTCCGGGCGGTTTTCGAGGCGAATGTCCCCGCCGTGGCCGCGGATGATGCTCCGCGCAATGGCAAGCCCGAGCCCGCTACCCCCGGTATCGCGGCTGCGCGATGTCTCGAGCCGCACGAAGGGTTCGAACACGCGGTCCAGTTCGGCCTCCAGGATCCCCGGGCCCTCGTCCTCGATGACGACGTGGACCTGCGCTTCGTCCCTTTCGATCCGTGCCGTCGCCCGTTCACCGTAGGCGGCCGCGTTCTCCAGCAGGTTTCGCAGCGCCCTCCGCAGCGCCGCAGGGCGGCAGGGGGTGACGACCCGACCGCTGTCCGCGAGCACAATCTCGTGGCCAAGCTCCGCGAGATCGGCGACGATACTGTCAACGAGCGCATGGAGATCCACGTCGCGTGTCTCCTCGCGAAGCATGTCCTCGCGGATGAACGCGAGCGCGTCCTCGGTCATCCGCTGCATCTCGTCGAGCGCTGCAAGGATCTTCGTTTTCGTCTCCCCGTCCTCGACGAACTCGGCATGCAGGCGCAGGCTCGTGATGGGGGTCCTGAGGTCGTGCGAGATTGCGGCCAGCATTGCCGTCCGGTCCCGGACGTACCGGTCGAGCTGCCCGCGCATGCGGTTGAAAGCCAGCACCGTCTTCCGGATTTCAACAGGCCCGGCCTCGGGCAGGTCGTCGATCGTCTCGCCCCGGCCGAACCGGTCCGCGGCGGCCGCGAGGCCTCGCATCGGCTTCGCGATCCGCCGTCCCGTCAGGACGGCCACGACGGCAATGCCCAGTGCCGAGAGCAGGAAGGTCAGCACGAAAGTCCAGCCCCAGGGCGGCGCGCCCGGTGGCGGGCCCACCGCGAGGTTCAACCAGCGCCCGTCCGCAAGTGCCACCGACGCCGTGAACCAGTCGGGGTCCCGATGGCCGGGGCCATGATCATCGTCCCAATCATGGCCGTGGCGATCGCCGTCCCGATCGCCGTCCCAATCGTTGTCATCCAGGTACCGCGTCCACAGAGGCGCCACGCGGACCTGCTCCGGACTGACGTCGAGTGCGGCAGAGAGATCGCGGGCGATGGCGGCCGTTCGCTTGCCAGTGCCCATCTCGCCGACGGCAGGCTCACCCGACAGTGAGAACCGTGCGAGATCCGTGCTCGCTGCGGCCAGTACGGCATCGTGCAGATCAGGCGGCGTGTCGCCGAGCAAACGTGCCACCGTCGCCTGTCGCAGGACGGCGCTGTCCTGGTGCGCATGGCGCACCGCCTCGATGCGCTCCCAGGAAAACAGGGTCACGGCGATGCCCTGCGCGACGGCGAGCGCAATCAGGAGCAGCAGCGCGAGCTGGCCCGCGAAGCTCCTGGGGATGACCTTCATCCGCGCTCAACCTCGCCTGCGAACCGGTAGCCGCTGCCCCAAACGGTGGCGATCAGCTCCGGGTTCTTCGCATCGCGCTCGATCTTGCGGCGCAAGCGGCTCACCTGGTTGTCGACCGCCCGGTCGAAGGGCGCCGCGCTGCGGCCGCGGGTCAGGTCGAGCAGCTGGTCGCGCGAGAGCACCATTCCCGGGCGCTCCAGGAGCGCGACCAGAAGCCGGTATTCGCCCGAAGACAGCGGCGTCACGACCCCGTCCTCGTCCACCAATACCCGCTGACGGGTGTCGAGCGACCAGCGGTCGAACCGGACAATCCCGGCCGGGACGGGGTCCCGGTCGGGTGGCAGGCTGTGGGCGCGCCGAACCACCGCCTTGATGCGGGCCAGCAATTCGCGGGGGTTGAAGGGCTTGGCGACATAATCGTCCGCGCCGACTTCCAGACCCACGATCCGGTCCGTCTCCTCGCCCATGGCGGTCAGCAGGATGACCGGGATTCGCGTCGTTTCGCGCAGGTGCCGGCAGAGAGAAAGACCGTCCTCGCCCGGCATCATGATGTCGAGCACCACGAGGTCGACGGCCGCTGCGCGGAGCGCCCGCCGGGCCGCGGCCGCATTTTCCGCCACCGTCACACGCAGCCCGTTGCGTCCCAGGTAGCGCGCCAGCGGCTCGCGGATCTCCCGATGATCGTCGACCACGAGAATGTGCGGGGATACGTCCATGGGGCCGAGCTTACGCGGCCCCCCGGACGCCGCAAGAAAAGATTGTAACAACCTGTGTCAGTTCGTCCTCCCGGCACGGCCCGCGACACTTCGGCTCCTTTCCCGGCAAGGTTCTGCGACATCCGGCGTCCATATGGCCTTCATCCACCGACACACGGCGGATCAATCGAAACGGGAGAGAAACGATGAAAACCAAGACGAAGACACTGGTCGCTATCACTGTTGTCACGGCCCTCGGCGGGACCGCACTCACGGGCGTGAGCCTTGCGGGCCACCGCGACGGCGGCTTTGGCATGGGCATCCTTGACACCAGGCACCTCGCGGCCTCGGCAATGCAGATGTTCGACGCCATCGATACCGACGGGGACGGCACTCTCACCCAGGCCGAAATCGACGCGGCGCGCAACGAACGGCTCACTGCGCACGATGTCAACGGTGACGGCAACCTCGACCTCGAGGAGTTTGCGGAGCTGTGGCAGGAGACCACGCGTCCTCTCACCGTACGCGCCTTCCAGATGCTCGATACCGACGGCGACTCTGTGATCACGCGCGCCGAGTCCGACCAACTGTTTGCCGGCATCGTCGAGCGGCTTGACCGCAACCGCGACGGGGGCCTCTCGATGCGGGGCCACCGCCATGACGATGACGATGATGGCGGATGGTGGTGGAACAACCGCTAGCTTCGTTCCCGCGGCATCCCGACGACAGTCCGTTTCGGGACTTCCGGGATGCCGCGTCGCTCCAGACGCCTTCCCGCGGAACGAGGACGGCCTTCGGGAGGAGCCCGGAGACCCGAACCGTTTCCCCACGGTCAAACACCGCTGATCGACGCGAGAATCGCAGATTCGCCGGGTACGATCGGGGCCCGCCTTGAAATGGACAGGCGGGGCTCCGGTCCCGCGGCCAGATTTGAGGAGCAAGTCGGAGAGCGAAATACGATACCGAACGCCGCGAGCCTGACTCAATGGATCGTTGCGTCGCGAATCCGGGAAATGCCGCATTCTACGCGCTTCCCGCGCTGGGGAACGTGGCTGGGTGGGTGGAGGTCAAAGTCAGCGGGAACGCCGTGAAGCGGTTTGGCGTCGAGTGGTCCCGGATTGCCCTGAGGACTGGGGAAGCGCTCAAGGACCTGGCCGAGGACGGGCCCACGGGGCTTGCCTGCGCCAACCAGGCAGTCGCCGCCAGCCATGTCGCGCCGGCCTTCAAGCACAACTCGAACGACGGACATAACGTTATCTGCTGCATGACTATCGGTGGGTAGTAGTGGATCCGGGCGTCTGTCGTGTGATCCTGAACCCGCCCGCGGATTTTGGGGTCCGGGGGTCATTCCCCTGGGCAGGAACATGGGCAGGGTTCCATGCAATTCGGCGTCTGCAGGTGCCGACGCTGTTTCCCGCGGTCCAGCCGACTCGCCGTGCCCGCCCGGAACGGGTGGAGGCGACTCTCACGCATTGCCGTGCGCTTGCCTTGCTGCGGAGGCGATTCTCCGGGTTATGATTCTCAGTGACGTCGATGTTTGGACGATCGAGGCCATCAAGGGATTTCTTTCGCATGCCATGCGCCAGATCGACCCTGTCGACAGCCGTTTCCAGGGGAGATGATCGCCCAGCCTGCGACGGCGTCTTTGGACTTGAGCCACACACGCGCCGGATCTCGACGGCAAGACGGGATGTCCGATAGATCTCGGTAATTCGGTTTGCATTCTGGAAGACCAGTACGGTCTCGAGCTTGACATTGAGGTGGTCGGGCAGGGACCTGATGTTGACGCTGCGGTGCTGAGTTCGAGAGGTCTCAGGCGCGGTTTCCCGAACTCCTCACGGTGAGCGGCGAACGCGGCTTTAATCGCCCCGAGACCCGGATCTGGCCCAACGAACGGCTCGATCCGAAAGTTCTGCCAACGACAGGCAATGGTAACGAGGCCGGCCTGGAAGCGCAGTGACACGATGCGGTCATCGTGACGCGGCGTCATCTCCGGTCAGCAGAATCGGCATTCCACAACCTCGGGCACGGCAGTCTCGATCGAGACCTGGACCGGGGCGCCGTGGGCCTCGTATGGCGTCTCTCCGACGAGGTCAGGCGGAACGGGCTCCACGACATGGAAGAGATCGTTGTAACATCCGTTGGTGCGGCGAGGATCGAGAACTGTTGCGAGGCGCTGTTCGTCGAACAGGCTGTCGCCTTCGTCATGGACGCAACGCACGCATTCGAATATTCGGTCGAGGCGGTGCCGGTGTCCGACCTTGATGAGGCCAACAGCGACGTCCAGTTCAACGCCCCGAGCCGGGTTCCTTGACGAGCGAATGAGCGAGGGGATCGCGGAACTCAAGTGCCATGGCGGCGAAACCGACGAGACTTTCACTCCTACATGCGATGCATCCGATACGATGAAAACCGAAGGCGTGGCACACGAACGAATGTCCGGGTTGTCGCGGGTTGCTGGTCGGAGCCCTTGCCGTGTTTTCCCGGCGATGTGGCCTTGCAAGTATCCGCTTCACCGATGTTCCGGACTTTCGCGCGCAACCGGCCATGGCCGTGGGAATTACACAACCTTGGGGTGCATTCCGTCCGAAAGCGCACCGGTCGTCACAAAGGACGCGGTTTTAAGGCGGCGACCCGGCGTTGAATTCGCGGACCGATGGTGGGCGATGGCCTTGCAGTCGTGTGCACGGTGGCCAAAGGCCTCGCGGTGCGACAGGATGAACAAGAGGCGGGCACCTCCGATCGCCGAACGCCCTCAGCAACGCGACCGTCTTCCAGCGGTTGTCGTGAGGGCTCAATCACCAATCCACTACTGAACGAGGAATCGAGCAATGTTCCCAGAATTTCGGAATTCCGCAGTCGCCATCGTCCTGACGACCGCGACGCTCTTGTCTGGCTGCGGCGGCGGCAGCGGCGATGACCAACGCGAAACGAGGCCGAGCCACCCCGTTGATCGGATAAGTCGGTCGGCGGACACAATGCTCATGACCGACTTGATCATTTCGGCGGAAATTTTCGATCCTTATCTCCGTGTTCGGACTAACTGCAGTGGGGCGACCTGCTCTTTCGGTTTCCTTGGGGAGCAACAAACCATGTCGGTTTCGGACTTCGCCGATGAATCGGAGGGAGAGTGGCCAACTGAAGCGGAAACATATCGTGGGGTTTCCACTGTCAGGGCGTCTGCATACCTGGCTGGAACGGGATCGATGGCAGGTTATGGCGGCTGGCTCGATCACAATTTTTTCCTCGTAATTCACGGTTCAACGAGAGACGACCAAGCAGGAGATGTCTCCGTCCCGGTTGCCGTGTCCATTGGCGATGCGACGGGTACGAATCCCACTTCGATAGGCGGAACCGCCACCTGGTCGGGAATAATGATCGGCACGGATGTGAACGTGACAACGACGCCAACCCACCAACTCCGAGGAGATGCCGACATCACCATTGCCGACTTCATGAATCCGAGTGTCGATGTTGCGTTTACCAATATCCGGAATCTCAATACGGGCGACATACGGAACGACATGACCTGGAACGGGATTCCGCTTACGGCCGGGGGCTTCCGGCAAGGAGTGGACGAAGACTCGATTCAGGGGGCGTTCTTCGGCCCGAACCATGGAGAGGTCGGCGGCGTGTTCGAACGCGATCAGGTTATCGGCGCGTTTGGTGCGAACCGACAGTAAAACTCGAATAGGAGTCGCGCCGTTGTTCGTGCGGGCGAAGGCGCGACTTCCCATGCGGCGAATCTGGTTCGGCCTCGGTCCCAAACTAACGCATCCGATGCAAAATACCAACGATGCGGAGGAGGCAGTGAATCGGACTTGGGTCGTGTTTCAGCGCGTGAAAACTCAAGATGGCTTGTCCGGACCCAATCCTCCGGCCCATTCTGCTCTGCGTCAAACATTTGGATGCTTTGGACAATTCTTGAGCGTCCGGATCTCGCTATTCAACCCGCCGATCTGGCATTCCCGTTTCGCGAGTCAACACCGGAGTGCAAGTACTTGATCTTGTAGTGTTGCGATTTCCTCTATGGCTTTGGCTCCGTCGACAGCCCACGCGGGTCAAGGTTTCTATCCCGCGACGGGTACATTTGATGCTGTAGGCTGGCTGGCACTGGTCCTTGACCACCGAAAATAAACATTTGAATGCCAGTTCAGGCCCGATGCCTAATCGGCGTACTGGAGTTACCCGACAATCCGTATGATTCTTGCTTCTCAATACCTGAGAACCACTCAGGGACACCGGCGGATTTCTCGTGGCGGTGTTTGAAGTCGATGAAATATGAAGGCATTGGGCAATGACAACATTCACCGGGACAAGACACGGTGAAGGTGGCGGAGATGTGGCAAGAGTATTGTTGTTGGCATCTGAGACCGGGCAGCAAATTGGCGATCTAGTCCAGCGCCGCGACAGGCGATCAGATCGCGACAGGCCCCGTGAGCGCGACTGCCCGATTTCGTCGCGAACCCGGTGTACCGCTCCTCGCATGGCGGCGGACGGCGACAACAAGACCGCCTGACAAACCGTCAACCAGTCGAAGTGACCGATCTGAAAGTGTCCAATTGAAACTAGCAAAATGCTAGTATTGTGACGACATTACCAACCCCAATAAATTTTGAAAAAAGCCATTTATTGGGTCTTGACATCGGGATTGAACGATTCGTTTGATTGCTGCGGTCTTCACAAAATGCAAAATTTCACGAAGGTAGCCACCCAGTTTCACTGAAAGTAGCCACCTGATT
>JAPPHA010000111.1 GCA_028874915.1 Paracoccaceae bacterium
ATCGCCGTGCCGCGCCAGCATGCTGACGTCAGCCCAAGCCCGCCGAACCCGGAATACCGACTGTGGCTGTCAATCACCCCGAAGTCGACAATCTTGACTGGTGGAGGGCGGGAACATTACCGGAGCCGGTGGGAAATGTATCCGTCTTTCCCCGCGGTGGCCGTCCGAGTGTCAGGCCAACCGATGGCCGCCAACAAAAAACGCCGCAGCGTAAGTCCCATTCGCATTTGGAAAAGTTGATCGTGGCACAACCGCATGACACATTGAGTAACAAATCAGAGAGAGAGAGAGAGAGGGAGGGAACAATGAAAAATGTATTGAAGAGTCTGGCCCTGGTGCCAGTGCTGTTTGTCTCCGTAGGCGCGGCCGCGGAGATGCAGAACCCTGTGGACGCCGGTAACGTTACAATGTGCCCCGCGACCTGCGCGCCGGCTAATGGCGGAACCTTCACAATTGCCTACCGCGGATCACCAGAGCCTTTTGCGTGGAAATCGTCGGAAAACAACCAGCTCGTGAGACTCAATTTCGGAAACCTGTTTATTCTGGATCCGTTCAACAACGTCCTGCTACCCGACCTTGCGACGCATTGGGAGGTCTCCGATGACCTGACCATGGGAACGTTTCATTTGCGCGAGGGCGTGCAGTTCCACGACGGCACGCCGCTGACCGCAAGGCATGTGGAATGGAGCTACCTGCTGACCATGAATCCCCGGGCGGAAGGCGCGGACTTCCTGATGCAGGATGCCAGTCTGACCGAACTGAAAGGCGCCCAGGCCTACATCGACGGCACGGCGGACAGTGTCGAAGGCATCACGGTTGTCGATGACCATACGATCGTCTTTGAAACGGCGGTCCCGAACGGAAATTTCTTTGACAGGGTTGGCAAGGTCTACATCCTTCCGGCGCATCTTTTTGAAGGCAGGCCAATGGAGGATGTGCTGACGGAGGACTGGTGGTCGCCCGAGATGAGAGTGGGCACTGGCCCATTCGTGTTCGAGGAATATTCCGAGGGACAGTTCGCATCCGTGACCGCGAATGAGGATTACTGGGCCGGCCGGCCGTATCTGGACCGGATCGTGCTGCGGTTTTTTGATGAGTATGAAACCGGATCGCTTGCTTTTGAAAAAGGGGAGGCGGACCAGCTGGATGGTCTCACTTCCCAGGATGTTACGCGATATGCCGAGACGAATCCCGAGGGCTATGTTTTCCTGCGCGGAAACCCCCTGTCCGCCAACTACATCAACGTCGCCGACCATCCTGCCCTGAAGGACAAAAGGGTCCGCCAGGCGATTTCATTTGCCATCAACCGTCAGCAGCTGATCGATCTCCTGATTCCCTACGGGATGAGGGCTGCCATTTATTCCGTGTTGCCTGAAGACCATCACCTGTTCAATCCCGATGCCGCGGCCTATCCTTTCGACCCGGACCGGGCGAGAGAACTTCTGGCCGAGGCGAACTGGGATCCGGACCAGTCCGTGGAGCTGGCGACATACTACGAGCACCAGGACGCTCTTGACTGGCTGGCTTTCATCCAGAAGCAGCTTGGCGATGTGGGCATGAAGACCACAATTCGGGCGATGAAATGGCCGGACATGGAAAAAGCCGGCGAGGCGGGCGAGCTTGAGCTGTGGCTCACCGGGTATTCGAAAGATGTGGTCAGCAATCACCTGGCATA
Source organism: Paracoccaceae bacterium (assembly GCA_028874915.1). GTDB lineage: Bacteria > Pseudomonadota > Alphaproteobacteria > Rhodobacterales > Rhodobacteraceae > JAPPHA01. Next base: position 1,676 of record JAPPHA010000111.1, read on the forward strand.
TTTCGGCACTGGCGGCGCGTGGAATTACGGCGAGTACAACAATCCCGAGTATGAAGAACTCTTGAGGTCGGCAGGCCGCGCCGGCGGAGAGGAACAGCGGCAGATCTTTATGAAAATGCAGGAGATCTTCAACGTAGAGCTGCCCGGGATACCGATTTGGAACATCACCACTTTCGTTCTGGTGAAACCGCAGTTCTGCGGTGTTGTCGAGCAGTTTTCCGACCAGCATTTCGCGTACCTGAACGAAAACAACATCTACATGTGCGAAGGCGCGACGGGCACGGTCTCGGTCCGGCCCGGAGCTCCGGCCAGTCTCGAGCATCCCGGCTACGTCCTGGACAGCCAGTAGAATGGATCGGGCAGCAGCGGGTGACGTTGCTGCCCCTTCCCGCCCGGTTGGTCAGGCCGGACCGGGCGGTGATTGACTGGCGAGTCACTGCACACACAGCGACTGCACTTTCGCGGCACTGACCTGACATCGTGATTCCGAACTGTTTGCCTGGGCCGTGGGACCGCGGGCTTTTGGCGGGACGCGGCTTGCAAAATGCAGAGCGCCTGCCGTCCGATGCGGCGTCCACAACCAGCCTTTTCCCGCAGAGTCACCCGACTCACCCGCTATGTGATCCGGGCGCGAACGGCGCTCGCGAGATACCGGGGAACTTCCTGCGCCCGACAGCATCGCGCAAAATGAGCCATGCCTCCTCTTCTATAGACCGTCCGTTGTCCGCCGCGCGCAACCGCCGCCAAGTCTTCGCGTCATCACCCATGAGTTGCTCGACAAGCTGAAAGGCAACGCCACAGCGGACTGGCAGCGCCGCGAACCTGCGCGTCCGAATGCGCGTGCTGGTCAAGCGCATCCTGCGCAAACGCGGCTATCCGCGCGGCCACCAGGACGCCGCCGCGCAAACTGTCCTGCAACGGGCTGAGGCGCTTTCCGTAGGTTGGGCAGCGCAGGCAGACCAACCAGTCCATCAAACGGCATGTTCGTCGATTTCCCTTGCCAATGCTGCAGCGCGAACAATGACTGATCGCGACCTGCTCCCGCACATGCACACGCCAACAGACTCGGCGGATCCGTCCGCTGTTTCATGGTCAATGATTGAAACAGCGAAGCAATGAGAACTGAACGCGTGAACATGAAGGTATTGTTTGTCTTTGCGGTTCCGGGGCAAGCGGCGCCAAATGCCGAACATTCGAAATCCGGACGCATCCTTGACTGATTTGCCGGGTTCATGTCAACGTTTGAAGCTGGTGAGATGATTCACAAACCCGGGATTGGGCCATGGACACCCGACAGACCGTAGGTGATCTTCGTCATGCGTTGAGCGACACCGAGGTCGATGCCTATCACCGTGACGGGATAATCGGCCCGTTCACGCTGATGTCGCCGGAGGAGATGGAGGAGGAACGGTTCGTCATCGATCGCGAAATCATCGCGCCGGCCGAGAACGACGACGACCCCGATATGCACTATCACGACCGTCATCTCGACCAGGAATCCGTTTGCAGGATCTGCCGGCGCCCGGAACTCGTCGAGAGGGTATCGTCTTTGCTGGGCCCGGATGTGTTGATCTGGCGCTCCAACTTTCAGGTGAAGAAGCCGGCCGCGGTAGCGGTCGGGGATGCAAAGAAATACACGAGGGTGCCGTGGCACCAGGACGGCGCATACTACGACCTGCAGCCGCAGGTTTTGGTGTCGGCCTGGATCGCCATCACCGAGTCGACCGAGGAAAATGGCTGTTTAAAGGTGGTCGCTGGTTCGCACTTGCAGACATTCGATCACGATATAGACACGGGGAAGTACGAGTTCGAACGCTCGGTTCCCGAAGACGCGATCGACCACAACTCGGTACGCGCGTTTGTAATGCGTCCCGGGGAATTCGTGCTGTTCAACGAGAACACCGTGCACTCCTCGGGTCCCAATCGAACGTCGCAACCGCGTGTCGGCCTGACGCCGCGGCTCAGCGTGCCTTTCGTGAGGGTGGCCGGCAATCCGCGCTACGCCGGCCGCGACTGGGCCGACCGGGCCCGTGACGCGCCCGATGAACTGCGCGAAGTGGCGATGCTGTGCGGCCACGACTATACAGGCCGGCAACGGGTCGTTCCCCTTCCCTGTGGAGAACGCTGACGACGGGGCTGGCTGCCGCGAACGACACGCAATTTGCATCGGCCGGCTTGTACCTGCTCACACACATGCGAGATTCCGGGTGCGGCGGTTTCCGCGCCCGTGTTCCCGAAATGAGGGCGCAGCCCGAGCGGAGGGTTCGACGGCTCCCGCTCCTGAAAATCTCATTTGTGTGTGAGCAGGCACAGAAAACAATTCCCAACGAAAGACCCTGCGCCATCGTCGGAGCGTAGTGTATGAGTGCGAACAGCAAGGATCCATTTGTGGAAACCGTTGCTGGCATCGATTCCGGAATACTGTGTCCACGCCCGTCGACTTGATCCCTTGCAGAGCCGTTGTCGACGAGCACCACACGTCAATTGCCGGCCCGACTTGTCGACCTCGTACGTCATGTCGAACATGTCGAACCCGACTTCGTGGGGGTTCGTGACCCACGGTGTCGGTTCCTCCATTCAGGTTGGGAGACCGGTCGCGTGTCGATCCTGCCGCATGTTCGGGTGCCGTCGGAAACTGATGATTTTGGAAAATCCAGGCATTCTCTGGCAATGTATTACTCCGGTTAATGGAATTTGAGTGGGATGAAGGATAAACCAAAGCAACATCGCCAGGCATGGTACGAGCCTTGTCGACGCCAAACGCATCTTTGAAGGCTTCACCCTTGATGTTGTCGATGATCGCTCTGACTACGGCGAAGAGCGGGTCGCCAGCTTTGGCATTGCGGGCGGTGTCGTAGTTCTGGCTGTAGCGCACACAGAGCGCCGGGGAGCAATACGAATCATCTCTGCGCGGTCCGCAAAACATCCGGGAGGGAACGACATGACGAAGCGGTACGACAAAGCCTTAACCCTGGAGGAGATCGCAGCGATCCCGGATGGTGATATTAACACAGATGACATGCCGGAATTGGGTGCGGAATTTTGGGCGAACGCGGCGGTGGAGCCACCACGCACCAGGCCCAACATCAGACTGAGAGTGGATGATGAGGCCGTCGCTTTCTTCAAAGCCAATAATCCAAAGGGGTATACCGCTCAGATGGCAGCAGTTTGACCGCCTATATGCGGGCGCATCAGTCAAAGTGATAACCATGGGCCCCAGGCTACCGCCTCATAAGAAGTGATTTTAATTGCCGCGGCATCTCGAGACCGGAGCAAACCGAAAGATCATTCAATAACCCGCCCGAAACAAAATGCCGGGTGTTCGGGCGATGTTCCTCCCCAGCGTGGTTCAAACGGCCATGACCATCGGGCCGATCGGGCTGCCGGCAAGTATGTGGACGTGGAAATGCGGGACTTCCTGTACGCCGTACATGCCGGTGTTTGCAATCAGCCATCCCTTCCCGCCGTTGCCCGGCGAGAGGTTCAGATTTTTGCACACGCCCTGCACAGCTTAACAAAAGCCGACAATCTCTTCAGTCGTGGCGGCTGACTGGAAGTGGTCGAAACAGACGTACGAGCCCTTCGGAATGACCGGAACATGTTTGGGTGCTCGTGGAGAAATGTCCTCGAATGTGAGCGCGTGCCCGATATTGAGAACAGTCCGGTTCAGGATTTCTCCGCACAGGATCTCGGCGAAGATATTGTCGTTGTCATAATCGCAAGCCATTGGTTGCAATCCTGATACCTGGTTTCTGGGAATCACGTGACGGGTTCAGTTAAAACCTCGCTCGCTTCATCGGCATGACGCGACATCTCCTTCTCTGGATTTGGGAATGCCTGGAACTTGCAAATTCGGAATTCCCGGGTCCGTGAAAACGCGCCGAATGACGATTCCGGAAGGCACGTTTTGTCGGTTCGGCTCATGTAATCGCCCAAGTCGTGAATTCAGTTCGCGGTGAACAAGTTCCAAGAGATCCGTTCTTGGTCGCGCCCCGACATGCCTGATCACCTCTCCCGCTGACAGGCACCCCAAGCGGGCGCATAGCTCCGGTTCGAACCCTGCAGTCAATCCGTACAGAATTCCCGCGGCGAACAGGTCACCGGCGCCGGTCACGTCGACAACGGGACCAGGTCGGGCAGTAAGCGTGTAAACGGCGACGTTTGTTGACTTGGACCGCGGGCCGCGGCCCGGCATAGAGCGCCGCCGGGTCAGAACGCACGATCCGGGACGCAATAAAGACAAGGAAGGCCATGCCGAAAACCACAAACGCCGACATGATGAGGCGTCTGATGGCATAACTGAGAAGGCTCATCCGGTGCGGCCCATGAGGAGCTTGACCGAATTAAGGTTTCCAACTTCACCGCGGGCGAAGTTCATAGTTCCAGTCACCGTGGAACTCATTTCGATGTAGAGACAAGCCGTCCATCTCTTCATCCGTCGTCGTCACTCCTTCGGGATATTTGTTCATGTCAAGTTCGGCTCTGACCTGAAGCCCTGCATCGGTGCGTGAATTGCCGATCAAGTCGACAATGGTCTGAAGTTCCGCAACCGCTTGCCTCGCCAATTCTGCGTGATGAGACAGAACACCCGATGCTCAATCTTGTTCCACTTGCTGGTGCCGGGCGGAAAGTGGCTGACGTGAACGCGCATCCCCGTCTCGTCGGCAAACTGCTGTAACTCGTGCTTCCACGCCCGTGAGCGATACCCGTTGCTTCCACCCTCGTCGGCGGTGATGAACAGCTCCCGTGCGTTGGGGTAGAGGCTCGTACCCATCTCCTCCCGCCACCGTCACAGCGACGCCACCGCGAAAGAAGGGGTGTCATGGTCACATCCGACACTAACCCATGCGTCGTTGGGTCCCATGTCGTGGATGTCACGGGGAATCGCCTTGCCGGCCGCATCCTGGGGAAAGTCGTGGACCATGGATTTCTCGGGTTGCCCCTTCGCCTGCCACTTCCGGCCAACGTTTTTGAAATCCCCTACCAACTCCTTCTTCTTCGTATCGACAGAAACCACCGGCTGGGCGCGATGAAGGAACTCATCGGCCTTCGCATTGATGTGTTCGAACTGTTCGTTGGGGTCCGGATGCGAAGCGCCTTCTCGACTCTTGCGCACCGATTGCAGCCGATAGCCAAGCTCATGCAGCATTCGGCCCACCGTCGTCGTGCTCACCCTCCAGCCCGCGTTCGTCAGCGCCGCAACGAGCTTCGCCCGACTCTTTCATGTCCACCGCAACGGCGACTGTGGGCCGTCGCGGGTCACCGGGTCAACCAGCTTCTCCAGCACTTGTCCGAAACCCGGCCGAGACTGCTTGATCCCCGGCCGTCCGGCACCAGGGCGGCGGATTCGACCGCGCTCGGCGCCGCCCGATTCGAGCTCCCGGCGCCCCTCGGATGGTCGAACGCGACAGGCCTGTCGCGTCCGAAACCAGAGCATCCCCTCGATATCCGATGGCGCGCGATTCCGTGGCCGCCCGGATACGACGACCGCGCTCATCAAGATACGCCTCGACCGCCGCGTACTTCTCAACGATTGTCGCTTCGAGTTCAATGTTGCGTCTCATCAGGAGAGCAGAACACAAACCCGTTAGATGACAATGAAATTTACGTCTGTGCCCTACTCCCGGCCCGTCCTCACGGCCTGCAGGGCATCCGCGAACCGGTCGAGAAAGCGGTCGCAGACGTCCTGGGAATGGGCGACCGACAGGTAGAGCTTGGTGCCCATCGGATTGAGAAAGACCTTGCGCCGGAACAGGTTCAGCATGAGGGCGCGCCCCTTCGCGCCGTCCCCACGCCAGGTCGATCGATAGTCGTCGACCGGCTCGGGCGAGAAGACGACCTGGACGAGCGGCCCATCGCCGATGACCTGCGCCTGCTCCTGGTGCTCTTCAAGCACCTGGCGCATGCCGTTGCGCAGGTAGCGGCCCAGTTCGTGTAGGTGCTGGTAGCAATCCGGTTCCCGAAACACGCCGAGAGCCGCACGCGCCGCCGCGGTGGAGATCGGATTCCCGCCGAGCGTGGACGCGACCCACACGTATTCAGGCGTGCCCAACCGATCCTCGCGCACCTGATCCATGACGTCCGCCCACCCTCCGAATGCACCGATGGGGTAACCCCCGCCGAGCGCCTTTCCATACGCGACCAGGTCCGGAATTACGCCGTAGTACTCCTGCGCACCGCCGTAGGCGAGGCGGAATCCCGTGACCACCTCATCGAAGATCAGGAGCACGTCATGCTCGGTGCAGGTGGAGCGCAGGCTCTCGAGAAAGCCCTCCTTTGGGGGGGTGCATCGCTGCAGGGGCTCGACGATGACGGCAGCGAGCTCGTCCGCGTGCTCGGCGACAAATCTCGTCGCGAGGGCGCTGTCGTTGTACGGAGCGACCAGGATGTCGTCGGCCACCCCCGGCGGAATTCCGGCGCTCGAGGGATCGGGCCTGGGGAAGTCCAGGAGACTGTGCGGAAACAGGCTCGTCACCCCGATCTCGTTTGCGCCGTGATAGGCGCCCTCGAACTTGAGGATCATGCGCCGTCCGGTCGCGGCCCGCGCAAGCCGCTGGCAGTACATGGTGGCCTCGGTGCCGGACGCGCAGAAGCGCAGTCGCTCGCAGGCGGGGCTGAGCCGGCAGATCTCTTCCGCGAGCGCGAGGGAGTTCTCGTTCACGCAAGCGAAGTTCGCGCCGAGTTCCGACTGGCGCACGACCGCCTCGGCCACCTCGGGTCGCGCGTGTCCCACGAGCGCCGAGCCCCAGCCCATGGAGAAGTCGAGGAAGGCGGCACCATTCGTGTCCACAACCTCGCATCCCTCGCCCCGGCTGATGACGGTGCAGAGTTCGCGGGGGAGGTTGAACTCTCCGTTGGAGCCCGCGGGAAACACCTGCAAGGAGCGTTGTGCGGCCTGCGGCATGTTGGGTTCGGTCATGGAGAATCCCTCGCGTCGTGCTTCATCGCTGCGGCGGTGCCTCTCGGTGCACGGCCGATGTTCCCAAGGTCCCGGCGTGCAGAATCTGCCACGCGGGACGACGGACGGCTACGCCGCCATCGCTAACTCACCGCATACGGCCTGCTGCCGGACATGGGCATTGGCCTCGACTGCTACCGCCTTCTTCTCCTCGAGCGTAAACGGCGGAGTCGGCAGGTTGGCGTATACCTCGTCGTGGATGAAGATCTTGACCTACGCCCTGGTCTGTTCCTTCTCCCAGAAGCGATCGAGTTCCTTCAGGCGCGACCTGATCAAAGCGAGCAGATCGCGGCTCGCCTGCTTGACCCGCTCCCGCGCGGCCTTGCCGAGATCTTCCTTCTTCAGCAGGTCGAACATGGCAAGGTCATCCTCGCTGAGTCCCTTCTCGACCGCACGCCTCTGCTCCGCGTCGAACTCTTCGATCGGCTCCATCAGCCGCCGGAAGGTCGCCTCGATGGTCAAGCGGTCCTTCTCGTGATCGTAGTCGGCGACAATCTCTTCGTACTTCTACTGGTACTCCATCCTCGATGGGTTGAGTGCCAGCATCTCCGCCAGCTTCTGCTCGACGATCTCGCGGATGTCCTGTAGCGCCGTCTCCTTGTGGTGCACCTTCTTCGCGATCTCGTCGCGCAGCTTTTTCATGTCGATTTTGCAAAGGTCGAAGGTCAACCATCGTCCTGATCGTCTCGTACTTCTCTGAGTCAAAGGGCAGGTTTCTGATCCACGCGGAAGACGATACAGAGTCCGTTCCCTCCGGTCCACCGGAGGTACTTGCAGGGTCGGCAATTGTCGGGGCCTCGACACCGAACCTGGCTGCAACCCGCCTGCTCAGCGTCCGGAATTCCATCCTGGCAAGAAACCCGGGCAATTGTCCTGCGTCCGGCTCCCTGTGTTCCAGTTCGCTGAACCCTGTCTCGATCGGGACATCGGTCTTCAGGGTCACCAGTTCCCGGCCCACCCGGATCTGATCGGCCTTTTCGAGCAGAGTCTGACACCGTTTCGGCTGCCTGATCTCGGCCGCCCGTTCAAGAAGCGTGTCGAGGTCGCCATATTCGTTGATCAGCTGCGCGGCGATCATGGCACCGATTCCCGGTGCTCCGGGAATATTGTCGACCGAATCCCCTGCAAGCGACTGGACATCGACAACCTGGTCGGCGCCGACGCCGGATTTCGCGAAGACCTCTTTCGGCCCGATCCTGCGATCATTCATGGCATCCAGCATCTCGACGCCATCCATCGCCGACGACTTGCATGAGATCCTTGTCGGACGATACGATTGTCACCTGGGCACTTGCGGAACGCGCCCTGACGGCGAGGGTCGCGATGATGTCGTCGGCCTTGTAAACCTGCTTCTTCAGGCAGACGATGTTGAACGCCCTGGTGTTTTTACGGGTCAACGGCATCTGCGGGACCAGTTCTTTCGGCAACGGGGGCCGGTTCATCCTGTATTCGGGAAAATGCCCCACCTGAATGTCGGACCCTTGTGGTCGAAAACGATCGCAAGACGTGTCGGTGCATCGGCTGCCTGCCAGTGCTCAAGACACCTGAACGGCATCCCGCAGAATCCGCTGACCGCGCCAGCCGGCAGTTTGTCGGACATTCGCATCAACGGCGGCAACGCATGGAAGGCACGGAAACTATAGCCCGATCCGTCAATGAGTTGCAGGTGATGCCATGCGCCAACCCCACCATCGTTACGGCAACCACGACCAGACCAAGTCTACGGGTTCTCTCCTCACCCCAGTGTCGGTCACGTGTCCCGTCCTTCAAGACAAACCTGCAGTCGCAGTAAGGGCACTCCGTCCAACCTGTCTTCGGAGGAATCTGCAACCAGACCCTGGGGGGTCCCCCCTCGCCGCGATCGCAGGCCACGCGGTACTCTGTGACCTCCTTGACTTTAGGAACCTCGGTTACCACGCGCAATCCTCCGTGCAAGCACCTGACGAAACACTGTTGTCATTTTTTGCAGTGCCCACGCCGGTGAAGGAACTGACAATGAGGCCCCCCGGCCGACCAGAGTGCAAGTCGAAATATTTTCCAGAAATCCTGATGTTCCGAAAAGCTGCGAAGCATCGTGGCGAAATGGTCGAACTTGACTTTACTGACAACGGAGGGGCCATTCATAGCGTTGAGCGCATTCTGGACGTACTTGGATAGCGGCTGAAATATCCGGGTCTCAACCACATCAAAAATCATCGGGGCGCGGAATTTGTTTCAGACCGAATTGGAATCCTGGAAGCATGACGACACAGGGAACACGCCGCACATTCTCGCCAGATCGCCTGACCCCGCCCCAGAAGCACGCCCTCTCCGCCGGGTTGTTTTTCACGACGCACAGGTAAGGCGGCGAGCGCCACGCACTTCACAATGGCGGCCCTGCCGGACTGGCCATCGTGGATGTCGGATTCGCACGTCCAAACGAACCGGATGAACGCCGTGTTCCGTACTCCGGATTCGCGATCCAGGTATCGTAGACAAGTTGAACGCTTGGCCTCTGCACAACCGCATCGGCACTACGTTTGACGTTGGGAATTCATCGATGGCCGGGTGTCCCTTCGCGGACTTCAGCCATGTGGTCAGCATGAACAGGTAGATATCGACGGCACTGAACCGTTTTCCGAGCATCCATTCATTGACGCCGATCTGGTCGTCAACAACATTCCAGGTTTCCCTGAGCCTCCGGTTGCCACGTCGCTGCGCATTCCGTTCGTTGGCGGCAGTGTCGGCGAAGCGATCCGGATAATATATCAGCTGAAACGCATTCTGAACGGAGTTCGAAATGTACACCAGTATCTGCAAACATTGTGCTCGTGTCGTGTCATCGAGAACAGGAGCCAATCCAGCTTCCGGGTGCCTGTCGCAATGGAAAACTGTAATCGCGGAACATTCGTACATCGAGCCGCCATCCCAAACCGGGACCAGCACCCATCCATTCGGATTGATCGCCAGTTGTTCTGGCGGACGCGGCCTGTCCATGTCGATAGTCGTCTGGGCTAGTTCGTATGATACGCCAATCTCTTTCAGCAATGCCCGGATGCCCATCGACGCGCTTTTGCGGGCATAGAGCATTTGTACATCGCTATTCCATTTCCTGCCGAGGAATGCATCCAAACAAACTCTTTACCCAATTTGAAAAATTATCATACGATCGTCGTTGCGTAATGCGGGTGCTGAACCCGACGGTGGCGGACGCCTGCACACAGCCGAATCCCCAGTCACGAGGAATAGAGCGTTGATCGACAAGAATAACGGAAATGTCCTGTTCATCGTTTCGGACGACCTTCGGGCGGACTGCCTGCAACTGGCCATCAACGGTCAGGCCGTGCTCCCAAATCTGCGGGAATTCATGGAGGATGCCGTCACATTCCGCAGGCACTATACGGTCACCGTTCCCTGCGGACCGTCCCGGGTCAGCCTCCTGACCGGCCTCTATGCGATGAATCACCGGTCCGTGCGCAACGGCACGCCGCTGCGCGCGGACATTTCGAACCTCGCGCTCGAAGCGCGGAAATCGGGTTATGAGCCATTGCTGTTCGGTTATACCGATACCAGCGGCGATCCCCGATTCCTGCACCCTAATGATCCGGCGGTCAGGAGCTTCGAAAACCCGATGCCGGGCTTCAAGGAAATCGTGGCCCTGCAGTTGGAAAACGACAACTTTGCGTGGCGGGCGCATCTGAAAGCCAAGGGTTATGACCTGCCCGAGTACAGCCGTTTCTATGCACCGCAGGATTTCGATCCGGCAACCGGGCCGCGCCCGGACGATCCCGCATTCTACCGCGCCGAGGACAGCGACACTGCGTTTCTGACGGATGAATGCATGAGGGAGCTTGCCGTCCGGACCGACCAGGCGTGGTTTGCGCACGTGGCCTACATCCGGCCACACGAGCCATTCATCGCCCCGGAACCCTATAACCGGATGTACCGTGCGGATGAAATTCCGCCGCCGGCGCGTATGCCGACCCCGGAAGCGGAAGCGGCAGTCCATCCGTTTATCGCCTCCGAACTTGGGAAGGACGCGATCAACGGCTTTATCGGCGATTTCAATTGCCACCTCGACAATGAAGATCCGCGCGATGTGGCAACCTTGCGCGCGGTCTACTTCGGGCTGGCCAACGAGCTCGATCATCATGTTGGCCGGCTGATCGGTTTGCTGAAAGACACCGGGCAGTACGACGACACACTGATCATATTCACCGCGGATCATGGCGAGATGCTCGGGGAGCGCCGGCAGTGGGGTAATGCATCGTTCTACGATGCCGCAACGCACGTGCCGTTGATAATCCGCGACCCGCGGCGCCGGTCCTGCAACGGCGGTCAGTTCGATGCCTTTACCGAATCCGTCGATGTGTCACCGACGATTCTCGACTGGCTCGCGGGCGAGGTGCCGGTCGCGATGAACGGCGCATCGCTGTTGCCGTGGCTGGAGGGAAATTCCCCGCCCGGCTGGCGGGACTATGCCTACGCCGAGATGGAGTTTGGCGATCCTGAATGCCATACCCGCCGCCAGCCGGAAACAGGGCCTGGCCGCGATTTGCGGCATCCGGAATGGGTGGGCCACACCCACTGCCAGCGGGAATTGGGGCTCAGCATGCGCGAGGCCAATTTTGCGGTCATTCAGGAGGACCGCTACCGGTTCGCGCATTTCAACGGCGGCCTGCCGCCGCTGCTGTTTGACACGCAGTCGGCCGACGGCGAGTTCCGAAACCTCGCGGACGATCAGGATTATGCCGGCGAAGTTCTGCGCCTGACCAGGAAGATGCTGGATCATCGCATGAGGCATGCCGACCACACGCTTTCCGATATGAAGGTCACCGCCGGCGGAACGGTCAACTATCGGCCTCCGGGACCCGCGCCGCAGCGGGCATGATACCGGGCGGCAGACCGGAAGATGCCACGTTGCTGATCCTCAACCTGCAACCACTTACCCAGCCTGGCACAGCCAGCCCGGGCCGGATCGGCAACGGAAGAATCGCCTGGGGGCTGCCAGTGCGGTTCCGTGTTCATCGCGGACGCCGCATTGCCGCCGGGGCTCGACATCCATATCCAAAGTTTCGGCGATTTGAAGAGTCTGCTTGACTGTTTCACCAAACAGTTCAGGCGCTGAACCGGCCGATTCCTGAAGCCTGTGCACAACCGAATCTTCAGTCACAATGAGAAGAGCAATGGTCGACAAGAATAGCGGAAATGTCCTGTTCATCGTTTCGGACGATCTTCGGGCGGACTGCCTGCAACTGGCCATCAACGGTCAGGCGGTGCTGCCAAATCTGCGGGAATTCATGGAGGATGCCGTCACATTCCGCAGGCACTATACGGTCACCGTTCCCTGCGGACCGTCCCGGGTCAGCCTCCTGACCGGCCTCTATGCGATGAATCACCGGTCCGTGCGCAACGGCACGCCGCTGCGCGCGGACATTTCAAACCTCGCGCTCGAAGTGCGGAAATCGGGTTATGAGCCATTGCTGTTCGGTTACACCGACACCAGCGCCGATCCCCGATTCCTGCACCCCAATGATCCTGCGGTCAGGAGCCTCGAAAACCCGATGCCGGGGTTCAAGGAAATCGTGCCCCTGCAGCTGGGAAACGACTGCTATGCGTGGAAGGCGCATCTGAAAGCCAAGGGCTATGACCTGCCAAATGATTACAGCCGTTTCCACTCACCGCAGGATTTCGATCCGGAAACCGGGCCGCGCCCGGACGATCCCGCATTCTACCGCGC
>JAPPHA010000011.1 GCA_028874915.1 Paracoccaceae bacterium
ATGCAAAATTTCACGAAGGTAGCCACCCAGTTTCACTGAAAGTAGCCACCTGATTTCACTCAAGGTAGCCACTTGATTTCACCATGGTAGCCACCCCTCGGGGCGACTGGCTTTGGTTTGAATCAGAGTGCCGGTCTACAACTCGGACTTTGCGATCGGTCCGAGGAGTATGGAATGGCACAGAAGAGGCTGCCCATGAGGAAAGTAAGGAAGGTACTGGAGTTTCACTTTGACGGGGGCCGCAGCGCCAGGGCGATCGCGACCCACTGCGGTCTTGCCCGACGCTCGGTGGGACAGACCCTGGAGCGGTTTGCGGCTTCGGGCTTGAGTTGGCCGAAAGCGGCCGACATGGACGATGCGGCACTGGAGGCGGCGCTCTATCCGGCGCGGCAGGTTCGGCCCGCGGACGACGATGTGGATTGGGCGACGGTCGAGAAAGACCTGTCGGATCGCGGCGTGACGTTGAAATTGTTGTGGGAGGAATGGCGCGAGACCCATCCCGACGGCATGAGCTATGTGACCTGGACGCGCCGGTTCCGCGACTGGCGGCCGTGCGTGGATGTGACCATGCGCCAGAACCGCCGTCCCGGCGAACGGCTGTTCGTCGATTACGCCGGCATGACCACTCCGCTTTTTCTCGACGGGGGTGAGCATGACGCGCAGTTGTTCATCGCCTCGATGGGGGTCTCGGGGCGGGTCTACGCCGAAGCGACCCTCAGCCAGAAGATCGATGACTGGTGCAGCTCTCACGTGCGCTGCTTCGAAGACATGGGCTGGGCGCCGCAGGTTGCGGTGCCCGACAACGTCAAGGCAGCAGTCAAGAACCCGTCACGCTACGAGCCGGTCCTGAACGAGACCTACGCCGATCTGCTTGAGCATTATGACGTTCAGGGCTTGCCGGCGCGGGTCAGGAAGCCCCGAGACAAGGCACTGGTCGAAAATGGAGTCCTTTTGGCCGAGCGCCGGGTCCTGGCGCCGCTGCGCAACCACGTTTTCCATGATCTGGCATCGCTGAACCGGGCGATTGCAGCCCAGGTGCGACGGGTCAATCAGAAACCCTATGCCGACGGCACGGGCGAGACCCGCTTCAGCCGGTTCGAGAGCGTCGATGTCCCACACATGAAGCCGCTGCCGGACCAACGCTGGCAGCGTACGGTATGGCGCGGGAACAAGGTCCATCCCGACTACCACATTGCCATCGACTACCATTTCTATTCCGTGCCCTACACCTATGTGGGCAAGGAGGTCGATGTCCGCCTGCGTGGTCGGGTGATCGACGTGTTCTACCGCGGCAAACAGATCGCAAGCCATCTGAGCAGCGATGCCAGGGGGCGTGCCACCACGCTCAAGGGGCATCGGCCCCAGGCTCACCAGCGTGCCGATGTCGAGAACACCCGCACACGCCTCGAAAACCGTGCGCGGGACATCGGCCCCCATGTCCACGCCTTTGTCATCACGATCATGGAGCGCAATCACAATCCGGAATTCGGCTTCCGCTCCTGCTACGGCGTGCTCCGCCTGGCGAAGAGCCATGGGCCGGATCGCCTCGACAACGCCTGCCGTTACGCGCTGGATCTCGGCATCAGGACCTGGCGCGGACTCGACAACATCCTGCGGACCGGAACCGATCTCGTCGACGAGCCGGAACCTGAGACCGCGCCCATCAACCATTCGAACATCCGGGGACCGGAGTATTACAGATGACCGACAATGCCATCCTGCACCCACTCACCCAGCGCATCGCCTCACTGCGCCTGCCCGGCATGCTGGCCGCCTTCCAGGAGCAATTGGCGCGCCACGATCTCGACGACATGCCGTTCGAGGACCGGCTTGCACTGTTGATCGACCGCGAGGTCGTCGAGCGCCGCTCGCGCGCCCTTCAGCGGCGCCTCAAGAAGGCCCGGTTGCGCCACCAAGACGCCTGTTTCGAGGACATCAACCTCACCCGGCCCCGCGGCCTCAGCCGCAGCGTCGTGCTTGGTCTCGGCGACTGCACCTGGATCCGAAACGGCGTCAATATCCTGATCACCGGCCCGTGCGGCACGGGCAAGAGCTGGATCGCCTGTGCCCTCGCCCACAAGGCCTGTCTCGAAGGCCACCAGGCCCAGTACCTGCGCGTCCCGCGACTGCTCACCGATCTGCGGATCGCCCATGGCGAGGGGACCATTCCCAAGTTCTATCGCGATCTCGCCAGGCTCGACGTGATCATCCTCGACGACTGGGGCCTGGCACCCGTCGATGCGGCCCGGGCGCGCGACCTGCTCGAGATCCTCGACGACCGCTTCGACCGCCGCTCGGCGATCGTCACCTCCCAGTTGCCGGTGCCCGACTGGCACCAGAAAATCGCAGAGCCGACAATCGCGGACGCCATGCTTGACCGCCTCGTCCATGGCGCGATCCGGTTCGAATTGCATGGCACATCAATGCGGGCCGACAGCGCCAAGGCCGGAAAATGAGACCCGGAAGGGGCCGCGCTTCGCGACACGGAATCGGTGCCGCCGCCGAAGGCGGCGGACGGTCCTGTGGAGTTGTGGACGAGCCCTTCGGGCCAGCCCGCGCCCTGCGGGGCGTGTGGACAAGCCGTGGACGAGGCTGGCGCCTCGCCCACCGCATTGACCACACTCGCGGGCTTCTCGCCCACAGGCTCCACAGGACCAACCGCAACAACAATCCTTTCAATATGGATTTGAAAAAGGGCCTTCGGGGGGATAACCCCGAACCGGAAACAGAAAAGGAGATCCGCTCGCCGAATACAGCTTGATCGCGTCGCTTCGCTCCGGGTGGCTACCATGGTGAAATTGACCGGCTGCTTTGGATGAAATTGACCGGCTACGTTGAGTGAAATTCAGGTGGTACGTTGGTGAAATTCGGCATCACAAAAAGCGCAAGGACAGATTCTTGGCATTCGACATGCATTCTCAACGGCTCGGAGTTTCTACCGTTATGGCGGTAGCATCGCTGCCATCGATGCCTTCATCGCCTGTCACAACGCCAACGAGGCGCGGCCCTTCAAGAGGAGCTGGAAACCCGAGGATCTCATGGAGTCGTGGAAACACAGCTATCGAACGATGGAAACCGGTCGATAGAGTCACGGTCAAAATGCGTACCAAATGAATGAGTCGATGTTTGGATGCTCCAAAGCGTCACAATTAAAGCAAGTTTAATTTCGAATGCTGTAGGGTTGCGGACTGACGGCCCCGGATCGGGAGGACGCCTTCCGGAGTGCACAGGCAAGCACCTCGGGCGATCAAGGAGGTGGCGAACCGAGAAACAACGAGGTGAGACAAGTATGAACGCCGCCCCAAACCCGGAACACGAGCCAGGAACTCACGACGAAAACACGGCGGGATGCGTTACTCACCGTCGGCGTCGAGCTTTCTCATTCAATACGGTCGTTGTGCTTTTGCTCGCGCTTGCAGCCTGCGGAGGGGGTGGTGGGCAGCCCGCCATTCAGTCACCGCCTCAACAGCCCGTCCCGTCCGAACCGAAACCGGATCCCGCACCCACAGAAACGGAAACGGTACCCGAATCCGAACCGACGCAACCAAGGGAATCGGAAACTCATCGCGGCGTATGGCTTCTGGAAGACAACGTAGACCTTTTTTGGTATGCCAACCCCCAAGTCGACCTGCCTCGGCACGGTCGAGACGGGCTTCACGTGGAAAGGCCTCCGCAAGGCGGTGCGGCAGTTCCTCACATTACATTCTCTCATACGTTGAGAGATATTCTGGAACCTGGTTGGAGATACGACGACAACGCTCGTGCTCGCCTGGAGGCCGCGGAACTGCTGCTCTGGATACTGGGGAATCAGGCATACCTACAATGGGCCCGTCACTTGGATTACGATCCTGGATCCCTGGCATTGCAGGTCGGCTCTCATGGGAACCTCGTGTGCCACAACGAGGGGATCGCCTGCTATGTGTCGAGTGAAAACGCCGTGGTCCTGAGTAATGCTTGGATTGCAGAAAACTACGCGGCTCTCTACGACAGTCTCGCAATGGACAACGCAGAAGCCTTCCGGGTTGTCCACAACAAACTGTTTATTGTCCTGACCCACGAGGCGGGCCACCAGTTCGGCTACAGGAACCCGAACGGAACTACGGACGGTTGCGGCGAGACCCGATGCCATGCGCCCTACGGTTCAGGCAGCGTGATCAGCTATGACCATCTGGAGGGTAGGAGCGTGCGCTACCACGTGACGGAAGAAGACATCCGTCACGTTCCGAACGCGACCTGGAAAAGTGACGACTTCGATGTTTACACGGTTTGGAAGTCCGGTGTGCCATCCTCAATTGACAGTTGGGGAATCTGGATCCATCACCGTTTTGAGGTCGACGGACGAACGGCTCCCGGTCGCTTGTCGGGGGGAAATCTGTCCATTCTTGACGTGATTGCCGGAACCGGATGGGTTCACGGAAAGCCTTCCGAGAACGTTTCACTGGCAACCACTGCGACTTGGAGTGGCGAGGACAATTTTCTGGGGGTCGATCTCGGTCCGGACTACCTGGGTGCGTTGCTCCGGGCGGATGCGAACCTGCGCTACACGTTCGGCGACCGTCCGAATCTGAACCTGCGGGTAAACAACTTCGAGGCCCATTATGCCTTCGATGGTGTCGCCACGTGGCATGACCACAACTTTTCCGATTGGGGAGACTTCCTCTACAACATGGACTGCACTCCCGTCGGCTGTTCAGGCGAAAGTGCCGAAGCGAAGTGGTATCCCAGCGATACGGGCGATCCGTCCGGCTGGGTCGGTGGCGTCGTGAGCGACCAGGACAACGACTATGTGGGGTCCTTCGTCGCCGAGAAAGACTGAACCACAGCCGCACGCGGACGTCGCAACCGCAGGGCGAAACATTGATCCACGAGCGGCAAATCCCGCGCCCCTGATAGCAGCTTGGTCGCGTTGGTCAGGCCCTCAGCCGAAGGGAACGTGGGCGAGTTGCGCGGCGGCGGCCTTCATAGCTTCCGGCCGGCAGTCGTTGCGGGCCATCGTCGCTGGGGTTGCGTGCCCGACGAGCGCTTGGACCATGGCGAGGTCGGTGCCGGCCTTGAGGGCCACGGTCACGAAGGAACTCCGGAGATTGTGCGGCGAGCAGGGCGCGGTCCGAACCTCTCAGGCGCGTTTCCGGAGCCGGGCGATCAAGGACTGGGCGGTCATGGGCAGGAGGCCGACAACGCCGATCTGCGAGACCGGCGTGAGCGGCGGGCCATGATCCCGGCCTCGAAAGGTCAGCAAGGCGTCGATCGGTGCCCGGGTGCCCCGGGGAGCACGGACGGTCCACTCCCAGTTTCCGTTGCCGATGACGCGCCCCTGCTCAGGCGCCGCGCTGCCTCTACCTTACGCCACCGAATGCCACCGTCGCGTCGTTGCGGACAAGCGTTCCCGCGCATTGTTCCGGCCGCAAACACACCCTGTCAGCGTTCCGGCATCGCCGCTGGTCTCACGAAACGTGTAGGCGGTGTGGCCAGCCCTCCCCGGCGAGGTCTCGCCGCCGCGAATGGCGATTGCGTAGTTCAAGTCGCCGTCACCCCACAGCGTTCCGGTTCCAGTTGCACCGGGCGCAACGCCCGCAACCCACGACTCCAACGCTGTGAAGTCGGCTGCTCCGGTCCAGGCGTTGGCGCCGTCGACCCCTTCGAACGTACTCCTGCACTTCTTGCATGAACCTAGTCTTTGGCTTTACGGCGCTCCTCCACCAGTGACACATCGGTCCGGACGGCCATGGCTGAACTTGTCATCTTCGTTCCGGTACATCAGGGCGGCCGGAGCCTGACCCCCGGGAATCCTCACATGGTAGAGCACGCATCCGTGAGGGCCGATGGCAACGGGCGTGTAGATGGCGCCATCTCGAACCACAGGCGGACCGAGACCACGCTGCACGTGCCGCAGTTCCGGTCCTGATTCCTGCACGCAGGCGGTGACGAGCACCACCGCACAGGCAAGCAAAGGAGCGCGAAAACGATTCACTGAACTACCAGATCGTACGGTAAGCGATCCCAAAACGGGCTTCGCTTCTGCCAGGGACATGGCCGGCATTGGCGGCACCACCTATCTCAACGGCAAAACGCCCACCGATTGCTTCGTGGTCGTGGCGAAACGTCATCCGCCACTCCCGCCCATCAGGGCGCAAGGGAATGCGGTATTCGTCATGCAGCCTCTTCCCGTTCTCGATTCGTCCGTTCTCGACGCGAAACGTTCCCGTGCCGGACTCGGCGCGCATGGGTTGTTCGAGCACGATTCCGCTGGTTTGCGTTCCGAACCGCATCGACATTGCGGACAGCAGGGAAGGCGTCGCCCGAAACATCGCATCTTTCTCATATTGCGGGACGCTCAACGCCAGCGTTCCGGTCGCTTTCAGCATCCATCCGCTGCCGAATTCGTGTTCGAAGGCACGCGATGTCCATAGCATTCCGGATCGAACGTCGGTTCCGAATGCACCGGATGTCACGGTTCCCAAGTATCCACTGTCGTCGAAGCTCAAACCATAACCCCAGCCTTCGCCAAAGGGTCGGCGTGCGAGACTGACCGATGTCGGGCCAAACCCCATCACCCAGTTCCGGTCGTCCGAGAACCAGGGGTGCCCATCGGCGGCGCTGTCCGCCCAGGACAGTTCCAGGACGTCGAGGCCAGGTGCTGGCGCCGCTCCGGCTTGCATGGCGGAGTCCTTGAATTGGGGGATCGGAGAACGGCCGGCCGATCCCGCCGAGATCATCCCGGAAACAGGAACCCAGAACGGGAAGCCCTGCGCGTCGAATGTAGCCAGTTCAATATGGGCGGCGCGCCCGGCGACCGCGCCGAATGCCGCGGGCGTCCGGAGCCCGGTGCGGCTGAGGGCCTGTTCCAACGGCCCTGCGGTCAGCCTGCCGACCGGCGAGAGAGCGGCCTCCAGGTCCAGATGACCGGCACCATATGTCTCGAGTTCGGCATACATCCCGCTCCGATCAGCGGTGTCGACAATTCGCCTGACGATTTCCGTGTTCCCTCGCGTTCCCCGGAAATGCTCTTTCAGCAAGGCGAGCGCACCCGACACGACAGGCGTGGCGATGCTTGTTCCCGTCACGCCGTCCACGGTGTCGCCTCTTCCGGGACGATCCGGATTTGGTTCGAGGCCGCGAGCTGTCCCGGGAGCCACGAGGCAGTAGTGTTGCCCATGCCTCGACACGTTCCAGTCGGAGGGGAGGGGGCCGCACCGGTTGGAGTATTCGGCGATTGCCCCCGTTCCCGGATCCGTCGCCGCGACGGCCAGGGAATGCCCGCGTAACTCCGGAAAGAGATAGGGCAGGTAACCTCCCAGGTTTGGCACCGGATTTCCCTCATTGCCCGCGGCGTAGACCACAATTGTCTTGTTGGTATCGGGGACGTCGGACTGCCAAATGGCATTCAGTGTCCTGGGTAGGTGCGCACCGTACCATCGTGCGGACTCGATGCTGTCGACAATGGAAAGTTCGGAATTGCGCGTCCCATACGATCGGTTGATGATGTCGAACTTCGCGTAGTCGTCACGGACGCCAAGAGCCAGCATGTCGTCAAGCTGTTGCCGATCTGTGTTCGGCAGCGCCTGTATCCAGTTTCGCAATGTCTGATCTGCAATGGCGTCTGCCTCCTGATCGTCCGTAAGATTCCTTGCGGTCGGAATGATCGTGGCTTTGGGCGCGACACCAAGATTGGACCCAGCTGCGATCGACGCCACTATGGTTCCATGGCTTCCATGCGGTCCGTAGGGCGTTGGGACTTCCCTCCAACGCAGCAACTGTTCAATCGAACCGTCTTCGGGATAGTGTTTGTCAACGAAAAAAACGGAGTCGTCCCGGGTCGGCCAACCGTCTTCGTCCACAATCTGGCGTACCCACGAGTTGTGCACTTCTTCATCGCCCCCACTGTCGCCTTCCCAGATCTGGCATGCGGGGTCGCTGAGGCAGATTTCGACATCGCTTGAGGCGTGATCTCCCAAAGGTCGGGAATAGGCGAGTTTCGCACCATCCGCGTCGCGTAGCCTGACTCGGCTCCCGAACTCGGCGGTTTGTGTGTAGTCGACGATGGTATCGTCGATGCCGATGCGCACACCCCGACCGGTCAGACCCTTTGCATAGGCGTGGTGTGCACCGATCTGTTCCAGCACGTAGGGCTGGTGTGTCGTGAAACGAGGCGTTTCCAAATGGTAGGCCGGGAAGGAGTCCGCCGCCGGCGGAGGCGCGGGTTCTGGTTGCGGTTCGGGGGGCGGGCGTACAGACGTCGGGTCAGGCCCGCCTCCGCCGCCGCAAGCGGCAAGCAAAACAATTCCCGTAAATGCGAAAACGGGCAGCAACCGAGTGTCGGTCGTTTCTTTGCCTTCGCCCATTCGGTCGTCCTTGCAGGCGATCCCCGCTTGGCTGGCGCCTAACTGCGGCAGACATCGCCCGAATCCGTGAAACGTCATCGCCGAGCCGCCAAGTGTGGAACTCAGTCCGTCGCCAAAATTGGCCGCTATGGTCGGCGGGACCAGTCAACGTCTGCAACGACGATGATTAAATCATTTGAAGCGCAATATAGATAGGGGCCTCGGCAAGGCCTGTTCCAAAGGATCTGATCGCAGTGCAGCGAGGCCAATGCTGAATTCCGACGTTTGCGTCCACAGAATCGGAATGGTTTGCATGCAATGACGCGTTCCGTGCCGTGCACCCGATGCGTTCGATTCGACTGCCGGCTCCGTTGCGCAGCCGCGGAAGAAATACGATGATGACGGAGAGCGAGATCAGACGATCAGGTCAGGCGAAGACGTAGAGTTCGGCGGGCGGTTGCTCCCGTGCGGCCAATGTGCCCGCAAGTCCACGAGATTGCGAAGAGCAACTAATTGCTGTTCGCTGTTGCACAGATGCCGTTTCGGTTGTGAATTCGGTGGGCCGGCGGCGGTAGGCTTGGCGTCCGCCATTGTTGCGACACCTTCCGCATTCCCAAATTGACCTCCCGTGTTCCCTGCATTGCGCAGATCGGTGTCGTCTACGCACTGAACGCCGTTACCAAAAGTAATGCCTGAAACACTTGATGGCTACCAAGATGGAAAACGCGAATGCAGAGGATTGACTCCTGTCGCCGGCTGCCGCAGTGACGGAACGGCGTCTTCGAGGAGATCGAGGGAATTCGGGCCGCTGCTCGACTTTCGGCAGTCAGAACTGCTGGACGAAGCTGACTTCTCCGAAGGTCCGCTTGTAGTCGTGCAGCTGCGCGTTGCTGGTGCGGATCTCCCGCCCGAGCGAGAACTGCGGGCTGAAACGCCCGAGCCGGAACCCCCGGTGATGCGCCGTCAGCCGAAGCGTCCGCGTCGTGTCCGATCGGGTCTCGCCGGCCGGCGTGAACGGCCGGAACTCCCTGTCATAGTCCGCCTTGCGCAGGGTGACCGTCCCGCCGAGCGTCAGCCCCGACCCCAGCGCCGTGGTGACCCCGGTGCGGACCCAACGGCTCGAAAGCCCGAGACGCTCGGTCTCAGGGGACTCGCTCGAATAACCGAGTGAGAGATCCGCCCGGACCGTCGGACGCACCACCCAGGACCCGCCAAAGGAGAGGTCCGCAATGGGGCCGTCCCTGCTCTCGTCGTCGTCTCTCTCGCGGTAGCGCCGGTCGTGCATCGAGAGGCGCAGATCGCCCGTCACCGTGCCTGAGAAGCGATGGTTGAGTTCGAGACGCCCCCCGAGGTCGTGATACTGGGGCGCGGTGCCCGCCCAGTGCTGGCGGGCGCTCATCAGCAGGCTCGCCTCGGACCACGGGGTCAGGAGCCAGCGGGGCCCGGCATGGACGGAGGCGGTCATCTGGTCGAAGTCGCTGCCTTCGTACTCCCGGCGCTGGATATCGGCGCCGAGACGGATGCGGGTGCGCGGTCCCGAGGGGTGCTGGTACTCCCAACCCGCCCAGACGGAGATGCCGACGCCCGACCGAACCTCCTCCGGGTCGTCGAGGACGAAGGGGAGTTCAGTCCCGAAGACGGGGATGTTGACGGTCCGGCCCTCGGAGACCGCGCCGATGTTGGTGTCGGGGGCGAGCGCGAAGCCGAGGTTGACAGTCCAGCGCTTGCGGGCCCGGATCTGGTTGAGGAACTGTTGGATGTTGGCTCTCACCGGTGGTGGCGGGTTGCTGGCCAGGACGGCCTCGAAGTGCTGTTTGGCGAGCCGGTCCCCGCCTTTCATGAAGAGAGCGCGGGCGAGTTCAAGGCGCACCCGTACGAGGTCGGGCCGGCCGACCAGCATGGTGTGGAAGGCCGCGATGGCCTCGTCCAGCAACGCCTCGCGTTCTTCGGCGCTTCGTCCGGGGCGTTGGGATTCCTGCATGGTGAGCAGGCCGTACTGGAACAGCTCTTCGGCATCGATGGTGCCCTGAGCGAGAGCCGGGGTCGTGAAGACGGCCAGGGCAGCACAGACGGCAAGGGCGACGAGACGTTGCATGGGGTTCCCCGGAGATGAATGGTCAAAGAAAGAGGGCGGCGAAACCGCCGCCCTCCATATCAGTCCTGAGTGATCAGGTCAGCATCTGGCAATCAGTCGTCCTTGTTCGCACCGAAAGCACCGACCATTTTGCCGGCGTCTCGACCGAATTCGGAGTAGAACGTACCTGTTACGACCTTCGGAACACCGTCAGAGCCTTCCTCGCGGAGATTGCCCGACCACGAGCCGGCTGCGTCTGCAGTAGTCCCGTCGATGGTCCACTTCGTCATCTTGGCTGTACCGCCGTCAGAACCGTCGTCACCGAGAATTTGTCCGGTACTGCTAAAGCCTTGCTCCATCAACTCGACGGACCAATTCCGCGACATACCATCGGCACCCATGAAGTTGTCGATGGTACCCATGATCATGTCGTCTTCGAAGTCGGCCTCAAGCATCGCACTCGCGGTGAAGTGTCCGGCGTCGTTCGTTCCACCGGTCGTACTGTGGAGAGCGTACTTACCGGTAGCGCCGCCCATGTAGGTCGCGGTCCCTCCCACCAAGTCGGCAATATCCACGGTTCCAGCTGTACCCTTGAAGTCATGGAACGCGCTCGCGGTGAAGTCACCGTCGTTCTCAGCCTTGTGGATCCACCAGCCATACGAGGCATACGCGCTGTCCGTCATTTCGGTGACCATGGCGTTTGCGTTGCCGGGCGTGAACGTCCAGGTGTCAGCGGTCGAAAGCGTGAACCCACTTGCAGCTACCGAGGCCGTGCAACTGGTGGTGCCAGCGGCAGGCACGCATTTGTAGGTGCCGGGAACCCCATGATAACTGCCAGGGATATTGATCGCCCCAACGTCATTCGGGTTCGGACTCGGCAAACTGAACGTTTCCGTGCCAGCAGTCCGGGTGACATTCGTAAAACCGACTCTCGCCGCTACGAATACGTTATCGGTAGCACCGACGCCATCGGCGTTATCGGCATTCAGAACCCCGTTCACCAGCATGTACTCGAATGCGCGGGTTTCACCGGTTCCCGGTTCGGCGCTTCCGAATTTCCTTCCCTGCGTCGGAGCTTCGACGTTCGAGTAAACGACCGCCTCGACCATGGGACCGCCGGCGGGGTCGGCATACCTCTTGCCTTTCCAGCCATGGTTGTCGGCAACCATCGTCTTCTTGTCTTCCGACAAATTGTTTGCGTTTGCGGATGTGCCGTCACCGATCGTCACCACAATGGCGCTGTCGTCGGCGTTATAAGCGGCGTGAACATCACCTACTTCGGTGCCTGTGGCGTCGGCAGCCGGCGCATAGATGCCGGGGTACAGCTTCGCTGCTAGCGCCATCATGGCAGCGTCAGCAGCATCTCTGGCATCATCCATCGCCATCTGCCGGGCATTCTTGGCTGCGGTCAGCCGGCTTGCGAGCGCGTTGACCGTCCCGGTGTTCGCGGATTTTTCTGCTGCCGGAACATCGACTGCAGCTGCGATCGCTGATCTGGCGGCCACGATCGCAGAATCGGCAGCGCCCACCTCTGCATTGGTGGAGTCATTGTCCACTGCCGCCACTGCGGTTTGAGCCGTACCGATTGCCGTTTCAATGGCATCGCGCTGATCCGCCTGCCGTTCCTCCAGCGTCGGTCCCGGATCTACGGGCGCAGGCGTATCGCCGCCGCCCCCACCACATGCGGCGAGGATCGTCAGGACCCCGAATGCCACAATGGCGTGTTTGAGTGTGAGTTTCATCACGTGTTCTCCATATTCTGGCCGCTTGATTCTGCTCGTGCGGCCTGTGCGATTGTCCTTGCCTTACTTGGCAGGTCTTCAGGTCGTGAGGGATGCGAAATCAGCCGCATTTCTCGTCGTTTCAGTCCAAACTCAGAAGGACAACGCAATTCCGGCGGACCAGCTGTTTGAGCTGCTTTCACCTTCCTTCGAGCTTCCCGCTCCGATCTGGAACGTCGCGCCTTCGCCGAGGCTATACGAGGCCGCGAAGCCGACACCACTCATGTTGTCCATGCCGTCTTCCTTGTTCTGGCCGCCGTTGATCGCGAAGGTCACGTCGCCCAGCGCGTAGGACAGGCCGGCACCCGCGTGGCTCTTGTCATTGCCACCGTCGACGGACGTATTCGACATGGTGATGCCGAACGAAAGGCCGTCAGCCAAGCCAACCGAAAGGCTCGCGCCGGTGATGCTCGACATTTCAGAGGTCTGGTGACCGGCACCCAGGCCGAGCGATGCGCCTGCGAAATCGCCGGACCAGCCAACGCCGATCCCATGGGCTTCCATGTGTCCTTCGCGTTCGCCTTGCGTCGACAGAGCCAAGCTGATGTCGCCGATGCTGTAGTCGTAGCGGACGATTTCACCACCGGAATCGAGCCCGGAATTTCCATTCCAACCACTGTGGCCTGTGCTGGCGTCGTTGATAGACGTTCCGGCCGGGACTTCGAGCATCGCCTTGTCGAAGGCGCCGTCGGTGTTGCCGACAGTCAAGGTGCCGAACACGCCAGAGATGTGGATGGCGCCTTCAGCCCCATTGTCTTGGTACTTGCCGGCATGACGAAGAGCCAGCGAGGTCCCGAACGACAGTCCGGTGTCCGTTTCGCCGGACATACCAAAGGAAACCCGTGCGTCGCGGTGGATTTGGGCGTCTTCACCCGAACCGCCGACCACGCCGATTTCAGCGGAGCCGGACAGGGACACGTCGGCCGCTGCCATGCTACCGCAGGTCACGAGAGCCGTCGTCGCAAGAATTGTGCGTTTCATCGATTGTCTCCATAGCTATGATTTCGGAGTTGAGATGCGGTTCGTGCCAGGCAGACCACCCCCGCACACCCGTTCTATTACCGAGCATCCGGGCGGGGCGCGAGCGGATTGTGCACGGTACAGGGGAGTTTCCGGACAGTCTGCCCGTGTCTGTTGCAAGTCTGCAACAGGAAACGGCGCATCTTGGGCGATTGTACGCATGATCATCAAGGTCTTGTGGCCGAAAATCGGACTCCGGGCAACACATCAGTTCTTTCACACACAATCGATGTTCTCCTGGACTTGACCCCAAATCCGCGCTTTCGGCGACTGTTTTCTGCACTTCGGCGTCCGAAAACCCGGAAATGCGACTCCGAATTCCGGGAAAATCCGGCTGCTGCCTCCCCAAGAGGTCAAGAGTGCGCGAATCGTCTCCGTTGGAGATCAAGACGGACAACAATCCGAGTCATTCGAAACTGTTGTTTCGATCCGTATACACAGAACGACAAGAACAAAAAAGTCGAATTGACCGGCATCGCCTCTGATGGCGCTATTCACGGCAAAAGCACGAAATCCCTTCCCACCGTTCGGACCATCGAGGGGTAGAAGAATCCCCAAGTCCCAAGACCGGTTCATCGTCTAGGGGGTCGAAAGGGCTCGCTTGAAGTGCCAAAGGGTTCATCTACGCTGTCGTCGCAACCGTTGTGAGTGTTTCCGGCGAAGCCGGCCTCAGTCGTGATCACGCCCTCATACTCATCGTAATCGCAAGTGCCCTCGTCACGCCCCAGTTAGCTCCCGCAACGTACGTGTGGAGCGAGCCAGCCCTAACTAGTTTGAGTTGCCTGTCCTAGAAATAGCGGTTGGGAAGCCGGGAAGATCGAGAAGCCGGACCCGTGGGTCCTTGTGTCGTTCTGTTGGCATGGCTTCCCCCTTCAACCCCAGTTGCAGGCGCGGATGATTTCGGGCCGAAATCGGGGCGCGTCGGCCTATTGATGGCGGAAAAACGGACGCAATTACAAAGTCTTGGAATCGAAGATGTGTGAACGGGTGTGCGGGCGTGGTCTGCTTGGCACGAACCGCATC
>JAPPHA010000077.1:0-34335 GCA_028874915.1 Paracoccaceae bacterium
TTGCCGCGTAGCTTGGCCGCGAAGCCGTCGTCTTCAGGCGACGGAGTGTTCACGAAACTCCGTCATTCATTGCGCCCGGATGATTGACCTTGAAACAGAACTGCGGTGCCCGGGCGCCGAAGCGCCGATTGCTGCTTGACGATATTTCGGGACTCGGGATAGGAACCGCCGGGAACCGCCCCGGCCTCGCGGGTGCCGCCGGCTCCGTGTCCGGCAAACAATTCGAGAGTTTGACCGATGTCTCGCCAATGTGAACTGACAGGCAAGAGACCGCAGACCGGCAACAATGTCAGTCATGCGCACAACAAGACCAAGCGCCGGTTCCTGCCAAATCTGAACCGTGTGACCCTGACGAGTGACGCGCTCGGGCGTTCGGTACGGTTGCGGGTTTCAGTAGCGGCGCTCAGGGCCGTCGATCACTGCGGTGGCCTTGACAGCTTTCTGGTCAAGGCCGACGACGCCAGCCTGTCCGACCGGGCACTCAGGCTCAAGCGCCAGATTCGGACTGCGGCTCCGAAGGGCTGAGTCGTGCGGTTTCGGCCGCACCCAGCATGGTGGATGAGCACCCAGCATGGTGGATGAGCGGTTCGGGCGCCGGGAATTCGGGCTTCGCTTTTGCCAACACTCCCAGGTCGGGCTCGTCGGCCGAATGGTCTTCAACACTGATTCGTCCGGTGAAGTCCGCTTGAAAAGCGATGGGGTGCGATTTTCGACCCATGATGGGGAAATCCGGAGTCCGGGGCATTGGTGTGGTTTCGGTCCTGGCGACCCTGTCCATTTTGGCGGGTACGATGGGAACGGCCGCTGACCCGGCCGAACCGGTATCGCCAGGCATCCCTGTCGTCGACAGCGGGCTTCGAATCAGCAGTGCCTTCATGCCGGCTCCGATCGCCGGAGGGGCTTCCGGTGCCGCCTACATGGTCATCGAAAACAGGTCGGAAATGGATGACTGGCTGCTGGCGGTACGATCGGCAGACGCCGGGCGGGCTCAACTGCACAACCATGTCGAGACCGATGACGGGATTGTCATGATGAGGCCGTTGGAAAATGGTGTCCCCGTCCCGGCCGGGGGAACCGTGACTTTCGCCCGGGGCGGAATGCATGTGATGTTGATGCGGCTGAAACACCGGTTCAATCCTGGCGATACCCTGAAACTCACCCTGGTTTTTCGGAGTGCCGGAGACATACCGATCGAGTTGCCCGTGGTTCCGCGGTAGGGGACCGAAAGGCGCGCCTGTGATCATGGTCCCGTCGCCTGATCCGTCCCGGGCCACCGGTATGGCAACCAGGCACTGTCTGTCAGCCGCGGCGCTGCATTGACGTGGCCGTTCGAAGTCGGCGCCGTGACCGCACGACCGGGACGGTATCAGACTTGACACCGATGCATTTCGCCCCCACGCCCATGCGATGAATCGGCTCTCGAACATCCGCAATTTCACGATCATCGCCCATATCGATCATGGCAAGTCGACGCTGGCCGACCGACTGATTCAGATGACCGGAACCGTTGCTCAGCGCGACATGCAGGACCAGCTGCTCGACACGATGGAGATCGAGCGGGAGCGGGGAATTACCATCAAGGCCAATTCGGTCCGGATCGAGTACCGGGCGCGAGACGGCAAGGACTATCTGCTGAACCTGATTGATACGCCGGGCCACGTGGACTTCGGCTACGAAGTGTCACGGTCGATGTGTGCGGTCGAAGGGTCCTTGCTCGTCGTCGATTCAACTCAGGGCGTCGAGGCGCAGACACTTGCAAATGTCTACCAGGCGATCGATGCCGATCATGAAATCGTTCCGGTCCTGAACAAGATCGACCTGCCGGCGAGCGAACCTGAAGCCGTCTGCTCACAAATCGAAGATGTCATCGGAATCGACGCGAGCGATGCCATTCTGGTCTCCGCCAAGACGGGTGACGGTGTGGACGACGTCCTGGAGGCCATTGTCCAACGGTTGCCGCCGCCGTCCGGCGACCTTGAGGCTCCGCTCAAGGCGATGCTGGTCGACAGCTGGTATGATTCGTTTCTCGGTGTCGTCGTTCTGGTCAGGATCGTCGATGGCGTTCTCAGGAAGAGCCAGAGAATCCGCATGATGGATTCGGGTGCGGTCTACCCGGTCGACCGTGTCGGAGTGTTCACGCCCGACATGGAGACCGTCGATTCCCTCGGCGCTGGCGAACTGGGATTCATGACCGCTTCGATCAAGCAGGTGAGAGATACGCGGATCGGCGACACGATCACGTTGGAGAAGGGCGGGACCCGCGAGGCCTTGCCGGGATTCCAGCGCTCGCAGCCTGTCGTCTTCTGCGGTTTGTTTCCCGTGGACAACGCGGCGTTTCCCGATCTCAGGGAGGCGCTCGAGAAGTTGGCGCTGAATGACGCCAGTTTCACATATTCAATCGAATCTTCGGCGGCCCTCGGATTCGGTTTCCGTTGCGGTTTTCTCGGACTCCTGCACCTTGAGGTGGTCCGCGATCGGCTTGAACGTGAGTTCGGCATCGACCTGGTTACCACGGCACCCAGTGTGATCTACCGGGTCTGCATGGCCGATGGAGCGGTCATGAACATGCACAATCCGGCCGATATGCCCGACATGTCGAGCGTGAGTCACCTGGAGGAACCCTGGGTGCGGGCGACAATTCTGGTGCCGGATCCGTTTCTTGGCGACGTCCTCGGCCTTTGCCAGGACCGCCGGGGCGTGCAGGTCGACCTGACCTACGCAGGTAGCCGCGCCATGGTTGTTTATGACCTGCCGCTCAACGAGGTCGTGTTCGACTTCTATGATCGGCTGAAGTCGGCAACGCGTGGCTATGCTTCGTTCGACTACCAGATGACTGGCTACCGGGAAGGCAAGCTGGTTCGGATGCAGATGCGGGTTAACGAGGAACCTGTCGACGCGTTGACTGTCATGGTTCACCGCGATCGCGCCGAAGCCCGCGGGCGGGCGATGTGCGAGAAGCTCAAGTTGCTGATTCCCAGGCATATGTTTCGAATTCCGATTCAGGCGGCGATCGATGGCCGGATCATTGCCCGTGAGACCGTCTCAGCGTTTCGCAAGGACGTCACGGCCAAATGCTACGGCGGCGACGTCACCCGAAAACGAAAGCTGCTTGAGAAACAGAAGGCCGGGAAGAAGCGCATGCGCCGCTTTGGAAAGGTGGACATCCCTCACGATGCTTTCGTCAATGTCCTGCGGATGGACCTGTAGGGCTGCGACCCGGGCTTTTGGGGCCGCACCGACGACGGGACATGTTGTGGACGTTGCGTCGGCCGGGCCGAGGGAGTGGCAGTGGATGTCGAGCCAATGAGAAGGAACTGGCCATGAAGATCGGCTTTATCGGTCTCGGCAATGTGGGTGCGAAACTTGCAGGCAGTCTGGTGCGAAATGGTTTGGATGTGACGGTTCGGGACCTCTCGGCCGACCGCCAGGCGCAACTCCAGGCCTTGGGAGCATCGATCGGAGCTTCACCGGTCGAAATGATGCAGAACTGTGAGGCTGTCATCACCTGCTTGCCGTCTCCTGCCACGTCCGCGGCTGTAATGGAGGCCGACAACGGGCTTCTCGCGGCGGCGGCCCCGGGAAAGGTCTGGATGGAAATGTCGACAACGGACGAGAAGGAGGTCCGGCGTCTCGGAGAGAAGTTCATTGCCAGGGGCGGGGAGGCGGCAGACTGCCCGGTGTCGGGAGGTTGCCATCGTGCGGCGACTGGCAACATCTCGATCCTCGCCGGTTGCGAGCGTGCGACCTTCGACCGAATCCTGCCACTTCTCACGGCCATGGGGCGTCGGATCCTGCATTCCGGCGCGCTCGGTTCCGCCTCCATCCTCAAGGTGCTCACCAATTACCTGGCCACCGCCAATCTCGTGACCTGTTGCGAGGCGCTGACGGTTGCCAGGGCGGTGGGGATCGACCTCCGTACGGCCTACGAAGCCATCCGCATATCGTCCGGGACGTCCTTCGTTCACGAGACGGAATCGCAGGTCATCCTCAACGGTTCCCGGGACATATCCTTCACAATGGATCTGGTTCTCAAGGATATCGGCTTGTTTCAGGGTGTCGCCGACCGGGCCGACGTTCCGTTGGAGATAAACCCCGTGCTCATCGAGATCTTCCGTGATGGGATTCAGCGCTACGGTTCGCGGGAATTGTCACCGAACATCGTTCGACGCCTCGAAGACGCGACCGGCCTCGACATCCGGGCGCCTGGATTTCCGCCAGAAATCCTTGACGACGAGCCAGAGGTGCCGGGCCGAGAAGTCGTGCCGGATCGCGGCTGAACGGAGGTGCAGAGATGGGCCGGTCAGGGAAACCGGCGCGCAAGTCGGCCGTTTCCCGAAAGGGACGTCGGTCCCGGGAATCGATTGCTGAGCTGCGGCCGTCGTCGGCCCGGCGCTGGTTGGGCGTGATTGCGCTCGCGGCGCTCGGGACGATACTGACAATCCACGGGTTGTCGTCGCCGGATCGTGGCCCCGTTGTCGCGGGGCTGTCAGTAGTGCTCGGTATCGGGTTTTTGTGGCAGTCGTGGCGGCATCTGGAATCAACGCGAAGCCACATTGTCTTGACCCGAATCGGACTGTTCGACGGCACTGGCGACCGAGTCTGTTCCGTCGACAATATCGTGTCTATTGATCGAAGCCTTTTTGCCTTCAAACCAACCAACGGATTCCTGATTCGGCTCCGATCGTCAGAGACCCCTCGTTGGGTTCCGGGCCTTTATTGGCGGGTCGGACGACGTGTGGGCATCGGAGGCGCAACACGGTCGCACGAGGCGAAGGTCATGGCGGAGCGGCTGGATGGATTGATTCGGGATCGGAAGGACGGGCGCCGAACGGAGTAATGTCCTGCGGGGCGACGAATCCAAATCAGCGAAACGCCCTGGCACCGGGAGGAAATCGCCAGGTCGTCAGGGCGGTCCGGGAACGGATCTTCCCTGCAACCCCGACGTCAATCTCGCCAAGGACGCGCAGTCATGATTCCGACTGCAGGCATTCGGAAGGGAAATCCGTACTCAGAGGCCCGCCGCTTCGTAGCTGGCTGCTACCCGTTGGATGGACACGATGTACGCTGCCGTTCGAAGGTCGTCCACGTCGTTCCAGCCATGCCACACGTCGCGCATGGATTCGTAGGCTCCACGCATGGTGTCATCAAGTCCCGAGCGGACGAGTTCGAGTTCGCCAGCGCCATAGGTGTATTTCTGCTTGAATTCGTCCGACAGCTCCCGACCGAAGTTCGATTCAAGTTCGTTGATTAGCAGCTCGTAACGGGATTCCTCCTGACGGCGCTGCAAACGGCCGAAACGAATGTGGCCAAGATTCTTGACCCATTCAAAATAGGACACGGTGACGCCTCCCGCGTTGGCATAAGCGTCGGGAACGATGATCTTGCCATTTCGCCGGAGGATCTCGTCGGCCGGAAAGGTCACCGGCCCGTTCGCGGCCTCGATGATCAGCGGTGCCCGGATCCGGTCAGCGTTCTCGATGTTGATGGCGCCTTCGAGAGCCGCCGGGATCAGGATGTCGCAGTCATGGGCGAGGACCTCGGCGCCGTCGGAGACAAAGGTCGAGTTCCCGAATCCTCGAACACTCCCGGTCTCCACGATGTGCCGACGAAGATCCTCAATCTCGAGACCGTTCTCGTCGATGATGGCACCGTCCCGTTCGATGACGGCGGTGATGACGGCACCGTCTTCTTCCTGAAGGAATTTCGCGGCATGAAATCCGACATTTCCGAGCCCCTGGACAACGACGCGTTTTCCGTCGAGCGTTCCGTCGAGGCCTGCCAGAGCGGCATCTTCCGGGTGCCGGAAGAATGACCGCAACGCGTACTGAATTCCTCGTCCCGTAGCCTCGACCCGGCCGGCGATGCCACCCGAATTGAGTGGCTTGCCAGTGACGCAGGCACGGGCGTTGATATCGGTCGTGTTGAGCCGCTGGTACTGGTCGGCAATCCAGGCCATTTCACGTTCGCCCGTTCCGACATCGGGCGCGGGAACGTTCTGGGACGGGTTGATCAGGTCGCGCTTGATCAATTCGTATGCGAAACGGCGGGTGATGTGTTCCAGTTCGCTGGTTTCCCAGTCGCGGGGATCGATGTGCAGGCCTCCCTTGGCACCTCCGAAAGGGACTTCGACGAGAGCGCATTTGTAGGTCATCAGCGCTGCAAGCGCCTCGACTTCATTCGCGTTAACGGCTGTCGAGTAGCGGATGCCGCCCTTGACCGGTTCGAGATGTTCCGAGTGAATGGCCCGGTATCCGGTAAAGGTCTCGATCTTTCCGCGCAGCCTGACGCCGAAGCGGACGGCATAAGTGGAATTGCAAATGCGAATCTTGTGCTCGAGCCCGGGCGGCAGATCGAGGTGGCGGATCGCCCGCTGAAACATGAGATCAACGGATTCGCGGAATCCGGGTTCCCTTTGACTTGTCACGGTTCGCCTCTTTTGTCCTGACGGGATTCCGGCCCGTACGGGCCGGGAGAAGAGATCAATGGTTGCGGGGATGATAGCATGAATTCCCGAAAGTCATTCACGAAATGTGTCAATTGATCTCGGAAAACCGCGGGTCCAGTTCAAGAACAGTTTTGGAAGAGCCTGGCGCAGAAGGGGCCTGCGTGGGCGGCTGACCATTACCGGGTCACGATTTCCGGTCCCATGCGGGCGCTCGGCGGGACAGTTGAAAGCCACGGATCATAGGTGACCAGGACCGGAAACACGAACAGACCTCGGAGAAATGACAGGGTCGACCGAATGACACGAAGAACCGGGATGGCGGCGGCGCCGGAAGTGACGAACAGGCCGAGTTCGACCGGTGGCGTGACCATGCTGGTTTCCGTGCTCACTACCAGGATGAATCCGAGATGGATGGGATCGATTCCGGGTTCGATCCCGACCGGAAGGCCCAACGGCGCCACGATTTCAAGGTGGTCCAACGGTTCCATGAACTGGCTACCGATCAACAGAATGAGATTGGCGACAATCAGGAAGGCGATCGGGCCGTGGCCGGACCCATGCATGGTCCCGGTGATCTGTTGCGGCAACTGTTCATCGGTCAGTACATGCTTGAGGACAGGCGCATTGGCGATGACGAACAAGGACACGGCGGTTGTCATGCCGGTCGGGTACGGCGTGGACCGTGTATCGGGATGCCGGTCGGCTGTCACCCGTCCGATCGGCAAGTCGCGCAGGAGCCGAGCGAACTCGCCCGGGTTCCCGGCAAACGGGCACAGGGCCCGGTAGGCGAAACAGGCGACGGTCCAGGAATTTTCGGCCGTTGCCGCCGTCTCGGTCGGCGTGAAGACGCCGCCTTGGATTCCGCCGCGAATGATGACGAAAAGAGTGAGGCCCCACCTGGCGCCCGAATTCCGGAAGGCATCGCAGGCATCGACCTTCCGGAACATGAAAGACAGGTCGAAGACGCGAAACTGCGCGGTGATCTTTTGTGTTTGGTCGGGGAAGGGGCGTCGCCGTGACCGTCGCCCTGCAGCATGGCTTCAAGAACCGTGTCGTCGTGATGGGGAATCGAGTTCGACACGTTCTCCATGCAAGCCGTCCATTTCGGCATTCACCCGGTCGGCAAGAAGTGAAAAGGCGATTCCCTTCAGTTGTTTGTCGGTCTTGGTGACAAGGCTGAACCTGCTGACGATTTCGCCGTCACCTCAGACGGCGTTGCCGGCGGCGCCGGTCAGCGTGACGGTGGCGGCAAGAATGGACGTGACGAGGAATTTCATTGTGAACCCCGGGGATTGCTGAAAGCTGAAGTTGCTTCCGAAGTCACTTTCGGATCGATGCAGACGGGCTCCCGGCGGCGGACGGGCTGAACCCAGTTTGACGCTCGGGTGGCAAAGGCGGGTTCGCACGGGAAAGGGTATTGGGTCCACCGTTTCGGGTCGCGGCGCAGGGACTTGCGGGGACCCGGCCCGATTCGACTGTCGACCCCGTGCCCAAGCCGTGCCATCAGGCGAAAATGCAGACCTGGATAGTCGTTACCATCGCTGCGGCCTTCTTCCAGAACCTCAGGTTCATGCTGCAGAAGCACCTGAAGGACTCCCGCCTGTCGACGGCCGGTACGACCCTGACCCGGTTTCTCTACGGGGCGCCGTTGGCGTGTTTGCTGGTTGCCGTGCTGGTTGCCGGGTTCGAATACCGAATTCCCGTCGTGACCCCGGAATTCCTGGCCTTTGCCTTGACCGGAGGACTGGCACAAATCCTCGCAACCCATTGCGTCATCGCATTGTTTGCGGAACGCAATTTTGCAGTCGGTATCGGGTTCAAGAAAACCGAGACCGTCCAGACAGCCATCCTGTCCTTCCTGGTACTGGCGGAACCGATCTCAGCGCGGGGGCTCGCAGCAATCCTGGTGAGCCTCTTTGGCGTTCTGCTGATGTCAAAATCGCCTCGACTGCGTGCCGCGGACACGGATGGGTTGGAGGGGCCGATGACGATGGTGGTCAACCGGGCGACGGGACTCGGAATTGCGGCGGGTTTCCTGTTCGGCTGTTCCGCAATTGGCTACCGAGGCGCGACACTTTCACTTGACGGCGGTGATGTCCTCATTCGTGCCTCGACAACGCTGGCTTTTGTCACAGTTTTCCAGGCTCTGGTACTGTCCACGTTTGTTCGCCTGCGGGAGCCGGGCCAGTTCTCGGCTGTTCTGGGCAGCTGGCGCGTCGCCGGGCTTGTCGGTCTGACCAGCGTACTCGGGAGCCTCGGCTGGTTCGTGGCCTTCGCGCTGCAGAATGCCGCCTATGTAAAGGCAGTCGGCCAGATCGAACTCCTGTTTACATTTGCCGGCTCCTATTTCGTATTCCGGGAACGAAGTCGCCCACGTGAAGTTGCAGGAATCCTTTTTGTCGCCCTCGGCATTCTCTTGCTGATTGCCAGGTAACGATCGACAGTTCCTGGGGAAAAAGCGCGTCAGGCCAGAAAAAGTCAGGGATCGCGATGACTCGGATTTGATCATTAGGGTCTTTGGGTTATGTTGGTAGCGGTCCGAGAGTCCAACTGAACTGTTGAAGTCGGCAATTCTGCACCTCACCAAATGGCCGTCAGCGAATGGGACAGAGATCGAAACGCGGGACATTCGCGTTGTGCATCAATCTCTGAACCATGATTTTGCCGGTCCCGGCTTGCACAGTAACCGCAGAAACGTCACGTACGCCTGATAGCATCAGCAACGGAATTTCGGCTTCCTCACGGAAACGGGATCAACGCGGATGTATCCGGAGGTCAAATCGACAGACTCGTGGTGGAGCCGCTCCTTCAGGCGCGAGTCGATTGTCGCAAACCGGAGGCGCTGTTGACGATCCATCGTCAGGCTTCACCTGTTTCGAAAGGGTGTTTGTTGGACGCTCCCTAAACCAAATTCAAACATCCTGCACTCGTGCCTCGAGGCGGCCAACCACTTTGAAACCCGGGTCTCCGGATCGGTTCCGTTTCGGGGCAGTTCGTAGCCCGGTGCCGGGGAAGATAGTCCGGGTCTGGTTGAGCTCGTCGAGCAGGCCGGCGATGGCGGCGTCTCCGGCATTGCCGGCGCTGTCGAGAATGCGTACCCGGCGGATTCCCTCGCCAGGCTTCTGCCGCAACCGGCGGATGTGGCGATCCCGTTCGCGCCAGGCCGGATTGACGACGCGCGCCTCTGGTTCCGGATCGGCCAGCGCGTGCACCGGCAGTGCGTCAAGGTTGAACGCCTCGCGCATGGTCTTGAAGACGTTCTCCTGCGACCATCGCGAGAACATCGCCCCGGCCACCCGCTCCAGGGGCATGCGGCCATTCGTGGTCACCAGCGGCACCTGGCGGCCGCTGTCCAGCCGGCGGCGGATCTGGCGGACCTCCGGACCGGCGTTCAGCCGCACCCGCTTCTCGGCAAGACGAACTGTGACCGTGCGGGTGGCGGCGGGGACGTGGATCGGAACCGTGACCGTGCGGAAGTCCGCCTCCGGCCAGGGCTCTCCCCTGAACCCCTTGTGCCAGGTGATCACCGCAATCCCGCGCCGGGCCAGGCGCGCGAACAGGGCCGGGCTCCAGCCCTCCCGGTCGAAGACCAGCGTCAGCGCCGGCTCGGCCTCCGGCGAGACGGTGAGATCGGGCGCCTCCGGGCCCGGCAGCAGTTTCGTCCATTTTAGACGAAATTTGTCCAAAATGGACCAAATTAACCTGTGGCTTGGTCGCGCCGCAAGGCATCTAATCATTGATTGCTAACAAGAACTGCTTCGGAGGCCATGTCATGGACACACAGAGACTTGCGGGAAAGAATGTCATGATAACCGGTGCAGCCCAAGGAATGGGAGCGGCGAATGCCGAGTATTTCGCTGCACAAGGCGCAAATGTTTGTATCGGTGACGTCAACTTGGACGGCGTTCAGGAAGTCGCGGAGCGGATTAATGGTGCGGGCAACGGCAAGGCAGTCGCGCTAAGAATGGACGTGACCAACCGTGCCGACAATGCTTCCGCCGTGGCCAAGACTGTAGAGTCCTTTGGTTCGATCAATGTCGCGTTTCTGAACGCAGGAGTCAACAAGCCTCGGATGTTTATGGACATCGACGAAGACAACTGGGACATGATCATGAATATCAATGCCAAGGGTGTGCTCTTGGGCATGCAGGAAGCTGCGCGCGCCATGATTTCTCAAGGCCCGATGGAAGAGCATCCCTACAAGATCGTACCGGTCGGTTCGATCCTCTCACGCACTGCTTTTTTGGATGTGATCCCCTACAGTTGTTCAAAGTACGCGGTCCTGGCGATGATTATCGGTGGCGCCAAGGCGCTGTGGGAACACAAGATCACCGTCAATGGCTATGCCCCCGGTGTGGTACGAACCGAGCTTTGGGAACAACTCGACAAAGATCTGGTTGAAATCGGCATGTTCGAGGAAGAGGGCCAGTCGATGGACTACCTTGCTGACACGATGATTACCATGAAGCGGTATTCCTACCCAGACGATGTCAAGGGTACGGCTGCGTTCCTATGTTCGGACGACTCCGACTACATGACCGGCCAGCTCATCATGATCGACGGTGGTATAGTTATGCAATAGGTCCCCGTACGGCTTGCGCCAGTCGAGAGCCTCGCTGAGCGGCCATGACAGTGCCCGCCGTTTCAGCGGCAGATCCTTGTGCGCGATCAACGCCCGCATTGGATCAATGTCGGCCTCGGAGAAGCCACGCCCGCAGATGCGGATATGAAGTGGCGGGTTCAAGGAAGCGCCCGCGCCTTTGTCGGTGCGTCGTCTGCCTGCATTGGGCGCCATGGATTGAGGTCCTCTGGCCGCTTGCCTCCCGGGCACAGGTTTCCGGATACCCTGTAGTCCACTTCGGCGGGTTCTTGCCGTTCAGGCCAAGGGCCGGAGCTACTGGAACGACCTGCGAGCCGAATGGCTTCGATCCAATCGCGCAGAATCGGTTTTGCCCCTATCGTTGCACCACCCGACGAAATTTCAGGTAGGCACGAGTAGGTCGGTCCGCTGCATTCGATTTCCGATGGCTGAGGCAATTTCGGGTGGCACGGGCGCATGGTAGACGCATCCAGAAACCGGCCGCCATTTCACATCATAACAGTCAGAAAATTTGCGGTGCTTCTGGGGATTGATTGAGGAACCCTACAACCCGAGTTCAATCAAAACGACTACGGCGTGACGATCTGCAAGTCGACCGAACCGGTTGTCCCCGGGGACCCGACACTTCTGGCCGGGAACCGAAAAAAGAACTTGCTGACCGCCCATTGAAACGACGTACCGGTTATGACGACCGTGTTGGGAAAACATTTGCGGGCGGATTGATGTCATTGTGGTTTCGGTGGGATGAACACGCCGCCGGGAACATGGTGCAGGGGTTCCAACGCTGAACCGGGCACGAAATGATCGTTCACAAAGTGACATGGTGCCCGAGATCATTCGCCGCAACGAAATCATGTTGGCCGATGGACAAAGTGCTCAGTAATCTGGTGCCACAGCCACACCTTGGCGTTGTGAACTCTTGCAAGCCAACGCAATTGCCAGCGCAGCACGACCGTCATGTTCCGTGGTACTTGGCGTGCGACCATCAGTTACCGCGCCGTAGAACTCATCCAAAGCATTGTAAAATGAGGTGTCGTAGCGTTCGAGGAAGAAGTGCTTGAGTGGCGCCCTGGCTTCGGTCGTGGTTCCCGACCACCGGATCAGCGGATCAATGTGGTGGTTCAAGGTCTGCAACATGCCTTCGGTTCCGAAGACTTCCAACCGCTGATCGAACCCGTAGATACAGGCACGTGAGTTGTTGATATGTGCAATCGCGCCGGAGGGCATCATCAACGTGGTCATGGCGAGGTCCACGTCGCCCTCGGCACCGATGTCCGGATCAAATACGCAGGACCCGGCGGAAAATACCTTTTCGGGACGTTCGCCCGCGATCCAGCACAGAAGGTCTATGTCGTGGATCTGCGCATCCAAGAAATAACCGCCTGAGGCGCGAACGTAGTCGATCGGTGGGGGGGCAGGTTCGCGGCTGGTGCTCATCAGGAAATTGACTTTTCCCAGTTCGCCATTGGCGACGGCTTTCCGCACCGCCGCGTTGTCGGGATCGAAACGCCGGTTGAACCCGAGCATGAAGGGCACCGGGTAGGCCTTTAGCGTGGCAAGGCAGGAATCGACACGCTCCAGGGTGTTATCAAGCGGCTTTTCGCAATATATTGACTTCCCGGCCATCGCAGCCGCAGCGATGTAATCAACATGCGTATTCGTCGGCGTCGCGATGACCACCGCGTCGACCTTCGGGCTGTCCAGCACCTCTTCGAGTTCCGACGACGCCCGGCCACCGTACATCGCCGTGACGCGTTCAGCCGAAGCGCGGTTGGGATTTAAGACATACTCCAGTCGCAGACCGGGGTGAGAGTTGAGCTTCGGCCCGTATACATGCGCCATGCGCCCGCTGCCCAACAGCCCGATCCCCAAGGTATCGGTCGATTCAGCCATCGGTATCCTCAAGAATGATAGCGGCCCCTTTTTCACCAATCATAATCGACGCCGCGTTAGTGTTACCGGTCACGATGCGCGGCATGATCGAGGCATCTACAACTCGCAATCCGCCGAGACCGTGCACTCTTAACCGCGGATCGACGACCGCATCGGCGCCGACACCCATTTTACAGGATCCGACCGGATGTAGAAGCGACAGGCCCGATGCGCGGCAATACTCGATAAGCTCGTCGTCGCTTTGCACATCTTTGCCGGGCGAAATCTCATACTCCAAACAGTTGGCCATTGGAACAGTGCTTGCAATCTTTCGTCCGAATTTCAACCCAGAAATTGCGGCCCGGCGGTCCGCCTCCGAGGCGAAGAAATTGAACTGAATCGCTGGCTGGTCTTTTGGATGCGGTGTCTTGATCCGGACATGCCCTTTGGATTCGGGTCGCATATGCTCGGCCAGGATCGTGACGCCGGAAAACGGGTACGGTTTCAGCTCTTCGTTCGTACACCAAGCCATGAAGGTGACCATCATGTCCGGGCGGTCAATGTCTGGCCCGGAACGTATGAAAGTGTTGGAATAATTACCGTTGTCGGCAAAGGGCCCGGTTCGAAACAGCAGGTAGCGCAACAGTTGCCATCCACCCTTGATCTTGTTGTTGTAAAGGTCGTTGACCGTCGACTTGACCTTGGAACGGTACTCGGCGCCGATACCGAAGTGGTCCTGCAGATTTTCGCCCACACCGGGCAGGTCGTGCCGAACCTTCACTCCAGCGGCCTGCAGCAGCGCACCTGGGCCGATGCCGGACAGTTGCAGAAGTTGCGGCGAGTTGAACGCGCCACCGCACAAGATGACCTCTCGCAGGGCGCGTGCGTCATGCCGCCCTGCCTTATCGGTCCAGATTACGCCCGTGGCGCGTTTTTCATCCAAAACGATGGATTCGACATGGGAATTCAGTTTCAGGTCAATTCTCTTCATCGCAGACCCGCGCAAATAACCCGACGCCGTACTCCAGCGCCGGCCATTGCGTGTGGTCGTCTGAACATATCCCGTGCCCTCTTGCTGAGCACCGTTGAAATCGTTGTTTCGCGGAACGCCAAGGGCCTCGGATGCGGCATGAAACGCTTCGCCCAACCTGTGAGTGGCGCGCAGATCCGAAACAGAGACCGGTCCGCCCGTTCCATGGAAGTCGTCGGCACCGCGTTCCTGATCTTCACACGACTTGAAAAAGGGCAACACTCCGTCCCAGCCCCAGCCGGTGCATCCCTCCGCTTCCCACCCGTCAAAGTCCTCGGGCTGGCCACGCATGTAGATCATGCCGTTGATCGCGCCGGTCCCGCCCAACACCTTTCCGCGTGGCTGGAAAAGCTTGCGACCGTTCAGATGCGGCTCCGGTTCGCTCTCGTAGCACCAGTTCACTGTCGGATTTGCGTAGAGCATCGAGTAACCGAGTGGAATATGAATTAACGGATTCCGATCCTGCCCGCCGGCTTCAAGCAACAGCACCGAAAGGCCAGCCTCACCTAGCCTCCCCGCGACTGCGCAGCCCGCCGAGCCGGCGCCTATGACGATGAAGTCGAATTCCTGACCGTTCATCTCGTACTCCCGAATCTGGGCACAGCACACCCCATGACCCTCTAAACCTGACACAAAGGGGCCGATCGTCAGAACAAACGAAATGTCAGATTTGGATAAATCCAGTCTTGTGTGTTACGGTACCTTTTGGGCCGGACCACGGGTCCCGACGCCGACGGAGCCACAGCAATGACGCGCGAGGAGATGATCCGAATTTTGAGCTTCGTCGATGCAACGCGAGAGTTGGCGCAAGATCGTACGCGGCTATCGGCCACTGATCCCCGGTGGAATATCATCTCTTACGCGATGCGGCGCCACCTTGAGGGAAAGATGTTGACGATCACTTCACTGGCTTCGGCTGCGGATGTTCCCTATGGTACGGCAATGCGGCGGATCGGTGACCTGATTGACCAGGGATTTCTTATAAAACGAAGCCGATCCAAGTCAGGCAAATCGTTTTCCTTGCATCCAACTCGTAAACTGATCGGCGAGTTCGAATCCTTTGCAATGCAGTTCAAGGCCATGGTTGGCAACACTTTTGGATTCACAAATCACGAGGGTGGCATGCAAAACTTTTATTTCGGTGGTTCTTACATGGCCTCGCGCATTCTGCCCTATCCCAGCGCAATGCGCGCTGGGATAGGATATGAACGAACCTTCCGAATTCTCAGCCCGATCGATCCGACGTTCAAGACGCTCAGCGAGTTTTCATCCAATCTGGATGAACTTTGTGGAACCAAAATTGAAATTGTGAATCTACCACTTGATGAGTTGCACGACGAAATCATTGCCAACGGTGAGTTAACCGAATCCAAGTACGATCTCATGGCCGTTGACCTGCCGTGGATTGGCGAGCTTGCCGAAGAAGGTGTTGTCGAACCGATAAGCGAGATCATCACTGAGACCCGATACAGTTCGTCGGATTTTCACAATGCGGCCTGGCGCGGGTCTTCTTGGCGCGGCGTACAGTACGGCTTGCCGATTCAGCCTACCGCCGAGGTGCTTTTTTGCCGCGAAGACCTGTTCGCAAAGGCCGACCTAACCATTCCAGTCACAACACAGGATGTGCTGTTTGCCGCTCGTATGCTGCATCGTTCGGCGTTTAATCTGTCCGGAATTGTGATGAATTTCGGGCGCGGCACACCCGTAGCGCACACGTTCATCCAAACCCTGGCCGATTTCGGACAGCCGATCATAAATCTCAAGCCACTTGGTGACGAGTTCGACGTCAGTGAATTGTCGGGTGAAAACTACCGACCAATCCTTGACACGGCTGCAGCCCGAGACACTGCCGAATATTTGATGGAACTGCTGCAGTTCGCTCATCCAGAGAGCATGAAATGCAATTGGGACCGGCGCATCCGTATCTTCAGCGAAGGTCACGCGGCGATGACCTATGGCTGGAGCATTCGCGCGGCCGCATTCGAGAAAGATGAGTCTTCGCCCGCACATGGGCATGTTGCTTGTGTTCCGCATCCAAGTGCTCCTGGGCAACGGCGTGTTTCTCCGATCGGCGGTTTCTCTCTGGCGATCCCCAGTGGTCTTACTGATCGGCGCAAGCAGGCGGCGTGGAAGGTCATGGAGTACCTCACGCGACCCGAATTGATGAAATGGTATGTTCAGAATGGTAACTTGACGAGCCCACGCTTTTCCACCAGTGC
Source organism: Paracoccaceae bacterium (assembly GCA_028874915.1). Taxonomy (GTDB): domain Bacteria; phylum Pseudomonadota; class Alphaproteobacteria; order Rhodobacterales; family Rhodobacteraceae; genus JAPPHA01. The sequence continues at coordinate 16,167 of JAPPHA010000077.1, forward strand.
CGATCCCGAGGTCCAGGCTGCCAGCAAACTCATCGGCGAAATCGACGGAATGGAAAGACGGGGCGAGATTCAGATTTGGCCCCGCCCGCCGATCCCGGAATTCAGCGACATGCTCAGCATTATCGGCGACGAAATCCATGGAATGTTGCAGGGGGACCTGTCTGTCGGCTTGGCTCTAGCCAATACGCAAGCGCGCATCGATCAGTTGATGCGACAGAATGGCCGTTACTGACCATTGGGATAACCCAATAAATTCATTTTGGATATTTGACGCGTTGAACAGTCTTCCGGCCAACGAGTAGTCTGAACACACCAATCGGTGTGTGGGGTTTGCAAGCCGGTTTGTCGAATTCGGCGCGAATCGCACATGGGAAAGTGTTTAGGGAGAAAGGCGAAATGAACTTATCCAAATTGACTAAGTTGACCGCAGCCATCGCCGTTGCGACCGGGACCATGGTGACCGCAGGAGCGGCCGCAGACATCAGCATGGCGTTCATCGTCAAAGACATGAACAATCCTTACTATTGGCGCATGGGCGAAGGAGCCAAACGCGCAGCGGACGAACTCGGAATCGAGTTGTCGTATGTCTCCGCTGAATTCAATGGCGACATCGAGGGGCAGATTGCGGTTGTCGAAACCGAAATCGTGAAGGGCCATGATGCTATCGTGCTGGTGCCAATGAATGGCACCGCATTGATTCCCAAGGTGATGGAAGCAAACGCCGCCGGAATTCCGGTGATCACTGCCGACACTCGCGTCGACGACGGCCCGGCAAAGGTTGAGACGTTTGTCGGCCTCGACGAAAAGACATCCTTTGCCGGCATGGCTCAGTGGGTAGTGGATCAACTTGGCGGCAAAGGCCAAATTGCGATCCTGGAAGGATTCCGGGGCAGCTCGACTGCTGAGCTTCGTCTACAGGGTATGATGGAGGTGTTCGACGCCAACGACGGTATCGAGGTCGTCGCCTCAATCGCGGCGGACTGGGATCAGGAAAAAGGGCTGAAAGCGTCTGAGGACATCCTGCAGGCCAACCCGGAAGTTGACGCTATCATCGGTTCCAACGACCTGATGGCGCTTGGTGCGGTTCAGGCCGTGAAGGGCGCTGGCAGACTTGATGAAATCATCATCGTGGGTGACGATGCCATCCCGTCTGCATTGGCTTCACTGCGGTCCGGAGAGTTGAATGCAACCATCGACGGGAACACAGACCTTGTTGGATATGAGGCCGTGATGGCAGCCTATCGACATGTGACCGAGGGAGAGGTTCTAGTTGAGTGGATCGTCGTGGAATCATCGATCATGACCGCCGAAGATGTGACCCAGGAATATCTCGACGGCCGTGGCATTACGTTGGAATAGGTCGATCCGACAATTTACCGATGCCGGCCAGTCTCGATTCTGGTCGGCATTTTCTTAGGGGCTGGACAAATGGCCACCACAACACCGCTTGTCGAGATGCATCACATTTCCAAGCATTTCGGCGGCATCCAGGCTCTGTCTGATGCGCATCTTGACCTTTACCTCGGTGAGGTCTTGGGCGTGCTCGGCCACAATGGCGCCGGAAAATCCACATTGATCAAGATCCTTGCGGGCGCCGAAACGGCCAACGAGGGCTCGATCTTCATTGACGGCCACGAGGCACACATCTCGGACCCAAACGATGCGAGGCGTCACGGGATCGAAACGATTTATCAGGAGCTTGCCCTCTGCGGGAACTTGCACGCACCTGCCAATGTCTTCATGGGGCGCGAATTGCACAAATGGGGCTTTCTGCGTAAACGTGCCATGAAGGACGAGGCGGACAAGGCGCTAAGCCGCCTGAATATCCGCATTCCCTCGCTCGATGCCGAGGTGCAGTCAATGTCTGGAGGACAGAGGCAATGCATTTCCATCGGTCGGGCAGTGCATTTTGATACCAAAATCTTGATCATGGACGAACCGACGGCCGCTTTGGGGATGGAGGAAAGCAAGAAAGTCATGGACCTGATTGTCGAGCTTAAAAGGCAGGGGCTCGGCATCATTTGGATCAGCCATGACATACACGAAGTCTACAACTTCACTGACCGCATCACCATTTTAAATGGGGGCCGGAACGTCATCACCGCGCCGACCCGTGATTTCACCCAGGACCAGATTGTCTCGATGATTATATCGGGCCGCCCAATCAAGACAGTCGCAGCGGAGGGATGAAGCGATGATCAAGTTTGAATGGCTAAAGACCCAGCCTCTACTTTGGATCATTCTGGTAGCGGCTCTGATGATGCTGGTCCTTTCCTTCGCGTCACCCTATTTCATGACACTTGGCAATATGACCAACCTGACAAAGCAGGTCTCTATCGTTGCCATCCTGGCTGCGGGACAAGCCATCGTTATAATCTCAGGCGGCATCGACCTGTCGGTGGGCTCGGTCCTTGCGCTAAGCGCAGTGACGATCGGCTGGCTGATCGAACAGGGTATCGACCCGAAGATCGCGACGGTTGCGGGGTTGGCGATGGGCACATTCATGGGTTGGATCAACGGCATGGTCATCACCCGCGGCAAGATCCCGCCCTTCATCGCGACGCTCGGCATGCTCGGTATTGCCCGCGGAATGGCGCTAGTGATCACGAAGGGAGTGTCCTATCAGGTGCTTGAACCAATGTTTCTCTATATCGGCAACAGCAAGGTGCTTGGATTGCCGATTCCGCTCTATTTCGTCGTTGTCGTTTTTGGAGTCGTGATGGTCATGATGCACATGACCGTCTTCGGGCGTCATGTGTATGCCATCGGCGGTGACGAAAGGGTCGCCCGGTTGGAAGGCATCCCCGTCGACCGGCAGAAGGTCAAAATCTATGCGCTTAGTGGATTTCTGGCTGCCGTTGCCGCGGTCGTGATGGTCGGGCGGCTTGCGGCGACGCCGCCGAGCGTCGCACAGGGAACCGAGTTGCAGGCCATCGCAGCGGTCATCATCGGAGGGATCAGTTTCGTCGGCGGACGTGGTCTGGTGATCACCGCCCTCGTAGGTGCGTTCATTATGGCTATGATCACCAACGGGTTGAACATCCTCGGAATCTCATCGTTCTACCAGCAGGTGCTGATCGGCATCGTCATCATCGTGGCGGTTTGGCTCGACAACCTGAAGTCCTCAGCCCAATAGCCTTTGGCATGCCCCGGAACCGTCAAACGGTCGGAGTTGGGCTCATCGGTTCGGGCTTCATGGGACGGTGTCATGCCAACGCCTTTAGCGCCGTCGCCGGATTGTTCGACGTGCCGGTCAAGCCGGTGAAGACGATACTTGCAGACGCGACCGTCGATCTTGCTGTCGAAGGGGCAAATGCGTTAGGATTCGAACGCGCCACGTCGGATTGGCAAGAGTTGGTCAACGATGAGGCCGTCGATATCGTGGCGATCACCGCACCGAACGTCTTTCACGAACCCATCGCCCTTGGCGCGATTGCCGCCGGCAATACCGTCTATTGCGAGAAACCTCTTTCTACTACTGTGGAATCTGCGTTGAAAATGACATTGGCTGCCGAGGCAACGGGCGTGGTCACCTCGGTCGGGTTCAATTTCTTGCGGAACCCAATGATCAAACTGGCACGCGAGATCATCGGCTCCGGCGAGATCGGCAAGATTACCGGGTTTCGAGGACGCCACGCGGAAAATTACATGGCCAGTTCCGACGCTCCGCATTCGTTTCGAACCGAACCTGCCGGTGGCGGCGCCTTGGCAGATATCGGTAGTCACATAATCTCAATTGGCCGCTTCCTGCTGGGTCCTGTGACCGCGGTCTTTGGCGATTGCACCACAATTCACACCTCGCGCCCTATTGCCCTAGGCACGATGGAAAGACGCCCGGTCGAAGTCGACGACATGACCCTTGCGCTTCTGAAGTTTGAAAACGGCGCATCAGGCAGTATCGAAGCGAACTGGGCTGCAACCGGGCGTACGATGGATCTGTCCTTTGAGATCACGGGGACCAAGGGGGCAATTTCATTTACACAGGAACGGATGAACGAGTTGCATCTCTATTCAACGGGTGGCAGGTGCTCTGGGTTTACAAAGATTGAATCCGGTCCCGAACATCCACCCTATGGCCAATTCTGCCCGGCCCCCGGCCACCAACTCGGATTCAACGACCTAAAGGTAATCGAGGTTGCGGAGTTGCTTGAAGCCCACGCAACGGGAAAGTCGTGCAGCGTGGACTTTCGCGAAGCCCTGCAAATTCAAGAAATAGTTGAAGCCATCGCGGCATCCTCCCGCAGCGGGAAGTGGCTCCGAGTCTAGTATTTCGTCGGGTTTAGGGCAGGTTATTGCCGGTTTTTCTTGGGCCCTTGCGGTTGTGAACATCCTATTATGCGAGTGAACTTATGTTGCGAAGGTTCCAGAATGCCAGGTTTGACAGCGGCATCGCTGGAATCTCCGCAAAACAACGTCTTGGGCGCCGCCTGTTTCGATGGACGGGTCTTTGGCGATATGGTGCACAGCCGAGCACGGGCCTCCATTTGTGGTTTTCCCTTCCTGTCTGTCCGACCCCTGCGCACCAAATTGCCGCATACGTATAGGGATAGTCGCAACGCCTTGGCGGTCCGAGATTACACCGCAATCGAAAGCCCTCCTGATGCACCGAAAAGGAAGAAGAGCCGTTTGGGGGCGAGTGGAAACCGGACGCCGGGTACAAGGGGGATCGCAGCACCGCAACGCAATCCAAAGTTCTGAGCCGAATTCGCCGAGTTGCCGCGTCCGATCAGGCACGTGACCGGGTTCGGTTTTGGCCTTTCTGTCTGCGCAACCACAACAGGGATTGCTGCCGTTCCCGTTGATACGCAATATCGAATTGCGGGCGTGTGGGGTTCGACATCAACGTCCGGCGAGTTGCGGATAGAGCGCACGATAGTCGGCGTAAGCCGCATCGAACTCCTCGGTCAAAGCGGTGACAGGTTCGAAAGTCCGGGCCACAGGTGGCCGCACGCAAACGGACTCCTCCGTCGTATCTCCAAGAGCCAGCATGGCGAGGCGGGCAGCACCGAAGGCACCGCCGAAGTCCCCAGTCTCTGCCCTGTCGAGCGGCAGGCCGAGTGCCGTCGACAAGAGCGCGAGCAGGTAGTCTGAACGGGCGCCGCCGCCCACCGCCAGGCAGCGGGAAATTCGTGTCCCTGACTCTCCCAGGGCCACCTGGCAATCCCGGAAGGCGAATGCGATGCCTTCGAGCACCGCCTGCACCAGGGAATCCCGGTCATCGCCGTGGGAGAGGCCAATGAATCCGGCCCGGATCCGGGCGTCGTTATGGGGCGTACGTTCGCCTCCGAGATAGGGCAGAAACCGAAGTGTTCCGGGTGGACGCAACGTGGCTCCCCGCCCGATCGAGTCGACCAGCCCTTCGGCAGGGGTCCCAAGGACCCTGGCGAGCCAGTTCATGGAATCCATCGCGGCCAGAATGACGCCCATCTGGTGCCAACGGCCGGGCAGGGCATGGCAAAACGTGTGAACAGCGCTCTCCGGCTTCGGCCGGAAACGATCGCAGGCGACAAACAGGACCCCCGATGTTCCGAGCGAAATCAGGGCGTCGCCCTCGGAGACAACGCCGGTTCCGATTGCGGAGGCGGCATTGTCACCGCCACCGCCTGCGACTGGGATCGAATCCGGAATCCCGAACTCCCGGGCTACGTCCGGCCGCAGGGCTCCACCCGGGTCTGAACCCTCGACGAGACGGGGCATGTTCGCCGGGAAAAGACCGGTCGCCGCAAGTGCCGCTTCACTCCAGCGTCGATGCCTGACATCGAGCCAACTGGTTCCGGATGCATCGGACATATCGGACACTGACTCGCCGGTCAGCCAAAGGCGCAGGAAATCCTTTGGTAGAAGGACCCGTTCGACACGGCAAAAAATTTCCGGTTCGTGACGGCGCACCCAATTGAGCTTCGGTGCCGTGAATCCGGGGAAAACGATGCTGCCGGTCACGTCTCGCATGAAGGACATGGCGTCGAGTGCCCGGGCTTCGGCATCCGACCGGACGTCGTTCCAGAGGATCGCGGGACGCAAGGGCTGATCCAAGTCGTCAACCAGCGTAGCGCCGTGCATCTGGCCGGACAGGCCGATGGCACGGATGCCGCCCATGGCTCCCGGATGCCGTGTCGACAGGTCGGACAGGGCGGTCCGGCAGGCCGTGATCCAGTCGGCGGGGTCCTGTTCAGACCATCCATCGGACGGACGGCTCGTTTCGAGATGGGCCGTGGCGGTCGCCACCACCCGCTGGTCGTCATCGATCAGAAGGGCCTTGAGCGCCGAGGTTCCGAGATCGATCCCCAGAAACATGATCACCGGATTCCAGAGGGGTGGGACAGCTTCGGGCCGCTAACGTCGGCCATAATAGAGCCCCACGACATGTTCGGCTTCGGCGAAGAAGAGCCAGCGTGACACGATGGCCCCGACCGCATGCGCAGCCACGGCCGGAATCGTCACCTCGGGTCCTGCCGCCGGAAGTGCCAGCAGGCAGAGCGGAAGGATCACGAGACAGACGAGCGACAGGATCCGGAGTTTTGTGGCGTGACGGCGACCGACGATGAAAACCATCTCCCGGGTCAGATAGCTTTCACCCGTATGGGGTGGCTCCAGCAGGCGTACCCGGGTGGCACCCGCCGTCGCAGTAGTCCGTGTCCCCACGAGGGCGGCAGCCAATCCGGTGGCGGTCTCGACAGTGCTTCCGGCGTCTGCAAAACGGCGGTCACCGATCCACCAGGCTCCAAGTTGCGCAGCCGTCAGAAGGATGAGGAGGGGCGTCGCCAGAACCGGGACGCCCGTCATGATCGCGCCGCCGCCGAGCGACGTCAGGCAGAACACCAGGGGCGTCACCGGGTGGTTCCACCGGGGGACGGTCCGAAGGCTGGCGTAGATCATCGAAGTGCAGAATACGGATCCCAGGCAGAACAAAGCTGCCAGGCCGCCGAGCAGAGGATGGCCGTCGGCTCGAAAGATCAGCAGAAGGGCCTGCAGTCCGCACAAGCAGAGGGTGGCCACCGAGAGCACGGCTTCCCGACTCAGCCAGGAAGAACGCCACTGGGTAAAGGCCCTGAGGGCCCGTCGCGGCTGTCCGAGGTGAAAGGCCGACAGAGCAAGCCCACCGACGGCGAGCGCGTAGGCGGCGAAAAACCAGACAAAGGCTGTCCATCCCGAGACGGCAGGAAACCCGAGACAAAGAAAGAACAGCAACCCGAAACCCAAACCCGAGACGACCGTGAACAGGATGATGGACGGTGCCGGGTGCATCAGAGACGTGTCAATGTCCGGTCGATCCAGCCGAGGATTCCGGACGGAGTTTCGGCAACCGGTTCCAGGAATGGCGCCAGAACGTCAATGCTTCCGGCTGGGGGCAGGTTGTCCGGCCCGCCGTAACCGGTGTCGGCGCCGACATCGGCGTCGGTTCTTGGCCGAGGCGGAAGATACTTGTTGACCGGAAGGGTGCCCTGTTCGGGCATGAGGTCGACCCCGCCGCGGTCCCGGCTCATCCGCGAGACGGCACTTCCGGGATCGGAGAAATCGCCAAAGTGACGGGCATTGGCCGGGCAGGTTCGGACGCAGGCCGGCTCCCGGTCCTCTTCCGGAAGGTTTTCGTTGTAGATCCGGTCGACGCAGAGCGTGCACTTCTTCATGACGCCCTCTGCCGGATCCAGTTCTCTGGCGCCATAGGGGCAGGCCCAGGCACAGAGGCCGCAGCCGATACAGTGGTCTTCGTTCACGAGGACGATTCCGTCTTCCGCCCGTTTGTAGCTGGCTCCGGTCGGGCAAACTGTGACGCAGGGGGCATTGTCGCAATGCAGGCAGGACTTGGGAAAATGTACCACCGTTGCAGTCGCGTCGCCGGTCTTGACCTCGAACGTATGAATGCGGTTGAGGAAGGTCCCGGAGGGGTTGGGGCCGTAGGGGTCGGAATCGGAGAGCGGTGCGCCATAGGCGGTCGTGTTCCAGCCCTTGCAACTGACGACGCACGCATGACAGCCGACGCAGATGTCGAGGTCGATTGCCAAACCCAGGCGGCGCTGGGACCGATCGGGCAGGTCGGTCATGACCGACCGCCACCAAATGTGAGCAGGCCTGGACCTTTCCCAACCGGCGATGACTGCGCGGGAATGACCGGTTCGGACCGGGGCCTGGCCGGCAGGCGTGAGATCCGCACGCGAAGATCGAACCAGGCGGCCTGTCCGGTTACCGGGTCACTGTTGGACCAACGGTAGCCGTCACTCCGCGGTGGTAACAGCTGACTGATGAGGTGATTCATGAGAAAACCCTGTGTCGCTTCAGGTGCGTTTTCATCGAGCGCCCAGGCTCCTCGCCGTTTGCCGATCGCATTCCAGGTCCAGACGGTCTCCGGATTGAGGGCGTCCATGCGCGCAACCGGGACCGTGATCTGGCCGTGGCGGGACTCGACACGAGCCCAGTCACCTTCGCTGAACCCGTGCTCATTCCACACCGCGGTCGGCACGAACAGAGGATTGCTGCCATGAATCTGCCGTAGCCAGGCGTTCTGGCTGCCCCAGCTGTGGTACATGGCCGCTGGCCGCTGTGTGATCGCATGCAGAGGGTACAGGTTTCGAACTCCGCCGGCATTTCTGTCCTTGCCTTCCTTCCTTTCGTTGACGCCGTCACCGCCGCCATCGTCGTCAAGCGACGGCCAGGCGGTGGGCTCCCACCAGACAGGGAGCGGGTCCATGGCTCGTCGCAACCGGGCGCGAAGGGCGTCCGGAGGTTGCCGTTCGCCGACGCCTTCCGCCGCCAGGCGGAACGTCTGAAGGGTCTCCAGGTACAGGTTGAAGACAAAGGGTTGCGGGCTGTCGCTGAACCCGCGCTCGACGGCCCAGTCCTGATAGTGACGGTTCCAGGGCTTGTAGAAACGGGCCGCTTCGGGAATCGGGTCTTCCCAGAATCCGCCATGGGCGACATACGCATCGATCTGTCGGGGATTGGTGTCACCGCGCCCGCGTGCCTCGCCCTCGCGGCCACGGAATCCGGCGAGAGGCCCGATTCCTGGCCGGCGCTGATGATTGACGATGTAATCGGCGTAGTCATCGTAGAGGGGTGAGCCATCTCCGGCCACGAACCCCGGCAGCGCGAGGCGGGCACCGAGGTCAAGTAGGACCGACTGGAAGCAGCGGACGTCCCGATCGGGTTCCACGACCGGCCAGCGAATGGCGTCCGCAGCCGCGTCGGCCTCGCTGATCGGGCGATCCAGGAGCGAAATGCAGTCGTGACGCTCCAGGTAAGTGGTGTCCGGGAGCACGAGATCGGCAAAGGCGACCATCTCGGACGAGTAACTGTCGGAATAGATGATGCGGGGAATCCTGTAGTTCCCGGCCTCGTCCCGGTCGGTCAGCATCTTCATGACACCGGACGGATCCATGGAAGAGTTCCACGCCATGTTGGCCATGTACATGAAAAGGACGTCGATGGGATACGGGTCTCCGGCGTGGGCGTTGGCGATTACCATGTGCATCAGACCGTGTGCGGACAGCGGATTCTCCCAGCTGAAGGCCTTGTCGATCCGGGTCGGACGACCGGATTCGTCGATGCAGAGATCAGCCGGTTCCAGCGGAAATCCCAACTGCTGCCCCGTCAACGGACGGCCCGGACTCGCGTGGCCGGCCGGCCGCGAATGGGCTGCCGCGGATTTCGGATAAGGCGGTTTGAACCTGAAGCCGCCCGGAACCTCGACCGACCCGAGAAGCAATTGAAGGAGATGGAGCGCCCGGCAGGTCTGGAATCCGTTCGAATGGGCCGCAATCCCCCGCATGGCGTGGAACGACACGGGCCGCCCGGTCATTCGCTCGTGCCGGATCCCTCGCCAGTCCGTCCAGGGTTGATCGATCGAGATCGCCTGGTTGAAAGCCACGTCGGCCAATTCCGCGGCCAGTCTCCGAATCCGCCGGGCGCTGATCCCGCAACGTTGGGCGACCGCCTCCGGCGCAAAGGCGTCATTAACGTATCGTTCGATGATGAACCTGAGGACCGGGCGGTAGACGGTTCCGTTGCGGTGAACCTCACCGGTCAGATCGGGGCGGGTTCCAACGTCGGACCAGGGAACCGTTTCACCAGTGGTACGGTCAAGTATCAGCTCCCGCTCCTCCCCGTCGCGGAGAAACAGGCCTCGTGTCTCCGATTCCGCTCCAGCATCCACGAGGAAAGCCGCATTGGTGAATTGCGCGAGATACTCGAGATCGATCCGGCCGGACTTCAGCAGCAGGTGGACGATGGACAGAATCAGCAACCCGTCGGTCCCCGGGGTGATCCCGACCCATTCGTCCGCGACGGCATTGTATCCGGTCCGGACCGGATTGACGGCAATGATCCGAACGCCACGGTCCTTGAGGCGGCTGATGCCGAGTTTGATCGGATTGCTGTCATGGTCCTCGGCCACGCCGAAGATCATGAAAAGTCGTGTTCTCTCCCAGTCGGGCTGTCCGAATTCCCAGAATGCGCCGCCCATGGTGTAGATTCCGGCGGTGGCCATGTTGACCGAACAGAAACCGCCATGCGCCGCGTAGTTGGGCGTTCCGAACTGTTGCGCCCACCAGCCGGTGAAGGACTGGGATTGGTCGCGACCTGTGAAGAACGCGAGTTTTTCCGGGGCCTTCTGCCGGACCGGGTCGAGCCAGGCAACGGCAGTCTCCAGGGCTTCGTTCCAAGAGATTTCCCGGAACTTGCCTTCGCCACGCTCCCCGGTCCTCAGCAAGGGAGCCCGGAGCCTCGCCGGCGAATAATGTTGCATGATCCCGGCAGAACCCTTGGCACAAAGAACGCCCCGGTTGATCGGGTGGTCGCGGTTGCCCTCGATGTAACGAACTTTGCCGTCCAGCATGTGCACGTTGATTCCGCACCGGCAGGCGCACATGTAGCAGGTGGTCTTCCTGACCTCGTCCGAGACCGGAGGTGACATATCGAGAGTGGCCTTCGTCATCGCTGTTCCCGTCCCTGGATCCGGCACCCGTTCCGGCCTCTTTCGGCCTCGACGGGTCGGGGCGGGGTCGTGCCGGACAGTCCGTCAGGCATCGGAGATCAACCCGGCCAGCGCAACCGAGGCGAGCCGGGCGGCCGGAGGATCGGCCCGGCTGGTCAGCAGGATGGGAACACGGGCACCAGTGACCACACCGGCGGCACAGGCTCCCGTGGTGTGGACGAGTGTCTTGTAGAGCACGTTTCCGGCCAGAATGTCCGGGACAATGACCCCGTCGGCCTTTCCGGCCACCGGATCATCGGCCAGTCCTTTGATCCGGGCCGCTTCCGGCGACAGCACCAGATCGAGAGCGAGTGGACCGGAGAATTCGGCGTCGGCGATCTCGGCCTGCGCCCAGTCGCGCAAATGCCTGGCCTCGAGCGATGACGGGACCGAACGGATGGGGGTTTCGGTCGCTGACAGGAAGGCAATCCCGGGCCTGGGGACCCCCAGATGGTGCAGCAGACTCGCCATCTGCCGGGTGGCGGATTTTCGGGTGTCGATGTCCGGGGCGACGTTGACGGCCGCGTCGGAAATCGCAAGAGGCCGGCCACCGGCGGAATGTGTCAGCAGAAAGATATGGACCAGCCGTTCGCCGGTTCGGAGCCCGGCGCCCCGGTCGAGTACGGCCCTCATTAACACGTTGGTATGCACACGTCCCTTCATGAGAAGGCCGGCAGTTCCGTCGCGGCAGGCTTCGACCGCGAGCCGGGCTTCCTCTTCCTCCCCGCTGGCCCCAATGATGTCGTGGCCTGCGACGTCCCAGCCAATGGCCTCGGCTTCAGCGCGAACGGACGGCGGATCTCCGATCAGGATGGGTCGCATCAGCCCGACCTCGGAGGCCTCCCGGACGGCCGACAGGGCCGGTCGGGACGCGGCGCCGGCGATCACGGTGACCGGTGCCTGACGGGACGCCGCTCTGTTCAACAGAATTGGAGGCACAGTCGCGGGCTCGACGGTAAGGAAGGGATGCTCAAGGTCAATTGCCACCATGGTTCCGAGGGAATTCCCTTGTCAGTTTCGCCGTCGGTGATCTGGCCCGTTTCCGGTCAGGCTGGATTCCGGGATAGTGCCAGATTGTCGCAGGTTTCAGGCCAGAAAAAAACGCTTATCCCGTTCCGACCCCGAATCGGAGATGACTTTTCTGATACAAGGTCGGTCCGGAAAACGGGATTCCCCGGTGATGATGGATTCCGGGTCGGATCCTTCAGGTCCGGTCTTCAGCACTGTCTGGCTTGGTGCCGGGAGCGTCCAGGGTCTCGTCGATGGCGTTGCGAATGCGCCGAATGCCCTCGGCAATGCGGTTGACTGGAATCGACGAATAGGCAAGGCGATAGTAGTGCGTCGGGACGGAGCCGCCCGCAAAGAATGGTGCACCGGGTTCGATGAGTACGCCGGCAACGGCAAGCCGGTCTGCCAGAAGTTCGCAATCCAGACCGTCCGGGGCCTGCATCCAGAAACTGGACCCACCGAATTGTCCCCGCCCGGCCACCTCAAGTCGATGGCGACCGATCGCATCAAGCATGACACGGTGCCTGTCGTGGTAGGCCGATTTCATTCGCAGGATCAACGCGTCGTAATGGCCGAGGGCCAGAAACCGGGCTGTGGTCCGCTGGACATGCCCTGGGAGGTGCCTGAGAACGATTGTGCGAAGGGCGCGGGCCTGTCGGACGAAGGCCTCCGAGGCGACAAGAAACCCCAGTCTGAGGCCCGGAAACAGTGACTTGGAGAAACTTCCCACGTAAACGACGTGTCCGTCACGATCGAGGGATTTCAGCGCGGGCAACGCCGGGTGGAGGAAACTCATCTCGAATTCGTAGTCGTCCTCGACGATAAGGAATCCGCGCCGTTTGGCCAGTTCCAGCCAGCGCCGGCGTCTGGGCATTGGCATGGTTGCCGCCGTTGGTGCCTGGTGGCTGGGAGTGGCAAAGACCACGTCGGCCCGTGGCGAAACCCGGTCCGGGTCGAGACCGTCTCCGTCGATGTCCTGGGCAATTGCCGTACAGCCGGTATGGCCGATGATGGCTCGGAGGTCCGGGTATCCCGGGTTTTCGTGAACCGCCACGCGTCCCGGCGCCAGCAGGAGGTGGGCGATTATCCAGAGCGCATTCTGGGCGCCGGCCGTGACGAGAATCTGTTCCGGACGCGCGAGGATCCCGCGCCGGGGCAGTATGTGCCTGATGATGTAGGCGACGAGTTCGGCATCGTCATGTTCGGAAAGGTCGGACGCGAGGCTGTCAAACTCGCGTTTGCCGAGCGTCTGAAGCGTGCACTGCCGCCAGTGGGAATGGCTGAACAGTTCGGGGTCCGTCTGGCCGTAAACGAACGGAAAGCGGAATTGCCGCCAGTTCCGTGCCTTTCTCACCCGCTTGGCGCCGGCGAACCGGCGGCACATTGCCCGGTCCCAATTGATCCGGTCCATTGACGGTTCACCAGGCGCCGGATTGTCCGGAAATGGCGCCGTATCGGCGACAAAGGTCCCCGACCGCGGCCGCGATTCGAGATAGCCGTCGGCAACCAGGTCCTCATAGGCCAGCGTTACCGTGATCCGTGAGATTCCGAGGTGGGACGCCAATCGCCGGGTCGACGGCAACCGTTCTCCCGGCAGAAACTTGGCGTCGAGGATGGCGGTCGAAATCAGCTGACGGATCTGGCTCTGAAGCGTTCCGCGGTACCCGGCATGAAGAAAGAAGGCCTCTACCGAGATTCTCATCCGTCACTCTGCGCGATTGTTCGTCGGCGGTTCATCGGGAAGCGCATTTCCGCTTCAATCGGAACCGATCGTGGGCTCTTGGGCGGCATTCCCCATTCCACTGGACGCCCGGAGTTCGGATCAGAGGTGACGGAAAAACGAATGCCGGTCACGGTGACAAAAAAAGGGGATGCCGCGCCTGGATTTGGGATCGGCAAGGAGGTCTTCGAGTTCGGCGAGCACGATTTCCGTTATGAAAGGGAGTTCGAGCCGGCTGGTTTCGGACAGCGGGACCCACGCGAGATGAAGGAGTTCTCCGGAAGCACCCGAAAGGTCGTCGAGATCGTCGATGATGGTCTCGGCGTCAACCAGAAGGAATCGCGTATCATAACGCCGTATGTTCCCGGGTGGCGTGATTGCCCTGAAGATGAACTGCATTCCGGCGGCGGACGGAACGACACCGCCGTCAATGAAGCTCAACCACCCCTCGATGGCTGACCAGGTCTCCATGCTGGAGTCGCCTCGAACGGCTAGCCGGAGACCGGTTTCTTCCCAAAGCTCCCGGATTCCGGCAATCAGGACCGAATGAGAGTCGACGCCCTCCGATTCTGCGTCGAGCTTGTCGAGGGAAGGGTGGCCATTGCTCCTGCCAAGGGGAACCCACCGGTCGGCAGGGTCAACGACTCCGCCCGGAAAGACAAATTTTGACGGCATGAATACCGCGGACCGGCTGCGCTGGCCCATGAGAATCCTTGGCGAAGTCAACTGATCCCTGAGGACAATCACGGTCGCGGCCGGCCGGATGTCCGCCGTCAACGTTCGGTCACCTTCATGTTGTCTGGCGGTATGTGCGGTGCTCATCGTCGTCCTGATTTCCCTGAGCGCAAGCACGCAACCGGCACAGACTTTCGCCCCGACCTCCGGACCCGACGATGCCCTGGCGGTCCCGAAATCCGTCGAAACTGCAGAAACCGTAACGAGGTCCGGGGTCATGCGGATCAGGGGCGCCAGACCCTGACGGGGTGCGTGGCCCGGATTGCCAATTTCTGGCAACAAGCGTACATCGGCGGCGGCGGCAAGGCCATAGCCGGACTGCTGCCGTACGCCGGAGGACGCATGGAATGACGCGAAAAACCGCTTGCGACCCTGGCCTGGAACCGTGCCGAGTGGCCGTTCAAGGGAGTGTTGCCGGGTGGTGAAACTCTCAGGACGGAGTTCCGTCTATGCCACTCCGGAAAACGCCGCCGGTCGCACTGCGGCGACCGCGTTGACAACCGGGAATGCCCGGTCGGTCGTGGGTACGGGGTGCGCCCAAGGCCCGGACCCCGAGGCTGAATGACCCGGTTCGCCAGCGCCTACGTCCGGATCATCGACCGGATAAATTTCCGCCTCGGCCGGCTGGTGATGTACGGCATATTCTTCATGGTCGGCGTGCTGCTCTGGTCGTCGATTTCGAAGACCTTCTTCCTGCCGTCGCTCTGGACACTGGAAGTGGCCCAGTTCGCCATGGTCGCCTATTACATTCTCGGGGGTCCCTATTCGATCCAGCTAGGTGCCAATGTCCGGATGGACCTGTTCTACGGCGGCTGGTCGGCGAGGAAGAAGGCCTGGTTCGACGCCTTTACTGTGCTTTTCCTGATCTTCTACCTGGGTGTGCTTCTCTATGGCGGCCTCGAAAGCACCAGCTATTCGATCGCCTACAACGAACGAAATCCGACCGCATGGCGGCCGCTCCTGTGGCCCGTCAAGGTGATCATGTGCATCGGCATCCTGCTGATGCTGCTCCAGGCAGTTTCCGAACTGATCAAGGATGTGGCTCGAATTCGGGAACAACCGGTCTGATGTCCTACGAACTGATCGCCATCCTGATGTTCTCGCTGATGATGCTGATGCTGATGACCGGTCAGCGGGTGTTTGGTGCCATTGGCGGCGTGGCTGCGATCTCGGCGATCCTGCTTTGGGGAACGGGGGGATCCGATATCCCCTTCTCGTCTGCAATGAAGCTGATGAAGTGGTACCCGCTGCTGACGTTGCCGATGTTCATCTTCATGGGCTACGTGCTCTCGGAGTCGCGGATCGCCGACGATCTCTACCGGATGTTCCATGTCTGGATGGGACCGGTCCGGGGCGGCCTCGCGATTGGCACCATCGGGCTGATGGTGCTGATCTCGGCAATGAATGGTCTTTCCGTGGCCGGCATGGCGATCGGCGCGACCATAGCTCTTCCTGAACTTCTTCGCCGCGGATACGACAAGCGAATGGTCACCGGCGTCATTCAGGCGGGTTCGTCGCTCGGCATTCTGGTCCCGCCCTCGGTCGTGTTGGTGCTCTATGCCATGATCGCCCGGCAGCCGGTTGGCCAACTGTGGCTGGCCGGTGTCCTTCCGGGTTTGATGATGGCCGCGCTGTTCGTCTGCTACATCGGAATCCGGTGTTTTCTGCAGCCTCAACTCGGCCCGGCATTGCCGGAAGCGAGCCGGCAGGTCCCGCTCAGGGAGAAACTGCTTTTGCTCCGTGCCGGTCTGCTCCCTGTCGGGATTTTTGCCGCCATGATGGTGCCCTTCGTCAACGGCTGGACCAGCCTTGTCGAGAGTTCGGCCATTGGTGCCATGACCGCCTTCGCCGCAGCCGTCCTCAAGGGCCGGATGACCCGGGAGGTATTCGACGTCTCGGTTCGCCAGACCCTGGCGATTTCCTGCATGTTCATGTGGATCATTCTCGCCGCACTCGGATTCGGTGCCGTTTTCGATGGCCTCGGTGCTGTGCGGGCTATCGACAACCTGTTCACGGAACAACTCGGGCTCAACCCCTGGGTTATCCTGATCATGATGCAGTTGTCGTTCCTGGTCATGGGAACGTTTCTTGACGACACTGCCATGCTGGTTATCGTGGCGCCCCTGTATGTTCCCCTGGTCAAGGCGCTTGGCTTCGATCTGATATGGTACGGCGTGTTGTATACGATCACCACTCAGATCGCCTACATGACGCCGCCATTCGGCTACAATCTCTTCCTCATGCGGGCCATGGCGCCTCCGGAAATCACCCTTCGCGATATTTACGGATCCATATTGCCGTTCGTGGGAGTGATGATTCTGGCGCTTGCCGTGGTCATGGTCTTTCCGGATGTGGCGCTGTGGTTGCCGGAAACCGTTTACGCCCGATAAACTCCAAGACAGGGCCCGGCGATCGTTCCGGGCCGCCGCGGCATCCTGGCCGGAATCTCGCGGCGAATTCGGATCGGAGATGGAATCCCGGGGGCGACCGGGGAACAACTGTGACGTGCCTGGATGCGGTGTCCGGGCTTTCATCGAGCCAGAAAAGGAGAACACGATGACAACAAGACGAAATTTCCTGACGACGGCCGGCGTCGCTGGCGCGGCGGCGCTTGCGGCGCCTGCCGTCCATGCCCAGTCCAAGATCCGCTGGCGCATGCAGACCTATGCCGGCCCGGCTCTCGCCGAGCACGTCGTCAAGCCGGCGATCGAAAGTTTCAACAAGGTTGCCGGCGACGAAATGCAGATCGAACTGTTCTTCTCCGATCAGCTCGTACCCACCGGCGAACTTTTTCGGGCGATGCAGAAGGGCACCATCGATGCCGTTCAATCCGATGATGACTCCATGGCCTCGCCCACCGAGGTGACGGTGTTCGGCGGCTATTTCCCCTTCGCCAGCCGATACTCGCTGGATGTGCCGGTCCTGTTCAATCAGTACGGACTCAACGAGATCTGGGATGCCGAGTACTCGGCGGTTGGCGTCAAGCACCTCTCCGCCGGCGCCTGGGACCCCTGCCACTTTGCAACCAAGGACCCGATCCACAGTCTGGAAGACATGAAGGGCAAGCGCGTGTTCACGTTCCCGACCGCCGGCCGCTTCCTGAGCCAGTTCGGGGTGGTCCCGGTCACCTTGCCCTGGGAGGACATTGAAGTTGCGGTCCAGACCGGCGAACTCGACGGCGTCGCCTGGTCTGGAATCACCGAGGACTACACTGTCGGCTGGGCCGATGTCACGGACTACTTCCTGACCAACAACATTTCCGGCGCCTGGGCCGGGTCGTTCTTTGCCAACATGGACAGCTGGAACGCCATTCCCGAGCACCTTCAGGAACTCCTGAAGCTGACGATGGACAGCTCCCACTACTACCGGCAATGGTGGTATTGGGGCGGCGAGGCCTTCCTGCGGGTTAACGGCACCAAGATGAAGCTGACGGCCATTCCGGACGAGGAGTGGGCCGTTGTCGAGGCCGCCGCCCTGAAGTTCTGGGATGAAATCGCGGCCGAATCCGAAGTCAAGGCCAAGGTTGTCGACATCTTCAAGAAGTATAACGCCGACATGCTCAAGGCCGGCCGGCCCTACCGCTACGGCTGAATATTTTCCCCGGCGCCGGTGGTGCCGGGGACTTCCGGCCGCGGGGGCCCCCCCCGGGGCCGGGCCCCCCGGGTTGAAACGGAGAATTAAGGGAGTCATACAATACCCACACCGATGTGTATTAGGCGGCGCTTTAGGACCAGAAGTTT
>JAPPHA010000077.1:34345-85697 GCA_028874915.1 Paracoccaceae bacterium
AAAAATTTAAACCCCCCCCCTCCCCCCGGGCGGGCGCCCCCCCCCCCCCCCCCTCTCTTTCCCCCGGGGGGGGGGGGGGGGGGGGGGTGGCGGGCGGGGGGCCCCCCGGGGGGGGGGGGCCCCCGCGGTTCGATCCGGAGAATGACGGGAGTCTTCCATGACCGACACGGATGTGTCTTCGGCGGCGCTTTCGGACCTGAAGTTGCGGGTTGCCGACGGTTCCATCGATACCGTCGTCGCCGCCATTCCCGACATGCAGGGTCGGTTGATGGGGAAACGATTCCATGCCTCGCATTTCATCGACAGTGCATGGGAAGAGACTCACTGTTGCAATTATCTTGTGGCCACAGACATCGAGATGGCGCCCGTTCCGGGCTACAGGGAGTCCAGCTGGGCCACGGGCTACGGCGACTACGTGATGCGGCCGGACCTGACGACGTTGCGGTACGTGCCCTGGCTCGAGCGGACGGCCTATGTTCTTTGCGACCTCTTCGACCACCATGGCCATGAACCGGTGCCGCATGCACCCCGAACGATCCTGAAACGTCAGCGAAAGCGCCTCGCGGCTCTTGGCTACCGGTCGCGTATGGCGACCGAACTCGAGTTTTTCGTCTTTCGCGAGGACTTCGAAACGCTTCGTGACAGGGGTTACCGGAACATGACCCGGATCAGCGCCTACAATGAGGACTATCACGTATTCCAGACCACGCGGGAAGAGGTGTTGATGCAGGCAATTCGCAACGGCCTGCACGATGCCGGAATCGCGGTCGAGAACACCAAAGGCGAGGCCGACGCCGGGCAGGCGGAGATCAACATCCGCTATGCCGACCCGCTGGACATGGCTGATTCCCACGTTTTTGCCAAGAACGGCATCAAGGAGATCGCTTTCCTGAAGGGCCGGGCGCTCACGTTCATGGCCAAGTGGCATCACGATGCGGCCGGATCATCCTGTCACATTCACCAGTCGCTGGTCGCCGAGGGCGGGGAACCGGTTTTTTTCGATGCCTCTGCCGAGGCCGGCATGTCTTCACTGATGCGCTACTATCTTGCCGGGCTTCTCAAGTATTCCGACGACCAGATGGTGTTTCTTGCGCCTTATGTGAATTCCTACAAGCGCTTCATCGCAGACACCTTTGCGCCCACCAAGAGAGTCTGGTCCATCGACAACCGGACAGCAGGTTACCGGATTTCCGGAGCGGATACGCCTTCGGTTCGGATCGAGTGCCGGATCAGCGGCGCCGATCTGAACCCCTATCTGGCACTCGCCGGCCAGATTGCTGCCGGCATTTCCGGAATTGAGGAAGGCCTGCCGCTGGAGGATCCTGCTGTCGGTGACGCCTACCGGGCGGAAGGCGTTCGCTCGATCCCGGGAACGCTGAGGGCGGCGACCCGGTCCCTGCGGGATTCGGCCATGCTGCGGCAGGCCATGGGCGATGGAGTTGTTGACCACTATGTCCGCGCCGCCGAATGGGAGCAGGAGGAATTCGACCGGAAAGTCACCGACTACGAGGTGGTGCGCGGCTTCGAGAGGGCGTGAACGGATGACGGGAACGGGAACGCCAGGTCTCCGGTGTCTTTCGCCGATTGACGGTTCGCTCGTTGCTGAAAGGTCCGCGCTGACACCGGACGAGGCGGCGGGGAGGATCGCCCGGGCACGGAAAGCCCAACCGGGCTGGTCCCGTGTCCCGCTCATTGAGCGAATCCGACGTGTCCGCGCCGGTGTCGCTCTCCTTGGCGAGATGAATGACGACGTCGTTCCCGAACTCGCCATGCAGATGGGACGCCCGATTCGCTATGGAGGCGAATTTGGTGGCGTTAGCGAACGTGCCAATGCCATGGCCGACATGGCAGAGACGGCGCTTGCCCCCATCGAAATCGAAGACAGCGACAGCTTCCGCCGGTACATTCTCCGGGAGCCGCATGGCGCGGTCCTTGTCATCGCGCCGTGGAACTACCCCTACATGACGGCGATCAATTCGGTGGCGCCCGCCCTGATCGCAGGCAACGCCGTTGTGCTCAAGATGGCCACTCAGACTCTGCTGGCCGGAGAACGGCTGGCCGATGCGTTTCACAGGGCCGGGATTCCCGAGGACATCTTCCTGAATCTGGCCCTTGATCATGCGACCACGGCCCGGCTGATCCGCGAGCGGTCTTTCGGTTACGTCAACTTTACCGGTTCGGTGGAAGCGGGGCGGGTGATCGAGACCGCCGCAGCCGGAACCTTCACCGGGGTCGGGCTGGAACTTGGCGGGAAGGATCCAGGCTATGTCATGGAGGACGCTGATCTCCCAGTTGCCGCGGATGTGTTGATGGACGGGGCTCTGTTCAATTCCGGCCAATGCTGCTGTGGCATTGAACGAATTTACGTCGCGGACACCGTTCATGACGAATTCGTCGAACGGGCGGTCGACATCGCCCGGTCGCATGTTCTCGGCAATCCACTCCAGCCCGAAACGACCCTGGGTCCCATGGCCCAGCCCCGATTTGCCGAAACCGTCCGTAGGCAGGTGGCCGAGGCGGTTCGGGCAGGCGCAAAGGCGCTGGTGGATTCCGGGGAGTTTCCTGCTGACGACGGGAACGCCTATTTGGCGCCCCAGGTGTTGGTCGATGCTGATCACTCAATGCGGATCATGCGTGAGGAGTCCTTCGGCCCCGTGGTCTGCATAGTCAGGGTCGGCAGTGACAAGGAAGCCATCGAACTGATGAACGACAGCGACTACGGTCTGACCGCATCGCTCTGGACCGTCGATCTCGAAAGGGCCGAGAAGATTGGCGGCGAAGTCGAAACCGGCACTGTGTTCATGAACCGCTGTGACTACCTGGACCCGTGGCTCTGCTGGACAGGTCGCAAGGACACGGGCCGGGGTGGTGCCCTGTCGGTGATCGGCTATCACAATCTCACCCGGCCGAAATCCTGCCATCTGAAAAAGGGCTGACCATGGAACTGACGGGAAACTGGAGCTTTCCGACCCGGGTCCGCTTTGGCGCCGGCCGGGTCCGGGAACTGGGAAGGGCCTGTTCGGAGGCCGGCATGTCCCGCCCGCTGCTCGTCACTGACCGGGGGCTCTCAGGGCTCGACATTACGCGGCGGGCACTCGGCATCCTCGAATCCGAAGGATACGGGAGGGCGATCTTTTCTGATGTCGACCCGAACCCGAGCGACCGCAACCTGGCCGACGGAATCCGGGCCTTTCTCGACGGAGGGCACGACGGCGTGGTGGCTTTCGGCGGCGGTTCGGGGCTTGATCTCGGCAAGGCCATTGCCTTCATGGCCCGCCAGACCCGGCCTGTCTGGGATTTCGAGGACATCGGTGATTGGTGGACGCGGGCGGACGCGACGGTGATCGCCCCCAACATTGCCGTGCCGACGACGGCCGGTACGGGATCCGAGGTCGGTCGTGCATCGGTCATCACGAACTCTGCGACCGAAGAGAAGAAGATCATCTTCCATCCCCGGATTCTGCCGGTCGATGTCATTTGCGACCCCGAATTGACTCTGGGGTTGCCCCCGGCCATGACGGCGGGAACTGGAATGGACGCCTTCGCCCATTGTCTGGAGGCGTATTGCTCTCCCCATTTTCACCCGATGAGTCAGGGGATTGCCGTCGAAGGGTTGCGCATTGCCGCCGAATTCCTTCCGCGCGCCCATGCCGATGGCAGTGACATTGAGGCCCGGGCTCAGATGATGGCGGCAGCCTCGATGGGCGCCGTTGCCTTCCAGAAGGGGTTGGGCGCCATTCATGCGCTCTCCCATCCGATCGGCGCCCGCTACGGCACGCATCACGGAACCACGAATGCCGTGGTCATGCGTGCAGTGCTCGCGTTCAACCGGCCGGCGATCGAACGCCAAATCGAACGTGCCGCCGCCTACCTCGGTATCGACGGCGGTTTCGACGGCTTCTTGGGATTTGTCGTCGGGCTGACCCGGCGCCTCGGCATTCCGGACACACTTGGCGGACTGGGGGTCGCGGACCCCGACCTCGACTGGCTGACCGCCCGGGCGCTTGCCGATCCCACGGCGGGCGGCAACCCGATCAAATTGACGGTGGAATCCACGCGGGCGCTTTACAGGGCCTGCCTGTAGCCGCCGAGACACGGACCCGGCAATTGACAAATCGGGCAGCCGGTTTCGGCACGTCTATTGTCTGATACATGGATGCCGTCATCCTCCGGCCACGGGCGCTTGAGGGCCGGCCCGAGACTCGAAGCGTGGGCGTCGGCGTTGAGTTCGTCAAGCGGGGTGTTGATGTGGCGCCCGGCCATGTATGCCGAACGTATATGGCGTATGTTTCTCTCGACGCGTCCCGTGGACTGAACAGACGATTGCACCATCCCCCACGGCAATGACATCGATGTCCTGAAAGTCAGCCACCAAAGTTCGGAAACGAGCACTGGCAGTCGATTGGCCGCGGAAATGCTATCCGAGGTCGCGATCATTTCCACGGAGTACGGGCGCAATGGATTCCCCAGGCAGCTTGTCCTCAAGCAGCTTCAGGACAATCGAAGCAATGTGCTCATCACGGGCGACTGTCTGAACGGCCGCAGCAATTACGCCGATGCCAAGGAAACCGACGCGGACGATGCCTTCACCGCACCGCCCGGCGCGATATTCAACGAGCAGGGCAATGTGACCGTCCTGGTTTTACCGGGGGGTGATCACCATACCATATACGGAAGAGCTTTTCCAGGTCGTTCAGCGCCCGCGATACCGACAACAAACGGTAGACCCGACTTAAGGAAGGTCGGCAAGTAACGCTGCGATTTGCTTTTAAGCTGTCCATGCCGCGCAAGCTCTGTTCATCCGAAGAGCCGGACGCGGGTGACGCGGGTCATTCCGTCTCATCCTCGCCGCGGACGAGCATCAGCAGCCGCCTGAATTCTACATCGTCAGTGTCGCTCTTCCAGAAGTTCACGAAACGGCAGACGATCTGGATATTTCCGGTCTCGTAGTGGCCGTCGCTGTCGATCCGGTCCACGGACGGCAGCAGGTTGTTGTCCGCTCCCGACCCGTGGAAGTGAAACGGGATGTCCGTCAACGCACAGCGGTCGCCCTGGAGTTCGAGCAGGGACGTAAGGAGTCTCTCCAGCGCCGCACCGTTCATTCGCAGTTCCTTGTTCTTCACCCTGTGCTCGACGGTTTGCCCCCTCGCACTTCGCGCCGTGTCCTCGACCGCGAATCGCATCGCGACGACAGATTTTTCGCGCCCGCCCAGGACGCGTCCCTCGTCCCGGCGGTCCGGTGCACGCTCGAGCGTGCCTTCGATCTCCTGCTTCAACAGCGTCGACAACATCCAGCAGAAGGAATGCGCATCGACAAGCCGGACGTCGTCGAGGCCGGCCGCGTCCGCGATCAGCGGACGCAACCCGTCCAGCGTCGCATTGAACTCCGCATAGTTCGCCCAGCTGCATTGCCGCAGGGTGGTGAACCCGATGCCGAGAGCATCGAAGGCACGGTCGAATCCGGTCGGCTGGATCGGCATGAACCGGTCCATGTCCTTGAGGAAGTACAGATAAGCCAGAAGCGGGTACCTGGCGCCCGTCGCATCCCTCAAATCATCGAAGGCGACACCCTCGTCCACGCCGCCGCGATAGAGGCCGAACAGCAAGGCTTCGAGCACATCCCGCCGGACAGTGTCGGATTCGGCCTCCAGCAATGCGCGGTGATCCCGGTTGGCGTGACCGAAACGGTTCTGCCAGAAGACCAGGTTGTTGGTATGGCGACCCTCCTGAATCTCGATCGCTTCGATCGTCCGGTTCAGGATCGCGCCGGAGCCGATCTCGTCCTCGACCCAATCCCCGGGCCTCAAAATGCCGAGCGCGTGATCGCGCAGACGTGGCTTGTAGCTCTCCCAGACGGAGGCAAGACCCTCGTTGAAGTTCCGGAACGGATGACCGGACTTCGCTTTGACCAGTTCGTCGAACCGGTCGAAGGCGCCGCGAAACGAGCCTCCGTCGATTCCCGCTACGCTCATCCGGCGCTTCGTCCGTCCGCCGGCAGCGTCATCTCATGCAACAACGCACGCACAGGCAACCCGCCTTTCGAATGGAACGAGGTCGATCTCGTTCTCGCGTTCGCGTGCCCGGGCGATGTCGTAGCTGGTCTGCATGCGCAACAGCGTGTCCATCGGCACGCCGAATACCTTCTCGATCGTGAGCGCCATTTCGGGCGAGAGGTTCGCCCGTTCGTTGAGCAGCGCGGACAGCGCCGGGCGCGTGACCCCCAGCGCCGACGCGGCACCGGTCACCGACAGGCCCATCGCCTCGACGATCTCGCTCTTTACGAACCCGCCCGGGTGGGCCGGGTTCTTCATCCGCAAACCCCGTGTCGTGCCCATCGCCGTCTCCTAGGGATAATCCTCGTAGTCGAGGTCGACGAACTCACCCTCGGTGCGGTCGATCCGGAAGGTGTGCCGCCAGTTCCTGGTCACCGACAGGCTCCAGACGTCCCTGCGGTCGCCGGCAAGCCGGTGCACCTTCCGGCCCGGAACCGTCCGCAATTCGGCCTCGTGCTCCTTGTCCTGGAGGAACGACAGCATGCGCCGCAGCTTCGGCACGGTCGCGGGCGGACTGCTCAAACATGTCCTCCAGTCCGCGCCCGCGCTCCTTCTCACCGCCGCGGGCTTTCTCCTGACCGAGGTCTTTCGCTTCGGCAAGTGCCTTCTCTGCCGCGCCGGTCCCTTCGAGCCCGGATATCCGCACGCCGGCGGCGGCTTCCAGGGTCTCGCGCAGCGTCTTCGCATCGTCTGTGACCAACTCGGCATTGTGCCATGCACGGCTGATCTCGACGTAGAAGCTCTTCTATGTGGACAGTTTCGGGTGTTTTTCAAACATGTCAATCAGCCCGTTCTGGAAGGTGACGACCCGGTTCCACTCGGTTCGGTCGACCTTCTCGCCGGTCTGGCGCTTCAGGAAGCTCTCGTCGGTGGCGATGCTCAGGTTGGCGACGCGGCCGCCCGAGGTGAGGTGGTTGACGGTGACGTCGGTGCCGAGGCGATCGATCAGTTCCACTCTGTTCTGTCCGAATGCCATGACGTTCTTCTTCATGGACGAGTTGATGACGATGGGTTGCGAACTGCGGGAGGCGGGGGAACGCCCGGATCCGGGTCTCTCCCCGAACCCCCTTCCGCTCACCCCTCTCAGGCCATCCTCCACTTCCGCCCTGCCGGACGGTGCGCCGGAGCCGGGTTCCGAAGCCCGTCGTGTCCGTCAGCGTCCAGGCCCGGCTCCAAGGGCAGCGCCGGGGCGAGGTTCGCGAAACGCCGTGCGGGAAACACCGTCGCCCAGTAGGAACAGCGGAGCGCCCGGTCCTCGGCGATGGCCTCCCGGACGGAGGCGGGCTGGACGCCGATCTTGGCGAGTACGTCGCTGCCGGACGGGATCTCGAAATCGATGGCGGAAACGAATGGTGCGAGTAACATAGGCCAAACTCCCTGTGCCGATGCCCCGTCCCGGCATAGGCGCATGGAACCCTCTCCCTCCGGCCTGCCGGGCTTTCGCCCGTCACGCACCGGTCTCCTTCTCTAATTGGCGACCCTTCGGATCGTGGCCAAGCGTTCGCAGACGGCGCGCGGCGTCATCGAGCCGAGATTGAGCACGGGAATGCCGTGGGCCTCGGCAATGCGGATGCCCGTGCCGGTGCCACCGACCGCCTCGCCGCATTCCGACCAGCAAACGCAGGCATCGACGGGCCGGTCCCGAGTCACGCCGAGGATGGCGACGTTCCTGGCGTGCAGCTTGCGGACGGCCGGCAGGCAGCGGTCCCAGGCGGGATGCAGGCCGGCAGCGACGTCCATGCATTCCGCCAGCGCCGACCCGGACAGCACCCGGCAGTCGGGTCCGCGATTCCCGTTGTAGCCATGCCATGGCAGCCAGATCGTCCGTTGGCCGGCCGGCGCACCCGCAGCAAATGCAGTGTCGGCTCCGTCCGCGCCGCCGCTCGCGAGATGCCAGCCGGTCCGGGCCAGCCAACCCGCCATCGTCGTCATGTCCGCCAGGGTCTGCGGCGGCGAGGCGCGCGCGCCGATCCCGGCATAGGTCAGTGTCGCCATGTTTCCGTCCTTCCGGTCGCTGGTATCGCCGCTCCCTCTCCAGGAGCCGCTTCGCTTCCGGCTCGCTCCCTCCGCCTCTGAAATAGCGGATGTGGCGCTTCCGTTCGAATGTCCATCGGTTCCGGGGCATCGCACGGGCATGGACAAGCGGAACTGGATCATGCGGCATGGGTTCCAGCCGTCGACGCTGGGGTCGCTTGCCCCGGTCGCGTCCTGCGGCTTGCCGTTGGACCTCCGCTGCCGCCGGCTTTGGCGGCTCGGTTGCCAGGAAGCCGGGCGGTGGCTGGCAATCGAGATCGTTGCGTTGACCGGCGCGGCGTCGGTGTTCTCGGTGCAGCCCGGCTCCGATGTGATTGCCGTCTGTGCATTGAACTTCGGCGCCACCGTTTGGGTCGCCTGGTGGCGGTTCGCGCGCTCACGGCTGACCGCGGACGTGGGTGGGCCGGCTGCGCAGCTTGGGCGGCGGCCGGCGGCAGGAGTTTCGGGGGGTGTGAGTTTGTTGGTTCGGAGCCCCCGGCGGGGCTGTGGCCCGTGACTTCTTCCGACGGCGGACCCGAAACCGGTTCGTGCGGTCATGGACGCCGGCGGAAGCCAAGAAACACGGCGGCAAGGAATGGTTCGGGAATAGAGGACAGCGGAACGCGGCGGGCCGGCTGCGCAGCCGGTCAGTGGCGATTTTGGCTTTCAACGGGCCGGGTCAGGTATCGCCGAACAATTCGTCCCACAGGCCCTCGATTGATTCGATGCACGTGAATTGGCCCTTGTTTACGACGCGATGGTTGGGTTTCTCGGCCTTCACGCCTTGGGCGTTTCCCTTGGTGTGCTTTGCGGTCTTGAAGGCGTCGAGTTTGGGCAGCTTCTTGCCGGGCTCGCCACCGAAATATAGGAAAGGCCCGAGTTCGAGAGAGTCGGGATCGAAATACACCCAGACGACGCAGCCCGACGGTTTTTTGGCCAGGGTAAGGCTGACACTCTGTCTTGAAGTCTTTGAACCGCGATGCGAACTCTTCAACTGGATATGGCGAACATGGCCGTTGCACTCGGCGATGAGGTCATAGCCGGCACGGTCGACTTCGGGTCTCGAGACTTCGATCGAGCAGTCGCCTCCTTGCCAGGACCGCTTCAGCAACTCTCCGACCAGGATGTGCTCGACGAGTTTCTCGCGAAACGCGGAATGGACGCTGTGCTTGCTCTCGGGCATGGACTGCGGAACACTCCCCGGCATGCTGACGGCCACTGGCCGCACCTGCCCCTGCTCTGTCACGCCGATCGCGAGACGGCAAGCGGTTCAGTGCCAGATCCCGCCGTTGGGTTCGCCGTCCTCGGCGTGCATGGATGCGGCGGCCATGGCGGTCCACGCCTCTCGGTCGAGTCCGAGCCGGAGGTTCAATCGATCGCAAATCGACAGGGCATCGTCGAGATCGAGCGCCACCAGCGCGGTCGGGATATGTCCGGCAAGGCCCTCAATCACAATCCGGATCTGCTGGACATCGGCCTCGACGTCGTAGGCCGGCGCGAAACAGTAATTCGGTTCGTCGGGCAGGGTCTGTGCGGTCATGGAACTCTCCTTCGGACGGCCGCCGCCCGGCCGGCCATACGGATCACGGCGGGTGGCGGCGCGGGTATGTCGTTTCGGAACCTTAGGCGGCGAGCGGCCAACGGTCGAGGATGCGCTCCATCGCGGCGGCGTTCGGCGTGAACACGCGCTTCCGCCAAGAGATGATTCAGCTCCGGCGGGCGGAGCTCGCGAATCCGAAGCCGGCGGCGTCCTCGCGCCGAACGAAGGCGATCTACTTTCCGATCGTCGAGGAACCGGACCTTGAGCGGAGGTTCGATGACAGCCACCGGCGCTACAAGGCCAAAGTGCCTTGCCAGATTCCGCAGTGGCGACCTTGGAGCCAACCGTGAACCCTGCCGGTACTGAGTGCACGACAGGAATTCCTGTTCGGATCCGGTAATGATGTGGAGTTACAGTACGGTCCGAAGGGGTTCACTGGTGGCACCACCCCGATTGATCCCCATTGCAGGAAACCTCTCGAGGGCGGGCGGCAGGCCGGTCAATTGGAGAGCACGGTTCCGAGAATTTCGATCGTACGCTCCACATCTGCCCGAGAGATGTGGCGATGAAGAACGAATCGAAAGCGGTTTCCCTTCGGTTCATTGACCAGAACGCCAAGGGCTCGCAGCCGGGACGCCAGCCGACTTGGAGGGATCACTGAATCCGGCACTTGGACATAAACGATGTTGGTCTCCACACCGCTTTGGTCTATCGACAGGCCGAACCTGGCCAGCCCACCGGCGAGGATCTGCGCATTGGCGTGATCGGCAGCGAGTCCGGGAATTCCGTGTTCAAGCGCGACGATCCCGGCCGCGGCAAAGACGCCGGCCTGACGCATGGCGCCCCCGACCATCTGCCGGCTTCGCCGGGCCCGTTCGATGACGTCCCTCGGTCCGCAGAGCAGTGAACCGACCGGAGCGCCGAGTCCCTTGGTGAGGCAGAATGTCAGGGTATCGGCGGGGGCAGCGAGAGCTGCGGCATTGTCCCCGGTCGCCGTCTCGGCATTGAAAATTCGGGCGCCATCAATGTGGACATGCAGTCCCATTCTGCGAGCGACTTCGGCGAGGGCGCGGGTTTCGGAAGCGGTGACGCAGACACCGCCAGCGGCATTGTGGGTGTTTTCGAGGCAAAGAAGCGTCGGACGGGGGTGATGCGGAAGATCCGGCAGTTGGGCGGCTTCGACGGCGGCTGGCGTCGCGGCAGCTGGTCCCGCGTCGAAGACCCGGGGAAATACGCCGCAAACGCCCGCGACATGGCCAGCCTCGTTTTCTACGATGTGCGAACGCTTCTCCGCCAGCAGGGCGTCACCGTTCCGGGCCAGAGTGAGAATGGCAACCAGATTTCCCATGGTGCCGCTGAGAACGAGCAGCGCGGACTCCTTGCCGACACGCTCCGCCGCCATGGCCTCAAGCCTCCGTACGGTCGGGTCGTCGCCATACTGGTCATCTCCGACCTCGGCATCCGCCATCGCCTGCCGCATCTGCGCCGAAGGGCGAGTGACGGTATCGCTGCGTAGATCGATGATCCGGGCCAGGGCGGGTCTCCCAGACTTGCGTTCCGAACTCGGTCAGTCCCGTTCAGTGATTATCACGGGGCAGTTGTGACGCGACCCGGCGGTACTCGGTGGCAAATTCGAGGCAGCCGCCCTCAGCGAGCTGGCCGACATGCATTCTGTAGAGTTCCTGCCAGGGAGTCTGGTTGACGAGGTCTGGTGGCCGCCACGCCTCACGTCGGGCCTTCCATTCAGTTTTATCCACCAGCGCATCGAGCCGGCAGCGGTTGAGATCAAGCCGAACCCTGTCACCGGTCCGGATCAGCGCCAACCCGCCGCCGACGACGGCCTCGGGTGACGCGTTGAGGATTGAAGGAGACTCGGACGTACCGGACTGCCGGCCGTCGCCGACTGTCGGCAGGTGATAAATCCCCTGTCCGATCAGAGCGTCAGGCGGCTGCATGTTCACGACCTCAGCGGATCCGGGGTACCCGACACAGCCGACGCCCCGAATGAACAGGATGCTCCGATCGCCGATGTCGAGTTCCGGATCGTTGATTCGATGATGATAGTCCTCCGGCCCCTCGAATACGACGGCTTTCGCCTCGAAGACGCCTTCCGAACCAGGGTCGGAGAGAAACCGGGAACGGAAGTCGGCGGAGATTACCGAAGTCTTCATGAGCGCGCTGTCGAAAAGGTTGCCGCTTAGAACCAGGAATCCGGCCTTGTCCCGAAGGGGGTTGTCGAGTGGCCGGATGACGGCCTGATCGGCGGACCGCGTCTCGCCCAAGTTGTCTCCAAGCCGATTGCCGGTCACCGTCAGGACATTGGTGTCAAGCCGGTTCCCGGCCTTCAGTTCGCCCATGACGGCCGGAACCCCGCCGGCCCGGAAATAGGCCTCGCCGAGGAACTCACCTGCGGGCTGGAGATTGACGAGCAGCGGAACATCGAAGCCAATGCGCTGCCAATCCGTAACATCCAATTCGACCCCGGCATGGCGGGCGACGGCCTGGAGGTGTGGTGGTGCATTGGTCGAGCCGCCGATCGCCGAATTCACGACGATGGCGTTTTCGAAGGCTTGGCGGGTCAGAATTGCCGACGGTCGAAGGTCTTCCAATACCAGTTTGACAGCGCGAACGCCTGTCGCATAGGCCATGGCCATGCGTTCCCGGAACGGCGCCGGGATTGCTGCGCACCCGGGGAGGCTCATTCCCAACGCTTCCGCCATGGCGTTCATTGTGCTGGCCGTGCCCATGGTGTTGCAGTGGCCCAGCGAGGGGGCAGCCGCGCAGGCTCGGCTAAGGAATTCCGGATAATCGATGCGGCCCTCGGCCAGAAGCCGACGGCTTTCCCAGACAATCGTTCCCGACCCGGCCAACTGGCCGTTCCACCAGCCATCCAGCATTGGACCACCGGAGAGCACGATGGCAGGGAGGTCGACAGTTGCCGCTCCCATCAGCATCGCCGGGGTGGTCTTGTCGCACCCTGTGGTCAGCACCACCCCGTCGATCGGGTAGCCGTGAAGGACTTCGACAAGCGACAAATAGGCCAGGTTGCGGTCCAGAGCCGCCGTCGGGCGCTTGCCGGTTTCCTGGATCGGATGAACCGGGAACTCCATTGGTACGCCGCCAGCGTCCCGGATACCGGCCTTGATCCGATCGGCCAGAAATACATGGATCTTGTTGCAGGGCGAGAGATCAGAACCCGTCTGAGCAATTCCGATGACAGGTCGGCCGGACTGCAGTTCTGACTGCGTGTACTCCTGGTTCAGGTAACGCTCGATGTAAAGCGCCGTCATCCCGGGATTGCCGGGATTGTCGAACCATTGCTGCGAGCGGAATCGCGTCGGCTTGTCCGAATCGGAGCCTGTTTCTTTCCCGGGGTTGTCGGTTGATTCGGTCATCATCATTCGTTTTCCTGGCTGGTTCTTGGAAGAGAAACCGCTGTGGTTGCGGTCATGACTTGGAACTCCTGTTGTCTGCCGGCCGCCGATCACGCCGCCGGAGACAGGTCAAGAGCGGCGTGGACCCGCCGTTTTGTATAGTCGGTTTGCAGGTCTTCCTGGACGTCCTGCGTCGATCCCCGTTCGACCACCCGGCCGTGTTGCATGACGATGGCATTGTGGCAGAGGGCCCGGATCACCTTCAGGTCATGGCTGGCGAACAGATAGCCGAGACCGTGTTTGCGACGGGGGTTCCACAGAAGATCGATGACCTGGGCCTGGATGGAGTGGTCAAGCGCCGATGTCGGTTCGTTGAGAAGGACGAATCGGGGTTTGAGAATCATCGCCCGGGCAGTGGCGATCCGCTGGCGCTGTTCGCCGGAGAGTTCATTCGGGAATCGATCCATGACGTCCGGTCAGGCTAGGTAGAACGGGACCTTATGGCGCCTCTTCGACCCAGCCCGATATTTCCCGACCTCCGCCCGTCGGTCCGTAAACCCGGCACCGGCTGGAGGATAGGCCAGACAGCGCTGGGGAGAGTACGAAGTGCCATGCGCCAAAGCCGCCTGCGATCCTAACGGCCGAGGACGGTGCCGATGCCGGCAAGCAGCAGAGCGAGCTTGGCCGACGAAATCCGGCCCGTGCGTTCTTCGAGAAGCGGCCGGTCGAGCGCGACGATCTGCGTCGCGTTGGCGACGGAGTCTTTCGGCAGGCCCGTCATCGCGGCGGTCAACAGCACGTTCCCCGGCGCGTCTGCCCACCGAAGGTTGCTCGTGAGCGGGATGCAGACCGCCGTGGCCAGACGGCTTCGGTTCAGCGCATCCCCCTGGACGACGACCACCGGGCGGCGAAAGCCCGGCCCCGAACCCGACGGCTCCGGCAATTCGGCCCAGCACACATCTCCCTGGGAAATCACCATTCGGTGGCGGCGAGCACTCGCCTGCCGGCGGCGGCGAGGAAGGCATCATCGTTCCCTCCGATCTCGTCGCATACTTGGTTCATCGAGTCGGTGACCTCGTCCTGTGCATGGCGCGCGAGATATTCGTCGAGCGCAACGGCGTACACTTCGCTTCGGGACCGCCGTTCCTGAGAGGCCAGTCGCTCGGCGCGTTCGAAAATGTCGTCGGGGATGGATACGGCTGTTTTCATACCCGAAGTATGACCACTTCCCGTGGCGGACGGTCAAGAGGGTTCTAGCCGGATTCGTGTTGAAATACACGTTAACGGCCTCGCCTGAGTAGTCTTGTGGGGTCGATTTTGATCTCGCCGTAGCGGACTATATTCTTCCATTCGATCGGGCTGATTTGGCGAAGCAGGTCGCGGTCAAACGGAAAGTTTGGCGTGGCCGTCATTTTCGAGACTTCCGGGCCTGCCAATAGATGATGTTGGCGAGGATGAGCGTCAGACACGAACAGGTCTTCATCGGGTCTTAGACTTCGCCGGTGCTGATCCTGTAGGACTTCATGGACCTTTGTTCGGATAGACCAAAATGTCGGGATCGGAGGTCGGCACGGATTTGTCTTGAAGAAACTAGCGTTAAAATCGGTCAGTTCGATCGTACGAAACCGAACGTGTTTCCATGACGCAGGCAGACACGGTCGGAGGTCTGACAGACGACGGTCAGGTCATGGGTGATCAGCAGGATCGCCATTCCGCGACGTCGCTGGATATCCTTGAGGAGTGCCAGGATCTCGGCCTGGACCGTCAAATCGAGAACGGTCGTCGGTTCGTGGGCCATCAATGGATCCGGTTCAATGGCGAGCGCCATCGCGATCATCACCCGTTGGCGCTGACCACCGGACAGTTCGTGAGGATACTGGGACAATCGGGTTTAAGGTTCGCCGATCCGGACTTCCCGGAGCAACTGGATGACCTGAGTCCTCACCGCCTGTTTGGAGACCTTCGGGTGGGCGCGGATGATCTCGGTCACCTGATCACCGATCCGGTAGATTGGGTTGAGCCAGATGTAGACGTAGTCGCCGGGGACGGCGACGATCAGACCGAAGGAATTGACCGAAATACCGATGAGCAGGGAATTGCCGCGAGAATTCGCTGCGCCATGAAAACGAGAAGGCCCAATTCATTTCGCCTTGTCCCGTCATTGGTGGGTTCCGGCTCGCGAGCCGGTTTCTGCTGGCCCCGCCAGGCGAGTGGCCCGCAGGTCCGCATGGTCAGGTCAGCTCACCCGTTCAATACGTCCGGAATCTGACCGGGAAGCAACTCGGTGATCTGCTCACCCGCCGGCGCCCAGTGGCGTTCACGCACCACACCGACTTCAGCCCACTCGAACATGAACACCGGGGTCCCGGGATGGGCGTTCCGGATCCTCTTGTTGATCAGGAGCGCAGCCGGCACCTTCATCAGCCCGACGGTGTAGACGTTTTCGGTCCAGACCCGCTGGATGGTCTTGCCAGCCTCGGTGGCCGCGACGGGATCCCAAGTCCCTTGGATCAGGTTGACGGCGTCGATCACTTTGAGTTCCCGGTCGAGCAGGTTGCGATATATCGGAGTGGCCGAAGAATGGATTCCCGGACCCCGAGATTCACGTCCAGGAGAGCCATGTCTCCAAGTCCGAGCCGTGAGCACTGGAATATCGGCACCCATGGCCGGGTAGACCTGAAGCACGATGGCCACCGCTATCTGAGCATCCGGCCTTCCCGGAACCGCATCCTGGAAACCAAGCCGGATGAACCGCGCCAAGGGGTGCCGTTCCGGCCTGAGCATCTGTCGCAGGCAGTGGCGAAAGCGACGGGACTTGCTATATGTCCGGCAGCATCGCCGACAATTTGATCCCGGAATGGAATCGTAGTTATTCGGAAGACTCTCGACGTCCCGCGAATAGGAAACCGTTTCGGAAGACCACAGGGAAAAGGGACTGCATCCATGGGCCGACACCCTAAAATTGCCTTCGTCGGCGCCGGTTCGACCGTGTTCATGAAGACCGTCGTCGGCGACATCTTGCAACGTCCGGCCCTTCAGGATTCCCGGATTGCGCTCATGGACATCGACCCGGTCCGCCTTGATGATGCGGAAGTCGTGGCCAACAGGTTGATCGCCAGCGTCGGCACGAATGCCCGCGTGTCTGCCCATCTCGACCGCTGCGCAGCGATCGATGGTGCCGACTTTGTGATCGTCGCATTCCAGATCGGCGGATATCGACCAGCGACAGTCACCGATTTCGAAATCCCGGCCCGCTATGGGCTTCGGCAGACCATTGCCGATACTCTCGGGATTGGCGGAATCATGCGAGGACTTCGGACGGTGCCGCATTTGTGGGCTCTCGCTGAAGACATGCGGAGATTCTGTCCCGACGCGTTAGTGCTGCAGTACGTCAATCCCATGGCCATCAACACCTGGGCACTGGCGGAGCGCTTTCCCGACATTTGCTCGGTCGGCCTTTGCCATTCGGTTCAGGGCACGGTGGAAACCATTGCCCATGATCTCGGAGTCGACGCTGCGTCCATCCGATACCGCTGTGCCGGCATCAACCACATGGCCTTTTACCTCAAGCTCGAGACCGTCGGGGAAAACGGAGAATGCCGCGACCTCTATCCGGAACTTCTCGCCGGATATGCAGCCGGCACGCTGCCAAAGCCGAACCCGGACTACCCCCGCTGTCCGAACCTTGTCCGCTACGAGGTCATGCGCCATCTGGGGTACTTCGTGACCGAGAGTTCGGAGCATTTTGCCGAGTATGTCCCGTGGTTCATCAAGTCCGACCGTCCGGATCTGATCGATGCCTTCGGAATTCCCCTCGACGAGTACCTTACCCGGTGCGAACATCAGATCGCCGAATGGGAAGAACAGTCGACGGCGTTGCGAAACAACGAACGGATTGAGGTCGAACCCAGCCACGAATATGCCTCGGAGATCATCAATTCGATCTGGACCGGAGCCCCGTCGGTCATCTACGGCAATGTCGCCAATACCGGATTGATCACGTCTCTGCCGGACGGTTGCGCCGTGGAAGTTCCCTGTATGGTGGACCGGAACGGAATCCAGCCGATCCGAGTCGGAACTCTGCCACCGCAACTCGCCGGATTGATGCGAACGAGTGTGAATGTCCAGGAACTTGTCGTCGCCGCCTTGCTGGAGGAACGGCGCGACCACATTTACCATGCGGCCATGTTGGATCCACACACGGCCGCAGAACTTGACGTTCGGCAGATTCGATCGCTGGTCGATGATCTTCTCGACGCCCATTCACCGCTGCTGCCGACCTGGATGACCGGTACCGGTGCCGATGCCGGGATTGAACGCTGACGGGACCGATCCGTTCCGGATCACCGTCGTCGGTGGTAGTATGGGCGGTTGGATCGCGGCCCTTGTCCTACGGCGCGAATCCGAGCTTCGGGAATTTGCCACGACGATTTCGGTCATCGAACCGAGCTGGATCCCGAGCATCGATGTCGGCGAGGGTACGACTGCCGTTTTCCGGGGATTTCTGGACCTGATCGGTGCCGATGAGTTCGAGTTCCTGCGGGAAACCGGTGCCACAATCAAGTACGGGATCTGCCATCAGGACTGGAGGAAACTGGAGGTCACATATGATGGCCCCATCGATGATCCTCACCTGATCTCCCGCCTCCGCCGGAGGGAACCGAGACTTCCTGGCTGAACCTCTACGCTCTGTCCCGCGGCCGCTCGGTTGCCACCCACCACCTGTTTCATCGCCTCATGCGGAGAGGCCGTGCGCCCATAGCCTTTCGGCGATCGGATCGGCCAATTCCGGTATCGTCGTTTCGATTTGCCTATCACTTTGAGCAGGCATGGGTCGGGGAGTTTCTGCAGAGGCATGCGCAGGGAATCGACCGCATTGATGCCGTTCTTCGGGGTGTCGACCACCATCCCGAAACCGGAGACATCATGGCGTTGGATCTGGATGACGGTTCACGTCACGGAACCGACTTCGTCGTCGACTGAACAGGATTCAGGCGAGCTGTCATCGCCAAACTCATGGGAGCCCGCTGGCATTCGTACGCCAACTGGCTGCCGGTCAATCGTGCAATGCCGTTTTGGCTGCCCATTCCTGACAAAAGGGAGATTCCCCGTTCACGCTGGCACACGCGCTGGGGTCGGGGTGGATGTGGAAAATTCCCACGCAGAATCGCATAGGCTGCGGTTACGTCTTTTCTGACTCTCACATCGGACCCGACGAGGCCTGCCGGGAGGTCGAAAGCATTCTCGGTAACCCGATTGAACCCGGCGCCGACATCCGAATTCGTTCCGACCGGCTCGACAACGCCCGGATCGGCAACAGTGTAGGGGCCAGGCACAGCCAGAGTTTCTTTGAACCGCTGGAGGCGACCTCCATCCACGGTACGGTTGTACAGATGGGGATCCTGTCTCAGTACTACCTGGGGGAAATCGTCGGGCGATGGCCGTCCGGTCGCGGCCGTTGCAATCGTGACATCGCCCGGCAGGTCGATGGATTCTGGACGTTCATCAACATGCACTACGTGACTGAACGATCCGACACGACTTTCTGGCGGGATGTAAGGACACACTGCATCGGCCCCGAAACCCGTCGTCGCCTTCGTCAATGGTCGCGCCGGTTGCCTCGTCGCACGGACTTCCAGCCCCTGGCCAATGGTGTGCCGCCTATCGAGGAGCAACTCTACGATCCGGCCCTTGACGATCTCGGTCTTCTGGACATGCATCTGGCCCTGACCGAACACCGCGCCCGGCCGGACTTGAGGCGGCATGCGCGGAAGGCGACCGACGCGCTCGAGACAAGGTTTCGTCGGGCGACGAACCTCGCCTCCGGGCATCGGGCGTTTCTGGAAGCGATCCGGGCCGAGTCAGTCGATCGTCAGACCAAGGGGAATTCGGAGTGACTTCGAATCCAACCGCTTGGTCAACGAAACGACCGGTCTGACAGGGCCCCAAGCTTCGGGATGAGACTGAAACAAGTGTAGACACTGCCAGCCGCGGTGGATTCCACGGACGTCGTCTCCCCTAAATCGCGGCTGCGAATTTCGAGGAACGCAGGAATTCGTCGATCCGACACCTTGAGGACGGGCGTCACGTTGAAAAGCTCCGATTCTTCATTCCCGCCTGCACTTCGTAGATCGATCCACACCGTTCGGGAGGGGGCAGGGGAATTCGAACCGGCACATTCGAAAGTCGCGGCGTCATCGTCGGTTTCCCGCAGAGCATGCGGTCGTTGTATTCCTCCAGTGTCCCGAACGACGTCATCGAACCCATTACCGGGAAGGCGTCTGCAGCCGTGCATTCGTAAAACAGGAGACGACGATCTCGGTCCGACGAATTGTGTGCCGATCCGTGGACGATTCGCGCATGGTGAATTGTGATCGAGCCCGCCGGGCCCAAAAGAGGCACAGCCTCCTTGACGTCGAGGCCCGAGGCTTCAAGGTCCATGGCGCCAACGAAGACTCCGTCCGAATGATGATCGAAGATCGGTCCCTTGTGCGTTCCCGGAAACACCATCAAGGGCCCGTTCTCGAGCCTCATGTCGTCAATGATGATGCCGACGGCGAGGACGTCATCGTTCGTGTGAGGGTAGAAGGCAAAGTCCTGATGCCATTCCACAGAAGCGCCGAAACCGGCGGACTTCATGTTCAGTTTCGTTGTGTGCAGCCTTAGGTCGGGTCCGATCAGGTCGCGCACCGGAGCCAGAACGCGATCGGAAACCATCAAGGTCCTGACCACGTCCGAGATTGTGTGGGGCAGCTTGATCCGGCGGACGCGCGGTGACTCAGGCTTGTGGCTGTCTTCCAGGTCCAGCCGGTCGTTGGAGGCTGTCAGACCCCGCGCCTCGTCTTCGAACCGGGCGATTTCATCACGAATGGCCCGAATGACCGTGTCGGGAATGCGACATTCGAGGACCAGGTATCCGTTGTGATTGTAATGGTTGATCTGTTCCCGGCGAAGTCCGTCAGTCATCACGCACGCTCCAGTGTCGGCGTGCCATGATTCGACGACCGTTCGGCACGCCTTGGCACGGTCCTCATTCGGAATCGGAGGATCCGGGTATATCATTCCGGGATGGACCTTGCAGGCCGGATTCACGGAGATCTGCGTGACCATGCATTCGGGGACCCAGCCTCGCCTTGCCACCTGTCTATGGAACTCGGGAAAAGTCGACGAACATCTTGTTGTCGCCATCCCAAGACGCGAGGATTCCTTCTAGAACACCGAATTCGTCTGGGTCGATGACAGCAGGACGCTCATCCCCGTCGACCAGCCCGAGGTGCTCATGGCACACCTCAAGCGGTTCCTTGAGCGGCACGCACGCTGATTGGTCATTGGAGACCGTCCCCTGTGCTAGCGACATGGTGGACGCGCACGCAGATTTCGCTCACTCGTCCACGGGTCGATTTTCCACGGTTGGGCCGAACGGATACTCACGGCGTGACCGGACCATGCTTCTTAACAGTTGTCGCGCCAACTTGCCGGTACGGCACGGGCAACCGAAAAGTCGGGTGTCGACGATACGCGTAGTGGATCAGTCAGTAGATCTTCTTGACCCTGGAGCCAAAACGTTTCGCTGAAGACCTGCAGTGCCGTTCGGGGCGATTGCGGAAAACAGGGATGCCAGCCAAGTCCAGCCGGGATCGGTTCCGAGTTCGGATTGGTCAGTTCGAGTGCAAACTCCGCCCCTTCCCGATCGAGGTTGACGGCGATGCTTGCCCGACAGGCTTGCCCGTGACCGTCCCTGGCAAATCGATCTCGGTGGAATCTCCGATGATCGTCCTGCCACGTTGTCCACATGCATGGGCGACATTGAAGCGCCGTTTCCGCCCAAGGGCAGGGACCGGACCCCCAACCTCCACAGGACCGTGTCGTGAATGTCCCTAGACCGATTTCCGGGTTTCGGGGCTGAGATTCGTGCGTCAGCGCGACGTCTTGCCGCCGTGGTTTTCCTTCTGAAACCAGTCTTGAGCGCAGGCGAAACTGTGCACTGGTTTATCCTCGACTGCGACAATAAAAAAAAGATACGTAATATCGAATTGGATCGGCGGAACGTGTGCGGGTTGGCGTGACTTGGAACAGACCGTGATCGCGAATGGAGATGGTCGGCAGCATGAGGAACCGGGGACGCAACGCCGGGGCTTCGGAGTTCTCTTCAAGAATTGCGGCAGTCATGGTAACGGGTTCGTCAAGTCTGCAGCGTGTTCGGAAGTCTGACGAGGTCGGAACCGGGACGGCTTGAATCTGCAGACGAATTCCCGGGCCGGCCCGGACCTCGAACTTCGTCATGCAATGCCGTGAACTCAGCGGATGATCCCCGACCCATCCCATCCTATCAAACCATTGGACTGATCATTGCCCCAAGAAAGACTCACGTTTGCCGGCCACTCCGGAGACCAGTTGTCGGCGAGGCTCGACCTTCCCTCCGCATCGCCGCGCGCGACCGCCCTGTTTGCCCACTGCTTCACCTGTTCGAAGGACATTCCGGCCGCACGCCGGATTTCGCAGAAACTGGCCGCGCTGGGGCTGGCCGTACTCCGGTTTGACTTTACCGGACTTGGCCATTCGGGCGGGGAATTCGCCAACACCGGTTTTTCCACGAATGTTCAGGATCTCGTTTTGGCCGCAAAGTCCCTGGAAGACAGGATCGATGGACCCAGCCTGCTCATCGGACATTCCCTGGGTGGCGCGGCGGTTCTGAAAGCGGCTGCAGAGATCCCGTCGGCCAAGGCTGTCGTGACCATCGGAGCCCCGTCCGATCCGGAGCATGTCCTCCATAATTTCGGGGAGTCACTGGAGAACATCCGGGCGACGGGCGAAGCCGAGGTTTCCCTTGCCGGCCGGACGTTCACGGTCAGGAAATCCTTTGTCGATGATGTGTCGACAACGAAACTGATCGATTCCATTGGCAAACTCCGACGTGCACTCCTGGTTCTGCATTCGCCGATCGATCAGACCGTCGGTATCGAAAACGCCGCGGCAATTTTCTCGGCGGCGCGCCATCCCAAGAGTTTCGTCACTCTGGACAGCGCCGATCATCTGGTTTCGCGCAGGGAGGATGCGGAATACGCTGCGGAGGTCATTGCGGCATGGGTGGCCCGGTACCTGGACCTTCCCGTCCAGGAGACATCAGCTTCCGTCCCGGAAGGGGCGGTGTCATCATCGGAGGTCGAACCGGCCGGATTCCTCCAGCAAGTCCTGGCCAGTCCGCAACACCATCTCTGGGCGGATGAACCCGCCAAACTCGGTGGATCCGGTCAAGGGATGACCCCCTATCAGTTGCTGTCTGCCGGCCTTGCCGCCTGTACGTCGATGACCGTTCGCATGTATGCACGGCACAAGAACTGGCCGCTTGAACATGTCCGGGTCGAGGTGTCGCATGACAAGATCCATGCCGACGATTGCCTGGCGTGCAAGACGCCGGTCGCCGGCAATCGAATCGATCGTTTTCGCAGGAGCCTTCACCTCACAGGTCCGCTGTCAGCCGAACAGCGAAGACGTCTCATGGAGATCGCCGACCGATGCCCGGTTCACAGAACTCTTTCGGGATCCGTTCACGTCCAGACGGAACTGACGGCTGGAGACCCGAACGACGCCTGAAATTCCGGTTGAGGACGTTCACGACCAATCGTTGCGGACTTCTACGGGGTTGAGGTATTGGCAAACCGTGGCGAAGTGTCGCACGGCCGTCGCAGCCGACAAGGGGCCGAACCGGCGGCGGATGGATACTGCCGACTTCCGGGATCACGATATCCTGTTCCGGGAGAATTCAACGGCCGCATGAACAGGGAATGCGGATCGTGACCGTCCCGGTGCCGGCTGTTCGTGCAATCGTCCGGCGGCCGTTCGGCGCGTCTCTGGCCGGGTGTCGGGCTGGTCGAACCATTCAAGGCGGCCGCGATGCATTCGTCGTTGCCGGGAATCCGGAATCGCATGGTTGACCGTTACCGGAACACTCTAGACCGGTATGCCGTTGTTGGTGGCGACGTTGAGGCTTCGGTCGATTCGGGTGCCGGTCTCGGGGCGCTGATCGCGTTCCTGCCTTTTGTCCGGCCATACCGGTGGGTGATGGCCGGAGCTTTGTTCGCTCTGGTCGTGACAGCCGTACTATCGTTGTCCTTGCCGGTTTTGCTGCGAGTCGTCATCGACAACTGGCTCCTCGATCCCGAGGCCGCGTCCGATCTCCCCTTCCTCGTTGCTGTCGGAATTGCCGGTCTGCTGGCGATTGGATCCGCGACGCGTTTCTACCTGGTGTCGCGCCTTGGCGAACATGTCGTGACCGATGTTCGTAAGGCCGTTTACAACCGCATGATCGGCATGAGTCCGGCCTATTTCGAAACCATCATGACCGGAGAAGTGCTGTCCCGGATCACGACCGATACCACGCTCGTCCAGACGGTCGTCGGTTCGTCTGCATCGATTGCGCTCCGGAACCTCCTGATCCTGTTCGGAGGAATGGTTGTCATGGCCCTGACCTCGGCCCGGCTTTCGGGACTGGCGCTGATCATCGTTCCCATGGTGATCGTGCCGATCCTTCTTCTTGGACGCCGGGTCCGGCGTTTCAGCAAGGTGACCCAGGATCGCGTGGCCGACTGCTCGGCTGACGCCTCGGAGACCCTTTCGGCCGTGCAGATCGTCCAGGCCTTCACGCTCGAACACGAAAGCCGGCAAAGGTTCGCCGAGCGTGCCGAACAGGCCTTTGTTGCTGCCCTGCGTCGGGTCGAGTCGCGTGCCTTGATGACGGTCTTCGTGATCTTCCTCATTGCCGTTGGGGTCGTCGGCGTACTCTGGGTCGGGACCAACCAGGTCCGTAGCGAGATGATGACTCCGGGCGAACTGGTCCAGTTCCTGGTTGTCGCGGTCATGGTCGCCGGGTCCGCCGCCGCACTGACCGAGGTCTGGGGGGAAATCCAGCGGGCAGTGGGCGCTGCCGAGCGGCTCGGCGAATTGCTTCGGGCCGAAGACACGGTTCGGGACCCGCCGGACCCTGTGGCCATGCGTGACCCGATCGACGGCAGAATTACCTTTTCTGCGGTTTCCTTTCTCTATCCGTCGCGCCCCGGGTTTGCGGCGCTTCACGACGTGTCCTTTGACATCCGTGCCGGGGAAACGGTCGCAATTGTCGGGCCTTCGGGTGCCGGCAAGTCCACTGTGTTCCAATTGCTACTCCGGTTCTTTGATCCCGCCGCTGGTGAGGTTCGTCTCGATGGCGTCGATATCCGCCGCCTGAACCGTGAGGTCGTTCGTCGCCAGATGGCCTATGTCTCCCAGGAACCGGTCGTGTTTGCCGCCTCGGCAATTGACAACATTCGTTTCGGTCGGATCGATGCCGACGACGAACAGGTTTTTGCCGCCGCCAGGGCTGCGGCGGTTCACGACTTCCTGATATCGCTTCCCGATGGATATCGGACGCATGTCGGCGAGCGTGGAATCAAGCTTTCCGGTGGACAACGGCAG
The DNA here is from genome assembly GCA_028874915.1 of Paracoccaceae bacterium. Taxonomy (GTDB): domain Bacteria; phylum Pseudomonadota; class Alphaproteobacteria; order Rhodobacterales; family Rhodobacteraceae; genus JAPPHA01. Next base: position 58,777 of record JAPPHA010000077.1, read on the forward strand.
CGGATTGCAATGGCAAGAGCCATCCTCAGGGACGCACCGATCCTGTTGCTCGACGAAGCCACTTCAGCGCTGGATTCCGAGAATGAACGGCTGGTTCAACAGGCGGTCGACCGACTTTCGGCCGGTCGGACGACTTTGATCGTTGCGCATCGGCTTTCGACGGTAAAGAAAGCGGACCGTATCATTGTTCTCGACAAGGGTCGGGTCGAAGCGACTGGCACCCACGCGGCGTTGATCGAGGCTGGCGGTCTCTACGCCAGGCTCGCAAACCTCCAGTTGTCCCGCGACTGAACGGTCTGCGGTCGGTTCACCCGTATTCGTCATACGGCGGCGGCATGCCGTTCCGGAGCTTGCGACCGCAGCCAACTGCGCGATGACGACCAGCGTTGCGGGATGAACCGGGAGAATCGACCGGGGCCTGCAGACAGCCACCCGATTGACAATCCGGTGACCGTCTCCATGATGATGGCCGCGAACTGAGTGATCAGGACGGAACAAGGAGTCGCCAATGTCAAGTTCCGAGCCGGCTGCCGGAGTTGTCGGGGGACGGCTGGAATCCGAGGTGTATGCGAGAAATTTCGCCGATCTTCATCCGCCCATGAGTGCTCATGAGGCAAAGGTCGCCGCCGACCGCTGCTACTTCTGCCATGACGCGCCCTGTGTGACGGCTTGCCCGACGGCCATCGATATTCCGCTGTTTATACGCCAGATTTCGACCGGCATTCCGGAGACGGCGGCGGTGACGATTCTCGAACAGAATATCCTTGGCGGCATGTGCGCCCGGGCTTGTCCGACGGAGGTTCTCTGCGAAGATGCCTGCGTTCGAGAGGTGGCGGAGGGGGCACCGGTCGAGATCGGCAGACTTCAGCGATTTGCGACTGACGTTCTGGTCTTGGAGAACAGGCATCCCTTCACCCGGTCTGACGAAACGGGCAGGCATGTCGCCGTCGTGGGGTCCGGGCCCGCCGGTCTGGCCTGTGCCCACCGGCTCGCAATGAAGGGTCACCGGGTCACCGTTTTCGAGCCGCGGGAGCGGCCCGGCGGGCTCAACGAATACGGAATCGCGGCCTACAAGACAGTTGATGAATTCGCCCGCCGCGAAGTCGAATGGTTGTTGGCCATCGGCGGCATCGACATTCGACCCGGATGCCTGGGCGAAGACCTCGATCTTGCCCGGCTCCGGGAGGACTATGACGCGGTGTTCCTCGGAATCGGTCTCGCCGGCGTCAATGCACTTCTTCTGGAGAGTGGCGAGGATTCCGCGTCTGCGGACCAGGCGGAGGATGCCATCGCTTTCATCGCTCGGCTTCGCCAGTCCCCGAATCTCGGTGAATTGCCGGTCGGGCGCGACGTTGTGGTGGTCGGAGGCGGGATGACGGCGATCGATGCGGCAGTCCAGTCGAAACTGCTGGGCGCAGAAACGGTAACCATCGTCTACCGGCGAGACCGCGACAGGATGAGCGCGTCTGGATTTGAACAGAATCTCGCATTGAAGACAGGTGTCCGCATTCTCGCCAATGCCCGTCCGGTTCGAGTGGTCGCCGGGGACGACGGGGTCCAGAACGTTGAGTTCGTCCGAACCCGAACCCGGAATGGCGGAGTCGAGGACAGCGGCACCCGGTTCCGGCTCCGGGCCGACCAGCTGTTTCGCGCCATTGGCCAGCGTCTCGATGTCGATGCCGAAGGACTCGAGATCCGGCGGGGGAAGATTTGCGTCGACGCGAACGGCAGAACGAGCCTTGCCGGTGTCTGGGCCGGCGGAGATTGCGCCAACGGCGGCGATGATCTGACCGTGACGGCCGTTGCCAATGGTCGTGACGCTGCCGAAGACATGCATCGGACCTTTGACCAGGAGGGCTGATCGGAACCGCCCGGGTCCGCGTAGAATCGAACGGAATACGGGCAGTGCGCGTCTGAACCCGGAATCAGGAGAGTGTCATGGCTGATCTGACCACTGAGTTTGCCGGAATCCGGTCTCCGAATCCGTTCTGGCTGGCCTCGGCGCCGCCGACCGACAAGGAATACAATGTCCGCCGCGCGTTCGATCTCGGCTGGGGTGGTGTGGTCTGGAAGACGTTGGGACTGGACCCGCATATCGTCAACGTGAATGGCCCGCGATACGGCGTTGTCTGGGGTGCCGACCGGCAACTTATCGGAATGAACAACATCGAACTGATCACCGACCGACCTCTCGATGTCAATTTGCGGGAAATCAAGACGATCAAGCGCGATTTTCCCGATCGGGCTGTCGTCGTCTCGCTGATGGTCCCCTGCGAACAGGAGGCCTGGAGCTTCATCCTGGACAAAGTCGAGGATACCGGCGCCGACGGTGTGGAACTCAATTTCGGCTGCCCGCACGGCATGAGTGAACGTGGCATGGGTTCGGCCGTCGGCCAGGTGCCGGAGTACATCGAAATGGTAACCCGTTGGTGCAAGGCCAACACGCGCATGCCGGTCATCGTGAAGCTGACGCCGAACGTGACCGACATCCGCTACCCCGCAAGGGCGGCCGGCAACGGAGGCGCCGATGCCGTCAGCCTTATCAACACGCTGAACTCAATTACCAGCGTTGACCTGGACGCCTTCTGCCCTGAACCTGCAATCGACGGCAAGGGAACGCACGGCGGCTACTGTGGCCCGGCAGTGCGTCCCATCGCGCTGCACATGGTCGCCGAAATCGCCCGCGACCCGGAGACGCGGGATCTGCCAATCTCCGGGATCGGAGGAATCGGCACCTGGCGCGACGCGGCCGAGTTTATTGTGCTCGGCGCCGGAAACGTTCAGGTCTGTACGGCGGCCATGACGTTTGGATTCCGCATCATTCACGAAATGATAGCCGGTTTGGAGCACTGGATGGCTTCCGGAGGTCACGACTCCATCGATGCCATTCGCGGACGGGCGACGCCGAACGTGACCGATTGGCAGTACCTCAACCTGAATTTTATCACCAAGGCGAGGATTGATACGGAACTTTGCATCAAGTGCGGCCGTTGCTTCGCGGCCTGCGAGGACGCGTCGCATCAGGCCATCGCCATCGGACCCGGCCGGACCTTCGAAGTGATCGACGAGGAATGCGTGGCGTGCAATCTTTGCGTCAATGTTTGTCCCGTGGAGAACTGCATCACCATGGAAACCCTGCCGGCGGGAAGCATCGATCCGCGGACCGGTCAGACCGTCGAACCCGTCTACGCCAACTGGACCGTTCACCCCAACAATCCCGGGGCGGCATCGTCAGCGAAGTGACGGGCGAATTCACCGATTGGTGTTGGCGTCACAGGGCAAATGTCCGAAGGGTTGGTGATGGGATGGATGAACCATGACGGACACGCGAGACAATCTTCAGCTGAATGCCGGCCGGCTCTGGGACAGCATCATGGACATGGCCAAGATTGGCCCGGGCGTCGCTGGTGGAAACAACAGGCAAACGCTGACCGACGCTGACGGTGAAGGCCGTACCTTGTTCCAGACGTGGTGCGAAGCGGCCGGGTTGACGGTCGGTGTCGACCAGATGGGAACGATGTATGCCCGTCGGGACGGCACGGATTCCAGCCTTCTTCCGGTTTGCGCCGGCAGCCATCTCGACACCCAGCCAACCGGCGGAAAGTACGACGGTGTTCTCGGTGTGCTGGCGGCCCTTGAGATCGTCCGGACACTCAATGACCTCGGTATCCGGACCCGGCGGCCGATCGAGATCATCAACTGGACCAATGAGGAAGGAACCCGATTTGCGCCGCCGATGCTGGCATCGGGCGTGTATGCGGGTGTCCATGATCTCGAATGGGCATACGACAGGGAAGACGGCGACGGTGCGAAGTTCGGTGACGAATTGATGCGGGTGGGCTGGAAGGGCGACGAGGCCGTCGGCGCCCGGAAGATGCATGCCTTCTTCGAACTTCACATCGAACAGGGCCCGATCCTGGAGGCGGAAACGACCGACATCGGAGTCGTCACCCATGGTCAGGGCCTGTCATGGACCGAAGTGACGCTTGTGGGCAAGGAAAGCCACACAGGCAGCACACCAATGCCCATGCGCCGGAATGCCGGCCTGGGAATGGCGCGAATACTCGAGGAAGTTGACCGGATCGCGTGGTCCCATGCGCCGTATGCCGTCGGGGCTGCCGGGCATGTCGAGGTCTTTCCGAACAGCCGAAACGTTATTCCCGGCCGCGTGGTCTTCACTGTCGACTTCCGCTCGCCGGACCGGGCGGCCATTGAGGACATGGAATCCCGTCTCCGGTCCGACGGTGAGGCGATCGCGCAGGACCTCGGACTCGAGATCAGTTTTGAAAAGGTCGGGGGATTTGACCCGGTCACTTTCGATCCGGACTGTGTCGCTGCCGTCCGCGTCGCTGCGGAACGTCTGGGTTATTCGCACCGCGACCTTGTTTCCGGAGCCGGGCATGATGCCTGCTGGGTCAACAAGGTGGTTCCGTCGGCGATGGTCATGTGTCCATGCGTCGACGGGCTGTCGCACAATGAAGCTGAGGAAATCGACCCGGCCTGGGCGGAAGCGGGAGCCAACGTCCTATTGCACGCGGTTCTCGACACCGCGGGCGTCGTGACCTGATTTCCGGCCGGAGCCACGTCGCCTTGAACCGGCGCAGCGACAGGACCTGAAGGAGAAGAAACATGAGCAAGGTCGTCAAGGGCGGGACGGTGGTCACGGCCGACCGGACATGGAAGGCGGATGTGCTGATCGAGGGTGAACGGATCGCCCGGGTCGGCGAAGGGCTGTCCGGTGATGAGGTCGTCGATGCTGAAGGGGCCTATGTCATTCCCGGAGGAATCGATCCGCACACCCATCTCGAGATGCCTTTCATGGGAACCACTGCCGCCGAAACCTTCGAATCGGGCACCTGGGCGGCAGCCGTCGGTGGAACCACCATGCTGGTCGATTTCTGCTTGCCGGGCGAAGACGGTTCTCTGAAGAACGCCATCAATGAATGGCATCGGAAATCCGCGCCTCAGATCTGCAGCGACATCGGCTACCACATGGCCGTTACCGGATGGGACGAGACGGTGTTCAACGAAATGAAGGATGCCGTCGACATGGGCGTGAATTCCTTCAAGCACTTCATGGCCTACAAGGGCGCATTGATGGTCGAGGACGACGAAATGTTCGCGTCCTTCCGGCGCTGTGCCGAACTGGGTGCCCTTCCCATGGTCCATGCCGAGAACGGCGATATCGTTGCGGAACTTCAGCAAAAATACATTGCCGAAGGAATCACGGGGCCTGAAGGCCACGCCTATTCCCGGCCCCCGGAAGTGGAGGGCGAAGCCGCCAACCGCGCCATCATGATCGCGGACGCCGCCAATGTTCCCCTCTACATCGTCCACGTTTCCTGCGAACAGGCCCATGAAGCGATCCGAAGGGCCCGGCAGAAGGGCATGAGGGTTTACGGCGAACCGCTGATCCAGTTCCTGACCCTTGATGAGTCCGAGTACTTCAATCAGAGTTGGGAACATGCAGCCCGGCGGGTCATGTCGCCTCCGTTCCGCAACAAGGAACATCAGGCCGGTCTCTGGGCGGGCCTTCAGGCCGGCTCCCTGCAGGTCGTGGCGACCGACCACGCCGCCTTCACAACCGAGCAGAAGCGCATGGGGATCGACAATTTCATGACCATTCCGAACGGGACCGGTGGCCTTGAGGAAAGGCTCGCGGTCCTGTGGACGGAAGGCGTTGAGACCGGCCGGCTGACAATGAACGAATTCGTGGCCGCGACCTCGACCAACATCGCTCGTATCCTCAATATCTACCCGAAAAAGGGGGCGATTACAGAGGGTGCCGATGCCGATATCACCGTTTGGGATCCGTCGATCCACAAGACGATTTCCGCCAGCACCCACAAGTCGGTCCTCGACTACAACGTCTTCGAGGGCTGGGCGGTGAAGGCGCAGGCACGCTACACGCTCAGCCGGGGCGAAGTGATCTGGGCCTGGGGACAGAATTCCCAGCCGCAGCCCGGCCGCGGGAAGTTTGTTCCGCGTCCGCCGTTTCCGTCGGCGCATCGCGCTCTGTCAAAATGGAAGGCTCTCAACAGCCCTCGAAAGATCGAACGAAATCCGCTCAACATTCCTGCAGGAATTTGACCGCGTGGCGGACGGTTCCGGGGAGGTAGGCATGCGGGAGCGTCCGGCGACGGTTGCGGACGCGGGCATCGGTTGCCGGAGCGCGGGTGTCGGTCGTGAGCAACACCGGCATCCGGGTTCGGGCGTCATGCACTGATGGAGACGCCGGCGATCGACGCACGTTCGGTCACCCTGACGTTTCAGACGGCCGATGGGCCGGTCAATGCGCTGCAGGATGTGACCCTTTCGGTCGGAAAGGGCGACTTCGTGTCCTTCATCGGTCCTTCGGGATGCGGAAAGACCACGCTGCTTCGAGTGATTGCCGATCTGGAAACGCCGACCGGAGGCGAGGTCCGGGTTAACGGCATGACACCGGAAGCGGCCCGCAGGGCCCGCGCTTACGGTTATGTCTTTCAGGCGGCCGGACTCTATCCTTGGCGGACGATTGAGAAGAACGTCAAGCTGCCGCTCGAAATCATGGGCTACGACCGCGCCGAGCGGGATCACAGGGCTCGAGAGGCGCTGAAGCTCGTGGACCTGGAAGGCTTCGAAAAGAAGTACCCCTGGCAGCTTTCCGGCGGCATGCAGCAGCGGGCGTCCATCGCAAGGGCGCTGGCCTTCGATGCGGATATTCTGCTGATGGATGAACCGTTCGGTGCGCTCGACGAGATTGTCCGCGACCGGTTGAACGAGGAACTGCTCGACCTCTGGGCGCGAACGGCGAAGACGATTGCATTCGTTACCCATTCGATCACTGAAGCAGTCTTTCTCTCGACGAAGATCGTGGTCATGTCACCCCGTCCCGGACGGGTCACCGACGTCATCGACAGCCCGTTGCCGAAAGAGCGGTCGCTCGCCATTCGTGACAGTCCCGAGTTCGTGGAGATCGCCTGGCGGATTCGTCAGGGTTTGCGAGCGTGAAGGACTGGTTTCGAGTGGGTGGACGTGGCGTCCTCTCTGAACGGGCGGTGTGGGCCGACCTGCGTGTCCGTGCCGGAATGACAGCCATGGCGCAAACGGGTGCCGACCGGGTCCGGCACTTGAAGACCGTCATGGATCTGTCGAGACAGGACCGATGATACGGCCGGGCGGAACGATTCTTCCGGTTTTCACCGTTGTCCTGGCGATCGTCATGATCTGGTACCTCGCCGCGGTTCTCCTGAATGCCGCCTGGGCAATAGATCGGGCGGAAAAGGCTGGGCAGGACCTCACAAAGGCCGAACTGGTCTCGGAAACCCTGTCCCAGGACCGCCCCCGGCTTCCGGCGCCGCATCAGGTGGTGATTGAGATCTGGGAAACCACGGCCGAGAAGAAGATCACGTCGAAACGCAGCCTGATCTATCACGGGTGGGTGACCCTGTCGGCTACGCTTCTCGGGTTCGTGTTCGGTGCCGGCCTTGGTATGCTCCTGGCGGTTGCCATCGTTCATGACAGGGCCACGGATCTCAGCGTCATGCCTCTGGTCATCGGGTCCCAGACGATCCCGATTCTCGCGTTGGCACCGATGATCATCGTGGTTCTCAACGCGGTCGGGCTGTCCGGACTGATCCCGAAGGCCATCATCTCCGCCTATCTCAGTTTCTTTCCGGTGGCCGTCGGAATGGTTTCCGGGTTTCGCAGCCCCGCGGCGTATGAGCTTGACCTGATGAAGACCTACAATGCCAACCGGATGCAGCTGTTTTGGAAACTCAGGGTTCCGGCCTCGACTCCTTTCCTGTTCCCATCGCTCAAGGTTGCCATCGCCGCGAGCCTTGTGGGGGCCATCGTTGGCGAATTGCCGACCGGTGCCGTCGCAGGGCTGGGCGCCAGGCTGCTGGTTGGCAGCTACTATGGTCAGACAGTCCAGATTTGGTCCGCCCTCGTCGTAGCGGCGACGCTGGCGGCGGCGCTCGTGACCCTGATGGGGGCTGCCGAACGGTTGACAAGGCGAGCCATGGGAACGCCACCGTGACGCTGGTTGCCGCGGCGCTGGCAATCTGGGCTGCCGCCTGGGCGATCAATCGCCGGATTGCCGCAGTTCCGTCGGCCGATCGTCTTGCCCGGGTGCTGTCACCCGTGATCTTTGGCGCAACTGTCCTGGTCGTCTGGGAACTGCTGGTTCGAGGGTTCGAGGTTCCGGAAGTGATCCTGCCTCCAGTGAGCAGCATCGCGTCCAGATTCGTGAATAGCGCCGGGACGCTTTGGATCGACTTCGTGCAGACATTCATCAAGGGTGCGCTGTCCGGTTATGCAATCGGGTGCACAGCCGCCTTCATCACCGCCGTCGCGATTGACAGGTCGCCATTTCTCCGGCGTGGACTGCTGCCGGTCGGCAACTTTGTCGCCGCCCTGCCGATTGTCGGGATGGCGCCGATCCTTGTCATGTGGTTCGGATTCGACTGGCAGTCGAAGGCGGCGGTGGTCGTGGTGATGGTCTTCTTCCCGATGCTGGTCAACACTGTCCAGGGACTTCGCGAAGCGCAGCCGATGCAACAGGACCTGATGCGAACCTACGCGGCAAACTATTGGCAGACTCTTCTGAAGCTTCGGCTCCCGGCTGCCGGGCCGCTCATCATCAATGGGCTGAAGATCTGCGCGACGCTGGCGCTGATCGGCGCGATTGTGGCCGAGTTTTTCGGTTCGCCTGTCCGGGGGATGGGGTTCCGAATTTCGACCGAAGTCGGGCGGTTGGCCCTTGACATGGTCTGGGCGGAGATCACAGTTGCCGCCATCGCAGGTTCGGCATTCTACGGTCTTGTGACGCTCATCGGTAGGGCGGCCAACTTCTGGCACCCATCGCAACGACGGGACTTGCGATAATCGTATCCACGATCAAGACTTCAATGGGTTGGAGAATCATCGAATGGCAGATCCGGAGATTGGGACCGGCCGTTATCGGGCTGAGGCCCGCCGGACCGCACCCTTCGGTTATTTTCAGAAACAAGGACAGAGAAAAGGAGACAAGACATGGCAAAGAGATTCATGACGCCACTGGCGGCCGGGATGGCCATTGTCCTTGCCGGCGCGACGTCGGTGATGGCGGCGGATTCGATGACGTTGCAACTCAAGTGGGTGACCCAGGCCCAGTTCGCCGGCTACTACGTCGCCCTGGACAAGGGTTTCTACGCTGAAGAGGGGCTGGACGTCGAAATCAATCCCGGGGGTCCGGACATCGCGCCCCCGCAGGTGATTGCCGGCGGTGGTGCCGACGTTACCGTCGAGTGGATGCCGGCGGCGCTCGCGGCGCGCGAAAGGGGACTGCCACTCGTCAATATCGCCCAACCGTTCAAGTCTTCAGGCATGATGTTGACCTGCCGCAAGGATGCCGGTGTCGCGAGCACCGACGATTTTCGCGGCAAGACGCTTGGAGTCTGGTTCTTCGGCAACGAATATCCTTTCCTCAGCTGGATGAGCCAGCTGGGAATTCCGACAGAAGGTGGGGACGACGGGGTCGAAGTTCTCAAACAGGGATTCAACGTTGATCCGATCCTGCAGAATCAGGCCGCCTGTATCTCCACGATGACCTACAATGAATACTGGCAGGTGATCGATGCCGGCTTGTCGCCGGATGAACTGGTCGTGTTCAAGTACGAGGACCAGGGTGTGGCGACGCTTGAAGACGGCCTGTACGTCCTTGAAGAACGGCTTGACGATCCCGCCTTCGTGGACAAGATGGTTCGTTTCGTTCGGGCGTCGATGAAGGGCTGGAAATATGCTGAGGAGAACGTGGACGAGGCTGTCGGGATTGTTCTCGACAATGATGCCACCGGCGCCGCGACGGAACACCATCAGACCCGAATGATGGGCGAGATCGCCAAATTGACGGCCGGCTCCGACGGTTCGCTCGATCCCGCCGACTTCGAACGCACGGTGGATACACTGCTCGCGGGTGGGTCGGACCCCGTCATTACTGCACGACCGGAAGGTGCGTGGACACATGCGATCACGGATGTCGCACTGAACTGACGCCAAAGGAGTGCAATGCCGCCCGTGTTGATCTCACCCGAGGTTCTGCACCGGGTACAGGCAACAGGAATCCGGCGTTGGCAGCGGTGCCAACGCCGGACTTGATTCCGGCAGAACCGGTCAAGACCCCTTGGCTTCTCGACACCCGCGATTGGATGGCGATTCGGTCCGGAGGAGTCGGCGCGGGCAACCGCGGGCCGAATTGAATTCGGTGCGGTCGACCGAACTCTGGGTGTTCGGTTACGGTTCGCTCATCTGGCAACCCGGGTTTCCGTATATGGAGGCGGTTCCCGGTGTTCTCGATGGCTATGCCCGGCGATTTTGCATGTGGTCTGTCCAGTTTCGTGGATCGCAACAGTCGCCGGGATTGGTGCTGGCTCTCAAGCAGGAAGCCGGTGCGTCCTGTCATGGCCTGACTTATCGCGTTTCCGTCGACCGGGCGGGCCCGGTCCTGGCCCAACTGCGCGAACGGGAACTTGTGCTGTCCGCCTATCGGGAAACGCGCGAAACCGTCGTTCTTGGCGATGGCCGGACGGTGGCGGCCGTGTGTTTCGTCATCGATCCAACCCACGAACTCTACTGTGGCGAACTTTCCGCTGACGAGCAGGCCCGGATCATCAGCCGAGCTTCCGGGACCCGCGGCGACAATCGGGAGTATCTGTATTGGACCTGCGCCCATCTCGACAGGCTCGGCCTTTCCGATCCGGAACTCACCGCGCTCGAGGCCCGGGTCCGGAAATTAACCCCGTGACCGTCGATCGTGTTCTCCTTCATGCCGGAGGTCCAGGCCATCGGTCGCACGATCGCCAGGATGGACCCGGCCTGCCGGAGCGTTGGGCGTATCTGCTGGCTCCTTGCCAACGTGACGTGAGTGACTTAATCGCCAAGCCGAGGTACAGTGGTTCATTGGCGTGTTTCCCGGATGTTCGGCGAGGATAAGTTTCGGTACGAGTTCACCCATCCGGTGAACCAGATCTTGACCATGCTCGTCCTGACGGTTTTGGTCGGGGTCGGCTCCTACATAATTTATCCGTCGGTTGGTCAGATTTTCACGGCCTCCCCCTATTTGAACGGTTTCATCGTCGGGGTTTTTGTCTGCGGTTTGTTGTCGTGCTTCTGGCGGGTTTTCGCGTTGATCACTTCGGTCAACTGGATTGAGGGCTTTGCGGGCGATCGCCCCGGCTACGAAGCCAGCCGCCCGCCCGCCCTTCTGGCTCCTCTCGCTGTTCTCCTGGGAACACAGGGTGCTCGCGCCGCGCTCACGACGTTTTCGGCCCGGTCGATCCTCGATTCCGTTGCGACCCGAATTGATGAAGGACGGGAGATCACCCGTTACATCATCAACTTGCTGATCTTTCTCGGGCTTCTCGGCACATTCTACGGCCTTGCGACCTCCGTTCCGGCGGTCGTCGACACCATTCGGTCACTGGCGCCCGGAGGTCAGGGCGAAGACGGACTCATGGTCTTCAACAACCTGATGAAAGGTCTGGAGACACAATTGGGCGGCATGGGAACGGCTTTCGGGTCCTCACTTCTCGGCCTTGCTGGATCGCTGGTTGTGGGGCTTCTCGATCTGTTTGCCGGTCATGGCCAGAATCGTTTCTACCGGGAACTGGAAGAATGGATCTCCTCGATCACCCGAATCGGCATTTCGGCCGGAGAAACCGACGCCCGTCAGGAGTTTCGAATTGGTGACGCACCGGGTTCGCGGGGTGCAGTCGGAACTGCCCTTGTCCCGGTTCAGGAAGAGGAACCCGACGCCCTGTCCCGCGAACAATGGGTGGAACTTGTGGCGACGCTCAGCGCGGCGACGGAGACATTTGCTGAACGTCAGACGGAAACGGAACATCAGATCGAACGGATAGCCAATCTGGTCGAACGGCTGACGGATCAGTCTTACGGGCAGCCATTCGTTCCGATGTCCGATGTCCTTGCCGAAGTCGCCGAAAGCCAACGGCAGATCGCGGATTCTCTCGCCAGACGGACATCGGAGGAACTGATCCTCGACAGTGATTCCCGATCGAGACTGCGGGGGATCGAAGCCCATCTCCTTCGAATCCTCGAGGAAATGTCGGTCGGCCGCCAGGATTCCATTGCCGACCTCAGGGCCGACCTCGCCGTGCTGATCTCGACCCTGCAGGTTGCCATGGAGGGCCAGGAAAGAGATTAGTCCTTGGCGCTCCTTCGTAAATACAGAAGTCGAGTGACCGGCAGCATTTGGACCGGATTCGTTGACGCGATGACGGCTCTGCTCCTGCTCCTGATGTTCGTTCTGTCGATCTTCCTGATCGTGCAATTCGTCCTCCAGGAAACGATTACAGGTCAGGATGAGGAGTTGGACAGTCTCGCCCGACAAATCGGCGAGTTGTCGTTCGCGCTGGGCTTGTCTCAGCGAGAGGAGAACCGCCTCGGCGAAGAGGTCGAACGTCTTGAGGACGTTCTCGGCGTCTCCGAGAACAGGCTGGCGTCACAAGAGGCCAAGATCACCTCACTGACGGAATTGACGTCCGGTCAGGCCGCGACAATTTCGGAACTCCGTGGCAGAATTGTCAGTTTCGAAGACCAGGTGGCCGCACTCCTCGCCGACAGGACCCAACTCCAGAACCGAAACAACCGGCTGCTGGCGGAACTGGGAGAGTTGGAAACAGCCCGTCAGACGGAGGTTTCGCAGAAAGAAGCGGCCCGGATCGCGTTGGCGCGGGCACGGGAGGAAATCGACGCCCAGGCAGAAGCAGCCCGGTTGGCTGCGGCCCGCCGCGAAGCGCTAGAAGCGATGATTGCCCAGCTCAGGGCTGATTCCGCAGCGACCCAACTGTCCCTGACCGAAGCCCTTGGTCTCCTTTCCGGAACCCGGGAGGACCTGGAATCATCCCGCCAGACGGTCTCGGAACTTGAGTTGCTGCTCGCCAGCGCCCATGACGATGTCGAATCCAGGGACGCCGTGATTGCGGAACTCCGGACTCTTCTCGCAACTGCCCTCCGCGAACGTGACACCAGCCGGGAGTTGTCGGCTGGCCTGGAAAACCGGTTGGCGGAAACACGGGCCGACCTGGACACGAGCCGCTCCCTTGTCGCCGAACTGGAAGCCGGTGTTGCCAGTTCACAGGATGATCTGGCGGAGAGTCGGGAGCGGATTGTCGCACTTGAGGCCCTTCTTGCCGGAATCCGCAATCAGCTTTCGACGATTCGGGCCACTGCGGCGGACAACGCAACGGCGCTTTCGGCTGCCAATGCCGAACTGGAGACCGAACGGAAGCAGGTGGCCGACCTGCGAGCCGAGTTGCTCCGAACCCGTGATGCGCTTGCCGTAAGCCTCGACAGGGTCTCGGACCTCGAAGCTGCCTTGGCGGCGGCCAACGCCGATCTGGCGACGACCCGCCAGTCGGTCTCGGATCTTGAGACCTCCGTCGCCGATGCGCGAGAGACGTTGTCCGAGCGTGACAGGACGGTGTCGGATCTGGAGACGGCGCTTTCCGGGACCCGCACGGACCTTGCGGACGAGCGCCGGAGCGTTGCGAGGCTGGAAGCGGTGCTCGAAAGGACACGCGAGGCTCTGGCTGCCAGCCTGGTCAGGGTTGAGAACCTGGAAGCGGAGTTGGCGACGGTCCGGGCTGACCTGTCAGCGACCCGCCAGTCGGTCTCGGACCTTGAGACTTCCGTCGCCGATGCGCGAGAGACGTTGTCCGAGCGTGACAGGACGGTGTCGGATCTGGAGACGGCGCTTTCCGGGACCCGCACGGACCTTGCGGGCGAGCGCCGGAGCGTTGCGAGGCTGGAAGCGGAACTCGAAAGGACGCGCGAGGCTCTTGCCGCCAGCCTGGTCAGGGTTTCGGATCTGGAAGTGGAATTGGCAACGGTCCGGGCCGACCTGTCAGCGAGCCGGCAGTCGGTCTCGGATCTTGAGACTACCGTTGCCGATGCGCGGGAGGCACTGTTCGAGCGTGACAGCAAGGTGTCGGATCTGGAGACGGCGCTGTCCGGGGCCCGCACGGATCTTGCGGACGAGCGCCGGAGCGTTGACGAGTTGGAAGCGGAACTCGAAAGGACGCGTGAGGCTCTTTCCGCCAGCCTGGTCAGGGTTTCGGATCTGGAAGTGGAATTGGCGACGATACGGGCTGACCTGTCGGCGAGCCGGCGGTCTGTCTCGGATCTCGAGACCACCGTTGCCGGTGCGCGGGACGCACTGTCCGAACGTGACAGCAAGGTGTCGGATCTGGAGACGGCCCTGGCCGCCAGTCTGGCCAGGGTTGAGGACCTGGAAGTGGAGTTGGCGACGGTCCGGTCGGATCTGTCGGCGAGCCGGCGGTCGGTCTCGGATCTCGAGACCACCGTTGCCGGTGCGCGAGAGGCGCTGTCCGAGCGTGACAGCAAGGTGTCGGATCTGGAGACGGCCCTGGCCGCCAGTCTGGCCAGGGTTGAGGACCTGGAAGCGAACCTGGCGACGGTCCGGTCGGATCTGTTGGCAAGTCGGCAGTCGGTCTCGGATCTTGAGACTACCGTTGCCGGTGCGCGGGAGGCACTGTCCGAGCGTGACAGCAAGGTGTCGGACCTGGAGACGGCCCTGGCCGCCAGCCTGGTGAGGATTTCGGACCTGGAAGCGGAACTGGCGACGGTCCGGTCGGATCTGTCGGCGAGCCGGCAGTCGGTCTCGGATCTCGAGACCACCGTTGCCGGTGCGCGGGAGGCACTGTCCGAACGTGACAGCAAAGTGTCGGATCTGGAGACGGCCCTGGCCGCCAGCCTGGTGAGGATTTCGGATCTGGAAGCGGAGCTGGCGACGGTCCGGGCTGACTTGTCGGCGAGCCGGCTGTTGGTTTCCGACCTTGAGATCACGGTCTCCGGTAACCGGGAGACCCTGACCCAAAGCGAGGCGGACATCGACCGTCTGCAATCGGCACTTGACGCGGCTCATCAGGCGCTGGCCGATGAACGGCAGGGGTCCGAAGGTCTTCGGGCGGAACTGGAGAAGGCCCGAAACGCGCTCGCCGCGAGTCTGATCCGGGTCTCGGACCTGGAGGCCGAGTTGCAGGTGGCGACTGCCGATCTGGCGGCCGGCCGGCAGTCCCGGTCCCGCCTGCAGGATCTGCTCGCCGGGTCGCAAGGCGAACTGGTTTCGGCCCGGGCGCGGATCGGGGAGCTTGAAGGATCCTTGTCGGGAAGCGAGCAGAGCCTGGCGGCGGCGCGTTCGGACCTTGCCACGCGCGATACCGAGCTCGCGACGCTGAAACAGCGGCTGGCCCGCCTGGAGGCCGAGCTGGTGGCGGTCAGCCGGGAGGTCCGGTCCCTGGCGTCGCGGCTGGCCGAGAACCAGACGGCGCTGGCCCGGACCGAGGCCGATCGGGATCAGACGGCCCGCATGCTGGCGGATCTGGAGAACCGGACGTCGCTGACCGAAGCGGAACTGCGCCGGGCCATCGAACAGGCGACCCGGAAGCTGGATGAAGCGGAGGCGGCCCGTCTGGCCGAGATCGCCGCCGCCGAGGCCCTTCGTCGCCGTCTCGCCGAATCGGAGGACGCATTGACCGCGATGACGCTGGCGCTCGAGGAGGAACGGCGCCGGGCCGAGGACACGCTGACCCTTCTGGCTGCGGCCGACGCGGCACGGGACCGGGCGGAAGCGGCCCGGGCGGCGGCCGAGACTGCCCTTGAACAGGTGGAATCGGAGGCTTCGGCACGGCTGACGGAGACGGAACGGATGGATCGGCTCCTTGCCCAGGCGCGGACGGAACTTGCCGATGTCCAGCGCGTGTCGGAGGACCGGCAACGGACTGTGGCGCTGCTGAGTCGTCAGGCCCAGGAGCTTCGCCGTCAGCTTGCGGACCTCCAGGGCATTCTGGAAGCGTCCGAGGAACGGGATGCGGCGAATCAGGTCCAGATTGTCAATCTGGGATCCCGGCTCAACCAGGCACTGGCGCAGGTGGCGGCGGAACAGAAGCGCAGGGCCGAACTGGAGGAGCGCGAACGCAAGCGTCTCGAAGAGGAGGCGAAGGACCTGGAGCGGTATCGTTCGGACTTCCTGGCCAAGCTTCGGGATGTGGTGGCCGGGCGGACGGGGGTAAGAATTGTCGGCGACCGGTTCCTGTTCTCGTCGGAGGTTCTCTTCGAGGTCGGGTCCGATCAACTGGGTGACACCGGCCGGACCGAGCTTCGCCGTGTCGCCGGCATCCTGAGAGACATTGCCGAGGGAATCTCGCCGGATGTCGACTGGATCCTGCGGGTGGATGGCCATACCGACAAGACTCCGGTGCGGCCGAACGACCTGTTCCGCGACAACTGGGAGTTGAGCCAGGCCCGGGCGCTTGCGGTCGTGAAATTCCTGATCGAGGACCAGGGCCTGCCGGCCGACCGGCTCTCGGCCAACGGGTTCGGCGAACACCGTCCCATCGCCGAAGGGGATGACCCGGCGTCCCTGGCGCAGAACCGCCGGATCGAACTGAAACTCACGGAACGGTAGCGGGTCCTGCCGCCCGGCGGCCCGGACCCGACGCGACGGCTCCCGGCAGGATCCGACCCTGGCGCTCTCTCACTCTGCGGTGAGAAGCGGTGGCTCATCCTTGGCCAGCTGCGGGCTTCCGGGCGCCACGCAGACCAGGTGCAGTTCGCCGTCCCGGACGCTGACCTTGACGGTTCCGCCGCGGACGAGCTTGCCGAACAGAAGTTCGTCCGCCAGGGGCGTCTTGATGGTTTCTTGGATGAGCCGGGCAAGCGGACGAGCCCCCATCTTGGTGTCGTAACCCCGTTCCGCCAGCCAGTCGGCGGCCTCCGACGACAGTTCGATGGCCACATTGCGATCCATGAGCTGGGCTTCGAGTTGGTGGATGAACTTGTCGACGACCCGCAGGATCACCGGGCGCGACAGGGGCTTGAAGCTGATGATGGCGTCGAGACGGTTGCGAAATTCCGGCGAGAACATCCGTTCGACGGCTGCCGTGTCCTCGCCTTCCCGGCTGTCCCGGCCAAATCCCATCGCCGCCCTGGCCATTTCCACGGCACCGGCATTGGACGTCATGATCAGGATGGCGTTCCCGAAATTGACTGTGCGGCCGTTGTGATCGGTCAGCTTTCCGTGATCCATGACCTGAAGGAGGATGTTGTAGACATCGGGATGCGCCTTCTCGAACTCGTCAAGGAGAAGGACACAGTGTGGATGCTGGTCGACACTGTCCGTCAGCAAACCGCCCTGATCAAACCCCACGTAGCCGGGTGGTGCCCCGATCAGCCGCGAGACGGCATGCTTTTCCATGTACTCGGACATGTCGAAACGGTGGAGCTGGACCGACAATGCATCGGCGAGCTGACGGGCCACCTCCGTTTTCCCAACACCGGTCGGGCCGGTGAACAGGTAGTTTCCGACAGGTTTCTCGGGCTCCCGGAGTCCGGCCCGGGACAGCTTGATCGCGGCACAGAGCGCATCGATCGCAGCGTCCTGCCCAAAGACGGTCTGGCGAAGCGTCCCGTCGAGATCCTTCAAGAGTTCGCTGTCGCCCCTGGAAACCCGTTTCGGAGGAATGCGGGCCAGTTTGGCTACGGCTTCCTCGATTTCCCGAGCACTGATTGTCTTCCGTTTCCGCTTGCGAGCGACGATGTGCTGCCGCGCTCCCGCCTCGTCGATGACGTCGATGGCCTTGTCAGGCAGCTTTCGGTCATGGATGTGGCGTGCCGACAGATCGACCGCCAGACGGATGGCGTCATTGGTGTATCGGATTCCGTGATGGCTTTCGAATCCCGGTCGTAACCCTTGCAGGATGCGGATGGTATCCTCGTGGCTCGGTTCGTTGACGTCGATTTTCTGAAACCTGCGGGTCAGAGCCCGGTCCTTTTCGAAGTATTGGCGGTATTCCTTGTAGGTCGTCGACCCCATGCACCGGAGCCGTCCGCCCTGCAAAGCCGGCTTCAGAAGATTGGAAGCATCCATGGCGCCGCCGGATGTGGCGCCGGCTCCGATCACGGTATGGATCTCGTCAATGAAGAGAATCGCGTCCGGATGGTTTTCCAACTCGGCGATGACCGACTTCAACCGCTGCTCGAAGTCGCCCCGATAGCGGGTTCCGGCAAGAACGGCACCCATGTCGAGGGAGAAAACCGTGGTATTTGCCAAGACTTCGGGGATTTCGCCTTCCACGATTCGGTAGGCCAGACCTTCCGCGATCGCCGTCTTTCCGACACCGGAGTCGCCGACGAGGATCGGGTTGTTCTTGCGGCGCCGACACAGGACCTGGACGCAGCGTTCGACTTCGTGATTTCGGCCGATCAGGGGATCGAGGTCACCGTTGTTCGCCCGCTCGTTGAGGTCGACACAGAACTTCGAAAGCGCCCCGGCCTTCCCACCGGATTCGCTGTCCGGATCGGCCTCTCTGGCCAAGTCGTCGACGCCACCATCTCCAATGCCGTTCGCAGGGCCTGTCCCCGTGACCTGCCGAATCTCCTGGAAGTCAGGGTTCTTGGCGATGCCGTGGGAAACGAAGTTGACCGCGTCGTATCGGGTCATGTCCTGCTGCTGAAGGAAATACGTGGCGTGGCTCTCTCTCTCCGCAAAGATGGCGACCAGCAGATTGGCGCCGGTGACCTCGGACCGGCCAGCGCTTTGTACATGAATCACCGCTCGCTCAATGACCCGGGTGAAGGCCCGGGTCGGCCCCGCTTCCGTGCCTTCGGTCTCCGAGACCAGCATCGCCAGGTCCTTGTCAAGGTAGTGGATCAGAGTCTGGCGAAGCCGACCAAGCTTCACATTGCAGGCCTTCATCACCCGGGCTGCATCCTGATCGTCGATCAGGGCCAGGAGAAGATGCTCGAGAGTCGCGTACTCGTGTCGGCGGGCGTTCGCATAGGCGAGCGCAGTGTGGATGGCAGCTTCAAGACTGGGAGAAAACGTCGGCATGGTTCGGCTCGGATTCCCGTTTCGAGGGCATTTGACGACCGGGGCCTTGGCTGAAAGCTTGATCCATCTCTAGATTTCGTTCAATCCGGTCCGGCTTCAAGGGCTTTTTTCGGTTGGCGGCCCCAGATTCGGCCTATTCGGCCCTTTCGGCCCATTTCCGATCGACTTGACGGGTTCGGAACTGCCGTCAGAAGTTGTCCTTGCGGGTTCGGAGTTCAGCGAAGACATCGACATCTGCTGCCGATTCCATCCCAAGTGCCGCCTTCATCTCCGGCAGGTGGCACCGCAGGAACGGATTCGTCATCCGTTCGGCCCCAAGTGGGGAGGGGACCGTCGGGGACCGGGCCGAACGCATTTTCCGGACCCATTCGGCCCGTTCCTGAACGTGAGGATTGTCGGGCTCCACGCTGAGAGCGAAACGCGCGTTCGACTCCGCGTATTCGTGGCCGGAGCAGATCCGCATCGTGTCTAGCATCGGCCCGAACTTCGCGAGGCTTCGGTACATCATTTCGAATGACCCCTCAAAAACCCGGCCGCATCCGAGCATCATCAGGCTGTCGCCCGTGAACGCCCAGTCTTCGTCGGCAAAGACATAGGCGATGTGGCCGATCGTATGACCGGAGACATCAATCACCTTGGCTTCCTGCCCGGCAACGGCAATCCTGTCGCCGTCGGAGACGGCGCTGTCGAGCGGCGGAAGGCGGCGTGCGTCTTCAGCGTTTCCCACTACGATCGCGCCCGTCTCGGACCGAAGGGCGGCAACGCCCTCCACATGGTCCAGATGGTGGTGAGTCAAAAGGATCTGGTGAAGGGGAAGTTCCATCCTGGCGAGAACGTCGACGACAGGGGCTGCATCGGGAACGTCAACGACGGCAGTTTTTCCGGATTCCCGATCCTGAAGCAAATAGGCATAATTGTCGGCGCGGCAGGGAATAACGGTGACTTCGATGGGCATGGTCTTTTCTGGCTCTCTGGCTAGTCTTGGTCGGTTGCGCCATGAGTGTGTCGGAACGCGCAGGTAGACGCAATGCATCTGGATGTCGGACAAATCCGGACGTTCTACGACGAAACCGCGCTCGGCCGGATGGCGCGGCGAATCCTCTCGGAACGAATTCGGCAGCTGTGGACGGACACGCGGGGCCAGACGGTGGCCGGCTTCGGATTCGCGCCGCCCGTTCTTCGACCCTTTCTCGCGTCATCGAGGCGGGCATTGTGCCTGATGCCTGCGCAACAGGGAGTCTTTCCCTGGCCGCGGCCCGACCATACCGGCCGCCCGTCCGATCGCTCGTCCACGTCCGATGTGCCCGGCACATGGGAAGAGGGAAACCGTTCGGTCCTGGTCGATGAAACCCGATGGCCGTTGGCAACAGGAATGATCGATCGGCTGGTCGTGCTGCACGGACTTGAGACCTGCGACAGCCCCGCGGCACTTATCGATGAGATCTGGCGGGTCCTGGGCCCGGGCGGCCGGGTGACTTTCGTGGTTCCCAATCGATCCGGACTGTGGGCCCGGCGGGATGTAACGCCATTCGGATTCGGGCGTCCCTACAGCCTGATGCAGCTGGAGTCGCTTCTCCAAAGCCGCCGGTTTCACCCCGAAAAGCGAATCTCGGCTCTCTACATGCCGCCAGTCCACAAGCCCTTCTGGATCCGCACGGCTCGATTCTGGGAACGATTCAGCCATCAGTTTCCCCTTCCACTTGCCGCAGGGGTCCTGATCGTCGAAGCAAGCAAACGCCAGCATGCTCCGGCGCTTCCGGGTCTGGGCGAGGCGGTTCGAAAACCGCTCGAGGCGCTTGATGGCATCATGAAGCCGGCTGGCGGACCCGTATCCGGGCGGAGTAGCCGAAACCGAGTCAAGAAAGGGATCGGCTGACCGTCGCTCGACCGTGCGCGTGACGCGGGGCAGGCCAGTCCGAATTCCCGGCCGACAACTCGGCCCTTCCGTCAGGATTTCCGTGGTTCTCCCGCGACCCGGCCGTGATTTCGAATCAGCCGATCTTGTGTCGGGATTCCCACAACCGCGTGTTGCGGCGCGTCAAACGCCTATGCTATCACCGCGCCGGTTTTCGCGGCGTTCCGCCCACTGCGGCTAGGATGTGGCAGGTTGGTCCTCCACCGGTCGTCCAAGGCCAAGGCAAGGTGGCCTCCTCAAAGTGAAGGATCATTGTGCCCGAATCGGTTTCAATAACTGCCGGGATTGCATCACGTTACGCCACCGCGCTTTTTGACCTTGCGAAGGAGGCCGATGCTCTGACCGGAGTCGAGAGCGACCTCGACTCTCTGGCGGCGGCGTTGGACGTCAGTCCGGATCTCGCGGCACTGATCGAATCACCCGTTTACACACGCGATGAACAGTCAGGAGCCATGGTCGCACTGGCCCGTCGGATGGGACTCAGCGAATTGGTGACAGGGGCCCTTGGTGTGATGGCCGAAAACCGGCGCCTGTTCGTACTCCCGAAGGTCATCGAATTGGTCCGGGCGATGATGGCCGCCGAAAAGGGTGAAGTGACAGCAAAGGTCTCTGCCTCGAAGCCATTGACGGCCGCCCAGAAGGACCGGCTTACGGCCGAACTGGGCACCGCACTCGGGGATTCGGCGCAAAGTGTCAGGATCGAACAGGATGTCGATGAGGGACTGGTCGGCGGCTTGGTGATCCGGGTGGGCTCAAGAATGGTTGACAGTTCGATCCGGTCACGGCTGTCGAGGCTTCAAAATGCAATGAAAGAGGTCGGTTGATGGCGATCCAAGCAGCAGAAATTTCTGCTATTCTCAAGGACCAGATCCGGAACTTCGGCCAGGAGGCGGAGGTTGCCGAAATCGGACGCGTTCTGAGCGTCGGCGACGGAATTGCCCGTGTGCACGGCCTCGACAACATCCAGGCCGGCGAGATGGTGGAATTCCCCGGTGGCATCCGCGGAATGGCGCTGAATCTGGAGGTCGACAATGTCGGTGTGGTCATCTTTGGCAGTGACCGCGACATTCGGGAGGGCGACACGGTTCGGCGGACAAACGCCATTGTCGATGTTCCCGTTGGCGACGCCTTGCTGGGACGGGTTGTCGACGCCCTCGGGCAGCCCATCGATGGCAAGGGAGCCATAGAGACCGATCTTCGCACGCAGGCCGATGTGAAGGCACCGGGGATCATTCCCCGGCGTTCAGTGCATGAGCCGATGGCGACCGGGTTGAAGTCCGTCGACAGTTTGATCCCCATCGGGCGCGGTCAGCGTGAACTGATCATCGGGGACCGGCAGACCGGCAAGACGGCGCTGGCGCTCGACACCATCCTCAACCAGAAGTCGTACAACGACGCGGCGGGCGACGACGAAAGCAAGAAACTTTACTGTGTCTATGTCGCCATAGGCCAGAAACGCTCAACCGTTGCGCAGCTTGTCCGCAGGCTGGAGGAATCCGGCGCCATCGACTACTCGATTGTTGTGGCAGCCACCGCCTCCGATCCTGCACCAATGCAGTTTCTGGCGCCGTATTCGGCAACGGCCATGGCCGAACATTTCCGCGACAATGGCCGCCATGCACTGATCATCTATGACGACCTTTCCAAACAGGCCGTGGCCTACCGGCAGATGTCGCTTCTGCTTCGTCGGCCACCCGGACGGGAGGCCTATCCCGGGGACGTCTTCTATCTGCACTCCCGATTGCTTGAGCGATCAGCCAAGCTCAATCCGGAACACGGCGCCGGTTCCCTGACCGCTTTGCCGATCATCGAAACCCAGGGTGGCGACGTATCCGCCTTCATTCCGACCAACGTCATTTCGATTACCGATGGCCAGATTTTTCTGGAGACCGAACTTTTCTACCAGGGAATTCGTCCGGCAGTGAACACTGGCCTCTCGGTTTCGCGGGTCGGCTCGTCTGCCCAGACAAGCGCCATGAAGTCGGTAGCCGGGTCGGTGAAACTGGAACTCGCACAGTATCGCGAGATGGCGGCATTCGCACAGTTCGGTTCAGACCTTGATGCTGCAACACAGGCGTTGCTCAACAGGGGTGCGCGGCTGACGGAACTTCTCAAGCAGCCGCAGTATTCCCCGCTGACAAACGCAGAACAGGTCATTGTCATCTTTACCGGCACCCAGGGGTACCTTGATGGGATTGCGGTCAATGACGTCAGTCGTTTTGAGGCAGAACTCCTGATCCATGTCCGGAAGAACCATGCAGACCTGCTTCAGGACATCACCGACAACGACCGCAAGGTTGCAGGGGAACTCGAAGACCGGATCAAGGCGATGGTCGAAAATTTCCTCAGGGATTTCGCCTGACCACAACAATCCGGGGACGCCCGGAGCCCCAGTTTCCGAGCTGAACGGGACATCGGGGCACCGACGGACGAACGGACGGAGGAACAGGGGAAAGCGACCGGATGCCCAGCCTCAAAGACCTCAGGCTCAGGATCGAAAGCGTCAAGAACACGCGGAAGATCACCAAGGCCATGCAGATGGTGGCGGCCGCCAAGCTGCGGAAGGCTCAGGAATCCGCTGTCAATGCGCGCCCCTACGCCGAAGGGATCAACGGCGTCGTGAATGCGCTCACGGCATCGCTTGAAGGCTCCGACAACGCGCCGCCTCTCCTGAAAGGTACGGGCAGTGACCAGGTCCAACTGCTGGTAGCCATGTCGGCCGAGCGCGGTCTTTGCGGCAGTTTCAATTCGGCCATCGTGAAGCTGGTGCGGATCCGGGCACGGGAACTGATCGGGCGCGGCAAGACGGTCAAGATCATGACCGTCGGCAAGAAGGGGCGTGAACAGCTTCGCCGCGAATTCGAGGATTCGTTGATCGCCCATGTTGACCTGTCGCATGTCCGGACCGTCGGCTATGGAGAGGCCCAGGCGATTGCCGGCGAGATCACGGGACGATTTGACGCCGGGGAATTCGACGTCGCCACGATCTTTTTCAGTACGTTTCGTTCCGTGATTGTCCAGGAGCCGACGGCGCTACAGCTGATTCCAGCGATGACATCGCCACCGGAGGATACGGCCCGGGGCGCAGAAAAAGGCTCCAGTTTTTATGAATTCGAGCCCGGGGAAGAGGAGATCCTGGACGGCCTGTTGCCTCGGGCTCTGACCGCCCGGGTATTTGCAGCACTTCTTGAGAATGCCGCTTCGGAGCAGGGTTCGCGGATGACGGCGATGGACAGCGCAACACGGAACGCGGGTGACATGATCGACAGGCTGACCATCGAGTTCAACCGATCCCGCCAGGCGGCGATCACCAAGGAACTGATCGAGATTATTTCGGGCGCCGAGGCGCTCTAGGACCGGAGAAACGACATGAAAGACAAGGCAGACGTTCGCGCCGTCGGTCGCATCACACAGGTGATCGGTGCAGTCGTGGATGTACAGTTCGATGGTGAGTTGCCGGAGATCCTGAATGCGCTGGAGACCGACAACAATGGTCAGCGGCTGGTTCTCGAAGTCGCCCAGCATCTTGGAGAGAACACCGTCCGAACGGTCGCCATGGACGCCTCGGAAGGACTGGTCCGGGGTGGCGAGGTTTTTGACACACAGGGCCCGATCACGGTTCCGGTCGGCAATCCGACCCTTGGGCGAATCCTGAACGTGGTGGGAGAACCGGTGGACGAAAAAGGGCCTGTCCACGCCGAGGAGTTCCGGCCGATCCATCAGCCGGCGCCGGAATTCGAGGTTCAGTCGACAGAGCGGGAAATCCTGGTCACAGGCATCAAGGTCGTCGATCTGCTGGCCCCCTATGCGAAGGGCGGGAAGATCGGCCTCTTCGGCGGCGCTGGCGTTGGCAAGACCGTCCTGATCATGGAACTGATCAACAATATCGCCAAGGTCCACTCGGGGTTTTCCGTGTTTGCCGGAGTCGGTGAGCGAACCCGGGAAGGGAATGACCTTTACCATGAAATGATCGATTCTGGGGTTATCAAGCCGGACAATCTCGGGGATTCCCAGGTGGCGCTGGTCTACGGTCAGATGAACGAACCGCCGGGAGCCCGCGCCAGGGTCGGGCTGACGGGCCTCACGCTGGCCGAACAGTTTCGCGACCAGTCAGGGACGGACGTGCTGTTCTTCGTCGACAACATTTTCCGCTTCACCCAAGCCGGATCTGAGGTGTCGGCACTGCTCGGACGCATCCCGTCGGCCGTTGGATATCAACCGACCCTCGCCACGGACATGGGTGCCCTGCAGGAACGGATTACGTCGACGAAGACGGGATCCATTACGTCGGTTCAGGCCATCTACGTTCCGGCCGACGATCTGACCGACCCGGCGCCGGCGACGTCCTTCGCCCATCTGGATGCGACGACAGTCCTGTCCCGGGCGATTTCGGAACTCGGAATCTATCCGGCGGTCGATCCGCTCGACTCCAATTCCCGAATCCTGGATCCGGCGGTTGTCGGTGAAGAGCACTATCAGGTCGCCCGGGATGTCCAGGGCGTCCTCCAGCGTTACAAGTCTCTGCAGGATATCATTGCCATTCTGGGAATGGACGAGTTGTCAGAGGACGACAAGCTGACCGTTTCAAGGGCCAGGAAGATTCAGAGATTCCTCTCTCAACCCTTCGACGTGGCCGAAGTGTTTACGGGCTCTCCGGGAATTCAGGTTCCGCTCGAGGTCACCATCGACAGTTTCAGGCGGGTTGTTGACGGTGAGTTCGATCACTTGCCGGAGGCAGCGTTCTACATGATCGGAGGCATCGATGATGTCGTCGCCAAGGCCCAGCGTTTGGCGGTCGAGGCTGCCTGAAGCCTCCGAACCGAGGCCTGAGAAAGACGCGAACCGGACCGGGGACTGGTGAGGGGAAGGGGAGACTGATGGCCGATAGCATGGACTTTGAACTCCTCACGCCGGACCGTCGCCTGGTCCAATGCGCCGTAGAGGAGGTCGAGGTGCCGGGTACGGAAGGCGACTTCACGGCGCTTCCTGGCCACATGCCCCTGATCACGGCACTTCGCCCAGGAACGCTTCGGATTCGGACGGATGGCAGCGAATCCCGCGAATTCGTCCTTTCGGGAGGGTACGTGGAGATTTCGGCATCTTCGGCGACAGTTCTCGCCGAACAGGCCGTTGGGAAAGCCGAAGTCACGCGCGAGCGTCTCGATGCCTGGGTCAGCGACGCCCAACAGGGCGCCGAAGGCAAAATAGGCGTCGAAAAGGACCGTGCCGACAAGTACCTGAATGATATGCTTGCCTTGTCGCGATCGTCCGGAAACTAGAACGGACACAGACCCACCGGCAGTTGGATCTTGGCGACGGTGGTCGTTGTCCCGGACTACATGACGATTCCCTTGCGGGATGCGGAGCAGGTTTGGGGTTGCGGTTGTTCCCGTTGTGCGGGCTTGCCCCGGATAACCTGCTGGATGTTCGACACAAAGTTGGTATTGGAACTGATGTAAACATCT
The DNA here is from genome assembly GCA_028874915.1 of Paracoccaceae bacterium. Classification (GTDB taxonomy): domain Bacteria; phylum Pseudomonadota; class Alphaproteobacteria; order Rhodobacterales; family Rhodobacteraceae; genus JAPPHA01. The sequence goes on from JAPPHA010000077.1 coordinate 85,049, forward strand.
ACTCTATTGTTTTTCAATGTTTATTGGGGACTGGTCCTCGGACAGAATGATCGGTGGTAAGCGCTGAGGTTGCGTTTAGATCCGAAGCCGCACGCAGGTTTGCACGCAGCGGGCGTCCCGCGCCTGCCGCCAGCCAATCGTTCCGCGCTGGTCCATACGATCCGCCAGGCCGTGGAATCGCCCGAATTCCCTTCAGGAATTCAGAAAACGCTTAAGGGGCAATCCAAGCCGGCACGATCGAGGATCCTCCGGCCGATGCAGCGACCCGCGTCATATAACGTCTTTGATTCCTCGGCCCGATGGAGGCCTTTCGAACGGCCCCTCGTCACGGACTTTTCCCTGCACTGCGTTCCGAACGCCGCGATGTCGGCAACCGTTGGAAACGGTCGCGCCGGCGGAAGTGCGCCGGACCGCAGGTCCGGAACGGGCAACCCGGACTGACAGGGATTGACGCGGGAGGGGTGCGCGACGAGGTTCCTGCGGCGCCGGCGACGGAGAACGCCGAACCGAACCGTTTGGCACCGGAAGGCCGCCAGACGGCGGCGATTTATTGTGGCGGCCGCGCCCCCCCCGGGGGGCCCGGGGGGCCCCGGCCCCCCCAACCCCCCCGGGGGGGGAAAAGAAATTTAGAAAAAAAGTGGGCAAAAAA
>JAPPHA010000077.1:85707-87927 GCA_028874915.1 Paracoccaceae bacterium
CCTCCCCCACCCCCCCCCACCCCCCCCGTTCCCCCCCGCCCCCCCCCCCGGGGGGGTTTTTGGGGGCGCCCCCCCCCCCCCCGGGCGGGCGCCGCCCCCCCCCCAGGCCCCCGAAACCAGCCGGAGTGCCCAATCGAAATTGCAGAAAACTCTGGACATAAATGAAAAAAGCTCGGCCGCCAACCAGGACAACGGCCAAAATCAGACAGGTTCGCACCTAAAGTCCTTCAGGTCGTCAGCGAGGGACGAAGTTACCGCTGGATCGCCCGTGATCTCGGAATCAGGAAGAATACTGTCCTCGACGTCGTGAAACGGCACAGGCAAGCCGAATAAAAGCGCGTTCTCGCAGCGCTCAGCATCAAATGCGCGGACAATTGCCCTTTAACGCAAAGTGAGGCGAAGAGAAAATGCTTAGAGTGTGATTTCGCCCCCGGAATCAACCCCATGTACGGTGCCTGTGCGTCTCTTTCAGCCTATCTGGCGCAGAAGCACGGTGTGTGACCAGCCTTCTGCTGTTCCAATTCCTACGCCTCCAGCCCCCATCGTCAATTGCTGGTCTGGCAGTCGATCAGGAACGCCATCTTCTGGGTTGCGTCCCGGTCAGTGTGGAAATCGACCATTCTTTGGTTGAACTCCTGAGTCCGCCCGGCCGGCTCCGAGATGGCATCGAAACCATGCGACATCAGGATCCCGTTCATCATGAAACGGGCCGTCCGCTTGTTTCCGCTAAAATAGAATTGCCACAGCGCGCCGAAGAGGAACCAGGCCATCGCCCGTTCCCGGGGATCCTCAACCTCCGATTCCAGTGCCGAGACGCCGTCCCGGAACAGACGATTGTCACCAACGGGTTCGCCGACCGGCCGTCGCCACGACCGTGGGTTTCAGTTCCGTGAAAGCAACGGGCCATGCCTCATGACATGACGGACATGGTCCCATCGTGTTTCGGGTCTCGATCGAGCGGAGAATCGTCTTGCAATTCGTCATCGGGAAGGTTTTGAGGGACCGCCTTCCTTGAGGCCCAGGTGTTGGATTTTCAGCCCGCCCCAGTGTTCATTCAGATACTCGGCGACAAGTCGCCTGTGGCACCGGTGCGGCTGATCCTCGCTGCAAAGCAGGCAGCCATTGTTCACGACCGCCTTCGACAGGTCGGACTCGATCCGACGTGCCTTCATCAGACCCCTGAACCGCGTTTCGTAGATGTCCCAGGATATCCGCCCATCTCGGTAATCGTTCAACAGTTCTTTCGTGGGGGCAAGGCTGGGCACGTGAACATAGTCGACGCCGCAAATTTCGCGCGCGAACCACGCCAGATCATCTTTCTTGGTAAAACCGGCAAGCTGGGATGCATTGTTAAGCCTCACGTCGACAATACGTTCGGCACTCGAGTTGCGAAGGAGTTCGAAGAACCGCTGCGCGGACTTCCGGGTAAACCCTATGGTCAAAACGTTCATCGGTCATTCCACTTCGTTTCGTCGGAAACCTGATCCATCGTGTGGCCGACGCGCCGGGCTTGACGGGCAATGGCCTTCGCAATGAGTTCGCGACGTGACAAGTCCCGATGAAAGAGGTCGTTCTCGAGATCGAATTTTTGGAGCAGCCGGGTCATGGCGTCAGCGTGCGACTCAAGGCATCCGTCCAGCAAGATGTGTACGACAGTGAATCCGCGTTCGTCGAGCTCGTTCCCGACGAGAAGTGTCCGGTGGCAGTGCAGAGGTTCCTTCTCTGCGCACATCATCGCGACACGGTATGTACTTGCGCCTCGAATGAGTCTCTTCAACCCATCCAGGAATTGTGGCATACGGGCCAACCGGTCGTATCGGATGCGCCCATCGTCGTAACAGGACTGATTGTTGGATCGCCCACCGAGTTCGCGGCCAAAGTACACGTACTTGATTCCGGAAGCCTTTAGCGAATCGGCGAGTTCCTCGCGATCATAGTGGGGATTGAACCGGCTATATGGATTCGAACGCACATCCGCGAGGGCCGTCAAGTTGTGTTGAAACAGGAGTCCGACGAAGTCATCCATAGTCTGGTTGGAATGACCGATCGTAAAGATAGTGTTTGTGTTTCTGCTCACGCGACTATTGTCCATCAGGTTCGAGGATGGCCGCAATGAGCTTGTAAACAAATCCCTGAAACGGCTCTCCTAGGCTGATCGTGAGGTAGCTAGCCTCGATCCCCAAGCCTACGGAATAATGTGAAGGAATGCCGCCCTGACAA
>JAPPHA010000012.1 GCA_028874915.1 Paracoccaceae bacterium
CTAACTTGCCGTCAACTGCGACTTTCAGAAACATCTCTGTATCGGATACTGAATATCATCAAGCTTTACATCAACCTACCATGGAATTGGCGCTTCGGCCTTCGGCGTAAATACCAAGCCGACACAACGATTGCCAAGCGCTTGAAACGATTTCAATCGGAATGGACATCTTTGTCATTTGACATGCATTGAGCGTAAGCGGTGCGGGAGAGGCGCCCGGCTTTCAGCTAGACGGCCGGATGAAGTTCCAAGGGAGAAGTTCGTGGACGCGGCTGTCGAGGTGGGGCTCCGCCGGGTCCCGGCCTTCCCGTCATGGCCCGTCTCCCTGCCCTCCGGCCCCTGAAGACCCTCACGCTCTCCGGGTCGGACGGTAGAAGAGGCGCTTGATTCGAATTCCCGTCATAAGGAGACCGCCTTCACGCATGACAAAAGACGATTTCAGGAGCCGTCCCACGCATTTCGGCGACATCCAAATGGTACGACCGGGCGAAAACCTTCGGTTTCCTCGTTTGGGACAACGGCTCGTTCAACATTTGCTTCCAGGAGCCGATCTTGACCTCGGTCGGCCTCACCACCCTTCTCCCCGGGGCGTCGGTCCCTGCGAGGCGGTGCCGGCCGCGTCCGGACCGGAGGTGTTCGGCCATGCCCGGCCATGTCCGCCGCCTACACCCGGGGTAGCGCGCGGCGCGACCGACCGCCTCCGCCACGGCACATGACAAGGGCGCGCGTACGAAGACGGCAAAGGGTTTGGATGACGATGCTTGATTTCGAAGAACAAGTGCGGCAGCTCGAAGAGCGAGACGAATGGACCGCCCAGGTGCTCGGCAGATTTCAATTGGTCTGGGCAGAAATAGAAAGGGATATCCGCGCTCTTTGGTTGATGCGGGTCGGCGAGAATGAATTTCGACAGCGAGACAGGCAGACCCTCCAGGAACGGCGCAAGCGGCTGCCTCGGCAGAAGTTTCAAGATCTGGTCGAAGGCACCGTTCCGGACCGGGAGCTGCAAACCTGTCGGCTGTTTCCCGAGGATTCGGGAAATTTCTTCAATTTCATCGTCCCGGGCGGGAATCTACACACTTGGCTGCTGGACAATTGGCCGACGCGCAATCTGGTCATCCATGGCTGCGTGGGACACAAGATCGATTTCGGCAAGCCGTCGGTACCGTTCATTGCGGATGCCGACGATATGGCAATGATGCAGGCCGCAGAGCCTGGCGAAGAGACGGGCTTTTCTAGGGAATGGATTGACGTGGACGACCTGGTTCCCCTTACGGAAGAAGCGCGGCAGGTAAAGAGCTGCCTGATGCAGGTGCACATGATGGTGCTTCACAATGGAGTCGGCCGCTTCCCTCTCAGGGATCCGGCCTGCCCCACGGCGCGCGGTTGCCAATGCAAGTGAATCGCTTCCGGCACGGCGCAAGACCGACGGGCGCCTGTTGTTAACTCCCGTGAGGCGTCGCCACAACGCGCAGCGCACCCACCCCGAATTTGGAAAGCCGGGAACCCTGCCACTATGCGCTATACGCGCACCCCACAATCCAGCATAGCCGCTGATTTGAGATTGACCGCTTTTTCGGAAGCGGGAGGTGCCCCAGCCACATCGCTTACCAAGGACTGCCCCCCCGGCGCCGTCCAGTTACTGAGATATCCACGCATCCAGGTGAAGACTTGACCAACCACCCACTGGTCTGGCAGGCCTCGCCGGTCGTGCCGGCCGCGGAGGGCGAGCCGGTCGAGCAGGACGCGGTTGCCTGGCGGCGCGGGCCGGCCTTGCCGGCCGGGCCGTCCCGCGCACGGGATTTCGCGGGTTCCAAAGAACCGGACGTCCCGATTGGTCGAGGCAGTTATAGCCCACCACACCTCCCATCCAATTGCCCGAAGAGACGGACCAAACGTGCCCGCCCGAGATGTAGGCAATCCAGTTCATCGCGGTGTCGAAAAGATTCCGACCATCGTTGCTCATCCACGCGACGTGAATGCAACTCTTGTCAAAAAGAGGAGTCAAAGTGTGTTTCTCCGTTCTACCTCAAGCCCCTCGCGCCCATACCGCAAAGCGCAAAGTGCACCAGAACCGACGCTGCTCATCAGCAGACGCCCTGCCACAATCAACTGCCCGAGCGGCTGCCGTTCACCGTCGCCTCCCGCGCCGTGGCCCGACGGCCGCCAGATACTCAATCCGGGCGCTGACTTCTTGCGGGGGCAGGAACACCGTGTCATCCGACTGCCACGCCTTGAGCGCCCAACTGAGAAGCGATTTGCTGCAAACCTCCGCGGCATCAAGCTCGTCGACCACCCAGAGTACGCCGTGCACCCGCATTCCGCGTCCCGCGGCAACCCTGCGCAGCAAAGCGTCGCCCGTAAGCAGAATGCCCGGATATACCTTTGCTGTGACGAGGCAGAAGCAGTCGTTCGCAGAGAGGCCCGGATGACGCTCCTTCACCACGAACGCCTGACCGACCTCCTCCGGCGTCAGATCGTGCGTGATCATGCCGGCCTCGTCGAGCGCCTGCCATTCGGCCTCCGAAAGGTCGAGCACTTCGGAGGCCCGCACGGGCAACGGGATCACGAGTCGATACGGCAGATCGCAAACGACGCCAAGCAAACCTCCCTTGCGGAGGTCGATCAGGCACGAGGCGTCGTTGACGATAACGCAGGTCACTGGATGGCAGGACCGCTGATCTGCCGCTCGACCGATTCGAGCGACTGGTTGAGAAGCGCGGCCGCGCGCACAGGCGAGATCAGCTCTTCGCCCACCGCGCGCGAGACGAGCCGCTTGAAGCGACGAGGCTTCTCGAAAGCCGCGAATCCATGGTCGGGTTGGATTGGGTCCGGTTCCGACCTGCGCCAAGACCGGGCGAAGGTCGCGAAGGCGTGCTGTACGGCGCCCTCTGGCAGAACTCCCACCTGTCCGAGACGCATCAGCAAAGCCGTGGCCGACACGCCGTAAATTTGTTTCAGGCGGACGATCTCGTAATAGGTGATCCTGTTCCGATTGGCGCCAACTTCCTCCCGAAGGCACTGACCGGGAACCAGGAACGCGCCGGCGAAGCGGTTCATCGCCCGCTCGAGGTTGATCGCCGGATTTCCGGTGGAGCGGATGATCCTGTGCGCGAGCTCGTGGGCCAGCGTGAAGCGCTTGCGCTCCACATTGATCCGGCTGGACACGACCACGGCCTCCGCGACGATCTCGCCGCCCCGGAGAACGTGGCACGAGAGGCCGTTGATGTTCTCCGGGAGATCGGCTTCCACCACCTTGATTCCCTTGTCTTCGAGCAGCTCGCACAAGCTGGGGATGGGGTCGAGGCCGAGATCCCAGGCACCACGGAGCTCATCGGCCCTCTCGTCAATCTGGGATTCGCTCGCCACGCTGTCGTAGCGCCGCCTCTCCACCCAGTCGACGCTGGTCTCGATGTCGAGGATGTGCTCGATCGCCAGATACCGTTCCAGGTTGTCCATCACGACCGCTTCGGCCTTTGCACGATCGCGGGCCGTAGCGCGGGAATGCTTACGGAACTCAACCGCTTCGAGCGCCTCGACCTGCGCGCTCATCAGGAAGTCCAGCGAGACGTCGAGAGCCTTCCCGAGACCAACGAGCACGGCCGAGGAGGGCAGCATCTTGCCCGCCTCGTACTTGCTGATCGCCTGAGCGGTCACCTTCGGGCTCATCGCGTCCGCGAGCTCCCGCATCGATAGACCTGCCCGCTTCCGGGCGAGCCGGAGCCTTTGTCCAAACATTCGCTCCTCCTCCCTCGTTAACTGGTGGTTGACAAGATATGCATATTCGGTGCTATTGTAAACTCCAAGTTGGCGCCTACTGTCGGACTCTATCGCCCTGGGCATCGACCGCGCAATGGCGCCGGACAACGCACAACTCAGAGGACACTGAGATGGACAAGTTCGAATTCAAGGTAAACGGCGAGACCTTCTTCGCGGACCAGCAGGCCGTCGATGCTGCCGTTCTGTTGCAGATCGCCTTCGCCGGCAAGGCCATCGGCGAGGATCCGGACAAGACCGGGTACGTGCTTAGGGTACCGGACTCCGACGTCACCTTCGTCTCTGGACAAGTGGTCGACCTCGACAAGTACAACGTGTTTCGGGCCGCGCCCGAGAAGGGTGCGCCGTTCGCATGAGCAACAATGTCGAGCGCATTGCCGCCGAACTCGCCGAACTGCGCTATGACACGAGCCCGTTCGTGGCGCCCGAGCAGCAGGGCGGCGCTGCCGGCGTCCGCTTCCCGTACCGGATCGAGGACGGCAGCCGCGCCGGGGAGACCGTGACCCTGGCCCTCGCGATGCACCAGAACGAGGGCGAGTGGCCCGAAGTTGCGCCCCATTGGCTTTACCTCTCGCCCCCCGACCTCGTCCTGGAGGAGTTGGTAAAGGGATCCCGCTCTCCGGGCGCCATCCAGACCTTCCAGTGCGCTGACGGCCTCGACTGGATGGCGATCAGCGCCCCGCCGAGCGACTTCTGGGATCAGATCGACACCCCGAACGGCAAGAACATGGAAACCTACCTGAACAGGCACATCCGCAGAATCTGGAGCGCGCGTTGAACCATCGCGTCGTACTGCGCGAAGCGCTCCACCGCCAGCTCGCGGATCACCTCCTGAGCGGGCTGCGCCGCGGTGGGCTGCAGGAAGAGGCCTGCCTCGCGCTCTGGCGCCGCGGCGACGGATTTAACCGCTATACGGGGATCCTCGCGGACATCGTCCTGCCGGAAGACGGCGACAGGGATCTGCACGGCAACGTCACCGTGAACGGCGGATACCTGAACCGCGTCCTCGATCGCGCACTCAAGGCGCAGGCAGGCGTCGCCGTCCTTCACAGCCATCCAGGTCCGGGCTGGCAGGCCCTGAGCGGCATGGATGACGACACCGAGCGCAACATCGTCTCACCCTTCGTTCGGGAGACGGGCTTGCCGCTGCTCGGCCTGACGATGGGCTCGGACGGCGTCTGGAGCGCTCGCTTTTGGCACGAAACCAGCCCTGGCAAAATTGCCCCCGCCCACTGTACGGACGTTCGACGCGTTGGGCCGCGCCGCACTCGAGCGGATTGCGCTCCGGGCGCACACCCGCCCTACGCCCGCCGTCCAAGTCTTGTACGCACCGTCGACAGTTGGGGCATCGACGCACAGGCACGCCTCGCTCGCACCCATGTCTGCGTCGTCGGAGCGGGCAGTGTCGGTTCGATCATCCTCGAATGCCTCGCCCGAACCGGGTTCGCGCAGATCACCGTGATCGACCCCGACTTGGTCGAAGACAGAAACCTCGATCGCCTGATCTACGCTGACCGACACTGCCTCGGACTTCCCAAGGCGGACGTGGCGGCCGCTCACCTTTGCAGAATTGCCACCGCGCGCGGCCCGGTCATTCGCCCGATTTCCTTGTCCATTCGAACAGAACGCGCCTACCGGCTCGCGGCCGACGCGGACCTCATCGTGTGTTGCGTAGACAATGCGGAAGCGCGCGAAGTTCTCGATCACGTCGCCTACGCAAACTGCCTCCCGATGATTGACGGGGGGGTTCTAGTGGAGTCCCGAGACCGTCTGCTCTCCGCAAAATGGCGGGTCCACCTGGTCGGCCCCGACATGCAATGCCTCCGCTGCCGCGGTCAGTACACCAGCGGCGATGCCCGCGATGAACGGATGGGCATCCGGCGTCACGGACGCTACATCAACGACGACGCCCCCGACGGCCCCGAACCAGGTCAGAACACAATCACGTTCTGCAGCCTGGTAGCGGCCGAGCAGATGCGCATGCTCGTGCGCTACGCGATCGGCGAGGACTGGTGGCACGACGGAACCTCCACCGCTGGCCGGTGGTCATTCGAACACCGCTTCGTCGAGGCCGAGACCGAGCCGTTCGATCACCCCGGTCGCTGTGTGGCCACCTGTGAGTTCGCGCACATACGACAAGGGCTCGGCGAAGGCGGAAGGCCCAGATATCCGTTTGCGGAAGAACCGCAAGACAGCTGGGCTACTCGCATGAGGTATCGCTACCGGCATCTCCGGATGAGGTTCGGCCGCGCGAAGTCTGCGCTATGCACCTGACCCAAGTCCCTTCCGAATCACGGTGCTTTCGACTGTCGGGAACCGTACCCTCGAATCTTCAGGGAAACTCGACCTCGCCAGCCCGGCGCATATCCCCCGACACACAGGCCCGCACATGCACCTTCACAAAGTAACAGTCAGAAACTTCCGCCTCTTAGCGGATGCCGACCTAGTGCTGGAAACTCCGACGACCCTCATCGTTGGGCGCAACAACAGCGGCAAGACGTCCCTGTCCGAGGCAATTCGCCGGTTCCTCGCGGACCAGAACCCCAAGTTCCGGATCGAGGACTTCTCAAGCGCCTCCTATGACCGCTTCTGCGACGCCCTCGCGGCGAGGAACGCCGGACGGCCCGACGACGAGGTGCGCGCCCTCATTCCGAGCATCGAGTTGCGGCTCCTGTTCCAATACGACCCTGGCCAACCCGAGCTTGGCCCCCTCAGCGACTTCATCATCGACCTCGACACCGATTGCAACGAGGCCCTGGTCGTGGCGCGCTACGAGCTGCGCGACGGCGCCATCGAGGCGCTGTTCGCCGACCAGCCGTCCGGCGATCTCACCGTCCACGACCGCATCGTCTTCTTCCAAGAGCTTCGCGAACGCGTGCCCGAGCTCTTCACGGACAACATATGGGCCGAAGACCCCAACGACGACACCAACCGAAAACCGATGACCATGACCGCGCTCCGAGCCCTCCTGAGGACGGGTTTCATCAACGCCCAGCGCGGACTCGACGACGACACCTCGCGCGACACCGATGTCCTTGCCAAGATTCTTACAAGTCTCTTCAGTGCCGCGAAGTCGCCTACCGCCGGCGAGCAAGAACAGCTCATCGCCCAAGCCCTCCAGGAAGCCGTGCATGACATACAGAGCACGATTCAGGGCGACTTCAGGGAGAAGCTACGAGAGCTGATGCCGAACCTCCGGCGCATCGCCTTCCAGCGGCCTGAGGCCGAGGGCGGTCCCTGCGGCCGGACCTTCGAGGACGCGTTCATGCTGGCAAACCCGGCCATGTTCGGAATCGAAGGCGCCACGTCGGACGACCAGGCCCAGTGCGCTTGGGACAAGCTCGACACCATCAAGAAGTCCGAGTTCGCGCTCAAGTACGCCATCGAAGAAACTGCGTGGACCCCGCCCGGCTACATCCTCGACGGATTGAAATGGCTCGCTCTTGGTGGCATTCCGAATACCGACTCGGCGCTCGGCCAGGCAGCGGTCGTCGTCGATGCCCCCGGCGCGGCGGAGGCGCACGATGGTTGAGCCCGCCCAACCCATGAACCCGGCCGAGGAGGCTAGTCAGAGAGCCCTTGAGCAAGTTCATCGCTGCCTTGAGCACGGGGAAAGCTTCCTCGTCGAAGCCGGCGCCGGCGCCGGCAAGACCTACACACTCGTGAAGGCGCTTCAGTTCCTTATCGACCGTTACCGTCACACCCTGCCGCAACGCCACCAACGGATCGCTTGCATCACCTTCACGAACGTTGCCAAGGACGAAATCGAGGCCCGCACCGACCGCAGCCCGATCATCCATTGCAACACCATCCACGCCTTCTGCTGGTCCCTCATCGTCAGCTTCCAGAGACAGCTCCGCGAACGCCTGCCTGACCTCGAACACTGGCCTGAGAAGCTCGCCGAAGTCGGCGACGTCGGAGAGCGCCGAATTGAGTACGAGCTCGGGCACAGAAGCATCAACGACGCCCGCATCTCCATCCATCACGACGATGTCCTCATCCTAACCATCGCGCTCATGGACAACATCAAGTTCAGGCGCATCCTGGCCGAGAGGTATCCGATCATCCTGATCGACGAGTACCAGGACACAGATCACGGCTGGATTGACTCCATCAAGCACCACTATCTTGGCCAAGCGAACTCGCCGCAATTCGGGTTCTTCGGCGACCATTGGCAGAAGATCTACGGCAACGGCTGCGGAAAAATCGACCATCCGGGACTCACCGTGATCGGCAAGGAGGCGAACTTCCGCTCCGTTCCGACCATCGTCGACTGCCTCAACCGCATGCGGCCCGAATTGCCTCAGTCCGTCGTCGATCCCGACGCGGAGGGTGAGGTCCGCATCTTTCACACCAACGCCTGGCCAGGCCAGCGCCGCGGCGGCGCCCACTGGAGCGGCGATCTGCCTGCCGAGGTCGCAGAGAACGCGCTTCAGACTGTCGTCGGCCGTCTTGAACGTGAGGGTTGGGACCTCTCTCCCGAGACCACCAAGATCCTGATGCTCACGCACCGAGTCCTCGCAGGCAGGCAGGGCTATCCCAACATTCTCGAGGTCTTCAGGTTCAATGAGTCCTTCACCAACAAGGAGCATCCGCATATCGCCTACTTCGCCGACGCTCTGGAACCGGCCTGTAACGCCTACCTCTTACAGAAGTACGGCGAGATGTTTCGTGCGCTCGGCTCCAGCGTGCCGGCGATCCGCGCTCACGACGACAAATGCAAGTGGTCCGAAGCCATGGACAGGCTGATCGAGCTGAGAGACAACGCGACGGTCGGCGACGTGCTGCACCACCTGCTCGCAGTGCGCCGGCCACGGGTTCCCGACGCAGTGGAGCGGCGCGAGCGCGAATTGCGGGAGTTCGTTCCGGAGCCTGACGAGGACATGCCTCGCCCGCTGAAGGAGCTCGACGACCTCCACGCCGTTCCATACCAGGAGATCGTTGCGCTCTGCCGCTATCTCTCAGGACACTCCCCGTTCGAGACCAAGCACGGCGTCAAGGGCGCCGAATTCGACAACGTGCTCGTGGTCGTGGGCAGAGGCTGGAACCGTTACAACTTCGGCCAAATGCTCGAACTGGCTGCCGATCCCCTCGCAATTCACGCCGACCGACAGAACGCCTTCGAGCGCAATCGAAACCTCTTCTACGTCACGTGCTCAAGGCCGAAGAAGCGATTAGCCGTCCTCTTCACCCAACTACTTTCCGGTGCTGCCCTGCAGACAGTAAACGACTGGTTCGGCGCCAACACCATCGAATCCCTTCACCTTTGATCTACCTTCGATCCATTCCCTCCCGCGAACAACCATCAGCTATACCTAGCCACAATGACCCTCGCCACACTGCCCTACCACTACTTACGCTTTGCATTCACCACCCTTCTTTTTTGTGCCACACTCAGCCCATACCCATCCAGCACAACGTCATCAAGTTGCGACGTCAGAGCATCCCTTTGTACTCTTGCCTGGCGTCTATCAAGATCGATCTCGGAACTTCTTTCGGTTTCACAAACCTTCAGCAAGCGGTTCACAATCCTGACTATATCCTCCGAGTAGTCTGGCATTGGGAAATTCTCTAACTGCCTCTTGGTGTACCAAGGATGCAATCGATCATAAATGGAGTACTTTGTTCGAAGATACCATGCCCCCACTGCACTGCCCAGCACGCCTAACGCAAATTTCAACATATCCTCGTCTCCATCCTTGCTTATCGCAATATACAAAGCCTGATCGACCGCTGCTGCCTCTTCAATATAAGCTGCTGACAAAACGCCTCCAAGCGTTTTTCTGAAGACCACCTTCGGCCGCCTAATGAATTTTGGATTCCTTGGCTCGGCCAACCAATCTCCGTAAGAAACAAACTCTCCCGAGTACTGATACGACAACCAAAAAACATCCCTTCCTCTAACTTCCGGCAAATAGCTTTTATTCTTTCGTGAACTAGAGTGGTAGGACTTTAGCTCCTTGTCTTTTTTGGTTTGTGGTCCTGTTCCGAATGCCGTTCTTCCATATCCATCTGTTCGGTAAGCATGAATACCCCGATTAAGCAGCACTAAATTTCCGAGCTTTTCAAACTCATCCATTTTTTCAATGATAACTTCTGCTTCCCTGCTATAGTGTGGATCAATCATGTCGAGGCGATTTATATCCTCAACTTTGAGCTTGTTAACTGTATCAAAGCTAGTTGGTGATTCAAAGTGGACGACTTCTACCTCCCCCCTTGAAGTGTTATTCTCAACGATCAAAATTGTGTTTTCGATATTGGCATCTCGAAATACCTTATAACCAAAAGTGCAAACGCTTACTAAGTTCCATTCATTAACTATTCCAGCGCGCATGACGGAAAAGCTATCCAAGTTGAGCCATGAATCTGGAACGATAAAGCCCATAACTCCATCTGATCTTATGAGATTCAACGCCCTTTCAGTAAAATATACATAATAATCCGTTTGGTATTGTGTGTATCGATAGTTTTTCTCGAAGTATTCTATTTTTGCTTGCCCCGCTGAATACAAGTAAGGTGGGTTACCTATGACGCAGTGAAAGCCCCCGGCAGCCTTGAGGAATGGGAATTCATCGTGCCAATGAAAAGCATTCAAGCTCACTTGGTCATCGTCAGAAAATAAATTCATAGGATATACTTCATAGAAGTCCGGTCCAACAAGAGAGTTTCCACAGCGAATATTACTTGCCAGATCTGGTAGAGCGCGAATCTGGAAGAAATCCATCTGATGGGCAACAGCATCAGCCGCTTCACCTTCGAGCACCTTCAGGAGAAGAGAGAGTTTGGTGATTTCCACTGCCTGTGGATCGATATCTACGCCATATATGTGAGTGAGAAGAATCCGCTGGCGTTCTGCGACTGAAAGGCGCCAATCCCCCTTACCTACCTGATACAGCTTAGGACTCTTGCCCTTGGCGTGCCTTTTGGTACCTTCTTTCAAATACTGCTCAAGGTACCAATCGAGAAGATACTGATACGCGCCGATGAGAAACGACCCCGATCCGCAGGCCGGATCGAGTATCCGAAGTGGCATCGGATTCTTGACCCGATTGTCCAATCCAGATGCTCGTAAGGGAGTTGTTCCAGCGAGAACATTACCAATCGTATTTTCAACTATGTAGCGAACCACATAACCAGGGGTATAGTAAACTCCTCCCGCCTTCTTGACTTCAGGTTTCTCTTCAATGCTAGCTCTTTTACCCTTTAGTCTAATGATTTTCCCAAGGAAGCGCTCATATACATGTCCCAAAATGTCTGCTGGGAGGACAGAAAATTCGTAAGGGCTGTCAGGATAGTATAAGCTCCGCAAGATGGGTTTCAGTGCTTTATCGTCTACCTGAAGTTCGAGTGTGAAGGTGTCGAGCGTTTCGTCCGGGCCATCTCCTTTCCTAAAATGAAAGAGTCCCGAGTTGTAACGAGCATCAGCGTCGCGAAACAAGTGAGTTAGCTCAACGTATACACCCTTGGTGTCTACTAAATCCCTGAGCTGTCCATATGTCTCAATTCCTCTATCTTCCGCAATTCGCAAAAAAATAATCCGATCAAGGGTTCGTTGGACGGCGGCATTTAGTTCCCTAACAGAGAGGGCAGGATTACGAAGGGCTATGTTTCGGGCGAGGGCAGCTCGCCAACGCTCCAGTTCCTCTAGGAACGCGTCATCAACTTCAGTTGTACCGCGCTTGCGTTTGTTGTCATCCGCGTACCGATCAAAAGAACCCTTTAGAATAGCCTCTCGGGAGAAAACGTTTTGTAGCTCATCCCACTTTTCTATGTAATCTTGTAATGTGTAATAGGCGATTCGAGCAACATTCGCCTTATCGTTTTTTTGAGGCCTCACCCGACAATCGTAGACAGCAAGTTCCTCAAAATCTGTAAGAATAGACAGAGGTAGCTTCGCGCTCCACGCGTAGCGTCTCAGCTGATAAGCTGGACCAACGCCATCTCGAATGTTGGTGGAGGGTCTTTTGGCTTCGAGAAAGAACTTCCGCACTCCTCCAATTCTAAAGGCATAATCTGGAGCTTTCGTACTTCTACCAACTTGTATAGCATCCTCATGCACAACGTCCTTGTAGGCCTCTGCGTACCCTTGCTCATTGTCTATATCCCAACCAAGGGCCTTGAATAGCGGATCGATAAATTCACGGCGTACCTGGGTTTCGTTGTAGCGTGCTGCCTTATATTCTTCTCGGTGCAGTTGAAATCTCGCGACGAGCTCTATAACGGCGGGAGGGGCAGGCATCTCTAATAGCACTCCTTTGATAGGATCAGTTCGTCAGTGTTCTGGCTAGGAGGGCATCGTGAAGTCAGGAACAGGGTAGGCGCGGGGGAGTTACACCGTAGATCTTCAAGGCCGGTTCCGTGGCAGTCAATACCAGAACTCGATTTCCTGCCACCACTGCGGAGAAGGGGTGCTGCGGCAGCATAGTTGAAGTTGACCGGCCGTGAGACGCTGGCCAGCTCAACCGGCGCATTCTATCTGATGGAACTCTGGGAACGGACCTCGTTCCAATCGGTCAAGGGCGGAGCAACAGTGTATCGGCACCGCGGTTGGCCTCATCAGCATTCCATTCGGCGGGCTTGCACGATCTCCTTGCCGCAGACGCGATCCAGCGTCCAGGCCGGTAGCAGGCCAGCCGTCAACCCCACGGCTGGCCTGAGCTTTGCCGGCGCCGTCCCCGCAGCTGGCAGACGGTCCGAAATTACATAGCGATCGGCTGACTTCCACAACCAGGCCGGCTGAGGCGTTGCCAGTCACCGCCGGCTGGCATTGCAGTGTCACGACGCGGGACCTGCATTGACGGCATCCTTCAGCGTCTTCCCGACTTTGAATGTCGGCGACGTCGATATCGAAACCGCCGCTCCGGTCCTCGGGTTACGTCCAGTACCGGCCGGCCTGCGTTTGATGCCGAAGGCCTCAAATCCTGCAAGCCGGACTTCCTCGCCATTGGCAAGCGCCTCACCCAAGACCGCAAACACGCAGTCCACCGCCTTCTTCGCCGCCGCCTTGTTCTGGCCGGCCCGCACACCCAAGCGACCGGCCGACCCCGCCTTGTTTATCCGTTCTTCTCCCCCCGTCATCCTGCCCTTCCCGATTACCTTTCTCGATCTTGGTGGTCCAGTGCCCGTCGCGGATTGCACATCTCGGCCCGAGCTAACAATCAGACCTATGCTGGGAGGGTCAACCCCTTACGCCGCGCGTGCTTCAATGCGCCGAGGCGCGCCCGCCGGGCATCGCGGAGGCCGCTGCGCTCGGCGGCCTCTCTCCATGTCAACCCCTGCCAGCGCAGTTCATACGCCTGTTCGTCGCGTTTCCGCGCCTCGATGACATGTGGCTGCGTTACTATCCCACACGTAATCGAGCAGTGCTTCTGCTTCCGACTGGGGGCGTCGAATGGACGCCTGCAATCGGGATTCGCACACAGGCGCACAGCCAGCACCGCATCACCCATACGCACCACGAGTGCCTGGATCGCCTCCAGCGTCGCAGCCGAGCGCGACGGCGTTGTCCAGATGGTTGCTACTCGCTCCCCGTTCGCGTCGAGCACATGAATTCCTGAATCGTCTCGACCGCCAATGCGCCACGGACCCGGCGCCTCGCGGCGCGCCGGGGCCAGGTCGTACCCCGGGAGCTTTCTCATAAGAAACCCCCCTCCGGCGCATTTCCCGTACCGGCACGGAACTTGGGGGCCAGTATCGGATTCATCTTCACCAACGACAAAGTAGATGCACGTCGGGTGCGGTTTCCAGTCCTGTCTCCTTCGTGCGGACACCTGAACGCGACTCCCTGTATCCGCCTCGCGCTCGTGTAACCGCTCGATCTTCTCTTCCACCTCCGCCGCTGCCGGCGTCCGCGTGCCGCGTTGCCGCCCCGCCGACGTCTCCATCCGCGCGCCCATCGCCATCGAGAGGGGAGTGCCGGCCGTGAGCGGGGCGGCGGTCGGGCGTCCGGGGGAGGGCGTCCGGCCGCCGTTTTCCCTCATCGGCACGAAGGAGACGGCACCATGACGGCAGCCATGGCGATGCCCGGCAACACGGCGGAGACGTTCCTGGTTCATTTCTTCGGCACCGGCCTGGCCGACGACCGCTATGTGGTC
>JAPPHA010000099.1:0-46321 GCA_028874915.1 Paracoccaceae bacterium
GCGGTGCCACCCTCCTCGGCGCCGCGCCCGGACTCAGGGACGGGCGGCGGTCCCGTCGGCCATCGCGGCATCGCGGGACGAGGCGAGCCGTAAGACCCTGTAACGACGGGTGTATCCGCCAATTCACGCGAGGACGGGCGCCAGCCGGGCGTGCATCAACGATGCGCCGGGAATTTCACTGAGCCGCCAACATTCCTTGACGAATGTCCGCTCCGAGCCGCTCGAGGCCCGGATCGGGCGTCGATAAGTGAGCGGGATTAGCAACGGCGCGATACGGACGTAGACCTCATTCGGTTGCTTTGAATGTCTTGGGAAGTCGAGTACACGAACAAGCTCGTGGACTGGTGGGCAGGCCTCTTGGAGAGTGAACGGAAGGATATCGCCGCCACGGTCGAATTGCTAACAGAACTAGGACCCGGACATCAATTTCCGATTTCTTCTGGCGTAGAGGTGTCTGGCCACGGCTATCGGCACACGTAATTCGACTTGACCAAGGATTGTACGCCAAATCGCTGTGCGTGTGTCGGTGCCCGAAAGGATGAACTTCGTGCAGCCGCGCCGCTGTACGAGTTGCGGCGGGCGCAGTCTATGATCCGACGGGCCGTCGGTGTCGCCTCGAACGTCAACCAGCCGGGGGTTTCCAAGCTGGAGCGGCGCAAAGACTTTTGTGTCTCCAATCATCGTTCCTACATCGAAGCCTTGGGTAGACGGCTGAACGTCGTTGTTGAGTTTCCCGGGGAAATGTCACCATTGCTTAGTTCTTCGCGGCCGGAAACGAAGCATCCGCAACGAGACGAAGCTGAATTTTGCCGTCTTGGACTATGGTCGGGTGATCTGTCACTGGCAGTGATGAGGGTTCGCGCGTAGCTGCCACGTATTCCCGGAAGCCCTCGGGGCATCGAGCCACAGTCGTTGACTTGATGCAGCCGGGGCCGACGGGTCACCGGCGTGGCGTGCCATGACGTCGGACATGGCGACTCCAACCGTGGCGAAGCACGACACGAGCGGCGTACGTCGGCGCGAGCCGCAGCAACGAGGTATCGGTCCCAATCCGCAAATTTGCGCGGGCCTGGTTGGCGCGTTTCCCGCGACGGCTCCGACTCCAGCGCGTCAATCAGGATGACTGGGACCGGCATGTTTTCAAAAGATAGCTCAAGAGGCCGGGTAGAGAGCGACGTCCGCATCATCGGGAATTCCAAACAAGATCTAGGCTCCAAGTGCCCGGATCACGGACCGAACAACGGGGCTGCGCGCAAGTCTCTTGGGATAGGCGACCCGGTAGCCATGCGTCATGGGAATGGGTGGCTCATCAAGCTGTATGACCCGGCCTGAAGACAAGTCACACTCGGCGATCGTCTGTGGAATGAGGGCAACGCCACAGCCATTCCGTGCGAAATTCAGCGCGGTGCTGCTGGATTGGACCCGCAAGCCGGAATTCTGGTTTACGATCCGATTGCCCGCCAGGAATCGGTTCCAGTTCGGCGAGGTGGAATAGGCCTGGCCCCAGTCCGTGTGGATCAGTCGGTGATCGTCGACATTCCCGGGAACACGACCGTGGAGGGCAACAAATTCCGGCGACGCCACCGCGACCAGAGTGTCCGAAAACAGAGCGTCGACCTGGTAGTCTCCGTAGAGATCATGTCCGTAGAAGATGCGTATGTCGATCGAGTCCTGCACGAAATCGATGGGGTCATCGTCAATGCGAATATCCAGCGGCAGGCCTAGGTCGGACAGGTCCAGCACGGACAGTCTGGAGGCAAGCCAGGTCTCGGCGACGGATTGCGGCGCACTCAGGACCAGGCGATTTCGATGCGGCGTTCGCAGCATCTGGCTGGAAAGCTCCTCGATGGTGACCATGGCGTCGCCGAGCGACGGATAGGCGGTCAGGCCCGCATCGGTGAGTGCGATGCGATTGCCCTGCCTGACAAAGAGGGTCGTGCCCCAGAACTCTTCAAGCAACCGGACCTGCTGGCTGATCGCGGCCGGGCTCACGCCGAATTCGCGCGCGGCGTTTGCAAAGGATCCCGTCCGGGCGGCGGCCTCGAAGGCCCGAAGCGCGTTGAGGGGTGCCGTTCTCTTGATCATGCCGAGCTCGATAGAATTTCTAATGGGTCACAACAAAAAAACATATTGATGAGACGGGTGCCTGGCAACACAATTGATCAGGAAGAATCGGGAGGCCGATGATGAAAGACACGATTGATCTGGACCGGTATCCGCTCGACCAGCCCGGGACAGCCGCGTGGTCTGCCATGGTTTCCGAATGCAGGACCAGGCTGGCCGACGAAGGGCTGTTCAATCTGCCCGGATTCCTGCGGGACGATGTCCTCGCGCTTGCGGTTGACGAGCTGAGGCCCATCCTGGCAACGTCTTCCTTCTGCCATTCGCGCCGCCACAACATCTATTTCAGGAAGTCGATCGAGGGTCTGGATGCCTCTCATCCCGCCCTGCAGACATTCGAAACCTCCAACCGGGTGATCTGCGCTGACCAGATGGGGCGGGCGGTGGTCATTCAGCTATACGAGTGGCAGCCTTTCGTGACCTTTCTTGCTGCGGTCATGGGCAAGCCGGAACTCTACATCATGGCCGATCCGCTCGCGCGGGTGAATGTCATGAGCTATTCCGGAGGACAGGCGCTCAACTGGCATTTCGACCGGTCCGAATTCACGACCACGCTGCTCTTGCAGGCCGCTGCCGAGGGGGGCGAATTCGAGTATGACAAGGATCTTCGCAGCGACACCGATCCGAACTATTCCGCCGTGGCGGACCTTCTCGAAGGCCGGAAGACGCCCATGCGAACGCAACTCGATCCCGGAACGTTGAACATTTTCAAGGGCAAGAATACAGCGCATCGTGTTACGGCTGTGCGTGGCGACCGCGACCGTATCATTGCCGTGTTTTCCTATTACGAGCGTCCCGGCGTTGCGTTTTCGGACGCGGAACGCATCGGTTTCTACGGACGGGCATCATGAACGAGAGGACGCCTTTCAAGGATGCGCGCAAGCTGACCTATCTGAACGCGGAAGGCGCGGACAAACCCTTGAAAAGCCCGGTCAGGGCCGATGTCCTGGATCGTGCCAGGCGATACCGGCTCCAGCGGTTGCGTGACCAGTTGACGGAGGCCGACTGCAGCGCATTGCTGCTCTACGATCCCTGCAACATCCGATATGCGTTCGACTGCTCCAACATGCAGGTCTGGACCCTGCACAACCCGATGCGCTACGCGCTGATCCTGACCGGCGGTCCGTCCATCATGTTCGAGTTCAGGGGGTGCCTGCACCGGAGCGAGGGACTTCCGGGAATTGACGAAGTCCGGGTCGCGAAGACGTGGACGTTCATGTCGTCCGGCGACAAGGTCGAGGTGGCAACAGAATTCTGGGCAAATGAAATCGCCGATCTTGTCCACGAGTACGGTGGAGGCAACAAAAGGATCGCCTGCGACAAACTTGATGGTGCGGGCGTCCACGCGCTTTGCGAACGCGGCCTCACCTGCGTAGAAGGCACGCAATTGACCGAGATCGCCCGCTCCATCAAGTCCGTCGACGAAATCACCCTTATGCGCTGGACGATCCGCACATGTGAGGCCGGAATGTCGCGCATCTATGAACATTCCATCCCCGGTGTGACTGAACGCGAACTCTGGGCGCATCTGCATTTCGAGAATGCCCGTTCCGGTGGCGATTGGCTGGAAACCAAGCTGCTCACCTGCGGCCCCAACACCAATCCCTGGTATCAGGAATGTTCGGACCGCATATGCCGGAGCGGGGAGTTGATCTCGTTCGATACGGACATGATCGGGCCCTACGGGTATTGCGCCGATCTGTCACGGTCATGGACCTGCGGCTATACGCCTTTCAATGAAAGGCAGAAGCGTCTCTATGACACCGCACTGTCCCAGACTTATCACAATCTGGAGTTGATAAGACCCGGAGTCAGTTTCAGGGAGTTCAATGACAGGAGCTGGCGTATCCCCGACGCGCACATCCCTTATCGGTACTCGCTAGCCTTGCACGGTGTTGGCATGGCCGATGAATGGCCGGCGGTACCGCTGCATGTCGACTGGTCCGACCTGGCGATGTCAGGGAGATTTGAGCCTGGCATGGTTCTCTGCGTTGAAAGCCTGATCGCCGAGTCTGGTTCCGAGAGCGTCAAGTTGGAGACACAGGTCTTGGTAACGCAGACCGGCTGCGAGCGCCTCGACAGTTTTCCTCTGGGATAGACGTTCCGACAGAGGACGAATGCAGCGCTATGGCTCGACGATCGCATCGTGTCTTGGGCGCCTTGTGGATGTGCATGACGTTGTCGTGGCAAGGCAACGGCGCCGGCCGACAACATTGTGCCCTTGCAGACATTCCGGCGAGAGCGCAGCCACAAGGGCACCCGAGCCGAAACAACAGAAGCGTACAGACAGACAAGGGTCCAAGGCCAACGTTGTGCTCATACCCGGAGGTCCGGCGATCAATTCCGGGAGGCCTTCCGAATATTGTGTTTCGGAGATTCCAGCAGTGCTGCCGTCAAACCAGCCTTTCTTGAGTTGCCGCAACATGAAACCGACAGCAACACAGGATTCGCACCCACCAGAGGGAAGCGCCCGGCCGCGGCGGACTGAGGCTCGAATCAGGTGGTGCCGGTTTCGCGCCGCCATTCGTCCGAATATTTGCCTTTTCCCGGTCAGGAGAACGCGATCGCGCCCAGCTTGATGCCCAGGACGAAATTCATGTGCGCGGCATGCCTGCCGCGTGAAAGGCCGGCTCTCGGTGCAAAGGCCTTCACGTGGAAGCGCCCGCAGTCGAAAAAATGCCGGCTAGAGTTCGGAGAACTCCCCGGTCGTTCGGTCGTACGCCCAGATCGAACCGGGGCCTATGTCATGCCACAGCCCGTGCAGGGTCAATTCACCCGCCTCGGCCGCATTGCGTACGAACGGGAAGGTCGTCAGGTTCTCGAGCGAAGTGACGACCGCTTCACGTTCCAACGCCATCTGGCGTCGGTGCGCATCACGAATGGTGGCAACCCGGTCATGGGCCGGGCGAAGCATGTCCAGCCACGGGCCCACAAACCGGTAATCGCGCGCGAGGGTGGAATCCGGATTGGAACACATGTCGATGCAGCCCCGGACTCCGCCGCAGTCGGAATGGCCAAGGACGAGGATGTGGGAGACCCGGAGTGCTCGCACGGCGTACTCCACGGCCGCCGGCGTGCCGAGACGGCCTCCGTTCGGATCGTAAGGCGGGACAAGCGCGGCGATATTCCTGTGAATGAAGAACTCGCCCGGGTCCGTGGCGAACATGGTTGTCGCATGAACGCGGCTGTCGCAGCACGATATTACCATTGTACGAGGATGCTGGCCGTGAACAGCCAGTGTTTCGTAAAGTTCCCGGTTCCGCCCGAATCCCGTCGCCTTCCATTCCCTGAAACGCTGCGTCAGGAACTGCGGGAGTGGCTTGATGATGTCCAAATCGCTTCTCCCGTCAGGTCAACCGCGCCACGCGTCGCTCCATGCCCGCCTGAGGGATCCGCCAATCTTCCCTTCAACCCTTCAGGAAACGCCCGTCCCTGATGCAGGCGGCGTCAGTCTCCGTCCGCGATGCCTTCCGCACGCGCCCTGGCGCGGCGGGCCCGGTAGCTTGGCAGGATCACCAGGATGACGGCGAGCACGAGAAGGGCGAGGGTCATCGGTCGTTCCACGATAAAGGCCACGCCGTCATAGAGCTGCATGGAGCGCGAAAAGTTGTCTTCGAGCATGGAGCCGAGGATGAAGCCGATCAGCGCGGGTGCCAGGGGGTAGTCCGCAAACCGGAGTATCGTTGCCACGATCCCCATTCCCGTCAGCAACAGCAATTCGGTTGCATTATTCTGGCCAATGTACGCGCCCATGAGGGTAAAGAAGAGTATGAACGGGATCAGGTAGTTACGCGGCACAGCAAGAATCTTCGCGATATACGGGATGAGCGGCAAGTTCAGGATCAGGAGGATCAGATTGCCGATGTACATCGAAATGATCACGGCCCAGAAGATGGAAGGATTATCGACCATCAACCGGGGGCCCGGCGACACATTGAGGGCAATCAGGGCACCGAGAAGAATGGCCGTCGTCCCTGATCCCGGAATCCCGAGGGTGAGGAGCGGAACGAAGGATCCCGTGCACGCCGCGTTGTTCGCGCATTCGGGCGCGGCCAGCCCCTTGATGGACCCCTTGCCGAACTCGGCCTGTTCGTCCTTCCTGGCAATGTTGCGTTCAACCGCATAGCCCAGGAAAGACGCGATCGTGGCGCCGGCACCGGGCAGTACACCGATAAGGAATCCCTGGATCGACTGTCGCCCGATGACCGGCGTGATCGACCAGGCTTCGGATTTCGTTATTCTGAGTTCCTTGATCTCGCTCGATTTCCCGTCCTTACCTCCGGAACGACCCGGATCAAGAACGAGAAAGAGCGCCTCCGGCATCGCGAACATGGCCATTGCCAGCGTGATGAAGCCAAATCCGGACTGGAGGTCCTGGATTCCCATGGTGAAACGGGGAAGGTTGAATAGTGCTCCCTCACCGACCGTCGCCATTATCAGTCCGAGAATCGTCATCATCAGGGCCTTGCCGACCTGCCCTGAACCCGCAAATGCCGCAATCGCCGAAAGGCCCACGACCATCAAGGCAAAGTACTCGGCCGAGTGAAACAACAGCGCGACCGTCGCGAGGGCGGGCGCGAAGACCATCAAGAGAATCGCTCCGATCGATCCACCGGCGAACGATGCGATAGCGGCCACGGTCAAGGCCTTTCCGGCCTTTCCGGCACGCGCGAGAGGATAACCGTCGAAGCTGGATGCGACCGTCGAGGCGACGCCGGGCGCATTGATCAGGATCGAGGAGGTGGAACCCCCGAAAATCGCGCCATAATAGACCCCTGCAAGCAGAATCAACGCTGCCGACGGATCGCCGATGCTTATGGCCACGGGAATCATGATCGAGATGATCGACATAGGGCCGAGACCGGGGAGCATGCCGATGAACGTGCCGATCAGGCAGCCGCCGACGACCATCAGAATATTGGTAATCGAAAACGCAGTTCCGAGGCCGATCAGGATTCCTTCAAGCATTTCGACGGGCTCCTACATCACGAATGCGGGAAACGGCCGCATGAAAATGCCGAGGACCACGTCAACCAGATACCAGACGACGCCACTCGCGACGAGCGCGACAGCACACATCAGGAACCATCGGCGTTCTCCGAGCACCGCCGAACCGCACACGAGAAACAGCGTGGTCGACACGAGGAAACCGGCAGGCCGCAGGGCGAATGCATAAATGACCATGAGTGCCAGAAGCATAAGCGCCTGACCCAGCTTGTACTCCGTGAGTTTCCGATAGTTGATTTCCGCGACCTCTGCCGTGTGATTGGACTTCTCGATGCCGAGAACGATCGTGAGTCCCGCCAGGACCCCCATCACGCTCAGGACCTTGGGAAAAGTACTCGGCCAGATCGGGTTTCGTTGCATGAACGGCGGGAGGCCCTGATCCATGGTGAAGAAAGCGGCATATCCATAAACCAGGCAGATCAGGAGAAATACCAGCGCGATATAACGGTCAAGTGTCATCTGCCTCTCCCGCAATTGCGGAGCAAGCCCGGGTACCCGGGCTTGCTCCAGGACGGACCGGGCTCAGAGGAAGCCCAGTTTTCGCATCAGATCGCCGATCACCTGTTCCTGCTCCTCCAGGAAAGTCCGGAAGTCGTCGCCGGAATTGTGGATATTGACCCAGCCGTTGCGTGCGCGGACGGTTTCCCACTCGGGCGTGTCGTACATTTTCGCCAGCGCGTCCTGGTACATCGCGAGCTTGTCATCCGAGAGGCCCGGTGCGCCGAAGAAGCCCCGCCAGTTCACAAACATCACGTCAATTCCCTGTTCGGACAATGTCGGTGCATCGGCAAAGGAAGGAACGCGCTCGTTCGATGTCACGCCGATGATTTTGACCTCGCCTGCGTTGGCAAGATCAATTGCCTCCGAAAATCCTGTGCTGAGCGCTGCAATTTCGCCGGAGAGCAATGCCGCCATCGCCTTGCCGCCGGCATCATACGGGATGTATTTCACTGCCGTCGGGTCTTCCCCGGCCGCCTGGAACGCCATCGCGGCAACGAGGTGGTCCATGCCACCCGGTACCGATCCGCCTCCGATTGCCGTGGACCTCGCATCGGCGCGATAGGCCTCAAGCAAGTCGCTCATGGAATTGACCGGGCTGTCCTTTCCGACCACGAAAGCCGCATAGTCGCCAATCGTGCCGGCGACCAGCGTGAGATCCCGGAAGTTGTGTGGAAACACGCCGGTCAGCGACCTGATGACGATCGGTGTCGAATTGACCATCAGGGTCCCATGGTTGCTCTCGGCGTTTTCGATCAGGAAGCCGATCGCCTTGCCACCGCCACCGCCGGACATGTTTTCGAAACTTGCATTCCCGATCAGGCCAGCATTGACCAGTGCTTCGCCAGTTCCCCGCGCGGTCCCGTCCCAACCGCCTCCCGCACCACCTGGTATCAGAAAGTGTATGCTATCAAGGACTTGTTGTGCACTGGCAGATACCGAAATCCCGGTCGTCAACAGGGTCGCGGCACCAACAATCATGGCCCGGCGGGCCAAGTTCACGATTTTCATGGAATCCTCCATAGTTCGGTAAAGAGCGCGCTCAGTTTCGTGAGGTTTGCCCCATCAAGTGCAAACAGTTTACAATAAAATCCTGACATGAAGC
Organism: Paracoccaceae bacterium; assembly: GCA_028874915.1. GTDB lineage: Bacteria > Pseudomonadota > Alphaproteobacteria > Rhodobacterales > Rhodobacteraceae > JAPPHA01. The sequence goes on from JAPPHA010000099.1 coordinate 8,732, forward strand.
TGACACGAACAGGAAAAGGTATTCCGAATGCGATTCTTGCTTGTTGAGGACAACAAGCGTCTTTCGAAAGCCGTCGCCACCCGCCTGGAACTGGATGGGCATGTCGTCGACGACGTTTCGGACATAGACACCGCCGAAACCATGCTCGGCGTTGCGGAATACGACATGATACTGCTCGATCTCATGCTTCCGGACGGAAGCGGGAGCGATTTCCTGAGAAGCCTGCGGTCCAAGGACAACGGGACTCCCGTCATCGTGATCACCGCACGTACCGAATTGACCGACCGGGTCGATACCCTTGACCTCGGTGCAGACGACTTCCTCGTAAAACCTTTCGCGTTTCCGGAACTCCAGGCGAGATGCCGGGCCGTATTGCGGCGAAAGCGCGGCAGGTCCGTCAACGTCGCGAAACTCGGCAATGTCGCGTTCGACATCCTGGACGGAACACTTACTGTCAACGGCCAGGTCGTTACCTTGCGAAACCAGGAACTCAGGCTGTTCGAAATCCTGTTCTGTGCCCCCCAGCGCATTCATTCCAAGGCCCATCTCGTCGACAGGCTCTTTTCGTTCGGTGACAGCGGCTCCGAGAATGCGGTCGAGGTCTATATCGCCAGGCTGCGCAAGAAGCTCAGGGGTTCGGACCTTCGCCTGGAAACGCTCAGGGGACGGGGATACCGCCTGTCCTCGAATTCATGATGCCGAGGGTGTCAAGCGGCTCGATCCGACTCCGCCTGACAACCCAGTTGGTCGTTGTTGCGGCAGTCCTGTCCATCGTCTTCGTGTACAGCGTCTGGAGCGTCGGGAAGAACACGGCAGAAACGACGCAGGACAAGGTTCTTTCCGCGGCAGCGGCATCGATCGCCGACGCACTGCGAACGGAACGCGGCGAGTTGGTGGTGGACATCCCGTACTCCACGTTTTCGATGCTTGAAGCCATCAGTGATGACCGCATCTTCTACCGGATCATCGTCAACGGAACGACCGTGACCGGATACGAAGACCTGCCTGCCGACCCATCGCTGGTCGATTCCCGGGTCCCCCACTTTTCCAACAATGTGTTTGTCGGGGAGGACGTGCGGACCGTGGCCGTGAAGAGATCGTTCAGCGCGCTCGGTGTGCCCGTCGATGTCGTCGTCTTCGTCGCGCAGACACGGGCCGGGTACACGCGCATTGCATCGGACGTGCTCTCCGTCGCCGCGTGGGTCGGTTCGGGGTTCTTTCTGTTTGCCATCGTGTTGTGCCTGGTCGCATCGCAGAGCGCACTGAGGCCGCTCAGGGAAGTCGCGCGGGCAGTCGAGAGGCGTGGACCGGAAGATCTGCGGCCGATGAGGCAGCTGACGCCCGTGGAAATTGCGCCGCTCGTCTCTGCCCTGAATGGCTTCATTTCCCGGCTGGAATCCTCGCTCATTCGTGCGGAGGAGTTCATCGCGGACGCGGCACATTGTCTCCGGACACCGTTGGCGATGATACGGACAAACGCGGAAATTGCTCTCAGGACGACACGGTCCACGCCAAGCAGACAGGCACTCAGGGAAATCCTCAAGGCCGCCGACGAGAGTTCACGCTCGACGGGACAACTGCTCGACCACGCGACGGTCACGTTCCGGTCCGACAACATGAAGGTCGAAAGGGTCGACGTCGTCTCCCTGGTGGCGGACACGATCGACCGGTTCGAACCCGTCGCAGAAATGAAGGGCATAAAGCTTCTGTCGACGCCTGGCCGGACGACAGTCGACTGCCGCGCCGATCCGGTACTCTTGCGAAGCGCGCTCGGCAACATCATCGACAACGCGATCAAGTATTCGCCTGCGGATTCCGTCATCAGGGTTTCGACGGATCTCCCCTTGGACCGTATCCGGATCTCGGTTTGCGACCAGGGCCGGGGATTCGGAGAAAAGAGCTGCGAGATGCTGACCGGACGGTTCACGAGGGGTGACAACGTGGAAGATATCATCGGGTCCGGCCTCGGGCTGACAATCGTTGCCAAGGTCGTGGATTCCCATCAGGGCGAGCTTTGCATCGCGTCAAATCCGGAAGGTGCCGGCACATGCGTATCGATCATCTTGCCGCACTGACGGCGGCATTCGTGTTCCCGCTGTTCCCGGCGTGGTCGTTCGAGATCGAACTGGAACGGAATTTCACGCGCCCCGGGAATCAGGAACAACTGGACATTATCTCCACCGCTGATCTCGGGCCGTTCACCCCGATTATTTCGGCATTCCAGGACGAGAACCCCGGAATCGACATCCGGTACGTGGTTGCCAGCAGTGTCGAACTCTTCAAGGCCCTTCACGCCGAAAACGCCTCGTTCGACCTGGCGATTTCATCAGCCATGGATCTACAGATAAAACTGGCCAACGATGGAAAATCGGTTCCCTACACATCCGCCACGACTTCCCGTCTCCCGGGCTGGGCCAAGTGGAGAAACGAGGTTTTTGCCTTCACGAGGGAACCCGCCGTGCTGCTGATTTCGAGGAAGGCGTTTTCCGCGCTTCCCGTGCCCCGAACGCGGATCGAACTGATCGAACTCGTGCGGAGTCATCCCGATGTCTTTCGTGACCGTGTCGGGACGTACGATGTCCGAAGCTCCGGGCTCGGCTACCTTTTTGCCACACAGGACTCGCGAAACTCGGAGGTCTACTGGCGGTTGACGGAAGTGTTCGGTCAGCTCGGCTCCCGCCTGTACTGCTGTTCTGCGGAAATGATCGCTGACGTGGAAAACGGCACTCTGGCGCTCGCCTACAATGTTCTCGGGAGCTACGCGCAACGCGAACTGTCCGATGGAGGCGGAAACGCACAGCTGGTCACTTTCGAAGATTATTACAACGTGATGCTCAGGACGGCCCTCATCCCAGCGTCCGCAACCAACGTCTCGGGGGCCGGCAGAATGATCGATTTTCTGCTTAGACTGGATCTAAGGCCGGACCTCGTCGAGAGGTCCGGTTTCCCGGCGATTCCCCTGTCAGGTTCGGGCGGACTTGACAACACGAACAGCATACACCTCGGACCGAGCCTGCTCGTCTTTCTCGACAAGCTGAAACGCCGGAAGTTCCTGGAGTACTGGTCAAGTTCGCTTCGTCTGGACGGCGAACCGGGCGACCGGGCCGAGCAGCGAATCCTGGAGTAACGAACCCGCGAATCCTTCCGCTGCCCGCCGTCACCGGCGCCGACCATGGAGAACCGCGTTCGGCATCCATCGCCGATGCCGGAAGCCGTTTTGGCGTTGCTTCCCGGTCGCCGCATTCCGTCGGCGGAACCCATGCCTGGGCGGTGTTACCCTGGCTTTCACGATTCGGACGCGGCCGGGCGCCGTTGCCACGAACGTGACTGCACGACCGGCAAAATGGTGTTGATGCGAGCCCTGATCGCCGCCTCCCCGCAGCAGACCCGTGCCGGACTGCCGCAAGACTGGCAGCAGCAATACGATATCACACCGGTCCCGATGCGTACTTTCGTCGAGATTCCGCGCTTCCCCGGAATCACTTACAAGGCTTCCGGGTGGTTCCATGTCGGGACCACTCAGGGTCGCGGGCGATACGACACGAAGATGGAGTTCGGAAAACCGAATAGGACATCAGGCTCTGCCCGCTGGGAAAGGACCGGAAAAGCCCCCCATTCGGCGACCATCAGTGGGCGGCCAGGGTCCTGTCCACATCAACATCACGCCACAACCGAGCGTTGACTCGCTGACATTGAGGTCATCACAAGATTTTCATTTGATAATACAAGGCATTAATGAAAATTTGGTTGGCGGGAATGTCGGTTCGTCCAGTTGACCCAAAAACGGCAACTCGGTAGATACACGTCAAATTGCGGAATTCTGGCTCATGACGGGGAGGTTTGTGTGGCAACAGTCGAGGTGACCGACCAGGAATTCGATTCCGAGGTGAGGAATGCGGACATTCCGGTCGTCGTGGATTTCTGGGCGGAATGGTGTGGGCCCTGCAAGCAGATTGGACCGGCCCTTGAAGAGTTGTCGGAAGAACTCAAGGGGCGCGTGAAGTTCGTCAAGGTGAACATCGACAGCAACCCGAATTCGCCGACCAGTCTGGGGGTTCGCGGAATCCCGGCCTTGTTCCTGTTCAGGGATGGCCAGGTCGTCTCGAACATGACCGGCGCCCGGCCGAAGGCGGCCCTCGCGAACTGGATCGAGTCGGGGCTGTAGCCCGAAAGAATCTTGCGATCCCGCAAGGAACCCAGCGGGAACAATCGTTGACCCGAAGTGCGGGTTCCTGAGCGTCGACGCCGGCGTCCGAACCCGACATGGCTTGTGGCATTTCCGGGACGCGTCCCGGAAACGTTTCATTCAGCATTCATTTCCGATTCTTGCGTCCGACAAGCCGCGTCGGTGGATCTGAGCAGTTCACCTGCCAGATAGAGTGAACCGCAGACGAGTATCCGCGAGTCGGGAACGTCAGCGGTGATCCGGTGGACGGCACTTAAGACATCGGTACCGGTCCGCGCAGGGATGGACAGCGAACGCGCAGCTTCGGCGATGTCGTCGGCTGACCGGCTCGCGGCTTCGCCGGTTATGGTCACGCCGGTTACCGTGTCCACCCGGCCGGCGAAATTCTCCAGGAACTGGCGCGGGTCCTTGGTGTTCAGCATCCCGCAGACGAGATGGGTCGGACGGGGCGGCATCTCTGCCAGTGCGTCGGCAACGGCGCGGCCGGCAGCCGGATTGTGTCCACCGTCAAGCCAGATATCGGCACCGGTCGCCTTCGGGAACAGGGCGCTGCCGGTCATCCGATGCAGGCGAGCCGGCCAGTCATCTGAGGACACGTCCGCGAGGCCAGCGGCGATGGATCCGGCGGGCGTTCGGAGAAGGCGCAGCGCGGCAATGGCGCAGCCGGCGTTGACCGTTTGAAAAGGGCCGGGCAGGCCGGGTCGGGGCAGATCCAGGGCCCCGTATTCATCCTGATAGCCGATGGACCCGTCGGCGTCCCAGACATGCCAGTGGTGGCCGTGGACCTTCAGCGTGGCGCCGACCTCGGCGCCGACCGCGGTCATGACATCGAGCCCACGCTGCTCCTGAGGACCAATGACGGCCAAGGCGTTCCGCTTGAGAATACCGGCCTTTTCGCGGGCGATGTCGGCGAGGCCGCTGCCGAGGTAGTGCTGGTGATCGATTGAGACCGGTGTGATGACGGAGACGGCCGGCGAGTCGATGACATTGGTCGCGTCCAGCCGGCCACCGAGTCCGACTTCGAGAATCGTATAATCGGCCGGGGTTCTCGCGAACGCGAGGAGCGCGGCACAGGTCGTGATCTCGAAAACCGTGATAGGGTTGCCGGCATTCCGCTGTTCGCATTCCTCCAGGACTCCAATCAGGGTGTCCTCCGGGATGAGTGCCCCGGCCACGCGGATCCGTTCGTGGAATCGTGTGAGATGGGGAGACGTGTAGGTATGGACGGTCATTCCAGCCGATTCGAGCGCCTTGCGGGTGATCGCGGCCGTCGAGCCTTTTCCATTGGTGCCGGCAATGTGAATGACGGGCGGGAGGCCCTGTTCCGGGTTGTCGAGTGCGTTTAGGAGGCGGACCACCCGATCAAGCGTCAGGTCGATGATCCTCGGATGAAGCGACGTCAACCTGTCGAGAATGATGTCGCTCGCAGCCGCCGTCATGCAGGAATCGTCCCTCCATCCCGAGGCCGCGACGGCCTGGCGGGCAGGGCGGCCCCGCCTTTCCCTCCGGATCCGTCCGTTCCGGCGGGATCGCCGGAGTCCCCGGTTCCAGCGTTCGCAGGCGACGGCGGCGCCAGTTCGCCCCGGATCGGCGGGGGTTGCTTCATCAGCATTCGGACGATCGAGATCAACTCGTCCCGCAGGTTCTTGCGATGGGTTACCCGGTCCAGCATACCGTGATCGTGCAGATAGGCGGATCGCTGGAATCCGTCAGGGAGCCGTTCCCGGATGGTCTGCTCGATGACTCGGGGGCCCGCGAATCCGATCAGCGCTCCCGGCTCGGCGAGCTGGATGTCGCCAAGCATCGCGTAGCTCGCGGTCACCCCGCCGGTGGTCGGATGAGTCAGCACGACGATGAATGGCAATCGGTCCTCGCGCAGCATCTGCAGGGCGGCCGTCGTTCGTGGCATCTGCATGAGGGCCAGCAGGCCTTCCTGCATACGGGCGCCACCCGACGCGGAGAACAGCACCAGCGGAGCCTTCTGCTTGATCGCCTCCCGGCAGGCGGTGACGATGGCGCTGCCAACGGCGATGCCGAGGGAGCCGCCCATGAAGGCGAAGTCCTGGCCGGCGGCAATGATCGGCGTATCGCCGATACGGCCCGACGCCAGCAGCATGGCTTCCTTTTCACCGGTATCGTTGCGGGCCGCCTTGATCCGGTCCGTGTATCGCTTCTTGTCTCTGAACTCGAGCGGGTCCCGGGCTCCGCCTGGTATGCGGATTTCCTCGAAGACCCCGAGATCGAAGAGGGATTCGAAGCGCTGTCTCGGCGCGATCTGCATGTGATGATCGCAGTTCGGGCAGACATTCAGCGATTGCGCCAACTCGCGGTGAAAGAGCATGGCGCTGCAGCTGTCGCAGTTGTGCCACAGGTTTGACGGGACATCGCGCCGGGTGAACAGGGATCCGAGCTTGGGTCGGACGAAGTTCGAAATCCAGTTCATCGAGACCGATCCGCGTCGCTGTTCCGGCGCATGAAGTCTCCCTGCATCTCACGCGATTGTGCCAATGTAGATTGCCGTGCCCGCGAGTTCAATTGGTCCCATGACGGGTCCAAAATTCTTTACCTGGAAACGATCTCGCGTAAGCCTCCGCTGAATTGCAGCTCTTTCGCCGAGGCCGAATGAGTTCCCTGACAGTCCGATCGCGCCGAACCGATCGCGCCGAATCGGCCAGTCGGGATGACTCGCCCGGGTTTCATGCCGCTTCCCGCCCGGCTGCAGCCCTCGAAGGCAAATTCTTCACCGAAATGGATTCCGAAGCGCCCCCAATTCGTGATTTTTCCCTTCCATATGAGGACTGGAACCCTGTCCGGGCGCCTTGCGGGATCGTCGTGCCCGGATGCCGAACAGACAATGAACCGACAATACGCCATGGCCGACATCGGCATGGATGCTTTCAAGGCAATCATTGCGCCGTCGTTCCTGGTTCACCAGCAGGTGCTCACCGACCTGCATGAACATTTCGATGTTGTCTTCGACCACGCCATCCACGATCTCAACGCCGCCGCGGGGCCTCGCGGGGATGGCCATCTCGACTCTGGAAGCCAATGGCGCTGGACACTCCGAATAATTCCCTTTCCGGAAGATCCATTGCGAGGCCTGTCCGACGCGGGAGCACGCTCACGGCAGTATCGATTGCATTCACGGTTTCGTCGGCATTGTCGTGGTGGCCACGGGGCATCGCCATGTGCTGCCGCTGCCGCCGGAGTTCATGCGTTGCCGGGGCGGAACCGGGACACCTGGCTTCGCCCGAAATTCCGAATGCGCGTCATCTCCGGAATCAACAGGAGAAACAGCCAGGAGAATTGCTGCTTGATCTTCCAGTAACTGGAAGCCTTACGGTTCCGAACGGGACGAATCACGAGGTGTCCGTGTGACCGCCATCGCCGAAAGGACCGCCGTCGACCGGCGATTCCGCCGGACCTGGCTCCAGGCGTCGAAGAATACCGAATGGTGCCTGCCCGGCTGCGTTATCGGCGGCTTCGGCACCATCGCTTACTTCCGGTTCACCGGGATTTCCTGGCCGACCCTGCCGATCATGATTTTCGCGATCGTTAACGGCCTGCTGACCTCAATCGCGCTGGAGACCGCGATCCTTGGCCGCCAGATGGGCCTTCGGACCGCCTTCCGTACGGCAACCGGGATGTCATTCTTTCGGTTATCGACATGGATGTGATGATGAACGGGGTCGTCGGGATGCTGACCGGCGGGGCCAAGCTGACATGGTGGGTTATGCCAATCACGCTGGCGGCGGGTTTCGTCGCGCCGTTGCCCACCAATTGCCGGTAGCTGGGAGCGCCGGGCCGGACATGTCACTGAGGCGGGCAGCGATCCTGATCGTCCTGGCCGCCGCAGTCGGCGTTGCGGCAAGTCTCCAATTCGGCGGATCCGACGAGATCCCCGAGAGCGGACCGCCGATCGTCGCGGTGAGCGTGCCGACGAGCCTCTCGGCACAGGCGCGGCTCGGGCAGAAATCCTACGACGCCAACTGTGCGGCCTGCCACGGCCAGAACGCGGCGGGACAGGACGGGATCGCCCCGCCGCTGGTCCATATTATCTATGAACCGGGCCACCATGGCGACGAGTCGTTTCAGCGGGCAGTCGCACAGGGCGTGCGAGCCCATCACTGGCCTTTCGGGGACATGGCACCGGTCGAAGGGCTGACCCGCCGCGACGTGGCTGAGATCATCGCCTATGTTCGCGAACTCCAGCGCGCCAATGGCATCCGATGAGGGAGCGTCCAGGAAGTCGCCCCTCCTTTCAGGGGTGCAGGACTTGGCAGGAACGTCGGCGCTTGCCCATTCCGGCTTCGGTCGGACCTCGGCGCTGTACGCACCGGCTGGATGCGGCCAATGAACCGACGGGAGTTCCTGGCGTCTTCGGCCGCGGATCGTCGAGGAGCCGGACCCACCCGCAATCGATCGCGACATCACGGTCGTGCTTGTTGACCGGCCCCGGGACATTGCCGGGCATCTGCACGAGAGCCTCGGCTCGCGGCACGATTTCTCTCATGCCGGAAGGATGGGAATCTTCGCCCGGACACTCTTCTCGCATGACTCGATCCGGCATGCCGCTCGCCGAGCCCGCACCCCGGGGAATCTGCCCCTTGCCTCGGACCGACCTCATCCTCGACACGGCCGAGCCGTTCTCGGTGTCGCCCAGGATCGGTGAGGGTGCCTGTCCGTTCGTGACCCTCGCAGTCACAAGGCTGAACTCCGTAACGATCGATTCCCGGCCCGGCCCTTACCGTCGGCCTGGCCCGTGAACCCGTCGTCCGGCGGTTTGTGCATTGTGAATTACCCGCAGTAATCGCTCGTCTGGACCGACGGACAAGGCACCGTCCCGTAGGAGCAGTAGACACAGCAGTCGCCTGGCTTGGGTTTCAGGACAGCTTCGCAATGGCGGCAGTCGTAGAACCACAGGCAGGCGTCGGTCGGCATCGTCTCGATCTCTGAATGACCGCAGGCCGGGCAGGTGATCGTGGATTGGAGAATCGCTTCCATCGATCCGTCCTTCACCTTGTCCCGCTCCAAACGTCTATCAGCATGGGAGTCGCATCCGATTCTCACAGCGGTACAGCGACCGCTCCAGCGAGAGACATGAAAATGACTGTCGCGAGCACCAACGTACTGCGCATCCGCCTACGACGGCGGATGCCTCATATCAGGCAGAACCATGCCCGATACAGCACCAGCCCCGCCGCTGCCAACGGCGATGCCGAGGGAGCCGCCCATGAAGGCGAAGTCCTGGCCGGCGGCAATGATCGGCGTATCGCCGATACGGCCCGACGCCAGCAGCATGGCTTCCTTTTCACCGGTATCGTTGCGGGCCGCCTTGATCCGGTCCGTGTATCGCTTCTTGTCTCTGAACTCGAGCGGGTCCCGGGCTCCGCCTGGTATGCGGATTTCCTCGAAGACCCCGAGATCGAAGAGGGATTCGAAGCGCTGTCTCGGCGCGATCTGCATGTGATGATCGCAGTTCGGGCAGACATTCAGCGATTGCGCCAACTCGCGGTGAAAGAGCATGGCGCTGCAGCTGTCGCAGTTGTGCCACAGGTTTGACGGGACATCGCGCCGGGTGAACAGGGATCCGAGCTTGGGTCGGACGAAGTTCGAAATCCAGTTCATCGAGACCGATCCGCGTCGCTGTTCCGGCGCATGAAGTCTCCCTGCATCTCACGCGATTGTGCCAATGTAGATTGCCGTGTCCGCGAGTTCGGGTGGTCCCGTGGCGGCGAACGAATCTCGTTCATTCCGTCGGAATCGGCACCGTTTTGACAATCCCGAAGAGGCGGACGATCCGCTGCCGTCAGGCCCTCCAAAACTGTACCGTGAACAGAATTTTCCAAGATGTGCACCATGATCCATCCGGTCGGGGCCGGCTCGCCCTCATAATGAAATGACGCGATCCACGAGAAGCCTGCTTATGAGTCGGGTCTCGATGCGAGTTCCTTGTTGGATCGATCAGTTCGGTTCGAGGCGGGCGATGCACCCGGACGACATGTTCGCTTCCAATTCACTCGTGCGCAAGAAAACCCGTCTCGCGGTTCGTCGTGGAAATCGAATGAAACCGGAAGAGCATTTCGGCATTACGACACGCTTCCTGCCAGGTCACGTCGCGAGGATTTTGCCAGGTCGGGCCAAAAAACCTGCAATACGTGCGGTTCGCACGGCCCCAGTCCGTCGGATTCAGCTGGAGAGGAAATATCGCGACAGTATGTCTTCGAGGTTTTTCTGGGCCCTGGAGAGCCGTGTTCCGGTGGGAAAAACTGCCTCGAAGGTCGATTCATAGGAATAGACCTCCGGATCAATCGGCTTGATTCTACCTGACTCAAGATACGGTTTGGCGGACTGGAAAGGCAGATGACCCAGATATTTTCCTGACAGAATTGCCGCCGCTATGCCTTCCATATTGCCGCTGTGGATCGACACGTTTTTCCGGCGAAGCAGTCCGGGCAACTGCCCGTTGCCGTAGTATGAGCGATAGGCATAGTCATACTGTCTTATCTCTGACTGCTTGGGGATCCTCTTGCTGGAAAAAAGAGGGTGGCCTTTGCCGCAATAGAGAACCTGTCTTTCGCGAAACAGCCGAATGTACCTCAGACCTGGCGCATGATTGGGAAACGTATGAATCCCGATGTGCAGGTCTTGCTCCAGGATAAGACGCTCGATTTCCAACGGTTCCATTACCCGCAAGTGGAGCGACACCGCCGGCATCTCGTCGCGCAAGTCCGACACAATTCGGGCGAACGGAAACTCCGGATTTTCCAGGAGCGCGTCCGCGGTCGCAATTCGAAGCTCACCGGATATGTCGCCGCGGACATTTTTCACGCGTCCGACAAAGTTCTCGCAATCACGCAGCAGTTCCTTGGCCATCCGGTAAATTTCGTGACCTTCTTCGGTCAATGCAAATCCCGCGCGGCCGCGCCGGCACAAGCGCATTCCAAGGCGGGTTTCCAGGTCGATCATCTGGGTGCTGATCGTGGACTGACTCACGTTCAGGGCAATCTGGGCGCGCGAAAACCCGCCTGTTTCGGCAACCGCAACAAATACGCGGAGCAAATGAAGGTCCGGAGTCGACACCGATGTAAGCATAACCGGTTCCTACGACAAATACCGATGTATCGATCACTTAATAAGCATTGTTTCGTTGCATTCAAGCGTAATCCTTAACTTCAGGACAATTCAGGTCGGTTCGCCGTGACAGATTCTTTCTCTTCAAGCACACCAGATATGTTCGCTCCGAGATATTCGGAACTCGCGACCTTCATGCGGGCGCCCGTTGCATCTGACTTGAGGCAAATTGACATCGGTATGCTGGGCATACCTTACGATGGCGCACTGACGAACCGGCCCGGTGCCCGGCATGGTCCGCGCGAAGTTCGCAACCAATCCAGCCTGATGAGGACCATCAACCACGCAACAAGAGTGAATCCATATGAGCTATGCCGAATCGCAGACGTTGGAGACGTTCGGTTCAGGTCCGTTTTCGACATCGAAGAAACGCATCGGGAAATTACCGAATTCGTTTCAGCCCTGGCTAGACATGCCGTGATTCCACTGTCCTGTGGCGGCGATCATTCCGTGACATTGCCGATTCTGAGAGCGATCGCGAGTCAGCCGGTGGCATTGATCCATGTCGACGCTCATACCGATACCTGGGATTGCTTCCAGGGATCCAAGTTCAACCACGGCGCACCTTTTCGACGTGCACATGAAGAAGGATTGATCGACCCGGAAAAGACCATCCAGATTGGCATTCGCGGCGCACAAAACGACTCCGAAGGATGGGATTACTCGGAACAAGCGGGCATGAGGGTCGTTTTTGTCGAAGAACTCAGGGAACGTGGCATCAATTCCGTCGTCGAAGAAACTTGTGCAATTGTGGGCGTCAGTCCCGTCTATTTCAGCTTTGACATCGACAGTATCGACCCGGCCTTCGCGCCGGGGACGGGAACACCGGAAATTGCCGGGCTTGCGACCCACGAGGCATTGGCGCTGATTCGCGGCGTCCGAGGGCTGAATTACGTCGGTGCCGACATGGTGGAAGTATCCCCACCGTTTGACGTTGGCGGCCTGACCTCCTTGACCGGCGCATCTGTCATGTATGAACTGCTGTGCATTCTGGCCGAAGCGGTCAGCCAACGACGACCGCACCGGTGCTGAACGTCTTAGAACGAAGCGGTTTGGCGGCCGGACATGTCCCGATGCAGGAGGCGGCCGTTCATCGGCTGCTTCGCGAGCATTATGGCATCGAAGGCTCACTGACACGTTTCGAGACGGAAAAGGATGACACCTTTCGCGTTACCCGCGAGAATGGCGAACGCCTGGTTCTGAAAATTGCCAATCCGGAAGAAACCCTGGAAGAGATCGATTTTCAGAACTGTCTCATGCGCCATGCAGCGGCATGCGACCCCGAACTGCCGATTCCCGCCATTGTCCCGAATGCCGACGGCAACAATACATTTCGCATTACCGACGTTGACGGTTCCGCACGTTCCGTCCGGGCATTGACTTACCTGGAAGGGACGCCTCTTTGCGAAACCGATTCCAACTCCCGCGAAAGAGTCCAGATCGGCCGCATGCTTGGACGACTGCGCCTGGGAACCGAGGGTTTTTCTCATCCTGCAGAAGACCGCAAATACGCATGGGACGTTCAGCACCTGCTGACGTTGGAGAGTCTTCTGGACGAGGTCGACAACCCGGATCAGCGCATGGCACTCGAAGACGGGCTCGAACGTTTTCGCATGATCGAGCCTGAAGTGCGGGCACTTCGACGGCAGGTGCTCCACAACGACTTCAGCAAGTCGAATATCATCGTCGACCACGGTGAACCGGAATTCGTGACGGGCATCATCGATTTCGGGGATTCCGTCAAGACGGCAATCGCAATTGACGTCTCGACCGCGTGCCTGAATCAGCTTCCGGAATCGCCGCATGAGGATTTGTTCTGGCGCGCCCGCGACATCGTCGAGGGGTATCTCCAGGTCGCGGAGTTGACGGACCAGGAATTGTCGCTGATCCCGCATCTGACGTTTGCCCGGGTGGTGACGCGGGCCCTCTTGACGTCGTGGCGGGCGAAACGGTTTCCGGGGAACGTGCGGTACATCATGCGCAATACGCATCAGGGCTGGCACCAACTGGAATGGTTTCTGGCCAGACAACCTGACGAATTGTCCGGACTCCTGATGAACTGCGCAACCTGAGAAGGGAATCCAAAGTGACTGTCGGCAGGCGACGTGGGAAAATGAACAACGGGTTCGACCCGGCCTCCATAGATGTGCTCGACAGCAGGGCTCGGGAAATCGTCGAGTGCCGAACCCGGCTGCTCGGCCCGGCATATCGGCTGTTCTACGCCAACCCGGTGGAGATAACGCGTGCGCGTGATGTGTTACTTTATGATTCTGCGGGCAATGAATATCTCGACGCCTACAACAACGTCGTATCGGTCGGACACTGCCATCCATATGTAAACGCTGCAATAAAGAGGCAGATGGACCAACTGTGCACGCACACCCGCTACATGCAGTTGAACATCCTTGAGTTTGCCGAACAATTGCTGGGCACATTCGAAGACGAGCTCGGCCATGTCATGTTCACCTGCACGGGATCGGAAGCCAACGATCTCGCGTTGCGCATGGCAAAGTACCACACCGGGAACGAGGGCATCATCGTCACCAGGGAAGCCTACCATGGCAATTCCGAACTGACGTCCGGGTTCTCACCCTCGATGGGCGAAAACTCCCGGCTTGGCATGTGGGTACGCCGGGTTCCCGCACCGGATACCTATCGCGCAGAAACATCGAACATGGGCGAGTGGCTTACCGAGCATGTGGCGGCGCAGATCAAACAGCTGCATCGGCACGGTCAGGGGCTGGCAGCGTTCGTTGTGGATTCCCTGTTCACATCTGACGGAATATTCGCCCACGAGCCGGGCATACTTGGTCCGGTCTTGAAGGTCGTTCGCGAAGCCGGAGGCGTCTTTGTCGCAGACGAGGTTCAGTGCGGCTTCGCACGAACCGGAAGCCATATGTGGGGCTATCAACGTCACGGGGTTGTTCCGGACATCGTGAGCCTGGGAAAGCCAATGGGCAACGGATATCCCGTTGCCGGAATTGTGGTGCGCCCGAAAGTGGCGGAAGCATTCGGCCACGATATGCGATACTTCAACACCTTTGGCGGAAACACGGTCGCCATTGCCGCAGCAAAGGCAACCCTGGACGTCATCAAGCAGGAAAGGTTGAAAGAAAACTGCGCCCGGGTTGGCGAGTTGTTCAGGGGAGGATTGCAAGATCTGGCCGGGAAAGATGAACGCATCGGCGATGTGCGTGGTGCCGGGCTCTATCTCGGTGTTGAACTTGTAAGGAACCCCCGCTCAAGAGAACCCGACAGTGCCCGCGCACTGGCACTGGTAAACGAACTCCGGAAGCGCCGGGTTCTGATATCGGCCACCGGATTCAATGCCAATGTGCTGAAGATCAGACCACCGCTGACGTTCAACACATCCCATGTTGACCGCTTCCTGACGGAGTTCGACGGCGCTTTGCGCTCGATCCCTTGACGTTGCAGGAAGCACTGGCCGCGACGCGATGCAAGCAAGTGTCTGCGTCTGCCCGTGAACCGGCAGTACCTGACCGGCGTGCATCCGTCTGCGCCTCGGGATCTCGCATGGCGGAAACTGGGGTTCCGGGCAGAAGGAACCGGGGCCCCTTCATTTCCTGCCGTGTTCATCAATGCTTCTTCGCCTGTTTGCGTTCCGGGTTCAGGCTTTGCCAACCAGTTCTTCTGGAATCTGGTTTCCAGTCGTGTAGGGCAATGGGTCGACTCTTGGCCGGTAGCGGCCGGATGTCGTTTCTTCGTTGACGTGGCTGGTGATCTCCTCAAGTGAGGCGAACCAGACATCGCCCGTGTTCAGCATGAACTCGATCATCCTTTCGACACGCTGCCATCTTGACAGGCGCCCACTGACGAAGGGATGCCAAACCCCGATCCACACCCCTCCGGGTGATTGACGCAGGGCTTCGAATTCGGCCAGGAAAATGTCCATTGCAGCGTCGGGGGGTTTCGGTGGGAACATGTAACCGAGATCCGGCGCGTGAACATAGGGTGGCCAGTCATCCGTGGCCCAGCTGACCGGCAATTCGAGCAACCGACCACTCGGCGTGTCCAGGTAATAGGGTACGTCGTCTCCCATAAGGGAGGAATCATAAAGAAATCCGAGCTCGGCCAGCAATTCGGGCGTCTTGGCGGACATATGATAAAGCGGTGAGCGATTGCCGCGCGGGCGTTTGCCTGTATGACGTTCAATAATCTCGATCGATTTGCACATCCAATCCATTTCCTGTTGCGGCGAAAGGCTGTTGGGCGCTTCGTGGATATATCCGTGATATCCGACCTCGTGACCGTCCCTGACAATGGCGTCGACGGCCGCGGCATGGTTTTCCATGCACCAGGCCGGTATGAAAAAACTCTGCTTCAGGCCAAATTTTCTGTATGTTTCCAGTATCCTCGGAATCGCAACCTGCGGGCCATAGCGCAACATCGACATCGCGGAAAGCTTGTCCCCGGCACGGTCCCCGTGATGAATGTGAACAAGACTGTCGGCATCCATGTCCAATGAAATCGCGCAGGCAACCTTGGCACCATTTGGCCAGGAAACGGGTCGTTGCAGCTTCATGTGCGTTGCTCCTTCGATCACGGTGGCATTGCCACTCGGGTAATAGCCTGCCAGGTCGAGAACCCCCGTCCGACCCGGCAGGGAAACGAGCTCAGGCGGCGACTTGAACGGGCTTGCCAGTTCATTCGCAGCGTTGTCGAATTCCTTCGCTTTCCACCTCCACGGCATGATTTCGAACGCAAGCGACGCCGTCTCGGCAAGGCCGGGCGCACGATACGCGCTGAAATCGGCATTCTCCAAACAGGCAAGTTCGGAAGAGACCAGGAGTATGAGACTCTTTCGCGGGACCTTCAGCATGCGAGCTGCGCTGCACGTACGGGAACAACCCGCGAAGACTGGTGCCGACTGTGCGATCGAATGTGGTTATCGGCAATTCGGTCATGGAGACCTCGAAACGGGAACAGGCGGCCTGGACGGGACGTCCTGAATGCCGCCGGCCACGGAAATGTCCGCCAAGATCACTGCCGTCACGCCCTCTTCTTCGGCAATGTCCCTGGGAAAGGCAAGGGTCGTGGCCGAACCGTTCAGAGAGACAGCGCGATCCTGTCGGTCAACCGCAATCTTCAATAGCGCGGCATTCACATGCGCCTGAACTGTCGTCCACCCGATTCCGTGCGCGGTGCCTGTATTCACCGCGAACTTTCGGGCCAGTTCAATCACTGCATCAGTTCGCCGCGGTCGACCGTAAAGGCCTGGCCCGTGATGTTGTCGGCGGCCGGCCCGGCAAGAAACAGGTACATGTCAACCATGTCAGGTGGTTCCATCAAGCCGCCAAACGCCTGCGCATTCATGATTTCGTTCAACA
This sequence comes from Paracoccaceae bacterium, assembly GCA_028874915.1. Classification (GTDB taxonomy): domain Bacteria; phylum Pseudomonadota; class Alphaproteobacteria; order Rhodobacterales; family Rhodobacteraceae; genus JAPPHA01. The sequence continues at coordinate 25,400 of JAPPHA010000099.1, forward strand.
GGTCCGACTCGGACAACTTCCGTCGGGCTGCCATATGGCTCAGCGACCTCATCGAAGCGACGGTCCTGACCCAACCAGGACAGACGGCATTGACCGGGATTTTGCGGGGTGCGAGTTCCTGCGCGAGGGACCTGGTAAGACCGATCACCGCATGCTTCGACGCGCAATAGGCGCTGAACTCGGCAACGGCGGTCTTGCCCCACATCGACGCCGTATTCACGATACGTCCGCCATCGGGAATCCGGTCCAGCAGGTGTCTCGTAACCGAAAATGTCCCGATGACATTGACTTCCACGATCCGGCGGAATGCCTCGTCGACCTGTTCTGATCGCGCAGCAATCGGGGTGACGAATTCGAAACCGGCATTGTTGATCAGGACGTCCACGCGCTCAGTCTTGTCGCGCAATGCCTTCACCTGTCCAAGATCGGCAATGTCGCAGGCGAAGTGGCCGACCGAGCGGCCATATGTGTCAGAAAGTTCACGCGCAACTTCGGCGACGTCGTCTTCCAATGCAACGATGATCACGTCGGCACCGGATTCGAGAAATCCCTCTGCCAACCCCCGACCGATCCCGCGATTCGCGCCGGTTATCAGAACGGTCTTTCCCGACAGATCGGTTATGTTACGTTTCTTCGAGATTGTGAGCATACTCCGCACGGATCAGTGTCAGAATGTCGCCTCGCATTGTCATGAATGCCGCAACGTCCGCAGTTCCGTTCCGGCGATCTTCCGCGGAAATCACGGCGTCGACGTCGATTTCCTTGACAACACGGGCCGGGCGCGACGAAAAGATGATGATCCTGTTGGCGAGCAGAATGGCCTCTTCCACATCATGGGTAACGAAGATCGTTGTTTTCTTTTCACTTTTGTTGATGTCCATGAGTTGAAACTGCAGATGCTCGCGTGTCTGCGCGTCCAGTGCGCCAAACGGTTCGTCCATCAGCAGTACGTCGGGCGAAGAGGCCAGGGTACGTGCGATTGCCACGCGTTGGCGCATGCCGCCTGAAATCCGGTTCGTATAGAAATCACCGTAACGCACGAGTCCGACCATATTCATGTAGTGGTCAGTGATTTCCTCTTTTTCCTGTCGTGAAATGTCCGTTCGATAGCGCGTTCCGAACTTGATGTTGTTCCGGACGGTCAACCAAGGAAATGATGAGTAACTTTGAAAAACCATTCCGCGCCGACGGTCCGGACCGGCCAACAGTTCACCGCGCAACCGGATCGAGCCCTGGTCTTGCGTCTCCAGTCCTCCGACAATCCGCATGAGGGTGGTCTTGCCGCAGCCGGACGGCCCAAGAAACATGACCATCTCGCCCTCGGCAATGGCCATGGACAATGGCAGGATGACCTTGGTCTCTGTCTTCCCGTCATCCGACCAATAGGTTTTTGTGATGTCTGAAATCTCAATAAAGTTGTCCATGGGTATTACCTGCGCAGATATGAAAACAGGCGCGCATGCGCGTATCTGAACGCCTGGTCGGTAAGAAGTCCGATAATTCCGATTGCGACGATCCCCGCCATGACTTCCGGAGTTTTTACAAAACGGCGCAGCGACCAGATGACGTGGCCGATTCCGGAGTTCGCCGCTACGATCTCGGCCACGATCAGGTAGGTCCAGCACCAACCCAGCGTAATGCGAAGGTTGTCGACCATGCTTGGGAGAGCGGCTGGGATGATGATATGACGCATGATCTGACCGTTGGTGGCACCCAGCGTGTGGCCAGATTCGATATATTCGACCGGGACTCTCTTGGTGTCGTCCGCGACAAGCAATATGAGTTGGAAGAAGGTTCCCGTCCAGAGCACGGCGATTTTTGAAGCTTCCCCGACACCAAACCAGATGACCAACAGAGGGACCAGGGCGGGTACCGGAAGATAGCGAATGAAGTCGATGAATGGTTCCAGTACCGCCCCGACCGAGCGGTATGTACTCATGATCAGTCCCAGCGGTATGGCGACGATCACGGACAGAAAAAAGGCGAACCAGACCCGGCCGACGCTGATCACGATGTCGGTTGCAAAATCCCTTTCGGTGAACAGACGGACGAACGCCTGGGCGACGGATATCGGTTTTGGGAGAAACTCCGGTCGGATCGTGCCGGATGCAGCGAAGATGTGCCAAACCGAGAGAAACAAGACAAAGCCCAACGCGCCGAGAATGATCTCGGTTCGGCGGGGCAACGCCTTTCTGAAAGCCAGGAGATTCGAAAACACGCGCCCGTAGATCGCTGCATGCAAAGGAAGGACCGCGTTCCGGACGGCGAGGCCGCCAGAACGCGGCAGTCGGATTACCTCTCGTGACCGTCGAACAGGCCGACCAGGAGCGATCCGTCGACATAAGGCTGGTATTCCAGCACGGCGTCCTGCAGATCCAGTGTCATGTTTATGTCATTGAACGCATCGAACACCTCTTTGAGTTTTCCGTCACCGTCTGCAGAGGGAAGATAAGACACGCTTTCTTCGTATGTCGTGTATTTCACGCCTGCCAGGTCCTTTTTCATATCTGCGGCCGGCGTGTCGTAGAAAGGTGCCGAGATGGCGATGAACCTGTCCGGATCGGCGACGTAGAGATCGATGGCACGATAGATTCCACGGAGGAATTTGGCGTATTTCTCGGGGTTCGCCTGGAAGTCATCCGTTCGGACGATGATAACATCCGTAATGAGACCTTCGTAATCCGCCGACGTCAAAAGCAGGTGTGCGCCTTCCCGGGAACTGTTCTTGACAATCGTTCCCATCATGGGTTCCCAGGTCGCGACAGCTGCGACGTTGGGGTCTTCGAACACCGCCGCCGAATCGTCGGTGGCAATCAACTGGAGGTTCACATCGTCGATGCTCTTCCCAACCTTGGACAATGCGTACTGGACCAGAGTCGTTCCCGGGTGGTTGATCTCGCCAGCGAGTGTCTTGCCAATGAGATCCTCGACGGATTGAATGTCGCCGGCCGCGACGACACCATCGGCGCCGATCGAGATATCGATTGTCCCGATAATTGTTCCGGTCGTGTCCGGCCGCCTTGGGCGCGACATTGATTCACCAACGGTCCGCATCGTGCATTCGATCGATCCGTTTGCCATGGCGGGCAGGACGTTGGCGCGGTCATTGTCGAATGCTGTGGTCACCTCCAGGCCTTCGCTTTCGAAGTACCCTTCCTTTTGGGCGACAAATACCGGAGCAAATCCAAACCAGAACGGAAAGATGCACCTGATGGTGTCAGTTGCACTTGCGGGAGCTGGTCCCAGCGCAACAGCAGCGGCTACGGCCACAGGCCCAAGAAATTTCGACGCCTTGCAGGTCGAACGCAAAGTGTTCTGCATTTTGTTCTCCTTCTCGGGTTATGCGTAGGTTCTGTTGAACCAGTCTTCTCAACCATCAGAAGGCAGCGATCATGCGAAGAAAATGCCGGACAAATGGACTATACATCGAAATCTGTAGCAGTGATTGCGATTGCAGCTTGAAAAGTCGTAATTTTGGGATCGGGCAGTAGGGGCGGTTTCCAGGGCACATGGACAAACGAGATTGTCTTTTGCCCGGCATTCCCGAATTCGACATCATGATTTCCAGGTAGACTTTATTTCGGCCACCGCTGGCATGGAGAATTTGAACTGTGTCCCGTGCCTCGAACGCGAGGAACGGCGGAACGAGAATCAGAACACCGACAACCGTTCGTTGATTCCAATTGCTCGGCAAGCATCGAGAACTGGCGTAAGGAATTGATCGCAGGCCAGACTGTGAACTTCGTCCTGAACGCACGGAATGCAGTTTTATATCTGGCGGTAGCGGCGCGGTCTCTCCGGACAGGCCATGTCCGGGTGAAACCGGAAATGAAAGCCTCGCGCAATTCCGTTTTTGGAACAGGGTATTCGTCGTTTCCGGGACGGAACGTCCAGGTCCTGGACGTCCACCGATGGAATCATATCGGGGGGACATTCACAAAAGTTCAAAAGGACAGCCGATGTCATTGCCGGTGACTCTGTCACATCACCGGAAGATCTATAAATGCACCCTGTTCTGCGCGGTAGAAGACGATCACTGACTGGTGAATTCCGGGGCCGGGCGGTTCATCCGGATTGTCGAGATGGTGTCTGCCGACGCCTGGGTTCGGGGTATACAGGCGGTCAGGCCTTCATCGCCGGGGCGGTCTTCAACGTCGCCCGCAACGCCACCGCGGTCCTGGGCCGGGATGCTCCGGTGAAGCACCGGAAGGTGCCGGCGCACCGGTGCTGACGATACCGAAAGAACGAGAAGCGGACGCCGCATACGGGTGCGCGGCCAGGCTCAGGTCCACAGGCACATGAAGAGCCGAAGTCGGAATTATGGACGTCGGGCCTGTCCGAATCCCGCGTTCAGCCGAAAGACCGCCAGCCAGAGACCGTAGAGAACGAGGAGGCTGGCCACGTCGGCGATCAGCCAGGGCCGGAGCGCGTCGCTGTCGGCAGGCGAGATCGGCAGGACGAACAGGCTGAGACCGGAAAGATGGCCGGCGATTCCGACGAGGCAAAAAGCGAAGACATTGTTCACGAAATGCAGACCGACAGCCGCCCCGATGGTGCCGGTCCGCGCTGTCACGTCGGCAGCAATCAGGCCGAAGATCGCGGTTCCGGCCACGACCAGCCACGCATTGGGGCCGAACGTCACGGCATCGAAATGCAACGCTCCGAACAGGAGTGAAGGCAGGAACCACCAGACCCAGCGGCTTCGAAAACGGACGGCCAGCTGTTGCTGGATATATCCTCGGAAGAGCAATTCTTCCGAAGCTGTCTGCAGGAACAGGAGCGGAAGCCCGGGAAGGAGCCAGAGCGCCCAGACGAGGACAGGCCGGTCCTGGACTGGAGATCCGAAAGCGAACAGGATGATCGCGCCCGGGACCGAAACCCCCATCGCCACCAGGAGCCCGAAGACAAAGTGCCGTCCGGCCGGGTTCCGGGCGCCTTTCGGTCCGATGAGGGTCGCCATTGGGCGGCGGTGGATCAGGCGCACAGCCAGGGCGAGGCCGACCCAGACGCCGCCAAAGGCAGCGAGGAGCAGAAGAACCGTCGGCGGACGGGTCTGAAAAGGGTCCGGGACAGGCGCCGCAAGCCCAAGGGCGACGAAGCCAGCCGGAATCCACTGCTGGAGGCCGATTACGGCGACGACAAAGGTGGCCGCCACCAGGAGGATACCGACGCCCAGGCGCCAGAGCGCCGGTGACGCCCGCGCCGGTTCGATGAAAGCCAGGAAGGCGGGGCCGACGTCGGGGAGGGGGTTTCGGGAGGCGTTCTCTGGGGTGGGCATGCGGTCGCGCTTCGAGCGGTGTCCCGTTCAAACGGCCCGGCATAGGCCAGGAAATGGGAATTCCGGAACCATAGGTCCGGCGGTGGCCGACTTCCAGACCGCTGCGGACGGACATGATGGGCTTCAACGCCTGGACTCGAGTGCGAGCCCGGAACATCGCACATGTCGGTGGCCGACAGGGCACCGGGCAATGACATGAAGGTTGCATTGTTGGTGCGGTTCCCGTTGAAACCGGGGCGGGCCGCCGATGCCGGTGGACTCTCGCGGGAAAAAGCGAACCGGAATGACCCATTCAATCTATCCCAGGCTGTTCACGCCGCTCGATCTCGGAACCGCCGGCGTTCTTTCGAACCGGATCGTCATGGGATCGATGCATACCGGACTTGAGGAGACCGGCGACTGGGACAGGGTCGCGGCCTATTTCGAGGAACGCGCCCGGGGTGGAGTCGCGCTGATGGTCACCGGGGGGATGGCGCCGAATGAGGAAGCCTCGGTCCTGCCCGGCGCCGCAGGGCTGTTCTCGGCGGAAGATATCGCCAGCCACCGCCGGGTGACGGCCCGGGTCCACGATCACGGAGCCCGGATCCTGATGCAGATCCTTCACGCCGGGCGCTACGCCACCACGCCGAGGGCCGTGGCGCCATCAGCGGTTCGGTCGCCAATTTCACCGCATGTGCCGCGGGCGCTCGACGAGGCCGGGATCCGGAAACAGATCCGCGACATGGTCACTGCCGCCGAACGAGCACGGGAAGCCGGTTATGACGGCGTCGAGATCATGGGATCAGAAGGGTACTTCCTCAACCAGTTCCTGGTCACCCGAACCAACCGGAGAGACGACAGGTGGGGCGGTGACGTCGCCAACCGCATGCGCCTGCCCGTCGAGGTTGTCGCACGGACCCGGGCAGCGGTCGGAACGGACTTCATCATCCTCTTCCGGCTGTCAATGATCGACCTGGTTCCAGGCGGCTCTACATGGCCGGAAGTGGTCCGGTTGGCCCGTGCGGTCGAGGCGGCGGGCGCCACGATGATCAACACCGGCATCGGCTGGCACGAGGCACGAGTCCCCACAATCGCCACCAGCGTGCCGAGACGGGCCTTCACCTGGGTCACCGCCAAGCTGATGGGAGAGGTCGGTATCCCGGTCATGGCCTCGAACCGGATCAATACGCCGGAAACCGCCGAAGCCGTGCTCGCCGAAGGCGCTGCCGATCTGGTGTCCATGGCGCGGCCATTCCTCGCCGATTCCGACTTTGTCCGGAAGGCCCGGGAGGGCCGTGCGGACGAAATCACTCCCTGCATTGCCTGCAACCAGGCCTGCCTCGATCACACATTTGAAGGAAAACCCGCAAGCTGTTTGGTGAATCCGCGAGCCTGTCATGAGACGGAACTGACCTACCGTCCAGCGAACCGGAGGCGGCGGATCGCCGTTGCGGGTGCCGGGCCGGCCGGCCTCGCGGCTGCCATCGTTGCCGGGGGGCGAGGCCACGCGGTCAGCCTGTTCGAGGCGGAGTCCGAGATCGGCGGGCAAATGACGCTTGCGCGGGAAATACCCGGCAAGGAGGAATTCCATGGGCTGATCGCATGGTACCGGCGCCAACTGGAACTCGCCGGTGTCGAGGTTCATCTCGGGTGCGCCGTCACCGCTGCGGCGTTGACGGACTTCGACGACATCATCGTGGCCACAGGTGTCCGACCGAGACCGTCAAGAATCGCAGGCGAGGACTGTCCTCACGTTGTCACCTATGCCGACCTCCTCCGGGGTACGCGGGAGGCCGGTGATCAGGTGGCTGTCGTTGGCGCCGGCGGCATTGGCTTCGATGTCGCCACTTACCTCGTCCAGTACGGCCCGAGCCCGGCCGGGGACCTGGACCTCTGGCGGCGGGAGTGGGGCGTCGGCGATCCCGAAGCGTTCCGGGGCGGTCTGGCGCCGGAAGGGCCGCGGCCGTCACCACCCGCCCGTCAGGTCACACTCCTTCAGCGAAGCCCGGAAAAGCCCGGGCGGCGACTCGGCCGGACCACCGGCTGGATTCACCGCAGTCATCTGCGGATGAAGGCAGTCCGGACGATGGCTGGCGTCAACTATGAGCGGATCACGCGAGAGGGGCTGCTGATCTCACGTGGAGACCGGCGGGAGGCGCCGGAACTTCTGGAGGTCGATACGGTGGTGATTTGTGCCGGGCAAGTGCCGAACCGCGGTCTCGCTGACGAACTGGCCGCCTCTGGCCGGCAGGCCCATGTCATCGGGGGCGCCCTCTCGGCCTCGGGCCTGGACGCGAAACGGGCGATCGACCAGGGCAGCCGGCTGGCGGCTTTGCTCTGATCGAGCCCGGAATAGACGGACGCCCCGCAGAGCGGGGCGTCCTTGGGATTCACGGAAGTCAGTGGAATCCGGATCGGACCGGTCGGGACCGCTGCCGGATTCTCCGGACAGCCTAGGCCATCCACCACCGTTCCGCGATGCGGGATCCGTCCATCTGCCAGAGATTGCCAAGGTCCGGCCCGTGGGTGAGCTTGGTCGAATTGGCGTCGACGTAATTGGCATACATCGGAATGATCGTTCCACCTTCCGCGGACATCAGCGCCTGCATTTCGTGATAGATTTCGCGGCGCCGGTCAGAGTCGAGTTCGGCCCGTCCTTCGAAGAGCAAGTCCTGGAACCGCTGGTTGTCCCAGTGGTTGTCGTTCCAGGGAACACCGAGTTCATAGGCCGTCGAGAACATCCAGTCCTCGGTCGCCCGGCCACTCCAGTAACAGGCGCACCAGGGCTTCTTGAGCCAGACGTTCGACCAGTAGCCGTCCGCCGCTTCCTGCACCACGTTGATGCTGATCCCGGCAGCTTCCGCCGAGGCCTGGTAGAGCTGCGCAGCATCGACGGCTCCCGGGAAGGCAGCGTCGGATGCGGACAGGTCGATCGCCAACGAGTCCATCCCGGCTTCCTTGAGATGGAAGCGGGCCTTGTCGGGATCATACTCCAACTGCTCCAGTTCGGAATGGTAGTACTGGTTGGCAGGTCCGATCGGGTGATCATTGCCGATCTTGCCGTGGCCGAGCAGGATCTTGTCGACCATTTCCTGGCGATTGACGGCGTATTTGAGCGCTTTGCGGACGTGGACGTCGGTGAACGGGTCGACATTGGTGAGCATCGGGAAGGTGAAGTGCTGATTGCCGGTCACCTCGAAGATCTCGATGTTCGGATTGGCCCGAAGCAGCGTTTCGATCTTGAAGTCAACGCGATTGACGGCATCGACCTCACCCGTCATCAGCGCGTTCATGCGCGCGGACGCGTCATTGATGGCAATGGACTCGACACTGTCGAACCAGCCGGCCCTGCCATCCTTGTAGTGGCCGTCGACCCGCGAGCAGACCAACCGGACGCCGGGATCGAAATTCTCGACCTTGTAAAGGCCGGTTCCGATTCCGTTGGCAATCGCCTCCTCGACCATGCCGGCCGGGTACATCAGGATGTGGTAGTCCGACATGAGGTAGGGGAAGTCGGCATTGCCGGCCGCAAGGGTCAACTGGATCTGGTGATCGGTGAGTTTTTCCATGCCCTGGATTGCAGATACGATCGGCTTGGCCGCCGACTTGGCGCCTTCCGCCGTATGCATCATCAGGGATTCGAGCACGTCATCGGCGCCAAAGGGCTTGCCGTTGTGGAACGTGACGTCCTTGCGGAGATTGAAAGTCCAGACCTTGGCGTCGGGACTGGCTTCCCAGTTTTCAGCCAGTTCGCCGATCAGCTCCCCTGATGCCGTCACTTCCGTGAGGCAGTCGAAGACGCAGCCATGGCCGTGCATGATCATGAAGCTGTCGGAATGGGTGCGGCCGTCCCAGCTGTCGGATGTATTGGCGCCGGCGATGCCCATGCGCAAATCGCCTCCCCGGCTGGGTTCGCTCCGGGCAGCCGTTGCCAACGGGGTCAAGGCCGTGGCCGCCATCGTGGCGGCACCGGCCTTGAGCACGCCTCGGCGGTTCATTTGGTAACGCATGTGAGACTCCTCTGTTTTCAGATTCAATTCACGGTCTTGGTCAGATCCGGATGTATCGGAAACGCGATTCCATGCGGCCTGTGCCATGCCGAACCATACGGGCGATTGGCGTTCCGAATCAAGACATTCGGGCGCTGGCGGAATCCCCGATGTTGTCGACGCCACGAGCCTCGAGCAGCCCGGTGAGCCAGTCTGGATCCATCTCCGGGACCGAACTCAGGAGGAGGTCGGTGTAGGGATGGTGCGGCGGTGTGAACATTTCGTCTTTGGGTCCGGCCTCGACCACCCGTCCCTCCTTCATCACCACGACCGAGTCGGCGATGGCCCGGACCGTGGCCAGGTCATGGGTGATAAACATGTATGAGAGGTCGAGACTGTCCTGCAGATTCGCGAGTAACTTCAGGATCCCTTCCGCGACCAACTGGTCGAGGGCCGATGTGACCTCGTCACAGATGATGAAGCGGGGCTCCGCTGCCAGTGCCCGCGCGATTCCGATCCGCTGCTTCTGGCCACCGGAGAGTTCGGACGGCAGCCGATCGATGTACTGACCGGGATCCATCTCGATCTGCTCCATGAGCTGCTCGACACGCCGCCGTTTTTCGGCACCCCGGAGCCCGAGATAGAACTCCACCGGCCGGCCAATGATCTCGAAGATCCGTTTCCGGGGATTGAGCGCCGTATCGGCCATCTGGTAAATCATCTGCGCCTGCCGGAGCTGGTCCTTGCTTCGCTTCCGGTAGTCTCTGGGCAGCGGCGCGCCCTCGAATTCGATCTGCCCTTCCAGCGGCGGCAGCAGTCCCGTGATGCAGCGGGCGGCAGTCGACTTGCCGGAACCGGACTCACCGACGACGGCAACGGTTCTTCCGGCGTGTATGTCGAAACTGATGTCATGCAGGACCGGTACGCTGCCGTAGGCGGCGGTGACGTTTCGGATCGAAATGACCGGTACGTCGCTCGATGGCGCGGGCGGTTTCTGGGTTCGCTGAAAGCTGCGCACTGCCCACAGGGTTTTCGTGTAATCCTCCTGTGGATCGGCCAGCATGGTGCGGGTCGGGGCTTCCTCGACCTCGTCCCCCTTGAGCAGGACCTTGATCCGGTCCGCCATCTGGGCAACCACCGCGAGGTCGTGAGTGATGTAGATGGCGGCCGTGTTGAACTGTTCGACGATGTCGCGGATGGCGGCCAGGACTTCGATCTGGGTCGTGACGTCGAGCGCTGTCGTCGGTTCGTCGAAGATGATCAGGTCCGGACGGCAGGACATGGCCATCGCTGTCATCGCTCGCTGGAGTTGACCCCCGGAAACCTGGTGCGGATATCGAAAACCGATTTCGGTCGGGTTCGGCAGGCGCAGTCTCTCATAGAGTTCCATGGCGTCGGCCTGGGAATTCGACATCGAGAACACCTTGTGCTGAACCGGCGCCTCGGTGTGCTGGTCGATGATCCGGTGAGCCGGGTTGAAGCTCGCCGCCGCCGACTGGGCGACATAGGCGATCCTCCGCCCGAGCAGGGCCCGCCGGGTGGCGGCATCGGCGGCGATCAAGTCGATGCCGTCGAATTCGACCGTACCCGCAGAGATCCGGCACCCGTCGCGCGTAAAGCCCATGGCTGCCAGGCCGACCGTCGACTTGCCGGCACCGGATTCACCGATCAACCCCAGGACCTCTCCGGAATTGAGATCGAGATCGACGCCGTTGACAATCTGAATCCAGTCTTCGTCCGATCGTCCCTCGATTTTCAGCCCGCGGATGCGGACCAACGGATTCGTGTCGGCCATGACGCTATTCCTTGAGTCCGGATGTCTTGTGAAGCATCCAGTCGACGACAAAATTGACGGCGACTGTCAGCAGGGCGATGGCGCCGGCGGCCATCAGTGGCAAGGCTGCCGTCAACGGGCTGAATGCGGCGAAATTGATGAATTGCGACAGGTCGCGGACCATGGTTCCCCAGTCGGCGAGCGGCGGCTGGATGCCGATCCCGAGGAAGGAGAGCGCTGCGATGGTCAGGAAGACAAAACAGAATCGCAACCCGAATTCCGCCAGCAGCGGCGCCGTCGCATTGGGAAGAATCTCCCTGAAAATCAGATAGGTCAGCGTTTCGCCGCGCAGTTTCGCAGCCTCGATGTAGTCCATGACCACGATATTGAGCCCGACGGCGCGCGCCAGCCGGTAGACCCGGGTGCTGTCGAGAAAGGCGATGATCAGGACCATGTAGATCATGATCAGAGCCTTGTCGGACCCGGCCCATGCGGTAGCGATGGTCATCAGAAGAAGCGCAAAGATCAACTGCGGAATGGCCATCAGCGCGTCGACGATCCGCGAAGCCACCTGGTCGACCCAGCCACCGAGCGCTGCCGCCAGAAAACCTACCGTGGCACCGATCAGGAAGGTCAGGCAGGTGGTGACAAAGGCGATGCCAACGGTGTTCTGGGCTCCGTAGATCAGGCGTGACAGGAGATCCCGGCCAAGCTGATCGGTTCCGAGCAGAAATCGCGGGTCACCACCCAGTGCCGGGTCACCCCCGGGAAGCACATTGATCTTCTCGAAGATCTCCGCTTGGCCATAGGGGGCGAAGAAATCTGCGAAAACGGCGAGAGTGGCGTAGACGAAGATGGTCAATATGCCGAAAGCCGCCGTGATCGGCATCTGTCGGAAGATCTTTCGGCTTGCATCGTGACCGACATGCCGGCCAACAAGCCGGAACAGGAAGCCACAGGCGGCGAAAAACACGATAGCGTTTAAGGCCCACCGGAAGAATGTCACCTCCCGGACGAAATAGAGGATCACCGCCCAATAGACGGCGGCGATGGCCAGGACGAAGCCGAAAGCCACCATGTAGTCCATGTCGCGGAAGTATTCGCGGGTCGAGGCGCGTGGCCACGGAATTCGTTGTCCGGCGAGACGGAAGACCCAGCCTCCGAGTAACAGTGCGATCGCCCAGGCGAGGAGTGTCAGGACAGTGGTCATGGCGTTCTCCTCACTTCGGGTGCCTGAGGCGCGGGTTGGAAATGATGGACAGGACGTCGGCCATGAGATTGAGAAGTATGTACGCTGCGGCGAAGATCAGGCAACAAGCCTGAACCACCGGGATATCGCGAATCTTGACGCTGTCGACGAACAGCTGGCCGATTCCCGGGTAGACGAAGACCACCTCGACAACGACCACACCGGTCACCAGGTAGGCCAGGTTGAGGGCGATCACGTTGATGATCGGCGCCAGGGCATTGGGAAGGGCATGAACAACGATCACCCGGAACGGGCTAATTCCCTTGAGGCGGGCCATTTCGATATAGGGCGAGGCAAGAAGGTTGATGATCGCCGCCCGTGTCATGCGCATCATGTGTGCGGTGACCACGAGGGTCAGGGTCAGGGCCGGCAGCATGGTCCGCTCCAGGCGGTCGGCCATGGACATGTCGGCATAGATGTTCGACAGGGACGGAAAGATCGGGGTCAGCACGGCCAGGAACAGGATCAGGACATAGGCGAGGAAGAACTCCGGTGAGGAAATCGACGACAGGGTTCCGATGTTGACCGCCCGGTCATAGGCGGAGTTCCTGAACAGTGCCGCCAGGATGCCGAGGGTCAGCGACAGAGGCACAGAGATCAGCGCCGAAACCATGGCGAGGAACAGGGTGTTCATGAACCGGGGTTCGAGTTGGGCGGCCACCGAACCGATCCCGCCCTTTCCCGTGGCCTCTCCGGCGAAAGCGCTGAAGTTGGCCTGGGCGAAGCTGGTACCGAAATCGCCCGTCAGCACTCCGAACAGCCAGTCGAAGTAGCGGGTGACCGCCGGCTTGTTCAGGCCCAGGTCTTCCCGGATGGCGGCAATGGCTTCCGGGGTTGCCCCCTGGCCAAGGATGGCTTCCGCGAAATCCCCCGGCAACATGTTGACAGAGAGAAAGATCATGACCGAAACGGCAAAGAGCGTAAGGACGCCCAGACCCAGACGCCGGATCACTATGAATAATACGGAGTGCATCGCTTTGTTCCTTTCAAAGCCCATCCATAACTTCAATATGCCAGCCGCGCAATTTCCGGCACCTGCCCTGTCCGGCGCCGATCAGACAAAGGTGTGCATGACCTCAAGCAGTCTTGCGGCGATGCCGGGTTCGGTCACCGAATGACCGGCGTTGGGGACCAGGGACAACGTTGAAGCCGGCCAGGCAGCGTGAAGGGCGAATGCGGAGTCAGGCGGGCAAATCATGTCATAGCGCCCCTGGACGATGGTCCCGGGCAACTGCCGGATGGCCGCCATGTCCCGCAGGATCTGGCCGTCCTCGTCAAGGAATCCGCCGTGGGTGAAATAGTGGTTTTCCAGCCGGGCGATGGCAATCGCATAGGCGTCCGAGACCGGACCGGCAATCTCTGTCGCCTTTACAGACGCGAGCGCGTTTTCCCAAAGCGCCCAGGCTTGGGCATAGCGCTTGCGGATCCGGGCGTCGGGGCCGAAGAGCCCCCGGTGGAACCCGGAGATCACGTCGTCTCTCTCCGCTTCGGGCAGGACGCCGATGAAACGCTGCCAGCGCTCCGGAAAGAAACGGGCTGCACCGCCACCGTAGAACCAGTCCAGCTCTCGCTGCGTGGACAGGAACGGACCTCTCAGAACCAGATGCCGGACCCGTCCCGGGTGCCTTTGTGCGTAGAGCAGTCCAAGTGTCGCGCCCCAGGATCCCCCGAACACGATCCAACGGTCGATCCCGAGTCCCGTCCGGATCGTCTCGATGTCGTCGATGAGATCCCATGTTGTGTTGTTCCGGACCGAGGCATGGGGTTGGGACCGGCCGCATCCGCGCTGGTCGAACAGAACGACGTGAAACGACCCAGGATCGAAGAAGCGTCTGAGGGTCGGGTGGATACCGCCGCCCGGGCCGCCGTGCAGGACCAGAACCGGTGTCGCCTCCGGCGTTCCGCATTGCTCGACGTAGATCCGGTGCCCGCCGGACACCGGCAGCATTCGGGCATCGAACGGGCGTTGGGGCTGAAACAGGCCCGCCGGTGCCGAGCGCGGTTCGGGATCCGGCCGGGATTGGTCGCCCGACCGCTGTCGGGGTGCGACGGCGGCGCGATTGTCAAGGTGTTCGGCAAAGGGCATGTTTCGGGCGTGTCGGCGTGGGTATCCGTGAGCGTGCGTCGATGCGGGTTTGCGTCCGATCTATTGTCCGGCCCGGACCTGCCGTAGGATACGGGAGACGGTGAGACCCTTCCGGCCGGCCGACCTAAGCCGGTTATGGTGGATTCCTGACAGGAAGACAGCGTGAACACAATGACCAACACTTCCGCGAGTACAGTCGATCCTGGGGAGGTCGAACGGTTCGACGCGATGGCATCGGAATGGTGGTCACCCCACGGCAAGTTCCGGCCGCTTCACATGTTGAACCCATGCCGTCTCGACGTCATTGTGGAACAGATAAAGGTGGAGTTCCGGCGCTTGCATATAGCGGAGGAGCCCTTCCAGGGTCTCGCGCTTCTCGACATCGGCTGTGGTGGCGGTCTGCTCGCGGAACCGATGGCCAGGCTGGGTGCCCGGGTTACCGGGATCGATCCGGCGCCGGGCTGTATCGGCGCTGCCAGGGCGCATGCCGACGCCTCCGGCCTCGAAATAGATTACCGCTGCGCCACGGCGGAGGACCTCGCTGAAGCTGGCGAGGGATTCGACGTCATCCTCGCCATGGAGGTCATAGAGCATGTCTCCCGCCCGGAGGACTTTCTCGCAATCTGCCGGTCACTGGTGCGGCCAGGCGGGATGCTGATCTGTTCGACGATCAACCGGACGCCCGCCAGTTACGTGAAGGCGATCATCGGTGCCGAGTTCGTGCTGCGGTGGCTCCCGCGGGGCACACATGACTGGCGGCGGTTCATCACGCCAGCCGAACTCGACTCCCTGCTGATCGGCGCCGGGCTGGACCCGGTCGACTGCAAGGGCTTCGTGTTCGATCCGTTTCGTTGGAGCTGGTCGGTTTCCGACAGCGACACTCGCGTCAACTACGTCACAACGAGCCTCCGTCCGGAGACCGGGACTGACGGGCCGGAGCGAGATTGACGTCCGACGGCCGGTGGTGGCCGACCGGAGACGATGTCACTCCAGGCGGCAGAAGCAGGAGGTGCGGATCGGAACGTCGGCGCGTGCAAGTGCGAGGTCCAGCCTCTGGCGGACGATCGCAGCCAGGTCGTCCTGGCCGAGGCGTTCCAGGCACTCCTGGTAACCGCTCAGACTCCAGACGTTGTCGGGATGCTGGCAAGCACGGCTCAACGTGTCATCGAAGCCGAGATCTGCCCGGTAAACGGCCGCCGCTTCGTCAATGCGACCCTGTTCCAGAAGCAGGGCACCGAGGGCATGTCGGACCGGCTGCATCCAGCCCCAAGGTTCGTCATAGGGGAGGCTGTCGTCGAGCTTCACAGCGGTCCGGAGATGGGCGAATCCTGCGTCGATGTCGCCTTTGCGGTAGCGGATTTCGCCGCGCATCATCTCGCGTGCGACGGCCAGGATGTCGCGGCAGGAGTTGTTGAACAGGTATCGGGATTCCGGCACCCGGTCGTAGGCTGCATCGAAGGCTTCGGCTTCCCGGTCTGCCGCCTCCGTCTCCCCGCGCGAGGCTCGTGCGATGGCCCGTGCATAACGCATCGTTGCCGTCGTCACCGAGTAGAGATCCGGATCCCGGGGAAGGTCCTGTTCGAGTATCTCTGGCCATTTGCCGAAACGGATCAGCACATGCTGCCGGACCGGGACGAATCCCTCCAGCCAGTCTGCCATCGGCGGTGACTCGACCCGGAGAAGCGTCTCGGGAAGCGTCCCGATCATGTCGTCGGCCGCGGCGAGGGCCGGGCCAAACTGGCCGAGGAACATCGCCCCGTAGGCCCGGAAATGGAAGTTGTGGCAACGATAGAGAGTGTAGAAGTTGACCGATCCCCGTTTCTCGACGTAGCGGCCATCGGCGAGGATGGCGGCACCGTTCGAATCGACGACGCTGAGATAGTCCCCGCACAGGACATCGATATGGGTCGGCATGTGCTGAAGATGTCCGGCGTCCGGAATCAGGTCTCGCAGGAGATCGCCGGCCGGAAGGGCCTTTTCCGGAGTGGGGGACATCTCCATGAGATGAATGTACATGTGCAGGAGACCTGGATGCGGCCTGGCGCCGGTCTCCGAGAGGCGTGTCATGGCTCCCTCGAGAACGGCTCTGGCTTCGGCCGTGTCGGCACCGTCGGCGATGGCGCCGGTGGCCAGGTCCCAGAGCGCCCAGGGGGACCGGTTCATGAGTGCCTCTGCGAACAGGGCCTCGACATCCGTGTCTCCGGGACAGTCGCGGTTGACGGTCCGCATCGCCGCTGCGTAAGCGTCGTTCCAGGCGGTCATGTCACCAGGGGACTCGCGCTCCGGATAGCGTTTCAGGAGGGCGTCGATCAGGCTCCGTTCCGTCGCGGTGCCGGTCGCCGAGAGTGTCTTCGCCTGCCGGGCCGAATCGAAGGCTGCTTGCAGGCATTCCGTCAACTCATTGTCGTCGAAGGCCTCCCAGGGCTTGTTATAGTTCGGCCCGATTGCATAGGAGAGCCCCCAATGAGCCATGGCGCAGTCTGGATCCGCCTCGAGGGCCTTTCGGAAGCAGTGAATCGCCTCCTCATGATTGAATCCATAGGTCCAGGCGAGCCCCCGGTCGAACCACGCCTGGGCTTCGGCGGAGGCTGTCGTTATCGGACGCCCGAAACCGCCGAGGTCGAATTCATAGGTCATCGCCTGTCCCCTTTTCCCGTGATCTCTCCGGTTCCCGTGCCTTGAATCTCCGCGCCGGGTCCGGCCCCCGCCTTCAAGGCCGGGCCGATTGGGGTCCGGACTCGCCGCTAAGGGGCACCACCCGTCATGTGCCGGACTGTCCCGGGATTCGAAAGGCACTGCGTGCCCCCCGCGATCCCGGAAATCGGATCTGGACCCGTGGATGCGTCAGCGCCATGCAGACGAGGTTTGTCAAGTCGAAACTGGTCCCGCGGATGCGCCGGGCCTGCATTTTGTCGAGGATCGATCCCGGCCCGGCATCGCCAGGATCGGCGGTTGCACCGGAATGGGCGGGAAGTGGTTTCCCGGACAGCCGACGGATCCCGGACGGCCGGTTCCAGTCAAGCGGATCCTGCCCGGCACGCGGCACGGGACATGTCGGGGACGTGAGGGCATTGATGCATGGCAGATCGGAAGTGATCGTCGAAGGTGCCGGAATTGCCGGCCTCGTGGCGGCGCTGGCACTGCCCGGCAAGGGATGCGACGTCACGCTGTTCGACCGGTGGGAACCGGGTCATGTTCGGGCGTCACCGTCCGACACCACGCGGATCCTGCGGATGATCCACGGGCGGGACGAACTCCAAACCGAGTGGGTACGGCAATCCCGGCTGCGCCGGCTCGAACTTCAGGAGGAGATGACGACGATCTTCGTCCCCTGAAGAGCACAGGTTCTGGCCGGTCGTGCCGACACGACATGGGAAGACGAGACGCCTGGTTCGTTCGTGCGCATGGGATACCGCGATTTCTCGTTGGCACCGACGACATCATCCGGCGGTTCCCGCCGTTTCGCTGCCAGGATGTTGCCTGCGGGATTCTCGAACCGGACACGATGTCCGGTCATCCACTGGTCGACATGAATTCCGATGTTCCGGCGCGAAATTCATGCGGCCGGGCTGTCCGCAGGCGAAACGGGCGATCGATGGTTGACAGCGGTCCCGAGCGCTGTTTGATCCCACGGACCCCGGGGGACGGCTGAACGCGATGCCACGGGCGTCAGGGGGCGAGGGAGCCGTGAGCAGTTCGAGGCCGGCGGCAACGCCGAGACGCATTGCCATCGTGGGGGCCGGTGTTTCGGGCCTGGGCGTGGCCTGGGCACTCAATCACCACCCCGACCGGTTCGACTTTCGCGTATTCGAAGCGGCTGACCGGATTGGCGGCAACGCGATCACTGCCGACATGCCGCAAGACGACGGCACTTCGATTCCCTTCGACATATCCGTCACCGCGTGCATTCCCACGGTCTACCATCACATTCTTTTGTTGATGGAACAGTATGGGATCGATCTGGTCGATACCCGATTCAGTTACAGCGTTAACTATCGCGGCTGTGTCTATGCACACGACGCCGATTCCGACATCAGGCGGCAACTGCGCCCGGAAATCGAGAAATTCCAGAGATGGCTCCGATGCCTTCGATGGTTTGGCCGCCTCAACAGGACACGGTCCCGATGGCTCAATGCGATCAACCCGTTCAACTATGTCAGCATGGGCACGATCCTCAACGTGGGCCGGTTTTCGGGAGAATTCCGGTACGCGATCCTGAAGCCGATGTTCGTCAATTTTCTGATGGCCACGAACGTTTTCGACATGCCGGCGTCGTTGTTTGCCCGCTACCTGGAGTTTTTCGACATCGAAACCGCGACGCCAATGCAGACCTGGGACCAGGGAACGCGGCGCCTCTATGACGAACTGTCGGCCGGCTTCCGGGACCGGATCGACGTCAATCGGCCGGTTCGAAAGGTGCGGCGCCGTCCCACCGGTGTGGACGTGGTGGACGAGGACGGCAATTCCGAAACATTTGATGACGTCGTTCTTGCGTGCAACGCGAATCAGTCGCTGATGCTCATGGAAGAGCCGACGTTCCTGGAAAGCTGGCTGCTCTCGTCAATCCGGTACGAAAGTGAACTGCACAACCATACGGTTGTTCACTCGGACGCCTCGGTTCTTCCGGACAATGATGTCGAGGTGCTCGCCACCCGAAGCAACTACATCGAGCAGTATGGTGCGAGGCCCGACAACTACGAAATCACCTACATCATGCATAACCAGCAGCCGTGGGCGAAACGGTCGGACAAGCCGTGCCTGGTGACCTACAATTCGAACCGTCGCATTGACGAAGGCAAGATCGTCCGGAGATGGTGGTTTCAGCACATCGTTCACGACGTGCGTCACATCACCGTTCTCATTCCTCTCTTTCGCCTTTTGCAGGGGCGGCGACGGACCTGGCATTGCGGTGCTCACACACTGGTCAACAGTCAGGAAACCTGTTTCGTGTCCGGCCTTGTTACGGCGCGTCAGCTCGGAGCCGAGTATCCGTTCCGGGATGCTGAAGCGAGGAATTGGTTCAATTTCTACGGACGCATGATGTACGGTTGGCGATTCCGGAAAGCGTAGGCGCCGTTGTCTCTGGTCCCGAACCGGAGCCTGTTGATGGGATGCGATCCTGGGCAATTCTGCCTCGGTCGGCCAGGCCTGTCGCCAGACTCATCCACAAATCCATAGGAACATGACCGATGTGCATGAGCGCAGGAGGCTCGTTCCTTCGGAATTGCGCAGCGTAGCTGGGGCACTGGTCCAGGGGACGGATGCCCGAACCCGTGGGGGCCGGTCTTGGTCGCTTACAAAACCATTGTTCAGGACAGCCTGACGCCCGCGGTTGAAACCGGGAGGTTGTAACAGGGCGGTGAATCCGTAATGGGCCGACGTTGGATCGACGCCTCATGTCAACGCGCTACCACGGGATCCGAGAAATCCGATTGCCGTCGGTGCGGTCACCTCGCTTCTTGCGGACAGGCCAACCCGACTCCGACAGGAGAGTCTTTCGCGACTCCCCGGCGACAGAGCCTTCGAAGATGCAGCAGTCATTGGCGTCGTGGGTGATCCCGGTGAGGATGCCGCCGATGCGGACGCCGTTCTGGTCCACGACCTTCTGGATGCGAAGCTGCCGCCAAGCCCGTTGTTCGATTGCGGTGCGGCCGTAGCGACTTGGCCCCGGCAGGTTGCAGACGGTCTTTGGCAGGACGAGGCTTGGGCTCCCGAGGCTGAACTGACAGATGCGCGACAGCCAGAGGCCGTCTGCGACGTCGGTCTACCCGCAGTTGATCGCCTCGGCGTGTTGGGCATTGACGACTTTGACGTCGACCCCCGTGGCGGCGGGATTCCAAACATTCATGCCATCGAATTTCAGGGGATCCTTCAAGGTCAAACTCCTGCTGATGAATGATTGACAGGAGACGGGTGTTAAGGCGCGACTGCAGGATTGCGATGGCTTGCATGCTGCCGGACACGGTTCGGGGCGCGGACCCCAGGGCGAGTGGACAGTCTTGGAACGGGCTCCAGGGCCCAAGACATGTCGCCCTGTTCTGACGCTGCCTGTTTCCGCGGACCCTGGATACGCCGGTCCAGAAACCGGCGCCACGGCATGGCGTCGGTCTGGTACCGTCAGTCACACTGGAGTTTTCCTCCAGCGTGAGTGACCACAGCCACTCATGAACGGTTTGTCCAGCGATCCGGGACAAGGGCGACGACCCTTGATGGGTTTGCTCCCAAATTGTCGCAAACAACTCGACAGTGGATAATCGAACAGACCACTGTCCCACCACCTTCCCCTTATCCAATCCGGGTGTCGCCCTGTCTCGGTGACCATGGTGTCACTTCGTAGCTACAGGATCTGCCGCAGCACGAAATCGTATCAAATCGGCGAAAATCCTCATTTCTGAGGATACCGCCCGTCTTTCCGTCTGGTTTAGGCCGTTCCCATGCGGGTTCGGGGCGGCGGTAGCCCGCCCCCTTAGGCCCCCGCGGAAAAAAAACGGGGGGGGCCAAGTTGTAAGTTAGGGCCGTTTAATTTTTGTAGCCCGCCCCGGGCGGGGAGACCGGGCGGGGGGGGGG
>JAPPHA010000099.1:46331-85368 GCA_028874915.1 Paracoccaceae bacterium
CCCCCTCCACTAATTCTTATAAACTGGCCTAAAACCCTCTTTTGTTCGTAAACCGCCCGTCTTCCCGGGTGTTTTTGGCGGTCCCCTGGGGGGTGGGGGCGGGCTTGCGCGGCCCCGATTCGACCACGGCGAAAAGAGACGGTCGTGCCACAGTGTGAACTTACGGACCTTTCAATTTCGGAAGCCGGCCGCGCGCTGAGAGACCGGACGGTCTCGTGTAGGGAGTATGTGGAAGCCCTGATCGGACAGTGCGAGACGAAACGCGATCTCAACGCGTTCGTGTCGCATGACTTTGACGCGCTGCTAGACGCCGCTGACACTGTTGACGCCTGTGAACCCCCCGGCAGCCTGTCGGGCATTCCGCTTGCCATCAAGGACAACATCAGCACGAATACTCTGTCGACAAGCGCTGCCACCAGTGCGCTTCAGGGATTTGTTGCGCGGCGCAACGCCCCCGTAACGCAGGCCCTGTTCGACGCGGGCGCCCTCCTCGGGGCCAAGGCCAACATGCACGAACTGGCGTTCGGGATCACCAACAACAACCCGGTCACCGGTGCGTGCCGCAATCCTTATGACCTGTCAATGATCCCGGGGGGATCCAGCGGCGGGGTCGCCGTCGCCGTTGCCGCACGGATGATGCCAGGTGGAATCGGCACTGACACCGGAGGGTCGGTCCGGCTGCCGGCTGCCTTGTGCGGCGTGGTCGGATTTCGTCCCAGTGTCGGGCGCTATCCAGGCTCGGGAATTGTGCCGATTTCGCGGACCCGCGACACCGCCGGACCCATCGCCCGAACGGTTGCTGATGTCTGTTTGCTGGACTCGGTGATGGCCCGGGTCGACCCCCAGGAGGGTCTTTGCGGACTTGACGGAATTCGTCTTGGCGTCCCGCGCGACCCATTTTACCGAAACCTGGAAGCTGATGTTGCAGCGGAGGCGAGCCGTGTCCTCGACCAGCTTGCCAAAGCGGGCGCCGTCCTGATCGAAGCCGACATTGCCGATCTGTCGGAACGCAATGAGGCGGTCGGATTTCCGATTGCCCTGTTCGAGTTTGCCGAATGTCTTTCCGAATACCTCGGCGAATGCGGAACGGCGATAACGGTTCTCGACGTCTTTGAGGGCATCGGAAGCCCCGACGTCAAAGGCATCGTCGGCGGCCAACTGGGGGATGACGCCATTTCCGAGGCGACCTATCGCCGAGCTCTCGAGGTGGAACGTCCCAGACTGCAAGAGTTGTATGCTTCGTATTTCGGGCGTCATGACGTGGAGGCCCTTGTCTTTCCTACGTCTCCGGTCGTCGCCCGACCGATTGGCGATGACGTGACGATCGATCTGAACGGTGAACGTCTGCCGACCTTTGCAACCTATATCCGCAATACCGATCCGGGCAGCAATGCGGGCCTCCCGGGCCTTTCCCTTCCGACCGGACTGACCCCGGCCGGCCTGCCCGTCGGCATGGAAATCGACGCGCCCGTCGGCGCGGATGAGCGGCTCCTCGCCATCGCTGCTGCCGTCGAGAGTCTCGTCGAATTCAAGGCCGCTCCCGCTCCCGGGCCCGGATGGATTGATGAACAGAACAGGAGGATGACACAATGAACCGCAGAGATGCCCTTCAATTGACCCTTGCGGCCGGTCTGCTGTCAGGCATATCGCCACAGATTCTGGGGTCGATTGCCCGTGCCGCAACTCCGCTGAAAATCGGCGTTCTGATTCCGATGTCGGGCCCGGGCGGCCTGTTTGGCCCTTCGTGCCGGAACTGTACGGAGATGGCCATCGACGAAATCAATGCCATGGGCGGCATCCTCGGACGTAGGGTGGAACCGGAATTCGCCGATGTTGGCGGGCCGCCATCCGACGCCACCCAGGCGGCCGTCAAGCTCTGGAAAGGTCAGAATGTCGAAGCCTTCATCGGAATGCACGACAGCGCTGTGCGGCGCGCGTTGACGGACCTGTTCAGGGGTCAGGTGCCCTATGTCTATACGCCTGTCTATGAAGGCGGCGAATGCTCTGCCGGAACCTATGTCCTTGGGGAAACACCGACCCAGCAGCTGGAGCCGGTCATCCCTTGGCTAGCGGCCGAAAGGAACGTTCGTCAGTGGTATTTGATCGGCAACGACTACAATTGGCCGCGCGACACAAACGCTGTCGCTAAGGGTTATATCGCTGCAGCCGGGGGATCGGTTGTCGGCGAGGAGTACTTGCCGTTTACGGTCGACAATTTCGATTCCAACTTGGCGAAGATCAAACAAACCGGTGCCGACGCCGTTCTCGTGACCTTGGTTGGAGGAGCATCGGTCGGATTCAATCGCGCGTTCGCGAGTTTCGGCCTTTCCGGCGGGGTGCTTCGACTGGGAACTCTGATTGAGGAAAACACCCTGGCCGGAATCGGTGCCGATAACTCCGCAAACCTTTACGCGTCCGCCGGGTACTTTGCCAACATCGGCACCGAAGCCGCCAAGGCCTTCCGGAACGCCTATGCGGCGCGGTTCGGCGCGGACGCCGCCGTTCTCAATTCCTTGGGCGAATCCTGTTACGAGGGGCTGAAATTCCTTCACGCGCTAGCTGAACGTGCGGGTTCGCTGTCGACGGACGATACCGACCAGGTCGCTGATGGGACGGTATTTGAGGGGCCACGGGGACGAGCGACCATGAACGATCGGCATGTGTCCAAGGACATTTATCTCGCGGAAGCAGACGGAGTCGAATTCCGGGTCATCAAGACGTTCATGAGCGTCGGTGCCGGCAGAAATTGCGGATGAGGGAACGTTTCGGGTCCGGATCGAGGACGGCCGGCACGTGGACCTGCTCGGCACCTATGTTCTGAACCAGCTTTACATCACGGCGATCCTCGTGCTTGTCGTCCTGGGACTTGCCGTGGTCTTCGGATGGCTGGGTGTCATGAACATGGCACATGGCGAGTTCGTCATGCTTGGCGCCTACTGCGCCTACATGGTCCAGGAAGCCGGTTGGCACCCGCTTCTTTCGCTGCCGCTTGCCGTTGTCGTCACGGGCACCGTAGGCCTTGCGGTTGAGGGGTCCATCATTCGCCACCTCTACCGGCGGCCATTTGATACGTTTCTCGCGACCTGGGGTCTGGCGCTGTTGCTTCGCGAAGGCGTGGAAGTGATTTTCGGCCGCGGTTACAAGAGCGTCGACCAGGTTCTTCCCGGGACCGTGGACGTCCTCGGTATCCCTTATCCGGCCTATCGGCTCGTCCTGTTCAGCGCTGTCGTGCTCGCGTTCGTTGGGTTGTTCCTGTTTTACAGGGCCAGCACCCTTGGGGCGCGGATCAAGGCCATGGTCACCAATCCGGTTCTTGCGGAGGCGGTCGGAATCAATACGACGCGGCTTGCGCAGTGGACCTTTGTCTTCGGCGTCAGCACGGCCGGACTCGCCGGTGCCCTGCTTGCACCTTTGGTTCGGGTCGAGCCCTTCATGGGGCTGGATTATCTGCTGTCATCCTTTTTCGTGTTGATCGTTGGCGGGTTGGGGACTCTCGAAGGACTGTTGATCGGATCAGCCGTCATTGGTGGCGTTGATACCGTTGCCTCTGCCATTCTCGACAAGAGTGCCGGGTATATCGCCGTCCTTACGGTTTCGATCTTTTTCCTGTGGTTAAGGCCCCATGGCCTTTATTCACGCCGCTAAACTCGCCGCCCTGCTGGGCCTGTTCAGTGTTCCCGCCGTTTGGGGTAGTTACGCCGCCTACGAATTGGGATTGTATCTGGTCTATGGAATGGTCGGGCAGGGCATTGCGCTCTGCTGGGGACGTGCGGGATTTCTTCCCCTCGGCCAGGCTCTCTTTTTTGGAATCGGTGCCTATCTGGCCGGTGGTGCCCTCACGACATTTGGCAGCGGGTGGCTGGTGCTGTTGCCCATGCTGGTCGCTGCCATCCTGATTCCGGCGCTGCTCGCGAGCCTGGTCGGCGCGCTGGTCTTCGAACGGCAAGTCGGATCCGGCCCGTATTTCTCGTTGATAACACTGGCCCTCGCGATGCTGGGATTTCAACTCGCGAACTCCATGGAGTGGCTGACCGGCGGTTTCAACGGCCTGTCCGGAATCCCGGACCTGCTGCCGGGCGTGGACCGATTTGACGGACTCTACTATGTGATTGTGGGGTTTCTGGGCATGACGACGTTCGGGCTCGGCTATCTGCTGCGGACGCCTTTCGGACAGCTGCTCTTGGCCATCTCGCAAAACGAGATGCGACTGCAACTGTTCGGATTCCGGACAGGTGTCCTGAAGGCATGCACATTTGCGGTCAGCGCCGGCGTCGCGGGCCTTGCCGGTGCTCTGTATGCCCCGCATCAAGGTATTGTAACGCCGCAGGCGGTTGGCTTCCTGCTGTCCGCCGAATTCGTGATTTGGACCGCCGTTGGCGGAAGGGCAGGACTTGCAGGCCCGGTTCTGGGTGCCGTTGCCATCGGATTTCTGGCGTCGGGGCTACGCGACACGTTGCCTTACTGGGAGGCGATCGTCGCCCTGGTCTTCATAGGCGTGGTTCTTCAGTGGCCCACGGGAATCGCCGGAATGATCCAGTCCGGATGGCAACTGTGGGGTCCGGATTCGCGGCATCAACCAGCGCCCATGCGGGACATCGCATTGCCGATGCCTCCCAGACGGCGGACACCGGTCCTTCAATTTGAAGACGTCACCGTCAAGGTGGGTTCGGCGACAATTCTCGAAAATTTGAGCGTTTCGATTGAACCGCGGTCGATCAATTGCGTCATAGGCCCGAATGGGGCCGGAAAAACATCCGCACTGAATGCGATGACCGGCAGCCTGCCGATCACCTCCGGACACATCCGGTGGGGTCAGCGCCGCCTGCAGGGACTGCGGCCATATGCCGTCTCGGCTCTCAGGGTCGGGCGGAAACTCCAAGTGCCGTCGATTTTTTCCGGTATGACCATCGGGCAGAACCTGGACATCGCTCTCTGGGCGAACCGCATCGGGTTACTGGAGAGGTTGACAATGACGCCCTATCGGTGGCGCACCTCGGTGCTTTCGGCGCTCGAAGACCGTTTCCCATTTCTCAGGGATGGTTTCCGGATGTCCGGTGAACTGTCGGTCGGTCAGCGCCAGATGCTCGATTTCGCCTTGACCGTGGCGAGCGAACCGGAACTGGTCCTTCTTGACGAGCCCTGCGCCGGGCTCTCGGTGGAGGAAACGGGTCGCATGACGGAAGCCATTTCCGAGTTGATCGCGGAACTGGACGCAACCGGAATTGTCATCGAACATGACATCGACGTTGTCGAACGCCTGTCGGACCGGGTCCATGTGCTACACCAGGGCCAGCTTCTGGCCAGCGGAACGATGGCGGAAATCCGGCAGGACCCACATGTGCAGGCCGTCTACGCGGGCGGGAGCAAGGTGTGAATTCGAAGTTGCCGGAGTTGCTTGCCGTCCACGAACTCAGCGGCGGTTACGGGGACATACAGGTCGTCAACGGGATCTCGACCCGCGTAAACGCGGGCGAGGTCGTGTTCATTACCGGCCGCAATGGAGTTGGGAAGTCAACGATCGCGAAACTGATCGCCGGCCACCTGCCGCTGGCCTCTGGCCGGGTGATGGTGTGTGATCGGGACGTGTCGGCAATACCGGCCCACGGGCGTCGCCACCTCGGTCTCGGATATGCGCCGCAGGAAGACGTCGTCTTCAGCGAACTGACGGTCATCGAGAACCTCACCCTCTCGTTTCCCAGCCGGTCCTTGGATCGATACCGGACCCTTTTCGAAAGGTTTCCGTTTCTGCACGGTCGGTTGACGCAGAAGGCCGGGACGCTGTCGGGTGGCGAGAAAAAGGTGCTCTCATTCTGTCGGGCTATTGCCGAGAACACGAAACTGGTTGTCCTTGATGAACCGACGGAAGGGGTGCAGCCGGAGAACATCGCGACAATGAGCGCCGTGGTCAGACGGTTGACTGAAAGAGGCCGTGGTTTTCTGATCGTCGAACAGAACCTAAATCTCATCCGGGAAACGGCGAACCGGGTCCACGTTCTCGATCACGGAAGGATTGTCTTTGAGTCGCTGAACCGGCCGGGTTTGCGTGACGCCTTGATCTCCAGGCTGAGACTATAGGTGGCGATGGCGGTCTCATGGCTCATTGAGTCGCGAGGCGGCCGTGCAGATCGCGCGACCGCGGCGAGGGCCCGCCGGTCTCGATTGATCGCCGTCACTGTCTGGCGATTCTCCGGAAGAGTTGACTGCGGCCGGTCACCTCGAGCTTTTCGAAGATATGCTTCACGTGCGTGCGCACGGTGGTGTACGCAATGCCGCATTCCTCGGCGATTTCTTTGTCGGGCTTGCCGAGTAGCAGGGCAACCGCGATCTCGTTCTCGCGGCGCGTCAGGGCGGTGCGAGAACTCAGGCGGTCCACAGCCGCAACGAGGGAAAGCACCCCGTGTTCATGGCCTTCACGCGCGAGCGCGATGCGCATCGCGGTCGTAAAGGCGGGCCCGATCGCGTCCAGGACCGCGACATCCCGGCGAGAAAAGTCGTCTCTTTTTTGCGCCCGCCAGATCCGAAGATCTCCGATATTGAGTCCTCCCGAATACGCGAAGTAATTCATCCCGTAGTGAAGGCCATCACGGGCAAGAAAGTCATTGAAAAACTCGCTGCGTTCCAGCCGCCGTCGCGAGATGACATCGGCGACAGGTGTGGCCCGCCGCCGCCGCTGGAGAACGGGGGTGATCGGATCTCGAAACTGGAAGTAGGTCTCATAGGATTTCAGGTTGTCATCAGACATGTTGATGGTCACGCGATCATCGAATGTCGCGTCGGACTGCGACCAGACGTACGACGCAAAATATTGGGCATCAAAGAGATCGAGAAGAAGAGTTCCAACCTTCCGGCGAAGCTCCCGGGAATTGGAGTCATTCGCCAAGACACCCATGATCTGAAACACGGTGTCGGCCTGTCTGGATGTCAGGCTTACCACGGGAGCATCAAGAGTTACGCGGCAATCTGCCGCCGCAAGCGTCGGCGGCACGCAACCGGCCGTGCGAATCGGAAAGGGTGTTTCTCGTCAGAGTCATGCTTGACGACGGAGCCAAACCGGTCACCTGGGACGATGCCGTCATGATGTCGTTCACAACCGCCAACCGGCGTTGATCCCAATCCCGACCCGGGCCTGACTCTACGAAACGGGGAGGTCGTCGACCCGGAACTTGTTGAGTCCGTCGCCTGCCGCGAGATGGACTCTATCAGTACATGGATGGGAACAGAGGTTCAAGCAATCGCAAACTGTTGTGGCCAAGCCATCATGGCGGTTTGGCCCGGCCGCATGTCAGTCGCAAGTGTTCCGGAAGCGTTGACCATCGCCAAGAGTCGCAGCGGGATGGCTGCGGGGCGACGAACCCGACGGGTTCCTGGCTGGTGCACGAATGGGGTTGGTGCCGGTCATGCCTACACATGTCGAAGCCGCCTGGAATTCATGACGACGATTTGGAAATGGGACGCATCCGGCCGTATTGATCTTTGGCGACCGTCTCGCTCATGCTCTTGCGAAATCCGCGGGCGAACTCGTGCTTTCTTGGGGGAACAGACGTCGCCTGCACCCAAGTAGAACCGCATGACAATCCTCCGGATCCAGTGTGTTGGCGGCACGACCTGTCGTACTGACATGCCGGTTGGACGTCTCTGTTGAGCCGGGATCCGACTCCCGCGACACCCGCCGTTGCGGGACGGAATTCGCCGGACGAATGGAACTGCGGGTCTCACGATCACGAGGTTTGACCATCGTCAGGGATGGAACAGGTCTGCGACGTCGGTCCTGCGTGACTGGAACGAAGACACCGAAGGGTCGACGGCGAAATCGGCTGGCGGTCCCGGGATGCCGCTCATCCGGTACCTCGATCAGGACTCCAATTCCCAAAACAGCTTGCCTAGCTTGTGCCCGTGCGCTTCAGGCCCTCGGCCGACGCGAGTGCAGTTGGAGTGCAGAAGTGTGACCTTGCAACTGCGGACAAATCTCGGATGCCGCAGCACAATGTGTCGACCGGGTATTCGCTGAAAGGTGAACCCGAGTCAGTATCTGTCCCGGGTCCGCTGGCTGGAGCCGTCGGCGTTCCAGGCTCATGCGCTGGCGCATTTGGGCCGGGATTTCGATCTCGGCAGGAAAGCCGGCGTCCGTGGCAAGTGGGACGGACTAGCGATTCCGGGCGACGTCAACCGCGGCGCGCCTGGCCGGCAGTTCCGCTCCGCCCGACACCCCTGTCAATCTTCATGAGCAGCGGGGGCAAGAGAAAAAAGTCGGCGAGAAGCGCAAGGGCAATAACCATTGCGGTCAGCTTGCCCATTGAAGCGTTCATTTCGAAGCTGGAGACACTCACGACAATGAAGCCCGCCACGAGCACCAGCGAGGTTGTCAGCAAAGCCCGCCCGACCGTTTGGAATGCATGGCGCACCGCGTCAGGAGACGTGAAGCCGAGTTCACGCCTGGCCCGTCGGTATTTGCTGAGAAAGTGAACCGTGTCGTCGACCACGATACCCAATGTCATGGCCGTCACAACCGACAGGGACACGCCGACGTCTCCCACCGTCAAACCCCAGACCCCGAAGCCCAACGCGCCCGGGACCAGATTCGGAATGAGGCTCGCGAGCCCGAGCCGCAGTGACCGCAGCGCGAAGATGAGGACAAATGAAATCCCGACAAGGGCAATCGTGGTCCCGACCAGCATCGAGATGATATTTCTCCGGCCGAGATAGGCGAACATCAGGGTGGTACCGGAACTCTCGGGCCGGGAAATGTTGAGCCCATGATCAGCGAGCCACTGCATCGCGCGTTGATTGAGAGCGAGCACCTCGTTCGACGAGATCGTCCGTGTGGCCACCACCATCCGTGTTGCCGACTTGTCGGCGTTGACCTGGTTGTTGAGGTCAAGCCCGTATGGAAGCATCAATTCATAAAGAAACAGATACTGGGCGGCGAGTTCCCGGCTTTCTGGCAGCCGGTACACAGCCGGGTCATCGCCATGCATGCTCTTGTTGAGCTGCCGGAACGTGTCAGTGATCACATCGACATGAATCGTCTCCGGTTGCGTCTCGTACCAGTCAGCGAAAGCTGCCAGATCGGCGAGATAGGCAGGGTCGCTGATCCCTCCAGGCTCGGTCGCACCCAGCGAATACTCCAGGGCGTACATGCCCGTGAGGTGCTGGACGGTGAAATCCACATCGCGCCGAAACTCGATGCTCTCGTCGAAGTAATGGAGGAAGATGTCGTTCAGTTCGTTGCGCGGTATCGATGCGGCGAGAAGTACGACGGTCAACCCGCCTCCCCAAAACAGCCTCTTTCGCTGCCGGACCACGAATTCGGCCAGCATCACCATTAAAACATCAAGACGCTGCGCGGGTCCGGGAACGCGGATCGGAAGGAGAGAAAGCAGCGCGGGAAGAAAGGTCATGGAAAGTATGAACGCCGTGACGACACCGAACGCAACGAAATTTCCGAGGTGACGGAATGGCGGCACTTCGGAGAAGTTCATGCTCAAGAATCCGAGAGCGGTTGTCAGGCTCGCCAGAAATACCGGTTGGAGATTCACGCGTACCGATTCAACGATCGCATCCCGCTTGAGATCGCGGGTTCCGTGGTGCCAGGTCAGGGCATCATGGTTTCGGTCCCCACGGGAGGAGTGCACCGCTGCCCGCATGCTGTGAGTAAGGCTCGAATAGACGTGAACGCAGTTGGCAATCGCAACCGTCAACACGACAATCGGTGAGATTGCGGTCGCTGCCGTCATCGGGAACCCGACCCAGCCTCCCAGTCCCACCGCAGTCATGACTGACAGCGCAACGACGAGCATGACCGCGATTGTCCCGCTGATTCCACGGGTCAAGAACAAGAGCATCAATGTCATCGCAACAAAGCTCGCCGGGACAAGGGTCTGAAGGTCCTTGAGCGACACCTCCGTAAAGGTCTGGTTGAAAATCACGATTCCGCCCATTCGGACGTCGATTCCGGGAAAGCGCTCGCGAACCTCGTTCCTGAGCCCGCGTGCGAACTCGGCAACGTGGTGGCCTTCGGTCAAGGCGTCCTTGCCGGGCATTTGCACCGTGACATTGACGCCGCCAACGGCGCCGTCAGGCGCGATGAGGCGCGCTACGAGACGCGGCTCTCGCAGGGCGATCGTTCGGATTCGGGAGCGTTCGCCAGCATCGTTGCGGTCCGCTTCGTCCACAAGATCGCGCACCAGGATCTCGTCGCCGTCAGCGGTGACATGCTGGAAATTGACGACCGAATCGACGCGGCTCGCATACGGAATGGTCCACGACTGTTCGGTGAGCCAGGCAGTCGCTTCAAGCGCAAGTGCCGAGGTGAAATCGCCATCTTCGGGCACCACAGTGAAGAAGACGTTGCTGTTTTTCCCGTAGGCGTCCTCCATCGCTTCACTGGCGAGGAGTTGCGGATTGTCCTCGGAGAAATAGATTCGGTAATCGGCCGACAACTCGAGAAACGCGGTGCCACTCGCCGCAATTCCGACCAGGACCAGGGTGATGGCAATGATCGGCCACCGCGCGGTGATCACCCAGCCGCCAAGTCGTGATTCCAGCGTGTGCACAGGCGGTGTTTTCGGGGTCAGGCCGACGGCAAGGGTCTGTCCACCCTCACCGGCCGGACACGCACCCATGCGTAGAAGCAGGTTTGGCGCGGAACGTCAGGCCGCCGTGTTGCGTTCGCGCTCCAGGAATTTGTCGGTGTTGCCATTCAACCTGTTGCCGAACCAACCGTATTCGACGTACCGAAACCAGGTCCGCCGGCGAGTCTGTTCCTCTCATTAGCAGAAGGACGGGCCTCAATCAGCCCATTGTTCGTGGCGGGCGGGACGGGCGGCAGCTTCTGTTCGAGTATCGGCGCGGTCCCCGGGGGCGGTACTGGAAACCTGTATACGCCTGAAACGACGAGGCGGAGAAAAATTCGGCGGCAGGCTGTTGGCGGTACATTTGGCAGGACCAAGCGTGAACTCATGGCAGGCGGCCGTCTTCCGCCCCGCCCGTCATGAAATCCTTGCTGCATTGCGTGGCCCGCATGCGCAATTGACCCGAGACGTGTCCCCCATTTCTGACGGTTCAAGCTCAACTTGACACCAAGGAAACGCCACTTGAAGTTCAGACTCGGGAAAGTCGGCTTCAGTCTTACTGATTCCTGCGCTACCGGCGATGCTTGCATCCAGGCATGTCTTGTCCGGGACGATCCGGAACGAACGGTAAATTTGCAAGAGAGTGTATCTGTTTGCCGTCTGTGTGCGTTTGGGCCTGACAGTAGCCGGGCCAGTGCTTTCAATCCTCAACCAGGGTCATGAGATAGGCGATCACGTCCTCGATTTCACTCGCATCGTAGACGGTTCTTCCCTCGTACTCGGCGGCGACACGGTGCAGCCCATCGCTCCTGTAATAGGAAGGCATGACAGTCTCCGGGTTTAGAAACTGCGGCTCGACCAGGCGCAGCCTGAGTTCACCTGCGGTGTAGCGGCTGCCCACACCGTCGAGCGGAGGACCGATATTGCCCGGGTCCGGCTCTCCTTTTATCGGTATCGCATGGCAGATGAGGCAGGTTGCATTGTCCGCATCACGCACGATCCGCTCCCCCCTTTCCGGATCACCGACCGTACCCGTAAGTGAACGCGGAATGGCAAGATCAACGATTTCATAGTCAAGTTGTTCAGCAGCCAGAATGACTTCAGACAACCCGGAAAACGCAACCGCCCAGAGAACAACGGTTCGAAGGGAGGCCGATCCCCGGATGAGGCGGCACACTTCAGCCAAACATGTCGGCGGTAATGCTGGCGTACCAGCCCGCGGCAAATTCCGCCTCGGCCTGCCGGAATTCGTCGGTCGCATTGGAAGGACTGACGCCGCCTGATCCGGGGATCGAAGCGATCTCCTCATTGTCGTCCAGCCGGTATACTGCCGCTACCGAGATACCGTATTCGGCCGAAAGCAGGCTGTAGCAGGTGTTGATGAATGCAGGTTCCGGCGGATCTTCCCCGGCAAGCAGGGATACGATTGCATGGGCACAGACCTTTGCCTGACTGTTCGCACTGAAACCCGATTTCGGCATGGCCCCGGCTAGGATTGCATCGCCCAGGATGTGGATGTTCGGAACGACCCTGGACGCAAATGTCCGCTGGTTGACGCTGCACCAGTCGTCGCCTTCAGCCAGGCCGGCCGTGTCAACAAGCTTCGCGGATCTCTGCGGGGGAATGATATTGGCGACATCAGGCCGAAATTTGTCGAAATCCGTGCGAACGGTCATAGTGTCCGGCTCGACCGCAACGACATTTCCGCCTTCCGAGAATCCGACCCATTCGATCAAGCCCGGGTAGAGCCGTTCCCATCCTTCACGGAAGAGTCCCTGCTTCGAGAACCCGTCCTTGCTGTCGAGAATCAGCAGTTTCGACCGCGGCTTGTGCTGGTGGAGATAATTGGCAATGAGGCTGGCCCGTTCATAGGGTCCGGGCGGGCACCTGAACGGATTGGCCGGAGCCGTTATGACAACCAGACCGCCATCTTCCATCGCCACCAGCTGGTCCCGAAGCAGCCTGGTCTGCGGACCCGCAATCCACGCGTGCGGCATGCGCTGTGCCACCGCTTCGTCATACCCATCGATCGCAGCCCACTTGATGTCGATCCCTGGCGACAGAACCAGCTTGTCATAGGACAGCCTGTCGCCACTGCCGCCGGAGAGCCGAATTTCGTTGTTTTCGGCATCTATCGCCACTGCCTCATCATGGACGACGGTCACACCTGCCCGCCTAAGGCCGTCATAGCCGTGGATCACCGAACCGAGTTCCCGAATCCCGCCAATGACCGTGTTGCTGAACGGGCAGGTAACGAAACGCTCGTTGCGGGCAACCAATGTCACGCTGAGACCAGGCGCCAGGCGGCGCAGGTACCTTGAGCAGGTTGCGCCGCCGAAACCGCCCCCCACGACGACGACCGATCCGCGGGCATCTGCGAATACGCGGTCGGCGAATGCGCCGGCAACAGCGGTGGCTCCTGCGAGTTTCAGAAGATCGCGGCGCGTTCCGAAAGACTCACTGGTTGTCATTTTCCTCGTCCGGAGCGCCGTGCAAGAGTTGCCAGTTTTCGGTCAATACCCGAGACAGGACCTCGATATCGGATTCGCTGAGCGCCCTGGCAATGCGGTCCATGACCGTGGCTTCGATGTCACCGTCACGGAAACCGATCAGGAATGCCTGCATGGACTCCGCGTCCAGTTCGGAGATGTCCGGAACCGAACCCGGACTCTTTCCTGTCTGGCCATGGCAGGCCGCGCACATTTCAGCCAGGAGGCCGGTCCACGATTCGTCTGCTCCCGCGGCCTCCGTAGAAACCGCAACAGAAACCAGGAGCGGTGCCAGCCAATTTCCGGTTTTGGGCAAGTTAACCGATTTCCGACCGGCGGCCGATTTTGTTCGGCCACCGGTATGTTGTCGATTCGGTCCAGGCGATCAGATCAGATCATGATTGCGGATCGGCAAACTGCGGATCCGCTTGCCCGTGGCCGCAAAGATCGCGTTGGCAACCGCCGGTGCGATCGGAGGAAGACCGGGTTCGCCGACACCTCCCCACTTGTCGCCGCCCGAAAGCGCGAAATGGGTGCGGACTTCCGGCATCTCATTTATTCGCAGCATGAGATACTGGTCGAAATTGTCCTCCACCACCGCGCCCTTGTCGATATGGATTTCTCCGTACAGTGCGGCTGTCAGGCCATACACGACGTTGCTCTCCATCTGCATTTCGACCATCTTCGGATGAATGACATGTCCGCAGTCGATGGCAGCATCAACCGTTTCGACCCGCAACTGTCCGCGGCGGCTGACGGTCACATAGGCAACATGAACCACGATCGTACCGAACGCTTCCGCCATTCCGATGCCCAGCCCTTCGCCGCGGCGAAGATCCGTGGTCCAGCCAGCGCCTTCCGCCGCCACTTCAAGCGGACGACGGAATTCCGAATCCTCGGGCAGAAGATCCAACCGGAATTGCAGGGGATCGGCACCCGCCGCATGAGCGAGTTCGTCAATGAACCCTTCCAGTGCAAACGCGTTCTGCGATGCGCCGACGGCACGCCACCAGTGAACCGGCAAATGCGAATCACGGATGGCATAGTCGACCTGCGCGTTGGCAAAGTCATAGGGAAGACGCTTGTCCAGCCCTTCAACAGCCTGGCTGTCGATCCCGTCCCTCAGGAACTGCGGTATCTGGTGGTTGAAGATCGAGTGCGAAACCACACGGTTCCAGTATGCCTCCGGCTTCCCGTTCGCATCAGTCGCTGCCGCGAAATGATAGACCGAGTACGGCCGCATCTTGGCTTGCCGGGCCGTTTCCTCTCTCGTCCAGATCACTTTTACCGGTCGTCCAAGTGCCTTTCCGATTGCCGTAGCCTGGCGAACCTCGTCTGGCCGCGAACGCCGACCAAATCCCGTGCCCAGGAAGCAGTTGTGCACATGCACTTGTTCCTCGGGAAGTCCGGCTTCCTCGGCTGCAGCGGCGATTGCCCTCGGCGGGTTCTGGGTACCCACCCAGACGTCCGCCCGGTCCGCTGTCACATGCACGGTGCAGTTCATCGGCTCCATGCAGGCATGATCGAGGTACGGAGTGGTATATGTCGCTTCCATCACATTGGAAGACGCATCAATCGCACTGCGCGCATCACCCACCGAGTGCGCCGGGTTGTAGCTAGGGTCATCCGGATTCGCCAGGACTTCCAAGGCACCGTTGATGATGCTGGTGTCGGTGACGTCTCCATGTCCACCGTCGTCCCATTCCTTGGGCATGAGTTGCAGGGCTGTAAGCGCGCGATAATACGTATCGGCAATCACGGCCACACCGCTCTGGATACCCGTCACGCGGTTGGCAACTTCGTCGAGATTGTAATGCAGAACCCCGATGCCGCCCTCTCCGAGCCGGTATGCCGCAATGACACCCGGCCGATCCTTGACCGCGTCGAAGTCGTAGCTGACGAGACTTCCGCCGGGAACCGGGGCCACCTCGACAGCAGCGAAGACCATGTCCGGCACCTGTGCATCGATGCCGTAGACGGCGCTTCCGTTGACCTTCACTGGCGTGTCCAGACGTGCAACTGACGTCCCGAGCAGTGTAAACTGGTCAGGCGTCTTGATTGCCGGTTCGGACTCTAGCTGAATGCCTGCGGCTGCTGCCGCAAATTCACCGAACATTCCGGACTTGTCGCCGGCACTGAGCATGCCGTTTTCCGCTGTGACTGCCGACCTGTCGACGCCCCACGCATCCGCTGCGGCCTGCTTCAGGCGTTCGCGTGCACTGGCGCCTGCCTGCATCAGGTACAGGCGTGAGCGGCGAACCGCGCCTGAGCCACCTGTTCCCATTCGCTGGTACAGGTTGTCGGTTTCCTTGGCCGCTCCGGCGGCCACCATGTAAGGTTCGGCAAAATTCTGCACGTGTCGGTTGACATCGGCATACACCGCCCGAACCTTGGACCAGTCGCATTGCAGTTCTTCGGCAACGAGCATCGGCATGCCGGTGAAGACGCCTTCACCCATCTCGGACTGGCCAACCCGGATGGTCACCGAATTGTCCGGATCGATAACCAGCCAGGCATTGACTTCCTGGCCACCTTCTTCTGCGGTCCATGGCGATCCCATGACACCCGCATCTGCACCCGTCGGCATGTAAAACCCGAGCATCAATCCGCCGGCAGCGGAAGCGCTCGTGACGATAAATGTTCGACGGTCAATTTCCATTGTTGTCATTGTCACTATCCTCCCGCGATTTCGGCAGCCCGATGGATGGCCTCCCGAATTCGGGAGTATGTACCGCATCGGCAGATATTGTCCGACATCGCTGCATCGATATCGAGATCGGACGGGTTCGGTCGCTGACTCAAGAGCGCCGCGGCAGCCATTATCTGTCCCGACTGGCAGTAACCGCACTGCGGAACGTCTCCCTCGATCCAGGCGAGCTGCAGCGGATGCGAACTGTCTTCCGAAAGCCCCTCGATTGTGGTGATTTCCGTTCCTACCGCGGCAGATACCTTCATCGTGCAGGAAAACGCCTTTTTGCCGTCAACATGCACCGTACAGGCTCCGCATTTCGCAATGCCGCAGCCGTATTTTGTGCCTGTCAGGCCGATATTGTCCCGGAGCACCCAAAGAAGCGGAGTCTCCGGTTCCACATCGACTGTGTGTGACGTACCGTTTACATTGAGTGTAAGTGCCATTCACGAATCCTCCCTTTTGGAACCCT
The DNA here is from genome assembly GCA_028874915.1 of Paracoccaceae bacterium. Taxonomy (GTDB): domain Bacteria; phylum Pseudomonadota; class Alphaproteobacteria; order Rhodobacterales; family Rhodobacteraceae; genus JAPPHA01. Next base: position 62,553 of record JAPPHA010000099.1, read on the forward strand.
ACGTTCCAACAAGCAGAGGAGGTCGTGCTGCGGGCAATCCAGAACGGCAAAACCAGTTCGCTCACAGGAACGCAAGGACAGGGTAGTCCTGTTGCGAAGGAAGGGCAACTGGGAAATCCGATAGGGATCGGTTTTCCCAGGGTTTTCTCACGCAAATCGTGTGATGGTTGGCGCGGGGGCCTGCAACACATGAAATCTCGCCGGTTTTTTGACTTAGGGTGTTGCTGTTTCTGCGTGCGGGGCCGGCTTCGGTGCGGCGATGCTGCTTTCGCGGCTGATTCGCTGCAGCGCGACGCCGATTTGGAGTTGAACGGAGGATTGGGGCAGGAGTCGGAAACACTGTCAGGCTGCTGGAGATCGGAACTTGTGCAGGACAGCCTTGATGGTTCGTGACTTGTTGAGCGCGAAATCGTTCATGATGTCACTGCAAGTTATCTTCCATTTCTTGGTCGACCTGTCCTTCACGGTGAAGAAGACGACGGCAATGGCGAGTTTGTCGCACGAGACCCGGCTGACGGGGCCAAGGGCGTTGTGTAGGTCTTGGTACTTTCCTGTCAGCGCCTCGTTCAGGATCATCGTGTCCAGCGTCAGGTTCGACACGGCCCGGTGAAGACTGGCGTTGTCGCGTTCCATTTCCTTCATCTTGTGGGCCTGGCTCACCTCCATGCCGCCGTGCTCTCGGTGTCATCGGAGGTAACTCTGTTCCGAGACGCCAAAACCGCGGCAAAATTCTCCAGCGGTCTCGCCCTTGCACGAGCGGATCCCCGTTTCGCACAACATGCCGATGATCTGTTCGGCTTTGTAAGGCCTTCGGCTCGTATCGCCCTCCCCTGAAGGGCAATTCAAGCCACATCTTCACTCCAAGGGCGGACCACTTTCAGGAATCCAGGTCAATTCGAAAATCAACTGGATGTTCGCAACCGGGAATGCCAAGGACAAAGTGGCGAAAGCCAGTCCCAGTCCAATTCTTCCAAAACACAATCCGAAGATCCCAGATCACCGTGACAAAACTCGAGTTGGCGGCCGTTCCGTGGTCGGATCACGGTTCCTGAAGGCGCTCCGCCGTGAACTTGTCCGTGATCAGCACATCAACCGCACGGGTCATCAATGCACCGCGGATCGCGTCCGTCTTGGCTCTGCCGCCGGCAAGGGCAATTACACGGTCGATCCTGGCCTGTTCCTCCAGGGTCATGCCAATGACCCGGTCATCCAGTGGTGTCTTGACCGGACGCCCTTCCTTGTCGAAAAACCTCAGACTGATGTCACCGACACCTCCTGCCTCGGCGACTTCCGCCAGTTCACTTTCCGAAAAGACATTTCCGCTTCGTTCCAGCATTCTCGAAGGCTCAACTGCGCCGATCCCGACGATCGATTGCGTGATCTTTCCGAACAGGTCGGTCGTTTCGCGGATATAGGGATCACTCATCAGAACAAGCTTGGCTTCCCTCGACGGGGCAACGCCCGGCGCGCTGAGCAAGCGTGGTTCGCCGCCGGTCAATCGCGCCAGTCGCGTTGTCAACTGGGTTGCGTGGGTCTGCACGGCCGGGTTGCCCATTCCACCGAGTGTCTGAACGACGTACCTGGCTTTGCCCGAAGTCATCGGATGGACATTGTCGACCATCTTCAGGATGGTTTCGCTCCAGCTCGATACGCCAATAATTTCCTCGTTCTGCAGGGTAACCTCGAAGTAATGGGCCGCTGCCTCGCCAATTCGGGCCATGATGGCACCGTCGCGGTCTTCGCTGCACTCGACAACAATGGCTTCGGGCAGGCTGAACCTATGCCTCAATCCTGCTTCAAGTTCCGCGTATATTCCGGACGGCGCCGCGATCGTCGTCCGCACGATCCCTTCCTCTTGCGCCTTTTTTAACATCCGCGAAACAGTTGCCTGAGAGATACGAAAATGCCCGGCGATTTCTGCCTGGCGCCAGCCCTCGACGTGATACATCTGAGCAATCCGCGCAATCAGCCAGAGTTCGTTAACACGGGTCAAAGCTGCCTCCCCAGCAATCCTTGGCGCGTGATTTCACTATTACATCATGCTGCATGTATCGAACGGACGACGGCCTTGCACCAGCTTGAGCGGACAGCGCGCCGGGTCTTTTCATCAAGACTTGGCTCCAATGTCGTGCCGCACCGGTCTAGTTCGGCTATTTCATCCAGGCCTGACCAGAAACCTACTTCGAGACCGGCAAGATAGGCTGCGCCGATGGCCGAAGCTTCAGTGCTTTGCCGGGTTGTAACGGGATGATCGAGAAAATCTGCCACCTTCTGCATTATGAAGGCGTTCCGACTTGGTCCACCATCGACTGAAAGAACGCCGATTTCTGTCGGACACTTGACCTTGATGATATCAAATACGTCGCAGACTTGCAGGGCCATGCTCTGAACTGCTGCGTGGGCGAGATGAGCCGGGCCCGCGCCGAAGGTCAGGCCATCAATCAGTCCCCGTGCTTCAGCGTTCCAGTGTGGGGAACCCAGACCGACATGCGCCGGAACGAGGTTCACGCCGAGAGTGTCATCGACCGACCGGGCGAGTTCCATCAGGGCATCAACACTTCCAAGGCCCAGCAATTCAGCGGTCCAGGGGAGAACCGAGGCACTGACGAGGATGTTGCCTTCAAAGGCGTATGTCGGTGTCCCCTTGAGTTGCCACGCGATCGTTGTCGTGATGCCCTTGGGAGGCACGATGAATTCCGGAGTCGTGGTCATGATCGACGAGCCGGTGCCCACGGTCACCTTGCCATCGCCGGGCCTGAAGGCGCCGTGACCAAAAAGCGCGCCATGGGAGTCTCCGATGGCGGAAGCGATGGGAATACCGTCGGGAAGACTGTCTACATAGCGGGTTTCGCCGAATGCGCAGGAACTGTCGAGTACGACCGGCAACCAGGCAGGGTCAATGCCGAAAAGGCCACAAAGCTCGGCATCCCACTCGCCGGTTTTTATGTTGTAGAGCTGGGTCCGGGCCGCGTTGGAGGCGTCAGTGGCATGTATCGCCCCGCCAGTGAAATTCCAGACCAGCCAGGAATCTACTGTGCCGATGCAGATGTCTGCGCCCGCTTCGCATTGGCAGTGGTTATCGAGCAGCCACCTGGCCTTGCTGGCAGAAAACAACGGATCAAGTGGTAGCCCGGTCTTGCTGATAATGACATCCTCGTGGCCTGCATTGCGCAGTGCATCGCAAGCTGGCGCGGTGCGCCGACATTGCCAGGTGATTACCGGTCCGAGTGGCTTGCCGGTCGTTCGGCTCCAGGCGAGCACTGATTCTCGTTGGTTCGAAATTCCAACGGCAGAGACTTCGCTTGCGGGAGCGGACTTCAGACAGGCCGCGATAGCCGAAACAGTGCTTGACCAGATCTGGCTGGCATCTTGTTCGACCCAGCCTGGTTTCGGGTGACGCGTTTCAACGCTGCAGGCGCCACGGGACAGGACCTCCCCTCTCGTGGATACCAGAACTGCCTTGGAGTTGGTCGTGCCTTCATCAATGGCAAGAATGGACCGGACGGCCATGTCAGGCCTTTTTCTTGAGCAGTTCAATCGCACTTTCCGCGATACCCGCGGGTGACATCCCGAATTCGTCCAACAGGAAATTGGCTGAACCGGTCGGTGCGAAGATTCCGGGCACGCCAAGACGCTTCACTGGAACTGGCGCACTTTCAACGACAACCTCTGCAACCGCGCCGCCGAGGCCGCCATGAATGGTGTGCTCTTCACAGGTCACGATCGCGCCCGTGTCGCACGCAGCCTCGGCAATTGCGTCTTCGTCAATCGGTCGGACTGTGGCCATGTTCAGCACGCGTGCCTCGATTCCTTTCGCAGCCAGATCTTCGGCAGCATGCACGGCTCGGTGAGTAACTGTGCCGTTGGCGATAATGGTCAGGTCCGTTCCATCCCGAAGCATGTTGGCCTTACCAAGTTCAAACCTGTGCCCTTCAGGCAAGAGGTCCGGCACGCCCACTCTGCTGAGTCGCAGGAAAACCGGCCCATCGTAGGCCGCTGCCCACTCAGTTGCGGCTGTGGTCTCAATTCGATCTGCCGGTGCAACGACCGCCATGTTTGGGATTGCGCGAATCCAGGCGAAGTCTTCCGTAGAGTGGTGGGTCGGTCCGAGTTCTCCATACGCCATGCCTGAACTGATGCCGCAGAGTTTCACATTGGCATTGGAATAGGCAATGTCAGCCTTGATCTGTTCCAGCGCACGGCCCGTTAGGAAACAGGATGCCGCACAGACAAAGGGCAGTGTTCCGCCATTGGCAAGCCCGGCGCCGACGCCCACCAGGTTCTGTTCCGCAATGCCGACATTGATCAGCCGCTCGGGCCATCTTTCCCTGAAGCCTCCCAGCTTGCTCGAACCGACGGAGTCGCTGCAAACCACAACAATGTTTGTGTTCTGCGCAGCCATTGCCTCGAGAGTTGACGTGAAGGCATCGCGGCAATCGTGGAGTTCACCGGCATTCGTCCGGAAGTTCATGGATCGGGTTCCCCGGTTCTGGCCTCGGCCTCCAGTTCGGCCATTCCCAGTTCAACCTGCTTCGCGTTCGGCACCTTGTGGTGCCAGGCAACATTGTCGGTCATGTAAGAGATGCCCCGCCCCTTGTTGGTGTGGGCCACCACGCATTTCGGTCTTCCGGAGGCCACGGTTTCAGGAGATAATGCCTCGCAGATCGCCTTCAAGTCGTGCCCGTCGATTTCCTCGACTGCCCAGCCGAAAACACCGAGCTTGGGAGCCAGCGGAGCAAGGTTGTTGGTCTCGGCCAGTCGGGCACCTTGCTGAAGCCGGTTGTGGTCTATGATGAGAGTCAGGTTGTCGAGCCTGAACTGGGCAGCTGCCATGACGGCTTCCCAATTCGACCCTTCCTGCATTTCACCATCGCCGGTGATAACGAATGTCCGCCATGCAGCGTTGCTGAGCTTAGCCGCCATGGCCATGCCGACGCCGACGGGCAAGCCGTGGCCAAGCGGTCCTGTATTGGTCTCTATGCCCGGCACCTTGTTGCAATCCGGATGACCACTCAGCCGCGAGCGAGGTTTGAAATAGGTCGAAATTTCGTCCTTCGGAATGAAGCCCCTTTCCGAGAGCGCGATGTAAAGCGCTAAGGCAGTGTGCCCCTTGCTGAGGATCAGGCGATCCCGGTTCGGGTTCAGCGGCGCATCCGGGTCGACGTTCATGACGTCGAAATAGAGGGCCGTCAGGATGTCGATGACCGACATTTCTCCGCCGATATGGCCGGCACCCGCCTCAAAGACTGCCCGAAGATCGCGGCGACGTATCCGGTTCGCGATTAATTTGAGTTCTTTGAGGCTCATTTTTCTCTTTGAATATATATTCACCCAATAATTATTCTGCATTATTGTGCCGATGTCAAGCTCTAGACCCGCTGATCTCCTTTGATACGCTAACTGTTGTTTGACAAATGAATAAAGTTGACTCATGTATTTTATATCATAGCAGAACACTTAGGCTAAAAGAGCAAAAAAATGGCGTTCAAGTGCTGTCAGAATTTGCAAATGAGCCCACTTAATCCGTTAGCAAAAGAAAATTTCGGTTCGGATTGCCTTTCTCGCTGGGTCCACCACCGGATCCTTGATCGGGCTGTTACTGCTCTGCGTGTTTCTCAGCATCTTCCGGTGCCGGATTGGAGGGGACGTAGCGGGCCAATGCACCGACATCGGGCGCGGAAGAATGTGATTTGACTCAGTCGAGTAGGCGGGTCGAGGCGAAGCGCAGCCATTACCTTTGCCGGTCGTGCGGCAAACGATGCTTTCCGCTGGACTAGCACTGGGCCTGTATGGAAGCACGTTCACGTCGTGGATGGTGAGCGTCACGGCCGAGACGGTGGCGATGGTGAGCTTCGATGTGGCGAGTCGCCCAATCGCGACCACTGCCTGGGTGGACGCTTCCTCCAGTTCGCTGCAGGGCTGGTCGCTGGCGCTTGGCGACAAGGCTCTCCTGTTCGAACGGAAGGAAGTCGTCGAAGGCAAGCGTCTGGAACAGGGCAAAGTTCTGTCCATCGACTGGACCACCATTCCGATCCGAAAGGAAGAAACGGAATGCGTTCGCAGCAAGCACGAAGACGGAAACTCGAAGACACGCGAAGCACCGGCGAGCGGCATAGGTGGTCTGGGAACTGGAGCCTATTTGCAGCAGGCAAGAAGAGGTGACGCCGCGCTGCCGTTACTCCAGAAACAGCCTCGAACGGATACGATTCGACCGTTATCACGACCAAGCCATCCAGGCCGTATCCAGCGTCTTGGAAAGCGGCTGCCGCATGTTCGGCGCCGGCTGAAGCGCCCCTGCACCCGCTGTTGGTCAGAGAAAGGAGCCAACGCCATGCTGGCGCTCAAGAGTAGCGTCATGAACCTCAGCATGCCCGACTTCCTCTACTGGCAGTCGAGGCAGGCTGCCGGTGCTTGAACAACCAATTTGGGCTACATCCGGCGAGTAGTTACAGCGAAAGTTCGTACGTGCGAAAGTTACAAAAATATCGGTTTAACTCACATAGGTTCATCGGCCTGGCTCGCTTCACGCGCCTGTAAGGTACGCAACGCTACGACTGTAATGAAAATCAGGCCTAGGAGAGTCTGTTGAACGAAAGACGAAATTCCCGTGATTGCCAAACCATTTTCCAGCACACTCAGGATCAGGGCGCCTAGCAGCGAACCCACGATCAATCCTTTGCCACCGAACAACGATGTGCCACCCAGAACAACAAGGGCAATCGTATGAAACTCAACCCCCTGGGCTACTGACGCTTGGGTCGAGTTCAATCGGGCAACCCAGATGATTGCGGCAAAACTGCTCACTACGCCCATAAGCGCAAACACCAAAAACTGGACACGCCAGATGTTGATTCCCGACAGCCGTGCCGCCTCCGCGTTCCCCCCGACCGCAATGATGTGTTTGCCAAAGCGCGTGTGGTTCAGCAGTACAAACCCGAAGATCACTGTGATCGCTGCAATATAGACCGCGGGCGCAAGTCCAAAGATTCGACCTCTTGCGATCCACAACAACTCCTCAGGGTACCGGAACAGAATATTGTCTTCGAGAACTACATAGGCAACTCCCCGAAAAAGAACCATTGTTCCCAATGTTGTCACCAATGCCGGAACTCGGAGGCTCGCGACGCAGTATCCGTTTACGGCACCACAAACGCCACCGATGGCTATGGCTGCCGAAATTGCCAACCAAACAGGATAGTCATTGTTCACCAGGAGGATGCCCAGAATCATCCCGCAAACTGCCACTATCGCCCCGATCGAGAGGTCAATTCCCTTGATAGTGATGACCAGAGTCATCCCTACACCGAGAATGATATAGGCCGCGCTTTGGTTTAAGAGGACAACGATGTTGCGCATGCTGATGAAACGCTCGTTGACGCTATAGAACAGCAGGATCAAAGCAACCAGCATCAGCGCGGTTGTGGTGACAGAGGCCGCGTCGGAACGACCGTCGAGCCAATCGCGAAGCACGCCCGCAACGCTGCCGCGCTTGGCTTCGACAGCTTTATCCGCTGCGACATTCATGGCCGGACCTCTGAAGGCTCATAGGAAATGCGTATCGCGACTACAGCAATCAACAGTATTCCGACGGCAACGAGCTGCCAGAACTGGACGACGCCGGAGAGCAATAGTCCTGTTTGTAATATAGTCAGGATCAGCGCGCCCAACACCGATCCAAGAATGACGCCCCGGCCGCCAAACAGCGACGTGCCGCCCAATACAACGGCTGCGAGCACCTGCAATTCAATTCCCGCGCCCATCACAGATTGTGCGGCGTCGAGACGAGCGACCATGATGATCGATGCGACTGCGCTGAGCACCCCCATGATGACGAATGCTAGAATTTTACTGAACCTTATGTTGATTCCGGCAAGACGAGCGGCCTCGGCATTGCCCCCGACTGCGATGATGTGCTGACCCGTCCGCGTGGACTTAAGGAACAGTTGCCCTAAGACTACCGTAATCAATGCTAGGCAGACCGGCACCGGAACACCGATGACAGTGCCCGAACCGATCCAGACCAGGAATGGCGGAAATCCGACCAACGCGGTGCCTCCACCAAGCAGATAGGCCAGCCCGCGAAAAAAGGTCAGGGCCCCGAGGGTCACGATGATCGACGGAACGCGAACCACCGCGGTCAGGAATCCGTTCATAAGTCCACAAAGAACACCGACGAGCAACGTTGCAATTAACCCGAACCCGATCGGAATCCCCATGTTGACTACACTGACAGCCAGGACCATGGCCCCAAGGCCGATGATTGACCCGATGGAGATGTCGATTTCCCCGGAGGTCAGGACAATGGTCAGCCCGACGCCGAGAATGATGTATATCGACGTTTGGGTCAGCACATTGCGCAGTACCGCAAGAGTGAAGAACTGATCCGCCGTGAAGGAAAAAACCAGTATCATCAGAAGCAGAAGGGAAAACGTCGAAAGAAGCAATGCGGACTCGGGTGCCGCGTCTAGTCGTGTACGAACAGCCATCAGAAAATCGCGTGAATTCGCATCGCTCATGTAATCGTTGCTCCAGTAATGAGCCCAACCACTTCGGCGCGGCTGGTGTCGGCAATGCACAGATCGCCCACCATGCGTCCGCTACGCATAACGATCACGCGGTCGGCGAGATTGAATATGTGGTCCATATTGTGCGAAATAATTATGAACGACACACCCTGAGAGTCTCGGACCCGCTCAACCAGTTCCAGAACGGCGCGTTGCTGATCTACGCCAATGTTGTTTGCCGGTTCGTCAAGGATGATAATCTTGCCCTGCCAATAGGCGGCGCGTCCGACGGAAACAGATTGCTGCTGGCCGCCTGACAGGTTGCGGACCGGTGCGGCCAGATTGCGCACTTCGATATTGAGCGTCTTCAGAAGTTCGACTGTTTCGATACGCATCATTCGCCGGTTAATGAAACCCAGTGCGTTGCCCAACCAGTTCGATCTTGTCATCTCGCGCCCGAGGAACAGGTTCGAGGGGGCATCCATGACCTCAACCAAGCCCGAAGCCTGATAGACCGTCTCAATTCCCAGTTCACGCGCCCTGCGCGTGTTCTCGACCTCGACCGGCTTGCCGTTCAGCAAGATCTCTCCGCTGGTTTTTCGATAGGCACCGGTTACGGTCTTAATCAGTGTGGATTTTCCTGCGCCATTGTCACCGACTATGCCCAGGATTTCGCCTTTATTAAGATGAAAACTGACATCATCCAGCGCTTTGAGCCCGCCAAAATTCTTGTGAATGTTCCGTGCTTCCAGCACAGGGGTGCCTGCTTCGGCATGTGGTGCCAGGCGATCTGTTTTGGTCTGCGTTCCAGAAGACAACAGCATCACCTCCGGATAACGATTTGGGCATTGGCGGCGCAAGTCCATGCGCCGCCAATTCTTCTTGCCGCCGCCTACTCAACCGGACGCGGAAATTCCAGGCCCTTGGAAGTGAAGATCACCGGATTGACGAACTCGTTTATCTTTTCGACCGAGTCGATGAGGTGGATCGGCGAGTTGAAGATCGGTTCGATCTCGACATTGGGATCGGCAGAATGCGCCATGATCATCGCGCCTATCGCTTCACCCATGGCAACCGGATCGCGGATCCATGCACCGGTAAGCAGCCCGTCCTCAATATAGGTTAACTCTTCGAGCGTCCCACCGGCACCATAGATCGCGTATTCGCCTGCCACACCATTGGCCAGAGTTGCTTCGACAGCACCAACAGCCATCGAACTGGATGCGGCGATGACGACCTCGGTATCGGGATGGCCGGTCAGGATGCGTTCCATCTTGTCATATGCTTTGATGCGGTCGAAATCAGCATGATCCTTATAGACAATCTCGAGGCCGATGCTGGTCAGATATTCCTCGGGCGCACGGTCGTTTGTGACCTGCCCGGGGATACCGTGGATAATCGCAATCTTCGTTCCTACACCGTGCTTTTCAACAAGATAGTCTGCCAAGACGAGGCCCGCATCCTTGTGGCTATAACCGGAGAGCATCGTCGGCTGGTAACCCCATTCTTCGGGGAACGGCGTCGAATGGTTGCCCACGATGAGTGGGATGCCGGCTTCGAGGACCTTTTCAAAAGTCACACGCTGGACTTTGACATCTATCGGGTTGATGATGATGTAGTCGACGCCTTGTGCGATGTAGTCTTCCACTATGCCCAGCTGTTCGGCCTGGGCGGCTTCGCTCGACGGTGCGCGAATGAAGAACTCGTAGTCCGCTCCGGCCCTGTCGAGCTCTGCTTCAACCCCAGATCCCATCATGCCATGGAAATCCGACGGATCCCAAGTAGAGGGCGCATAGCCGATCTTGATTGAGTCGGCCTGGGCGGCGGCGGAAATTGACATGGCCGCGGCAAGCAAGCTGGTTGCAATTGCATTCCGTTTCATTGTAAGTACTCCTCCCTTAGTCGTTCTTAATGCAGAAATGTTGAGAACAAATCTGCTTTCTACGTACCCTAATGATGAACACATAGTAGCACGTAAGTCAATGTAGAACTGAGCCAAGGCGTTTGCGCTACGGGTTTTTGTCGGACGCTGCCGGTTGGCCGGACGTCGGGACGGCCACCTCGCGAAAATGCATCCATTGTCCACCGGGTTCCGGTAACGGTCCCTCCCGTCGCCCGTCAGGATCGTCGATTTCAGGATGATTGGCAGCCGCGGCCGGAATCCCGAGCATATAACATCGCCCGGCATCGGGTCCGGCGCTCATGCCCGGCAGTTGGGTTCGGTTTCTCAGGCGGCCTTCAGACAGGGACCCCCGACAAGGGAACGCAACATCTCCGACCGGCCTGCGCAGACATGACCCAGCGCCATGATTGCCAGCGCCTTCACGCCGGGTCCGTACGGCTCGCGTCCCGTGGCCACCCCCGGGGGAAGCGGCGCCACATGCCGACTGCCATCGGTGACCTCCTCGGCATGAAACACCATGTCGCGCACCGTGTGGTCCTGGTACCCCTTGTGCACCGCGCCCTCGGGCACGTCGTCAAGAACCACCGTCACGTCACGCCGGCGCAGGTGCGGATTCCGACGCCGGTGGCCGCGCACTTTCCGGCTGCCCGTCTTCGACCGGCCGGATCCGGGAGACCCCGATGCCGACGTGTCCGTGTCACCGCCATTCGATGCGGCCAGGCCACTCGGCTTCAGGTCGGGACGGCGCGGGAGTTTCTTCAGCCGCCGGATCTCGTCCCGAAGCCCCCGGATCAATTCGGCCAGTTCGGCGAGCCGTTCGTCCCGATCGGCGAGCTGTTCCCGGAGTCTGCCGACCTCGCCGCGAAGCCTGGCGGTCTCCGCCCGCGCCGTGGCGTCGGAGCCGGTCCGAGCGTCTGTTTGCGAATCACCCATACCCCCTTGGAATCACAAGTCGACTTCGGAGGGAATCCCCCATCGGCGAAAGCCACCGGAAAAACCGGGACGGAGGGAGACGGGGAACTTACCGGAACAATGAAACCCGAATAAGGTCAACCCGTACCCGGCAAGTTGCCCCTTGTACACAAAATCAATCGGTTGACGGAAACATATATCGTTCCGGATTCGTCGCCTTGCTGTCGACAAGAAAGATATATAAACGAAACAAAAGCAAGTTTTAACGATTCGTTGCTGCAGATCGGAAGGGAACATGGACAGAACAGTAAGTCGTCCGGTAACCTTGGGTGTAGTGATAGGAAGCAGGGCATTTTTCAGCCCTCAACCCTGTAAGCAAGCCCGTGACGACGTGTTGACGCAGCTGGAGAAACTTAATGTTCGTCCCGTGATACTGCCGTTTGAAGCCACTGCGAATGGCGCAGTCCAATCAATTGAGGACGCTAGGCTCTATGCGGACAAGTTCAAATCACACAGGGACGAGATCGATGGGCTTCTGATTTGCTTGCCGAACTTTGGGGACGAAATTGCAGTGGCCGAATTGGTCAATCGTACTCAGCTTGGAGTGCCAATCCTGCTTCAGGCCAGTAACGACGAAATCGATAAGGTCGACGTCCACTCGCGGCGAGATGCATTCTGCGGCAAGATTTCGGTTTCCAACAACTTCTGGCAATATGGGGTTCCTTTTACCGAGACGACCAGCCACACAGTCGATATTGACTCGGATGAATTCGCTGGTGACCTTGACCGTTTTTCAAGTGTATGCCGTACGGTTCGAGGCCTAAAGAACGCACGAATTGGAGCGATCGGCGCCCGGACCGGGCCGTTCCACACTATGCGGTATTCCGAAAAGTTGCTCCAGGCCAGTGGAATCACGGTGATTACCGTTGATCTGTCAGAGATGATTCACGCCGCCGGCGAGATTCCAGACGACGCGCCCGAACTGAAAGGGAAGCTGGAAAAAATCGCGGAATACGGAACGATACCGGCTCACATCAAGCCTGATCAGATCCGGACTCAGGCTAAATGGACATTGGCTGTAAATCGCTGGATCGAGGAAAACCAGTGCGATGCCTCTGCCATACAGTGCTGGCGATCACTGCAGGATAATTTTGGCTGTGCCACCTGCGTGACTATGTCAATGATGGGTGAAGAGTTGATGCCGTCGGCGTGCGAGGTTGACGTTATGGGGGCATTGTCGATGTATGCACTGACGCTGTCCTCCAGGGCTCCTTCGGCAATTCTGGACTGGAACAACAATTACGGCCAGGCCAAGGATATGTGCGTCTGTACCCATTGTGGCAACTATCCAAAAAGCTTCATTGGCGACACCCCGGAGATTTCAGAACTTGACGTTTTGGGGGAAACAATCGGGCGTGAGAAATGTTTCGGTGCAGTGAAGGGAAAAGTAAAAGCTGGCGACATGACATTTTTTCGTATGTCGACTGACGACCGGGCCGGGACCATAAAGGCGTATGTCGGCGAGGGCGAATTCACTGATGACCCGTTCGGGATGGATGGCGGCATTGCCGTTACGCGAGTCAATGACCTTCGTCGGTTGATGCGGTTCATCACTCAGCAGGGATTCGAACATCACGTGGCAATGGTGCGAGGGCACCACGCCGAAATCGTTAAAGAGGCGGCTTGCCGCTATCTCGGCTGGCCGATTTATCACCACGGTGGCGATCCCGAGCAGCAGCTATCCAATCCGGTGCGCTTTTGAGGGTCTGGAGGCGTTTTCCGGAGATGTAAAATTTCCTTAAATTCTTGAGTGATGCAAGACAGGTCACAGGCATAAGGGTTAATAGCGGCACCCCCTGCCTGATGGCGGCCCTTGACGTCGCCGCCGGCACGGCCGTCGGCCGGATGGTCCCGCGTCACCGTTCGCAGGAGTTCCTGGCCTTTCTCGACCATGTCGCCTCCGGCATCGACCCCGCGACCGAGGTTCATGTCATTCTCGACAATGTGTCCTCCCACAAGTCGGCCGAGATGCATGAATGGCTGAGGGATCATCCCCGCTGGAGCTTTCATTTCGCTCCGACCTCGGCATCTTGGACGAACGCCGTTGAAGGGTTCTTTGCCAAGCCCGCCCGGCGTCGGCTCAAGCACGCGATCTTCAACTCTCTGGACGGGTGCGTTGCTGCCATCGAGGCCTTCATCGCCCATCACAACGCCAAGGAAGCGCAGCCTTTCACGTGGAGCCGGACACCCGAGGATCTCATGGAGTCGTGGAAACGCGGTTATCAAAAGATCGAGGCCAGTCGATACAGTCACGGGTCAAATGGGTACCAATTGAATGAGTCGATTCACCAATGACCCTTCCACGCTCAAATGTAGCGAAAACCGCAACCCGCAAAGTGCTTGAATTCGAGATAATGATGGGCATCTATGGTCGCGCTCCAAAACCGGCGCTCGTGCGACGTCGCAAGACGCATCTCAACCTCGGACAGCAAGTTTCCCGGTGACGGTTCGGCGAAAACCAGGTGAACGAGCGGCTCAATGCCACGAACACAAAAGGAAAGCCCACACAATGTTCGCCAAAATTGACCCACTGAATCAGTCAACGTGAGAATACACGGCAGGTATTCGACAGTTGGTCCACTCGATTGCCTGTGGTCGCAATTTCCGGTCACGTGATGTGCGCGTGCGACATCCTCGCCCCTCGCCGGAGCAGGCGTTCACGGATGATTGGACCTACCAGTGAGCCCGCTTGGCCGCGACTTGGCCGATGACGTCCTGCCACGGCGGTAGATCGGTAAAGTGCCATCGAATGAATTTCAGCAAATCCTCAATATCGCTGTCCGATATCGCAGCGCCGAAACCCGGCATCGATCGTTGCAGGGCACCCCGCGGAGGCCGGATTCCGTCAAAAATGATGTGTATGACGTTTCTCGGGTCCGGGGCGTTGACGGTTCCCGTCAAGGCCAGCGACACGGGAAGTTGCCCGATGCCGCTCTTGTGACAAGTCGCGCACTGGTCCGCAAACACCTCCATGCCGTTAAGGAGTGCAGGATCATCGGGAACCTCTGCCGGCCGGTAGCCGAATTCCGTTCCCCAATCCAGGGAGCGCGCTCTTTCGAGAATGGCATTCTTCTCAGCGTCGGTAGGTTGCCGTCGCTGAATCGATTCAAAATAGGCGGCGATTGCGAAAATGTCATCTTCTGACTGATCGTAGAGATGGTTTACCACTGGAGCCATCGGTCCAGCCGCAATCCCGTGCTCCTCGTCCCATCCATCGAAGAGGTAGTTGACAAGCTGCAACTGGTTCCAGGGAATGGGAGTCCGGGACATTTCGTTGAGTGCGGGCGCGTGCCACTCTTCGGCCTCGCCACCCTCATACGCCGCTGACTGAATGACCGCGCCGAACATGTTGCGCGGTGTATGGCAGGCCCCGCAATGTCCCAGCCCTTCCGCAAGATAGGCCCCGCGATTCCACTCCTCGTCTTTCAGACTGTCTGGCTGGAATTCCCCCGTGTCCAGGAAGAGCAGTTTCCATCCCGCGAGAAACATCCGAATGTTGAACGGAAATCCAAGTTCGTTTTCCGGAGGCTCTGACTCCACCGGCTCAAGCGTCGTGAGATGCGCGTAGATCGCCCGAATGTCCTCGTCGGTCGCCTTCGTGAAATGATCATAGGGAAACGCAGGATAGAGGTGTCGCCCGTTTCGGTCGACGCCTTCGCGCATGGCGCGCCGGAACGCTTCCTCCGACCAGCTGCCAATTCCGGTTGCGACATCCGGCGTGATGTTCGTCGAATAGATCGTGCCGAAAGGGGTCGGCAGGGCCAGTCCACCCGCAAAGGGAGCACCGCCCGGCGCGGTGTGGCAGACTTCGCAGGCACCTATTCCTGTCAGCGCTTCACCCAGGAGCAATTGAGTCGTGTCGAACTCGGCACCTCCGGTTTGTTCAATTGGAGAAATTTCAGGATGGTGGTTGGCCCATATTGCCGCCGCAGCCAGGAGTGCGACAAGAACAGCGGCGACGGAAAGCAATCTCCGGGACAAGGTCAGTCGAAATCTACTTGCAGGCCGATTCGAAGCCACTTGAAGCGTAGTGTTCGAAAGCAGGATCCATCCCGGAAGCGTTCAACTCCCTCAGAACCCGGAATCCCATATCGTTCCGGCCCTGGCCCTCACTCCTGGAAACCCTGAATCGCGACAGCCCCCCCCAATCGCCGTGGAAAGTCCCACCCTTGGTTATCCGCTGCTCGCAGCCTTTCCCCATCCGGGCACTCCCGTCCACCGGTGAATCTGCCAACTCGCCTTCTCCACAATCAAGTGTCCACTCTGATACATTACCCAACATGTCGGCAAGGCCGAATGGATTTCTGTACTTGCCCCCGACATTTGCCGATGTCAGTTCATCCTCCCGGCCCATGACATCAGAACCAAAGCAGGTGGCGCACTTTGCTTCTCCCGTCTTGAGGTTGCCCCGGACATACCACTTCGATTCATGCCCGGCACCGGCACGGGCAGCAAACTCCCATTCGCTTTCGCTGGGAAGCCGATATGTCTGTCCGGTGAGGGCCGAGAGCCATTCAGCATATGCATTCGCGTCAACCCAGCTTACGCAAACAACCGGGCGGGTGTCTCGTTGGCCAAATCCAGGATCGTTCCAACCACCTTCCGGGTAGTCGATGTCGCCTGTTGTGCGGAAGAGCTGGCATCCCCTTGGCTTCAAACCCGTGGCATTCGCGAATTCTGCAAACTCCCCCACCGTGACCTCGCACCTCGACAGCGCATAGTCGTAGTCAATATTCACTGTGACAGGCGTGTCATTAATGTTTCCTGCGCGCGGAAAGGACCCGCCTTCAATCTTCACCATGAGCGGGCAAGTCGCACAATCCTGCAATTCGTCGAATGCGAAGGTATGAACTGGAACGAGGATCAATCCGACCGCAAACAGTGACAGCAATCTGGACATAGGATTTCCCTTTCATATCAACGGCGTTCCTCCGATAGGGTCCACGCCGCGACGGTGCCGCGTCACGGTCGCACGGGTGATGCTTCGATCGGCAGGCCACTCGACCGCCACGCAAGATAAAGTTCCAGGCTCAGATACTCTCTTGAGCCGAGTTCATACGGTTCGGCGCGGACAGCCCAGTTGCACCAGCGAAACATGCGATGCCGTGAGCCCATGGAGTTCCACATCAATCGATACACAGGAAACCCGTTGACATGGCCCTGGCTGATCCTGTCGCCGCGCAAATTGGATCCGGCGAGGTCATCATGGCATTGATTGCACGCAAGGTTCAACTGTCCCCGCCGCTGCGTGTAGAATTCGTGACCTTCCCGCCAGTATTGTTCCGCTTCGCCCGAAATGTCGACGCCAACTGGGATGCCCCGGGACTGATAGGTTACGAATGCGGTCAACGAGAGAAGTTCGTCGGATTCCTGAGGAAAGGCGGGCGCATCCATGTAGGCCGTGAGCATCTCGTTGATCCGGGCTTCCAGATTGACCAGTGAACCCAGCTCTTCATCAAACTGCGGATACCTGGCGGCAACGCCCCGCATCGATTCGGATGCGTCTTCGTGGCAGGACTGACACGAAATCCCCTTGCCCCCTGTTGGTGTGGACCAGAGTTCCTCTCCGTATTCGACTGCGAACATCCCGGGATTCTGGAACTCGTCGTCCTGGAGAATGCGGACCTGTTCACCCATGTAATGATAACCTGACAACGGAAACTCGCCGCCATAGAGATCGGGTTCTTCCGCGATCGGCGATGAGACCGCCACAAGGAATCCGAACGCCAGAACAATCGGCGGTGCCGACCGCATTGACCAAGGGCAATTCCCGGGTTTCAAACGACTTCAATTTCGGCCGACGCCGTGTGGACCGTGCCGTCGTCGTCGTACCATCTGAAGTCGAAAATCCCCGATTCCTGTACCGATGCGTGAAATGACATGAAGGGGTTGGGAGATACGGCTTCGTGCCAGTCAGCACGGAAGACCAGCGCGCCGTTAAACGAAGCCTCGAAACGATGAATGATTTGCCTGGGAATGCGCTGGCCGTCCCTCGAAAACATGAACCCGTTGTCCATCGGGTGCGTGACCAGGGTCTTGACTTCGAAAACCTCGTCCTTCTGAACCATCGGAGGGAGAGACAGGCGGGTTCTGACCTTGGTCATTTCAACCGTCCTTCCGCATGCCGCGTGTAACGGTTTCGGGCTTTCCGCGGTTCCGGTCCAACGTTCATCCTCGTTTTCCGTCCGACTACTTAGCGTCAGGCAGGAATATCTCGACCGCACATGCTCCAAGGGTAACAGTCACATGTCTTGCCGACATCCATGCGGATTCATCGCTCATGATCGCGAACCCGTAGATATACTGGGTCTGGGCCAGTCGAATACGCTGCGAGACCTTGCCGACCCCCGACCTCGGAGTGAAATAGTAATCGCTGATCAATGGTTGCGGGTTCCTTGTCGAGAACACATGCAAGCTCTTGACGTAGTCTGATTCCGTCATCGGCGAATCCGGAACTGAAACCGTCAGCGGAACTGACAGGCCTGTGTCAGCCCGGTTCGGCATCTCCAACACGACGCGCCCTTCCAAGAAGTCGGATCTTCCCAGCCTGTCCCGAACCAGCGTTAGCAACCATTCCGGCATTTCCGGAATGGCGGACGCTGCCGGAACGGGACCAAAGGAAATTGCAGCAATCGTGCCCGTGCAGACGGAAAGTCCCAGGAGAGCCTTCCGTCGGTTGATCAGTTTGCCTGTTCCCGAACTTCTGCGGTCGTCAATTCGGCTCGGTTCTTCCTGCACAACACACGCCGTATCTTGGATCACTCACAATTGACACAATGGCGCATGAAATCGAGTTTTGCAAATTGCCAACAAGTCTACGAGTCTCCTCGTTTTGGTCGACGCCTCAGGCTTGCACTGGAGGATGTTGTGGACGCTTTCCTGGCTGATCCGTTGGTCCGGGCAATCCCCGCCTTCGACAGGCAATGGTCATGTTGAAGCTGCCGGATCAAGCGCATGATCGTCACATCTGTTCGCTGGCAAACCGCCGGGCTATTTCGGGGTTCAATCGATCATGGAAGGCACTCGTCGTACCGGAAACTGCGTTCACGTGATCTCGGAACCTACGCCAAGCATACGAAACAGGAAAAACCAGGCAAGACTTACACCCATGTACGCATCTTCACATTCGCAATATGATTGCACCGTCATGTGTGAGACTGTCTCGAAAGACTTTTCCGCACTGAGATCTTCAGAACGATACAATGGAACACCATGAATGATGAGATGGCAACTTACGGCACCAGGGACCCCGCCATGCTGTTGATCGGCGAACGCACGTTTGACCCCGCTCCATTTGATGCGATCAGCTTCGATCTTTGCTCGCGCCGCAAGGATGTCGTGATCATGAGCGCGGACCTGAGCACGTACTGCCAGGTGAATCGCGTGAAGGCTGAACTTCCCGAACAGCACCTCGATGTGGGCATGGCGGAGCAGAACCTGATTTCCGTTGCAGCGGGCATCGCCAAGGCGGGCCTTGTGCCGGTCGCGACGACCTTCGCCTGTTACGCCACGCGCCGCGCCTATGACCAGATGATGATCTGCATGGGTACTGGACCGAACACCTCAATCGTCGTTGGCTTCACACCGGGCATCGCCAATCCGGCCCGCATTCACCATCAGGCAGCAGAGGATCTTGGCATGGTGCGCGCCATTCCGAATGCCACGGTGATCGATCCCATGGATCCGACCGACTTCCGCCAGGCACTGGATGTCGCCGTCGATTTGCCGGGCCTGGTGTATCTGCGCGGTCACCGGGGGGATACGCCCCGAATTCTGGATCCTGAGAGGTTCTCGTTCGAACTGGGCCGGACGTACACGCTTCGGGAAGGGACCGGTATCGGCATTGTCGCGACCGGCCACGGCACTCAGTGGGCGCTGGAGGCTTCCGATCTTCTAACCGCGCGAGGACTGAGCCATTCCCTGCTGCATGTTCCGACGATCAAGCCGGTCAACGAGGCGGAAATTGCCGAGTTCGCCTATGCACATGACCAAATCGTAACCGTGGAAAACCATCAAATCGTCACCGGGCTGGGGTCTTTGGTGACCGAAATCGTATCGGACATCGGCGGCGGGCCACGGATCACACGGCTTGGTCTCCCCAATACATGGGCGCCGGGTGGCACCCTTCCCTACATTCGCGCCGAGCTTGGACTGGATGGCGAAGGGCTGGCCAACCGTATCGAGGGACTCTCGACATGAGAACGAACACCACCAGCCGTATCCGTGACCTGGAAATCATTGCCGCCAGGATTCGCCGAAACGTTCTTGAGATTTGCCGTCAGCGCGGCGGCTACGCGGCGCAGGGCGTAGCGCTCGCCGATATTGCCGCCTGTCTTTATTTCGATGAAATGCGCCCAAACGGCAACGGTTGGTTCCACGACCGATTTGTTCTGTCGAACGGGCACGACGCGATCATGACCTACGGAGCGTTGGCCGAGCGCGGCTCTTACACGATGGACGAACTGAAGACCTACAACGCTGATGGCACCAGGATTGACCAAAGCCCGATCGAGGGACAGCTTGGGTTTGAAATCACCGCCGGTTCACTTGGCCAGGGTCCGAGCCAGGCCGCCGGAATAGCCTGGGCCGAGCGCAAAAGAGGCTCGGACAAACGCATCTACTGCCTTTTCTCTGACGGCGAACTGCAGGAGGGCAATGTTTGGGAGGCCGCCATGTTCGCCGGCCACCAGAAACTGTCGAACCTTGTCT
The DNA here is from genome assembly GCA_028874915.1 of Paracoccaceae bacterium. GTDB lineage: Bacteria > Pseudomonadota > Alphaproteobacteria > Rhodobacterales > Rhodobacteraceae > JAPPHA01. The sequence continues at coordinate 82,641 of JAPPHA010000099.1, forward strand.
ATATCATTGACAATAACGACATGCAGGCCTCGGGCCATGCTAGCGACGTGCTGGGCGTTGAACCGGTCCCTGAAAAGTTCGAGGCTTTCGGTTTCGCCGCGCGCCGCATCAATGGGACAAGTACGCGGGAGATCCTCGACGCCTTCGAAGAAGCGCGAAACACAACCGACAAGCCCTATGCCATGGTATGCGATACAAGACTTTTCGACGGAATCGATTGCCTGCAAGAGGCTCTGCCAATGGCGCATTACGTTTCCAGGACGGGCGCCGACTGGGACGCGGGAATTGCAGAAATTACAGCCAGAATTGATTTCTTGAAAGAAGCTTTCGGTTAACCCGCGGTACCAGCAGGAAATTCGACGCAAGCAAGGGAAACTCTCGGCCACAGCCGCTGCAGCGACAGATGCAGGGCGCGACATAGGACCGGCAATTGCACTGACGACGCTATCCAAGACCGGGACCAATCTGGCCATTTTCCCTGCTCCATCGACACGCTTGAAGGCATCAAGAGCGAAACCGAGGCTCACGGGAACGTCGTGTTCGCGTTGAACCGGCGAAGCAATCTCACAATTGCCGCGCCGCCATTCATCGCTCTCGTGCCTTCGCTTTCCATAGTTGGCTCCTTCGGACCTGAAGTCCGACGGCCTCTTCAAGGCGTTCACGGTTCGACGTAAAGGCCGCCATTGACCTCAATTTTCCCGGTCAGGTAGTCCGCACGGCCAGCGAAGCGACATTGATGATGCGCCCGTGTCCGCGCTCCAGCATGGCCTGATTGAAAAGGCCGGTGCACTGGAAAACCACGGACGGTTAGGTTGACCGCCACGACCCTGCTGAAAGGCTCCACGGGCATCACGCGGGTCGTCCAGAGTTTTCCCTCAAGGCTTGTCTTGGGTGCCCACCCGACGCGATTGATGAGAATGTCCGGTGCGTCAGGCAGTTGAGCAAGGGGACCAAGACACACCTCGACAGCATCGGCATCGGCGAGATCAAGCTTGACCAGGCTGACACGGTCGTGCTCGGCGGCGAACGTCTTGTATTTTGACCGCAACGTGGAATTGTCTTCTTCAGGTAACGTTGATCGCGTTCGGCAGGAGCTCTTTTTCAAGAAACTCTTTCGCCTCGGCGTGGGTCATCCAATCTGGTGGCGGGAAATCCGCCGCCATTTCCCAGTCATCGCCGGTCGCCTCCATATGGGCTGCAATCCGGGCGTCAAGTTCGTTCATCAACGTCCGATACACCGGATCATCCACCAGGTTGTCTTGCTCATGATAATCTGCGCGCTCGTCAAACAGCAGCACGCGTTTGTCCTTGTGGCGCATATAGAGCCAGTCCTTGGTGCGTATGCCGCGCTCTGCAAACGGCGCGAATTCGTGTGGGTTGGCGCCCGTTTGGGTAAAGACCTGATACCAGATCACGTCGCGCGCCTCGGTTTCTTGGCCATCGAGAACGGGAAGGTAGCTTTGGCCGTCGAGATCTTTGGGTATGTCTGCCCCGACAATGTCGAGAATCGTTGGCATCATGTCAGGGCCAACATCAACGAGGGCCTCGGTTTTCTGCGGCTTGAACCGTGCGGCATAACGGACAATCAACGGCACGTGCATGGCGCCCCGGTAGGCCTGGTTCTTGATCCCGCAGTAGTTACCGTGCTGACCGCACATGTCACCGTGATCGCTGAAGAACAGCACGACTGTGTCATCCGCGACTCCCAGACGATCAAGTTCGTTGAGGAGCCGCCCGACATTCCAATCAATATTGTGGATCATGCCATAGTATTCGGCGATGAATTGGCGAATTTCGGCCTCTGTTTCCGGCTCTCCAACGGGTTTGGTGTCGTAGGCCGCGTGGCTCGAATGTCCGGACCGGGGATCGCCGCCGCACCAAACCTCGTTTCGAATTCTCTGAAACCTCCGCTGAAGCTCCATGTTGGGAACGCCCGCCGGCAGGGGGACCTCTTCGGGGCTGTAAACCTTGCGCAGATAGTCCGGCATATCCATCGGGAAATGCGGGGGGCCATAGCTTACAAACCCGATCCACGGCTTGCCGTCCCTGGAGGTCGATGCGTCAGCGATGAAGTCGATCAGCTGATCCGTTTGGTAGTCTGGTTCGTAGCGCCTCGAATGATAAGCTTGACCATCGTCATCGTAGAAAATCGAAGACATGTATTGATGACCGCGGTTGAAACCTATGAAATGATCCCAGCCAAACCGGCGATCAGGCGGCACGAAGCCGGGCTTGGGTCCGCCTTCGAGATGCCATTTTCCGATATACCCGGTCCGATAGCCGGCATCCTTCATGAGATCGGCAAGGAAAACCTGGTCACCACGCAATGGGAAGTGATTTTGAATCATCCCGTGCCCCTGGGCAAATTTACCCGTCATTACAGAGGCGCGGAATGGGCAGCAGAGCGGGTACGACGTGTAAGCCTCGGTGAACTGGACCCCTTCGCTGGCCAACCTGTCGATCTGTGGTGTCTTGATTACCGGATTGCCGGCACAACCCATTGCGTCGTACCGCATCTGGTCGGCATAAATCAGAAGAACATTCGGTCTTTCTTTCATGAGTTATTGACCTTTCCCGCCATACGGCCTTTCACCCAGGTCGAGATTGGTCCCCATAGAATCGTCAGTGCCAGAACGGCATAGATCCCGAGACCGATTGGGGTGTCAAAGAATTGGGAATTATATACTTGCCTAACCATGCGAGATTTGCTAGGATGATTCGTGAAGGG
>JAPPHA010000118.1 GCA_028874915.1 Paracoccaceae bacterium
CCCTTCACGAATCATCCTAGCAAATCTCGCATGGTTAGGCAAGTATATAATTCCCTATGGTTTGTCGCCCAAAAGTTTCATGTCTCGCCCTTTGTCGTTTCCGAGGCTTCAAGCAGGCGTCGCGTATACGGATGTTCGGGAGCGGTAAGCACAGCATCTCGAGTGCCGAATTCCCGCATGTTGCCGTTCTCCAGCACTGCAATTTGATGTGATACGCGTGCAATGACTGCGAGATCATGGGAAATGAAAATGAAGCTCGTTCCCCGCATGTCTTGTAAGCGCAGTAACAAGTCCAGAACACTTGCCTGAATTGTAACATCCAGCGCCGACGTGATTTCATCACAAATCAACAGGTCAGGTTCTGCCGCCAGTGCTCGCGCAATCGCCACCCGCTGTTGTTGTCCTCCCGACAGTTGCAATGGGCGGCGCGACATGAGTTCCGGTTCCAATTCAAGATCGGCCAGGAGGGCGACCGCCCGGGAACGGGCTTCGAACGGTGTCAACCCAAAGTAAAGTCTCATGGGACGGATCAGGATTTCCGCTACCGAGTGGGTGGGATTGAGCGATGACAAAGGGTCCTGAAACACCATTTGAATTCGGCGGCGCAGGTCCTTGCGCCGTCGACGCGCAACGCCGACAACTGGCTCACCATCCACAATGATCTTGCCGTCATGCCCGGAGACCAAACCGGAAACAAGCCCGGCCAGAGTTGATTTTCCCGATCCGCTTTCGCCGACAACGCCCAGCGTATGGCCGCGTGTTATGGCAAGGTTTACCTTGTTCAGCGCCGCTGCACCGCGCTTTCGCTTGCCAAGTATGCCCGAGTGCACAGAATAGGAAAAACTCAGGTCATTCATCGACAAGTAAATCGAAGGGTTGGGAACGCGAGGGGCGGACGGGCCCGAGGCCTCGATCCGGGGAATGGCGCTGACCAGGGATTTGCTGTATCCGGATTGGGGATTGTGGAATATCTCGTCGGACGCACCTTCTTCAACGATCTCGCCGTCTTTCATGACCAGGATCCGTTGGCACATTGACCGGATAACGTGCAGGTCGTGGCTGACATAGATCAAAGTCGAATTTATGTCTTTCTGAATATCGCGGATCAGTTTCAACACCTGGGCCTCGACAGTCTTGTCCAGCGCTGTGGTTGGCTCGTCGAGGACGATCAGTTCGGGCGTTCCGACCAGTGCCGCGGCAATCACCGCGCGTTGCCGTTGGCCTCCGGAGATTTCATGCGGATAGCGCTTGGCCAGCATTTCGGGATCTCGCAGGCCAGTTTTCACCATCAACGACAAAACATGTTCTCGCAAAGTGGAACCGGAGAGTTCCGTGTGCAGCTTGACGAGTTCCCTCAGCTGGGTCCCAATGGTCATGTGCGGCGACAGGGATGAAAGGGGATTTTGAGGAACCATGGCCGCACGTCCTCCGCGGAAGCGGCGCAGGTCTTTTCCCTGCAGGGCGAGTACATCTGTATCCCCGACGCGTATGCGCCCGGAGGAAATGAGCCCGCCGCGCCGGGCATAACCCAACAGCGCGCGGGCAAGGGTAGATTTGCCCGATCCGCTTTCGCCCACGATACCCAGTGTTTCACCACGCCCCATGCTGAATGTTGCGGATTCGACCGCCGTAAAATCACGGCCCAGGTCATCGCGATAGACTATTCGCAGGTCGGCTACGTCGACGTGGGTCATGCGGCGGTTTCCGCGCCCACAACGCCATAGGCACGGGCCAGCCCGTCCACGGCAAAATTGATGCCGATGATCAACGATGACAGGGCTATGGCCGGAAGGATTACAAACCAGGGGTCGGTAAAGACAACAGTCATTGCTTCCTGCACCATCAGGCCCCAGTCGGGTGTGGGCTGGCTGATACCAAGTCCGAGAAAGGAAAGCGCGCTGATTTTCAACACGGCAGATGAGCAGCGCATTGCAAATTCGACCGCCATCAGGCCACGCAGATTGGGCGTAATCTCGCGCATCAGGATGAACCCAGTTTTTTCACCGCGAAGTTCGGCGGCACGTATGAAATCAAAAGCGGCTATGCTGATGGTCCGTGATCGAATAACGCGCACGGCGCCAGGCGTATACACTATTGCCACAATAAGGGAGAGCGACCAGATTTCCTTTCCGAATGTCAACACCAGAATGGCGATCAACAACAATTCCGGCACCGCCATCATCGCGTCGGTGAGCCGCATTATCAAATCATCCACCATTCTACCCAGATGTCCAAGCCCACCCAAATATCCCGCTACTATTCCGAGTGTCGTTCCGACAACCAACGCAACGCTGACCCCGGTCAGGGAAACCAGCAAAGCGACGCGCCCGCCTGCCATCAATCGCGACATGTAGTCACGGCCGATTTGATCAGTGCCCAGCCAATGCAAGTCCGAAGGGGGTGTAAGGCCATCGGTCAAAATGGCTGAAATCGAATAGGGCGCCATCAGCGGCGCGAACAGGGCAAAGAAGAGATGAAGCCCGACCAGCAACAGCCCGATTACTGAAAGTGGGGAGCGAACAACGCGTGCCAGCGGGCTGAAACTGCCTTCCCGGGGCTGGGACAAATTTTGGACGTCAGTGACCATTCGAGGGTCGTCTCACGCGGGGATCAAGTGCCAAGACCGCGATATCCGCCAGCAGATTGCCGAGTATGACCGCAAATGCGGCCAGAAAGGTGATCGCCTGTACGGTCGGAATTTCGCGCTGGATTATGGCCCGGATCAATTCGAGCCCAATGCCGGGAAACCTGAAAACCGCCTCGATTACGACGACACCCGAGATAATCCCGGCCACAAACTGTGCCGTACCGTTGAGCATCGGAATCACGGCTACAGGCAACGCATGGACAATGACCAGTCTCCATTCCGGCACACCAGACAAACGCGCCCGTTCAACGAATTCGCTGGCCAGCGCTTCGAGCATACCGGCGCGAAGGAGCCGAAACTGGTACGCGACACCCGACACAATCAGTGCCATGACCGGCAACACAGAAAGTTTCAGAACCTCCCCGGCAGAGGCGTACTCCGGTATTAACAGGACTGCTGGAACGAGACCGAGTTGCAGTGCAAATACCATGACAAATATGTTGGCAACGACGAAATCAGGCATGGAATAGGAGAACAGGGTTGCACCCGAAACTATTCCGTCCAACCGCCCGCCCGGCTTGATCGCGGCAGCAATGCCAAGGGCGATCGCAACCAGCGGGGTAACGACAATTGCGATGCTTGCCATCAACATGGAATTGATCATTGGATGCCAGATGTTGTCGATCACCGCATCCCGCGTCACCAAGGTCTTGCCGAAATCAAATGTGATCAGGCCGATCAACATTTCCCCAAAGCGAACCAGCATCGGGCGGTCCAGCCCCAACTCGGCGCGCATTCGGGTAAAGTCCTCTTCCGTATAGTATATCCGCTCGTCCGCGGGGATGGCTGCATCCAGTGCATCTCCCGGCAAGACTTCTGTACCCACAAAGACAACAACCGCCGCAAGCAAAAGGATCAGCCCTGACAGTGCGAGGCGGCGCAATATCAGTGCCAGGATCGGATGCATTCGAATTAATCCTTGCGAAGGAATTCAGCCACGGCATCGCGATGCCGTGGCTGATTGTAGATGTCACGAATTTTGCATTTTGGCCTAATCAGGCATCGATCCAGATACTTTCGAACCGACTAGACCAGTTCTGGGTATGGCTGCGGGCGTTCTTCACATTTGCCGCGTGGGCCACCATGTTCCGCCGCGCACCGATGCTGATGCCAGGCACCTCTTCCTGTGCAATGCGTTGCGCTTCTTTGTACATGTTCGAGCGCTCCACCGGGTCTTTCGTGCCGACAGCCGTCTGCACCAGGTCATGATACCTTTCTGAACCCTCGGTTTCCCATTTGCCACCTGAGTTTATGGCTGTCCACGGACGGAGAAGGTTGATGTAGGGATTGCGCGGCCCGACGAGGTGACGACGCGGGCGCCCCCACGGTTGGTTGACCGCCAATGCGTAGGGGATGTACCCGTCACAAGGCCGTTCCTCTATCTTCAACTCGATACCGGCCTCGGCCAGGCTTTCGGACACAATCGGCCAAAGGCGCGGTTCTTCCGGAAATGACGGGCAGAACAGCATCGTGGGCAACTTGACACCGTCACCATATCCCGCTTCCGCCAGCAGAGCCTTGGCTTGCGCCACGTCCCGCTCGACCGGTCGCGAAACGAAATCCGCGTTGAGACCATTCATGTGCGTGTCGTTTCCGGTCCAGCCGTCCGGGTCGTTGTAGATAATCGTGTTGATCTTCACGCGGTCTATGGCCAGAGACATCGCTTGACGTATTCGCTGATCGTTCCACGGAAAATCAAGGTTTTTCGGCATGACCATATAGAATCCGTCGCCCGATCTAGAGGCGTGAACCATCCCGCCCGCATCCTCGAATTGACCGATCTGGCCAGGATCTATGTTCCAGACTGCATTCAATTGCCCGGCACGGAAACCGTTGATGGCGGCGTTACCCAGAGTGATCACGCCCACCAATTCGTCCAGATAAGGTCCGCCGCCTTCCATCCAGTAGTTCTCGTTGCGCCGAGCACGAAACTGACGTGCATTATCTATCTCGATGAGTTGGAATGGCCCCGTTCCAATTCCGTCATAACCCATCTCCTGAAGGTCATCCTTGGCTTTGAAAATCGTTGCCCTGTATTCGGCCAACGCATAAGGCAATTCGGCATTGGGTCGCTCCAAATGGAGTCGGACACTGTATTTTCCGGTCTTTTCAGGCTGGGCGATTGTGTTCTTGATCAAGCCGACTCCACCGAGCATGTGAAGGCTTAGCGAGGCGACCACGTCATCAGCAGTCATTTCACTGCCGTCATGGAACATTACCCCTTCGTGCAGTTCCAACTCCCATACATCCAAACTGTCATTGGATGTCAGCGTGCGAGCCAGTTCCAACTGAACGTTCAGATCTTCGTCAACCCAGGTCAGCATATTCCAGATCGCGCGTGTCAGAAGATCGAGATAGTAGTACGAATGTTCGCCTCGATTTGATTCGCCCAACGCCCAATTCGGATACGTTTGACCGTAGACAAGCTTGCCACCCATCTTGGGAGTTTGTCCGTCAAGCATTGCGGACACGGCATCGGCTGTACTGGCAAGTGCCTTTGTCGGATCTAGAAGATGCGAAAGACCAAAAACCGCGGCACCGGCGGCGGCATGGTTCATCACTTGCCGGCGTGTCAGCCAAGCCAGATTTGTTTTTCTGAATTCTGGTTCTTTGCTTTTCATGATCTGTTCCTCCCAAAGTGCCCAATTCCTGCATGGAATTTCGGACGTCATGTCATCTATTGAGATTCTCAATGCTGATTATTGAGATACTCAATGGATGGAGTCATTATTGCACAAAACGGGCCTCTAGGCAATGTACTCAAGTGTTTAGTCTTGTTGGCATCGTCTGTAATTTTTTGCCGAAAACAATCCACAGGGAGTTAAGGCATGAGCGGTGACCGGCACGACATGAGCGACACGGAATGGGAAGTATTCAACTCTGTCGTTCCTCACGAGCATCAGGGTCAGGAACGAGTGCATGACCGAAGGGTGATTAACGGTATCTTCCTCGTTCCGCGCAACGGTATCTTCTTTGTGCTGCGCACTGGCACGCCCTGGCGTGACCTCCCAGAGGTGTTTCGGCCGTACACGACCTGTCAATCCTGCTACAACCGGTGGAGCAGGAACGGTATCTGGGCGTTGATTATGGAAGAACTTCAAAGGCTTGCGGCGATGACAGTAAAAGCATCGGTGTTGGTGAACCGCCCCAGATTGGGGTCTGGCGGGGGTTGATTGGCACGTCATCCCCAGGCTCTCCCGTAGGTTGTCCACAGGTCTGATCGTCATCCCGGGACCCGTACGAGAGGAGTGTCCTTCCATTCGCGGTCGTCATGCAAAAGCCTATTGGCGAGGACAATCAGCTTCCGCATCACCGCTACCAAGGTGACCTTGTGTGGTTTGCCCTTCCCGAAGAGCCGATCATAGACCCGCTTCATGTCCCGGTTGAAGCGGATCGCGGCGGTCGCGGCCATGAAGAGAGCGTTGCGCGGCATCTGGCGCCCGCCTTGACATAACGCTGCCCGGCTTTTTCCCGCTGTCGTCCGGAAACGGGGCGAGGCCGGTCAGGGCGGCGGCTTTGCGGCGGCCGAGGGTGCCGAGCTCCGGCATCTCGGCACAGTGAGTTGTTGAATCGCGCTTTGTTTCGTCCTGAGTACCCGGTTTTGTGCCGGATTGTTTCGGCCGCTGCTCTGACCGTGACCGGTTCATTGCGGAACAGAAGCCGGTGTTCGGTCGCCTGACCGGGACGGCCGATCCTTCTTTTCCAAGTCGCAAGAGTCCGGATTTTTTCGAGCCGCCGGGGAGGCTGGCAGACCCTGCCCGGTCTTGAGAACCGGGCAGGGTCCCGTATCATCCTGAAGTTCCACCATCACAACGATACGGGCGGGATGTGCAGATCCGGTATCGATCCACGCTTTCCTGCGAAGAGTATGTTGCCACGAGAGCCTGGCAGGATTCAACGGCAAGACTGTCGGCCTGCCCGATCCACGGTCCCGATTGCAGGACTTTCGCCCGCCACGGCACCTACGACCGCTACACGCCGTGGGGCCCGGCCCGGATCAATCGCCATGACTGTCGTCTGGCCGCGACGACATTCTCGCTTCTGCCGGATTGCTTTGCCGCCCATCTGAGCGGAACCCTCGTCGCGCTTGAAGACGCGGTTGATCTGGCCGAGCGGACGGATGTCGCGACGGCGGCGCGCGAGGCGCATCCCCGGGCCGGGACCCCGGCCGGCGTTCGCGCCAGCGATGCGGTGCGCTGGCTCGATCACCGGGTGGCGCTGGTCCTGATGGTCCTGGTGACCCTGCGCGGCCTCTTTCCCGAGACCTTCGACCCCGGTCCGGCGACCCTGTCGGCGATGATGGACGTGTCCGGAATGACGCCCCTCCTGCCGGCCATGCCGGGCCTGTGCGCCGGCGGGTTTCAGGACCTGCCGGCCCCGGTCGGGTTAACCGAACCGAAAAAGAGTCGAGTCTGTACGTTGATCCTGCGCTGAGAAACCCGCGACGTTCTGCCCGGAACTTCCCCGGCGTTGCACCGAAGCTGCCTCTGCCGAAAGGAAACGCGATCAAAGTCCCGGAAACAAATAAGAACCATTGGAAAGGAAATTTCTGCTGGGAAGGCAGAATTAGTCGCACCGTTTCTTCCTCCATGGCGGACAAGCGGGGCGAGCGACCACGAAAATCAGGCTTGACGGCGCGAGGGATCATGCGAGCCGCTTGATGGCCGTCACAGCCTCCGGGGCCGAATACTCCATGACGGCGTTGACGAGAGCGGTCCGGGGTCCCGCCCTTCAGCGCGAAGCATCTCTCGCGGGCGAAGTGAGGCAGCACGGTGCGGACCAGCAGCTCGACCTGCCGCCGGTATCTCTCATCCACCGGCATCGAGGTCCTCCGGAACTGTGATCCGGTATTTCGTGTCGAACTTCCTGCCCCGAACCAGCATCCGCTTTCCTCTGCCGAGGTCGATCCCGTCTCGGTCGAGGCACCCAAGTCAAGGATGGCGGTTCCGTTCGGCGAACCAAAGAAACAAACGTTTCACCTTGACGCTTCGGCATTCCCCGAGAAGACGGCTCGTACGCTTCGGGCTGAGACCAACCAGACCTTCCAGCAGTATGTCGACCTGGTGGAACGATTCCCTGCCGGGAAGCTCGTCCACCAGTTCCAGCACCGCCCGTTCCGGCGTCGACAACATGAGCTGCCGTAGACCTGCGCCTGGTGCGACAGTCCATCAGCTGCCATCACCGAATTGAGCCCTCAGAGACCGGCTGCAATCGACTCGGCGCGAAACAGCTTGCGGGAATTTTGAAAGACAAAGGGGGTTATCACCGGTAACTTGCCGAGCCACGCCGGCGCCCGTTCGACGCCATACAGGTGAGCCTCGCTCGGTCTTTCGCCCGACAGTTAATGCGCGAAACCGTGCAATTCCAACGCTGAACGCCCGCCCACCGCAATCGGGCGCTCCATTACCATCTGCAGCGAAACCACGAAATGTTGTAAGCGTAGCGGCGGCGCGGTCTCTTCAAGTCCCGGCTTGTGCAGTGGACGCCGAAATACCTCCCCCGTCACCGGTAGCAGCCAGCCGCTCGCGAGGTAGCGGCTGCACAATGAGCACGGGTAACCCATGCGGGCGAACCAGGCGGCGTCCGCGACCAGTCCCTCCGGCAACAGAAGGTGGAGCGAGTTTAACATTGCGCGTCTTTTTTGTATCCCATAAAAAATTTTGGCATTTCAAACCAAGTTCAATTTCGACATGTTCCGAATTTCGTTACTTCCAGCCCACATGATGCGACATCCTCAAACCCGCAATGCCTCAACGCAAGGCCACAGCGCATCACTGCCAAACCGTCCGGCTCGACGAGCTCACGCTCTCGCTCTTCAAGCCCGCGCATCCACGATGCTTGATGTTGGAGGTGACCATGAACAGCCGCACCAACTCGTCGTGGTTGAGGGTCTCCGGCAGCTGTCCTTCCAGTTCATGGCGGTACGCAAATGAGAATGGCTCCACAATTATTACGTACAACCTGACATTCGGAGCCAGGGATCAAGCCTTCCCAGGCGACAGAGTACTAACGGCCGACATTTTGGATCGGCTACTAAGTCACGGCCAGGTCATCCAAATCCAAGGCGAAAGTTACTGCCTCAAGGTCAAACGCAAAGACGGAATCATCCGAGACCCACCCGGAAAATGAAGACCGCACCGGCCTAAACCCACCCCCGTAGGCCGGGTGGGTCCAGTTTCAACCTCCCGAATGGGGCGCCTTTGAACCAGCGTTGACAAAGGCGCCGAAGTCAGCGAAAAAACCAGAAGGGGCTCAATGCGGTAACATCTTGCTCGTCAGGCGGCGCAACTGATGCAGTTCCGGATTGATATTGATAAGTCTGGGAAAATTGGCCTCAGAGATCAGATCGTGGCAGGAATTTCACGGCTCATTTTTGACGGCGTGCTGCAGACAAATACTAGATTGCCATCTTGTCGCTCGTTTTCGCGGACATTGGACGTATCGATAAACACAGTGCTCGCGGCATATGCAATATTGGAAGAACAAAACTTCATATACTCAAGGGCCAGATCGGGATTCTTCGTCAGCGGAAGTAACGGCCAAGTTGAAAAGACCGCCGCCGTCGGCAAAATGCCCCGCTATCAAAAATCACTGGGGTGGGATCGGCTGAACTGGCGGCGGCGATCTGAAGACCTCAGCACAATTGTGAGGCCGGACAATTGGTACGATTTCAAGTACCCTTTCGTGTGCAATCAAATTGATGAAGATCAGTTTCCGGTAGCACAGTGGAGAGAGTGTTCACGCCTTGCTATGAACCGAAGAGACCTAAAGGTCTGGTCGGCTGATAATCACTATTCAGACAGCCTCGAATTGATAGAACAAATTTGCGGGCGCATTTTGCCCCGGAGAGGAGTATTCGAAACCAAGAACTCTGTCTTGGTGACACTTGGGAGCCAAAACGGTCTGTACATGACAAGCCAATTGCTTGGCGGCCGCAATCGTGCGGCCACAATAGAGGACCCCGGCTACCCAGACGCGCGGAAGATCTTGCACGCAAGCTTTGGAGAGGTTCGATTTCAGCCAGTAGATGACGAAGGAATGATCGTCGACGAGCGACTTCGCGGGTCTACTCTCGTTTTCGTAACACCAAATCGACAGTTCCCGACTACCGTTACAATGTCTGAACAGCGTAGAAAGCAGTTAATTGAAGCCGCTGTGGAATATGATTTCTTCATCGTAGAAGATGACTATGAATGTGACGTTGACTATCGTCACTTTACCCCGTTTCCACTTCGAAGCTCCGAAGCAAAAGGGCGCGTCATATATCTGGGCAGCCTGTCAAAAGGCCTGTCACCAGGCCTGAGACTCGGCTACCTGGCAGCCGAAACTGAGTTCATCGAAGCTGCCCGTGACTTGCGAGGCACGATTCTCCGTCATCCTCCAATTGTTCCACAACTTACCGCGTCAGCTTTCCTGAGGTTCGGATTTTATGACAGCCAGTTGCGGCGCCTTCATCGGGACTATGTGGAGAGGTGGACGTTGGCGGATGCAACCATAAGAAAAAACCTGCCTGAATTCGAGATTACCAGTGAATTTGGTGGAACTAATTTTGTTCTGAGAGACCGCAGCCGAGAACTCACTGCGTCGAAAATTGCCACTGAAGCGCAAAGCCACGGCGTTATCGTGGAAGAGATCTCTCCATGCTATTCCGACTACGAAGTTGGAAAATTTTTCTTTCGCTTGGGTATGTCATCAATTGCCAGTGCATCAATCCAACCTGGCGTCGAGGCATTGGCAGATTCTGTAAGGATACTGCGAAGAGATCTCAATTGAGAAAAAGACATCTTGAACGACCTCATTGTCTTATGCTCGTTTTTCGGGATTCCGTTTTCTGGTGGAGCACGATTCACCCCGTGTCGGCGAAAGCCGACCAGTTTTCGAAAGAGAGCGGAACCGGAGTAGCGAAGAGAGGAAATGTTGCGTGCAACATTTTCAATAGGCTTTTATGGATCGTGCGTAAAACGTTCGGTAAAATCGTTGAGCCGAGCGGTGCTCGCCGACCGTCAAGTTTTGTGGGAATCTATTCGCCGTGGTGAGCTTTATCGCGCCGGTCTGAAACCCTTAACTCCTGGCATCGATGCTGCCGCGATGGTTCTGGCACGGTTCAGAGGGGAATGTCATTGATCTCGTGACCCGGGAAGGCATCATATGCCACTTCGGGAAAGATGCGTACCGCAGGAGCCTGCCGTGTCGCCAACGACATGCGCACAGAGTCAGTTTCGCAATCGGTGCAGGGTTCTCCGATTGTGAATGTGCCAGACGACGAATGGGACAATATGCAGCGTGAAGCCGTGACGGGTCCCGAGCCCCGAATAGTCTCTACGCAGACTCCCTACTCGAAGACACCATTCCCACACTTGGTCGGGCTATCGAGCATGCAAGGCGAAATCCCGGGACAGGTTTGGCCGATTCAAGCCTGATGAAGAGTCCGCAAAACAGGCTTTCCGTACGTGGGCGTTTTGACAATCAAGCACAGCAACCTTGGCAGAGATACGCAGCACTACGAGAAGAACTTCAGCTTCTTTTCCAATAAACCGTATCGGACAATGGAATGGACAGCGAACCAACATATAGCTACGCGACATTAAGTCGGAGGAAAACTGCAATGCGATTCTGATCACGTCTGCCCACAAGGCAACGAAGGTCCTGGCAGAGCGTGCAGCAACGCCGTCGGAGCGTGCCGACGTCTGCCTGAGACTCCTCAAGAAGAAGAAAACCGACGATCGACTCGCTCCCTTCCAGGACCGCGTTTGCGCGCTCTCGACCGAGGAGCGCCACTATTGGGTCGGGACACTATACACGCTGCTGCAGCCGGCAAGGGTTCGGCGCATCCAATCCATGATGTCTAAATCCAATTAGACATCCTTTCCGCCAGTAAAATTGAATTCCGCTCCAGTACGGATGCCCGAAGGCCACCGCGACGTCATAGTCTTCAACCGAGTATAAAACCGGACCCCTTCCATCCCATGAATGTGATGATCGCCAAACAGGGACCTCTTCCATCCACCGAAAGAGTAATACGCGACAGGAACCGGTATCGGCACATTTACACCAACCATACCGATACGCACACGCGCCCAAAAATCTCGTGCGGCATCGCCGTCCCGTGTAAAGATAGCTGTTCCATTCCCGTATTCATGGTCGTTTATCATCTGCACGGCCTCTTCGTATCCACCGGCTCGCACGACTGACAAGACCGGCCCGAAGATCTCTTCCTTGTAAATCGACATGTCGGTTGAGACATTGTCGAACAAGCAACCGCCAATGAAATATCCGTCTTCATACCCCTGAAGTGAGATGTCGCGCCCATCGACAACCAAGTTTGCGCCCTGCTCCAGCCCCTGGCCGATAAGCCTATGAATCTTGTCAAAGCTCTGTTTTGAAATCACCGGACCGAGTTCCGATTCAGGATCGGTATAAGGCGCCACCTTGAGGGCTCGGACACGTGGTTCCAACGCTTCAACCAAGCGATCAGCCGTACCCTCACCTACCGGAACTGCTACCGACACAGCCATGCAACGTTCGCCAGCCGACCCATATGCCGACCCAATCAATGCATCTGTCACCTGATCCATGTCCGCGTCGGGCATAACGACGAGATGGTTCTTGGCCCCACACAGGGCTTGTACACGCTTTCCGTTCGAAGTGCCCCGCGAATAGATATATTGGCCAATTGGCGTCGAACCTACGAAACTCACTGCCTCAACCCTGGGATTATCCAGCAAAGCATCCACTGCTTCCTTATCGCCATTTACAACATTGAACACGCCTTCGGGCAGGCCCGCTTCAGCTAGCAACTCGGCTATACGCAATACCACTGTTGGGTCTTTTTCGGAAGGTTTCAGCACGAAAGTGTTACCACAGGAAATGGCAACAGGGTACATCCACAGTGGTACCATTGCCGGAAAATTGAATGGAGTGATCCCTGCGACAACGCCAATTGGTTGACGTACCGCAAAACTGTCAATGTCGGCAGCCACAGACTCGGAGTACTCTCCCTTAAGCAGTTGAGGTATGCCGCAGGCAAACTCGACGACTTCGATGCCCCTGGCGATTTCTCCTTTTGCGTCGGGAATTGTCTTTCCATGCTCGGCTGACAGGAGTTCCGCCAACTCATCGGTGTGGCTTTTCAAGAGATCGCGAAAATCAAACATTACCGTAGCACGTTTGGCTGCTGGCGTTGCCGCCCACCTTGGCAAGGCCTCGGCGGCAACATCTACAACAGCATCCACGTCTGCTTTCGATGCAAGTATGACCTTTGCGGCTATTGTTCCCGTGGCTGGATTGTATACATCACCGATCCTCTCGGACCCACCCGACCACGATTTGTTGGACAGAAAATGACCGACATTGGACATCGTGACCTCCAAGTTGTTGTGTCTTCCGGTAAGAGACACTGTCACGGCCTGATTAAACCGCAGTGCCAATTGCATCGACGGTGATGCTAGTGAAAATTTGCAAAGTGCAGAGTCACAGAATTCTACAATGATGGGTACAGCAGGTCGAGAAACCAAGTTATCGCTGTAGGGAACCGGTTTACCCAGATCCTCCCGCGGTCTCGGTAGGAATGCGCATTGCTGTGCACCCCCCACACGGATCCGGACATGGTCGCTAGCCTCGATCCCCAAGCCTACGGAATAATGTGAAGGAATGCCGCCCTGACAA
>JAPPHA010000074.1 GCA_028874915.1 Paracoccaceae bacterium
CGGGGTGGGTGAGCATGGTGCCGGCACGCGGTGTCCGCGTCCAGATGAGCCCGACTGGAAAGTACAGGTGGCAGTGGTCGCCCAAACAACAAATCAGGGATGCACTCGCATCATGTTGAGTTGAACAATGTCAAGGCCAATGAATATTCAATTGCGATTGTCGTGTTTCAGCCTGATCGTCGGGTCGCGGTGGACGGTATGGAACTGCAAGAGAGAGGGATGGTAATGAGGATCGCTTGGTTTGAGGATTTCCTGGCACTGGTCGAGGCAGGAAGTTTTTCCCGGGCTGCCCGTCGCCGAAATGTGGCACAACCGGCTTTCAGTCGCCGGATCCGGCTGCTTGAAGAGTGGGTTGGCGTCACCCTGGTTGACCGGACCGACCGGCCAATCCGACTCACGGACGGCGGTCGCCAACTCGTACCGATTGCCGAAAACGTCACCCACCAGATCCATCAGGGACTTGAGAACATACGGCAAACGGCGAAAGGTGCGAACACCATGAAGTTCGCGGCAACACACACCATTTCGATCCTCTTCTTTCCCGACTGGTTCCAGTCAATTCCCGGTAATGCGGCGGATGTCCCGCTGAGTCTGGAATCAAATCATATGAACACCTGTGCCAGGTATCTCACGCACGGGTTGTGTCATTTCATGCTCTGCATTTGGCATCCGGACGCGGACTTGGGGTTCGATCAGTCGCTCTTCGAGTCTGTGGTTGTTGGAAAGGACCGTTTGATCCCGGTTTCCGCCCCCGATGCCAGGGGTTTGCCGATCCATGCGCTTCCCGGGACAAAGAAATCCCCGGTTGAGTACCTCTATTTCTCGGAAGCGTCGGCGCTCGGCCAGATCGTCGACGCCATGCTGGCACGTCATGACGGTCCAGTGTTCGTGAAGAAAAGTTCATCCTCACCTCTGGCAGGCGCCTTGAAATCAATGGCGGAGAGCGGACTGGGCGTCACGTGGATCGCCGAGATGTTGGCGAGAATCTCCATCGCCGATGGCTCACTTGTGCTGGCAGGAGATCAGAGCTGGTGTATCCCGGTTGAAGTCCGAATTTTCCGCGTCAGAAGCCCACTCCCTCGCATGGCCGAAAACTTCTGGAGCCTGATTTCCGACAGGAGTACCTAGTCTCCTGTAACAATAGAATTACTATCAAATCGGCGGATGATACCAAATCGTGGGGCTCTACATGACCCCGCCGGACCGCGCGGTCGTCCTGTGCGTGGACGCGAGGTCGCAGATCCAGGCGCTGGACCGGGCGCAGCCGGGTCTGCGGATGGCGCTGGCAGCGGCTGAGCGGAGAACCCAAGACGACGCCCGCCACGGCACCACAACGCTCTTCGCCATGCTCGACACCGCCACCGGCGCGGGCCGCGAACCGGTCGGGCTCCCAGGTGACGGAACGCCCGTCCGCGTCTTCAAAGTTCACGATCCGCGTCTTGCGGTCGACGCCGGCGAGGTGCAGCTCGTCGCCCTTCTCGACCCCGAAGCGCTTGTAGGGGCGGTGGAATGAGACCGTGTCGCGCGGCATACAGTTTGCGGCGAGGGTTTCTTCGGCGTTCGTGTAGCCGCGCCAGAATCCATGTTTGGAGTCAACGGTGTTTTGGGGCCGAAAGGGTGGTGTCGTTTCCGTTTTCCAAGCGTTATCCCCGGGTTTTCCACAGCGCCAATCGGCCCCGTTGGCGATAGCCCGAGGCTCCACCCGGTGCCAAGCCCGGCGGCTGCGCCGGCGGCGCAGCCCGGTCCGTGTGGCCGTCGACCGCCTCAGCCGGTTGGTGCCGGCGCCGGTTCAACCGTCCACGTTCGGCCGTCGGGCAGCAGGACATTGGCAAGGATCACAAGCTTGCGCATGATGGCAACTAGCGCCGCCGTGTGGTGTTTCCCCCGAGCCGTCAGCCGGTCGTGCAAGGCCTTCAACTTCGGATTGCACGTCTTTGCCGTCAGGGCCGCCATGGTAAGGACATCGCGCGGCCGGCGGCGCCCGCCACGGATATGCCGGGGCCTGGCCGACTGACCGCTCTCCCGCGCATAGGGCGCCACACCGATGGTGCCGCCGCCTGGCGGTTCTTGAGGGTCCCCAGTTCGGGCATCCAGCACATCAAGGCGGCGGCGGTGATCAGGCCGACACCGGCGATCGAGGTCAGGATCTCGAAGACCCTCCGGGCTTCCGGATCGCCCTCGATCCGGGCCTGGATCCGGGCTTCGAGCGCGTCAATCATCGCCGTGATGACGCCCACCGCCTCGGCGCCGGCCGCGACCGCCTCCTTGCAGGTGACCTCGCGTCCGGTGCCCTTCACGGCCGTCCGGACATCGACGAGCTGCTCCCGCATGACCATAAGTTCGGAGAGTTCGTCCACGAACGCGCCGAGCGGCGCCGTGGGCGCGGTCGCGTCGGACTGGATTTCCCCGTAGGCCACGAGGACCCGGGCATTGGGCCGAATTGGTTGATTCCGGCGGTAGCCCTGGTGTCGAACCGCCGGACTATGTGAAACAGATGATTGAAGAAATAGCTGCGTTCCATTCGGCTGCGATTGGATCCGAAGAATTCAAGATGCTCGGATCATGCTTAGTGGAAGACATGGTCTCCAACATGCTCTTCATCGGCACGGTCGCATCGGTTGGGCCGATCTATCGCCGCAATGCCCTGAAAAACATCAAGCGTTTCTCTAAACATGGGTACGAGGCTGCGAACTACCCTTGGCGGGGCACCCAAGTGTATCTTGACGAGGACGGTTGACCTGACATGCGAGCGGCGGGGACGCGTGGAAACCGCGCGCGCCCCACGCCAGACTTGAACACCTGACTTCCTGCAGAATTCGGGAGAGACCCGGAAAGAAATGTTGTTCCACATTTCCCGGTTATACCCATCGAAACACTATGGTGGCTCCGTGGGCCGACGCGCGGCTTCGGAAGAGTGGATTCCGTCTGGATTGTCTTTCGTTCGATCGGCATGCTGGCCGATCTGACTTGGAGTTTCCGACCCCCTCTTGCTGTCCTTTCTCTAACCTTACATCTCGGCTTTTGTGTACCCTTCGTGACAAGTGAACGGCGAGCGCCAAGAATTAACATCGTCCGAAAAGCTGGAGCGCGAAGCGTAGCCGGTACTCCCACCACCATTCCGTCGGGTGTCGTTCCCGACGCAATAGCCACTACCGGCGAAAACGCCTTCCGTGCCTGGATCACCGAAATGAGCCCGATTTGTGCTTGAGGAAGCAATATTGTGTTTAGGTCAATTTGGGCTGTTTTCAGGCGACAGGCCCAAGTGTTGCGCTCGATGCGGAAGATGCGGAACCAATCAAGTGATGACTCCCGTTACAACTTTCCTGGAAGCCACAGCGCTATTTCCGGGAATGCCACGAGCAGAACCGTACCAAGGCACAACAGGAGAAAGAATGGCAGTGTGGCGAGAACCGTGCGCCCCATGTCTGCCGAGGTCAGACCTTGAAGAATGTAGAGGTTGAGACCAACGGGTGGCGTAAGTGCGCTCAATTCTATCATGATGACGAGGAAGACGCCGAACCAGAGCGGATCGTATCCGGCCTGGACGATTAACGGGACGGCTATCGGCACGGTCATGACGGTCATGGATGTGCCGTCGATGAACATTCCCAGAACAATGTACAGTGCTGCCAGAATTGCGAGGACGCCGTATGGGGAAAGCTGCAGGAGCTCAATTCCCCTCGTGATCTGCTGCGGAAGATGCAGGTACGCTATTGATGCCGACAGGAATGCCGAGGCTGCAATCAGGATGCAGATCATCGAGGAAATCCGGATGGTTGCCATCAGGGATTCTGCGATCATCTCCACTGAGAACTGGCGGGTAATGATCGTGATGGCAATGGCGCAGGCAACGCCCACGGCCGCCGCCTCGGATGGCGTTGCCAGTCCAGAGTAGATGGATCCCAGAACAATGACCATCAGCACGCCGATCGGAAGGAGTTCCAGAATACCGCGCAAGACATCCATGAACGTGACACGTTCATGTCCTTTCGGCTCGACCGTCGGTCGGAATAAGGCCACAATGATGATGTATCCGGAATAGAGACAGGCCATCATCAGACCCGGCATCAATCCAGCCGCAAACAGCTTCGCTATCGAGACTTCCGCCAGTACACCGTAAATGATCATTGCAATCGACGGGGGAATGAGCAGACCGAAACTTCCGGCGCCTGCCAGCGAACCCGACGCCAGCCCCAGATCGTAGCCGCGGCGCATTAACTCCGGGATCGTGATCTTTCCAACTGTCGCAGTTGTCGCGGTGCTTGACCCGCTGATGGCGGCAAAGATGGTACAGCCAAACACATTGGTGTGCAGGAGTCCGCCTGGAACGCGGGCAACCATCGGTGAAAGGCCGCGGAACAGCCTTAGCGAGATGTCGGTTCGAAAAATGATGTCGCCCATCCATATGAAAATCGGAATTGCCGCAAGTTCCCAGGAAATCGCGCTTGATGAAATGACCTTGGTCGCGATTGTTCCAATTCGAAGAATGCTGAAATCGAGAACGATATAGAGGGCCCCAACCCCAACAAGAGTCAGTCCGGCGAAAATCCACATCCCGGCACCAAGAAGGACCGCGACGAGGGCAAGGAGAACGCCGGATGCTGCCAATGTGGACATCGGGGACCTTTCTTGATCAGATCGTCAAGGTTTCGTCTTTCTCCACTCCAACGACGCCCAGTCGGCAAAGCCTGACCAGGAGTTGAAGTGCCAGGAGAACGAGGCCGATGAAGAAGATCGCCTCTGGAATCCAGAGCGGGATCGGAAAGTAGTGCTGGCTGACCGACCCTCGTATCCATAGTTTGGAGACGGAACGCCACTGGTAGTACATCAAGCAAAGTACCAGGATCTCGGTGGCAACGATTGTGAACGCCTCGGTGGCAAAGCGCGGTGCCGGACGCAGTCGTCGTGTCACGACGCTGATGCGTATCATGCTCCCTCGTTCCAGCGCCCAACCCAGTGCAAGGAAGGTCGTGGCTGCAACACCATGCCCCACCAGCGCATCCGCCATGAAGGTTGAACGCGAAAAGTAACGCAGAACGATTTCGAGCAGAATCAGCAAGACCATCATGACCAAGAGGGTCGCGGCCACAGTCGCCGCAGTCTTGTTCAATGTTGAGGAAATCCCGCCGATGAGCCCGAGCCACGCAGGCTCCTGTATGGAGCGTCGCTGAACCACGATTTCAGGATGTGCCGAAATGCCGGGCGGAGGCCGCCCGGCAGTATCATGATCCGATCAGTTTCGGACCGAATCAAATTCCTCCAGGATCATGGTGCCGCGTTCGCCAGTCTCCTCGACCCAGGACGCGCGCACCTGTGCTCCGGCATCTCCGAGGAGATCAAAGACGGATTGCGGGACGTCGTCATCCAGGGTCACGTTCATGCCGTTCGCCATCATCGCGTCGTACGACACCTGGATTGCGTTTTGCATGAGCTCCCAGTTGAATGCGTCGCAAATCGGAATCGCATCCATCAGCGCCTGTTGCCCCTTTGCAGGCAATGCATCGAATTCGTCCTTGTTTACGTGCGCGACAAACAGCGCCATTGCGTAGTTCAGTTCCGTAAAGTCCGATACATAGTCCCAGATGGACAACTGCTTGCCACCATCGGCTGAAGTCAAAACGGCATCAACTCCTCCAGTGGACAGCTGTGGGACAAGGTCGGCCCAGGCGATTTGCAGTGGCGCTGCCCCGGCGGCCTTGAGTGTCTTGGTGCCGTTCACGTCGTAGGTCCGGATCCGCAGTCCTGCCAGCGTTTCCGGATCGGTGATCGGTGCCTTCGCATGAATGCCGCTTGGAGGGTTCGGCATGGCCCAGAGCAGCACCATATTGTTTGCCTCGAATACCTTTGCGTATTCTGGCCGGGCAATTTGCCAAAGCTGGTAGACCTGTTCCGCAGTGTTGGCGATGAACGGCAGCGAACTCAGGTTGAACAAGGGGTCAATGCCGCCAAGCTGGGTCAGTAGCGTATACGCAGACTGAACGCCTCCGTCCTGCACAGCGTCGAAATGGTCGACGGACTTGTACCCCAAAGCGCCACCGCCCTGATAGGTGACTTCGAGTGTTCCCTCGGCCATTCGATTGACTTCGCCGAGACAATACTTGGCCGATTGTCCCGTGAGTGCGTTTTCGCCGTACTCGTCGGCCATGTCCCACTTGATTGGTTCGGCATTGGCCACGCATGCAAACGCCGCAACGGCCATTGCCCCGGATGTGGCAACCAAAAAATGTTTCACTGTATCCGGCATGTTCGATCCTCCCCATTGCACGTCCGTTGGTCCGAGACTTGCAACTGAAAATGGCTCCGCGGCATGTATCTCAAGAGACCCTCCCGACCGCCGCAGGGCCGTGCGATACCCTTTTGCGACTGGGAGATTCATGCTGAATGAATCCTCTTGAGTCAAGGTGGCGAGGTCTTGACAGGGTATGGACGACGGGAATTCCGGAAGCGCCAACAACGCCTCAATGTGAAGCTCGCAACGCCTGCCGGAAGCCGTTTGAATTCCGGTTCAACTACCGTACAAGTTGCGTGAGCCGAGATCGTGAGGGCATGGTGCGACAAAAGGCGCCTGAACAATGCGGGCCAATGAATGAGCAATCGATTGACGGATGGATCTGTTGTGCTGGTATCAGGAGCCAACCGCGGCATCGGTGCCGCAGTGGTCTCCGAACTGCTTGCAAACGGATACAAGGTGAGCATGGGAGCGCGCCAACCGGGTTCACTTGTTGATGCGCATGGGCCCGAGGCCCGGAATCGGCATTTCGCGGAGTTCGATGCCTTCAGGGCCGACACGGCGGAGCGATGGGTGTCGGCGGCCCTGGACCGCTTCGGTCGGATTGATGTCCTTGTCAACAATGCCGGTTCTGCAGAACGAGTCTCGCTCCACGATGACGACGAGGAAGCGCTTGATCGGCTGTGGACGGTCAACGCGAAAGCACCCTTGCGCCTGACTCGCTTGTGTCTCCCGCATCTTGAGCGAAGTGGAAGGGGCCGGATCATCAATATTGCGTCGCTGTCGGGCAAACGAGTGAGAAACGAATTTGTCGGATACAACATGACGAAATTCGCCATGATGGGCCTAACCCATACAACGCGTCACGTCGCATGGGAGAAGGGTGTCCGGGCAACCGTGATCTGTCCCAGCTTCGTAAATACGGACATGAGTGCCTATACGGACAGGGTGAAACCGGAGGACATGATACAGCCCGAGATCATTGCGCAGATGGTTCGAACGGCGATTGAATTGCCGAACAATGCAGCCGTTGCCGAAATGCTGGTCAACTGCCGCCTTGAGGACATGCTTTAAGCCCGTCATGGTTTTGCCTCGATCCCAGGTTTCCGCCCTTGCGGTCGTGTCCTGCGACACAGAGAAGCCATCCGAAGTCGATGTCGTTGTGGTTGGCGGAGGGATCGCGGGCGTTTCAACGGCGCTTGCTCTAGCGGAAAGAAATATTCGGGTTTGCCTTTGTGAAAAGGGCCGCATTGCCGGCGAACAATCATCTCGCAACTGGGGATGGGTGCGTCAGATGGGCCGCGACCCCGCTGAAATGCCGCTTGCAATCGAGAGCTTGAAGATTTGGCGCTCGTTTGAGCGCAATTACGGAATTGAAACCGGGTTTCGCAGTACAGGGATATGCTACCTGTGCAGA
The DNA here is from genome assembly GCA_028874915.1 of Paracoccaceae bacterium. Classification (GTDB taxonomy): domain Bacteria; phylum Pseudomonadota; class Alphaproteobacteria; order Rhodobacterales; family Rhodobacteraceae; genus JAPPHA01. The sequence continues at coordinate 7,647 of JAPPHA010000074.1, forward strand.
ACGGCGGGAGAAAAAGCCAAAGTCGAGAAGTGGGCAAAAACAGGAGAGGCGTTCGGTCTCGAACAGCATGTCCTGGGAAGCAGCAGAATTGCCCGTCTTCTGCCGGCGTCAACCAAGGAATTCACGCTTGGCCTGCACACGCCTACCGACGGCCGTGCCGAACCATCTCTCGCCGTGCCTGCCCTGGCCGGCAAAGCTCGAGAACTCGGCGCGGTTCTGCTGGAAGGGTGCGCCGTCAGGGGATTTGAGACTGCCGGCGGCAAGGTGTCCGACGCTGTAACCGAGCACGGAAATATTCGGTGCGACGCCATCGTGGTTGCGGGTGGAGCCTGGACGCGCCTGTTCCTGGGGAATGTCGGTGTACCATTTCCGCAGTTGCGAATACTTTCAACGGCGGCGCGAGCGGACGGAGTGGAAAACGCGCCGGAAATGCCAGTCGGCGGTGGTGACTTCGCGTTTCGCCGTAGACTCGATGGTGGATTCACTATCGCCCTCAGAAACACCAATATCGCACCTCTCGTTCCGGATAGTGTGAGATTGTTTGCCGATTTCCTGCCGGCGGTGAAAAGGCACTGGCGTGAACTTCGTTTTGAGATCGGCAGTGAGTTCGTGACTGAACTCAGAACACCGCGCCGTTGGTCAGTTGACGAAAGTACGCCATTTGAGGCCCGCCGAACGCTTGATCCGACTCCACGAGTTTCCCTCAATCACAAGGCTCTCGTTGCCCTGCGTCGGGCGTTTCCGTCATTCGCGTCGGCTCGCATCACGCACAGTTGGGCAGGCCTGATCGACACGACACCGGATGAATTGCCGGTTCTCGACAGAGTTGATCGGTATCCTGGACTATTCGTTGCATCCGGATTTTCCGGTCATGGATTCGGCACTGGCCCTGCAGCGGGGTTGCTGATGGCCCAACTGGTCAACTGCGAATCGCCCTGTGTTGACCCGAGACCCTTTAGCCTGTCGCGGTTTGGACCCTCTCGCAGGGAAGCGGGAGAATGACATGGGGCTTATCAGTGAAGGTTGATAGTTGCAGGGTTCGCGTGCGGGTAGCAGTGGGCGCCGCTCCAAACTCAATGACCGACGGCGGATCAACCGAGTGTGGTGGACGGTACCACAGGATTCAGAAACATCACCTATCGGCTGATTCCGAAGAAGAAGGCGAACATGCTGGCCCCGGGGACCGGGGCATCTGCGCGGAATGGCTGCAGGAACGCCAGGTCTGGGAGCCGCAAAATCAACCGGAAAGCACCTGACGGCGTCAACCTTCCCGAGTAGGTCCCAATGACAAACACCAAACCCACAGGATGGCGCGTTGGAGTCGATTCCGGAGGAACGTTTACGGATATTTGTCTGTACGACGAACGCACCGGTCGGACGGACGTATGGAAAACTGCCTCCACACCGGACGATCCATCTCGCGGTATCTTCGATGCAATGACCGAAGTACTCGAGCGGGTCGGAGTCCGCATGAGTGATCTGTCCTATTTCGGTCATGGAACAACGGTTGCAACCAACGCTCTGATAGAACTTGAGGGCGCAAGAACGGGGTTAATCACGACGGACGGCTTTCGAGATCTTCTTGAGATCGGGCGACAGAAACGCCCAAGCCTTTACGACATGATGGCTGACAAACCGAAGTCCCTTGTTCCTCGCGACCGTCGGATCGAGGTGCCGGAACGTCTGCGGTCGGATGGCAGCATCGAGTATCACCTGAACGTCGAGTCCGTGAGAGTCGCCGCGCGGAAGCTGGTTGACAAGGGCGTGGACGCAGTTGCGGTATGTTTTCTTTACAGCTTTCTTGACTCAAGTCACGAACGGGCGGCGGCGGCTGTGCTCGCGGACGAGATCGACGAAGCCTTCATCACCGTTTCAAGCGATGTCGCGCCGGAATTTCGGGAATTCGAACGACTCTCAACGACAGTCGTAAACGCATTTCTTGGACCGGTCATGAAACGTTTCGTCACCCGACTCGACGCCCGCCTGCGAGAGGCTGGAATCCCCGTCCCGGTCCACCTTACGCAATCCAATGGAGGTGTCATCGGGGTGGAGACTGCAGCGGCGCACCCGGTGCGAACATTGTTGTCGGGACCCTCGACAGGCGTCGTTGCGGCACAGGAAATTGCGCGAAGGGCTGGATTCGGAAACGTGATCACCCTTGATGCCGGTGGGACCTCGTCGGACGTCGCCTTGCTTGAGAACGGTGTTTGCAAGAGATCCGCCGAGGGCGAGGTGCATGGTTATCCCATCAAGCTTCCGATGCTCGATATTCATACAGTTGGCGCCGGAGGCGGATCAATTGCGTGGGTGGACAGCGGAGGCCTGCTCAAGGTCGGGCCTCAGAGTTCCGGCGCCCTTCCCGGGCCCGCCTGTTATGGAAGAGGTGGAAAGGAGCCAACTGTAACCGACGCCAACGTCGTGCTGCGAACTCTCAATCCTGTCTCCATTCTGGGGGGACGAATGAGGATCGAAAGGGACCGGGCCGCTGCCGCCGTGTCGGGGCTGGCTGAGAGTCTTGGAATGGGTCTCAACCAGACCGCCCAAGGGATAATCTCAGTTGCCACCGCGAACATGGCAAGAGCCATCCGCGTGATTTCGGTGCAGAAAGGCCACGACCCTCGAGACTATACGCTGATGGCATTTGGCGGGGCCGGTCCTCTCCATGCAGCTCGGCTGGCCCGTGAGCTTGAAGTTTCCCGGATTGTCGTTCCGCCCGCGCCGGGTGCCCTGTGCGCACTCGGGCTTCTCGTAACCGATCTCAAGGCGGATTTTTCCCAGACCCGTCGGGCTTCACTGTCCCCGGACGCGGCCTCGGACCTGTCGGATATCTTCGATGTACTGGCGGACCGGGCCTCGCGTTGGCTTGATCGCGAATCCATTCCTTCAGACAGGCGAATGCTCATCCGCACGGCCGACATGCGCTATGTGGGCCAGAACCATGAATTGCAGGTGCCGGTCCCCGGGGGGCCGATTACCGCTGCCAGCATTGACCGTGTCGCGGACAATTTCGAGGCAGCACATCGCCAGCGTTTCGGGTTCGCAGTGGAGGGCGAGTCCATTGAATTCATTACCTTGAGAATTGAGGCGCTCGGGCATGTCAACAAGATGGAACCAACACGGGTGCTAGTTCGAGAACATGCCGGCTCACCCCAACCGCAGGATCGGCGGAACGTTTGGTTGTCGGAAACAGGCGGGACCGTCGACTGCCCTGTCTATTCCAGATCGGATTTTCTGCCCGGACAAACAATTTCAGGTCCGGCCATCGTGGAACAGATGGACACGACCTCGCTGGTTCTGCCGGAAATGCTGGTCCAGGTCGATGAATGGCAGAACCTGATCATGGAGCCGGCCTGATGCCAAGCATGGACCCGATAACGGTTGAGGTCATCGGTTCTGCGCTTTCATCAATCGCGGAGGAAATGGGCGAGGCTCTTGTCAGGGCATCCTATTCCACCAACATCAAAGAACGGCGTGACTGTTCGACTGCCTTGTTTGACCGAAATGGCAAGACCTTGTGCCAGGCCGAACATATTCCGATGCATCTGGGAAGCTTCATTGGTGTGATCAGCCACATTTGCGACCAATTTGACGCCGATGAGTTTTGCGCCGGAGACGTGTTCATGGCCAACGATGCCTATACGGGCGGAGGAACCCATCTGCCGGACATTGTGCTGGCCGAGCCCGTGTTCTTTGACGGGATTCTGGTCGCCTGGACCGTGAATACGGCGCACCATGCGGATTTCGTCGACCGAGGCCACGATCACATATACCAGGAAGGATTGCGCATTCCTCCGATCCGGCTCTATCGGGCGGGCAAGCTGCAGGACGACTTGTTGGCAATGTTTCTTCTCAACTGCCAGGTGCCCGACGAGCGCATGTCCGACATCCGTGCACAGATGGCAGCCAACAGGCTGGGGGTCCTGCGTCTTCTGGACCTTTGCACCAAGTATGGAGCGGAAACCGTAATGGCGGCCGGTGATGCCCTTCAGGACTATGCCGAGCGGAAAATGCGTGCCGGAATTGCATTGATTCCCGACGGAACCTATCGATTCGAGGACGTGTTTGACAGCAACCAGTTTACCGAGGTGCTGCCGCTTTCCGTCGAGATCACGATCGCGGGTTCCGACATTTCACTCGAATTCGACGGTCCGCCCCAAGTCCGAGCCGGATTGAACATGGTATACACTGCGCTTCTTGCGGCAAGCTACTATGCGGTCAAGTCCGTCGTTGATCCCACCATTCTGCCCAATGCCGGCCTTGCCCGTCCGATTTCGGTATCGGCTCCAAGTGGATCCATCCTGAATTGCCAACATCCAGCCGCTGTGGACGGAAGGGTTGCAACTTGTCAGCGGGTTGCCGACCTTGTTTTCGGGGCGCTGGCCAAGGCCCTTCCGGGCAAGGTAGCCGCGGCAGGTAACGGATGTTGCACCAGTGCAGTGTTCAGTGGAATCCGCAGCGACGGATCGATATGGGTCTACCTTGAGACCATTGGAGGCGGTGGGGGTGCCCGACCATCGGCGGATGGTCTTTCGGGCATTCACGTTCACTTGACGAACACGTCGAACCTGCCGGTGGAAGCACTCGAGCCCGCATACCCCCTGACGCTTTTGCGTTACGAGCTAGCCAGCGGATCGGCAGGTATTGGAGAATTTCGCGGAGGCCTCGGTATTTGCCGGGTTTACAGGGCGGACCGGGAATGCAGGCTCACGGTTGAGGGATCAAGGTTGGTGTCCAAACCCTGGGGGCTGGAAGGAGGTGGTGATGGCGCAAGCACGAAATTTGACGCTGGAGAAGAGAAAAGTGAATTCTCCGGCACACTTGACCTCTCGCCCGGGCAGATCGTGTCGATTACGATCGCTGGCGGTGGAGGATACGGTTCGCCGGAAAGGCGGTCCGCTGCAGCGGTTGCCCGGGACGTGAAAGAAGACATCATAACCGCAGACTTTGCGGAGAAGGCATACGGCCGCTCATGCGGTCCTCACACAAAGACTGTCTAGGCCGAATACGTGTTTTTCAGGCTATGAGATTTACAGTTCGTGGGCAAAATTGCCCGTGCAATTGGCCACGAACGCGGTCCGAAAGCCCGTCTCGTGGCTGGATTGCCGATGATTCGGGTCGGGATTGTTCGGCCGCGTTTCGGGATGTTGCGCTCCCGAACAAAAACAAAGCCGTCACCATGTTGGAAGGCACCGGCCCCGATTGAAACCAATTCCGGCAAGGGCATCGTGCGCCCAAGGTGTTCCTGGATTACGGGCCATCATCCGCCTTTCCCACATCTGTGATCGCCTCGGGCCAGAGGGCATCAAGCGGGAAGGTGGATGGCGTCAAAGGGGGGAAGCGAGACCGGTGCGTCTGTTGGCGGCTGGAACAATGCGCGGGATTCTGGGTGGTTTGCCGCGTTTTTTCC
>JAPPHA010000019.1 GCA_028874915.1 Paracoccaceae bacterium
GTCAGCCAAGTCGTGGCTCACGATATAGCATTGATTTAATGACAGTTGGCATTGAATCAATCGATTGGAGAAATGCCGAAGAAATAGTTAGCCTTTCTTGGACGTCGAATCTGGTCCGCGTGAACAACTCCGGGGCCATTGCCCCTCGTGAAGCGCGGGCCTGTCAGACGCAGGTATCAGAACAAGGCGGCTCGCCCTTTGAGCTAGCAACGGCTTGCGGAGGGTTTAACCACCGGACACTGCAAATCAAAATGGAGAAGTGAACCCATGAGGAAATTTGGGAAAATATCAACTGGCGCACTGGTTGCGCTGGTTGTGGCTGTCCCGCTTCCGGTTGCCGCCGAGGAGATTGTGATCGGCGTTGCGTCGGTTCGAAAAGGGCACGACAACCGCACCGAAACGTCGAACGCCTCCACTGGCATCTTCTATGCCATCCACGAGGCGCTGATCGAACGCGATGCGTTCCAGCCAGGCGTGTTCATCCCCGGTCTAGCGACTGAATGGAAGATGATCGACGACGACACCATGGAGCTGAAGCTGCGGGAAGGCGTGACCTTCCACAACGGCGACACCATGGATGCCTACGACGTCGAAGCCTCGCTCGATCCGATCATCAAGCTGGAAAACAAGCGCTACCGCAACCCGCACGGCAAAATGTTCTACAATTTCGAGGATGTTGAAGTGGTGGACGACATGACCGTTCGCATCCACGCCAAGCGCCCGGACGCGCTAATGGAGACGCTTTTGTCCGTGCGCAATGCGGGCATCCGATCGTTGGACCGGATCAATGACGGCCAAGAAGATCAGCACGGCCTGCATCCGATCGGCGCTGGCCCTTACAAGGTTGCCAGCATCGTGCCGGGCGAGAGCGTGGTGCTTGAGCGCTTTGACGATTACTGGGGCGAGCCGGCACCCTTTGACAAGGTGACCTTCACGCGCATCCCAGAAGTCTCGACCCGCATCACAGCGCTGGTGAACGGCGAAGTGGACATTGTCTCGGAAATCCCTCCGGATCAGTACCCGCTGATCGACAACGAGCCGGGCCTGAAACGCGTTGAAGTCACCTATCCGATGTATCACGTGTACCTCTTCAACAACGCCCACCCGGTGACCAAAGACGTGAAACTGCGCCAGTCGCTGACCCATGCGATCGACTATGACGGCCTGGTCGAGGCGCTGTTTAGCGGTCAGGGCATGGCCCCGAGGGGGATGCAGTACGAGCAGGTGGGCGAGACCTACAACCCCGATCTCGACATCTTCTACTACGATCCCGAACGTGCTCGCGAACTGCTGGCCGAGTCGGACTATAACGGCGAGGATGTCGAAATTACCATCTACCCCAACTACTACCTCTACGGTGAGCTGGCTGCCCAGGCGATCCAGGATATGTGGCAGGACATCGGAGTCAACGTAAAGCTCGTTCATATCCCGGTCGGTGGGCTCACGGTCGACAAGGACCCCGGCACCATGGTGCGCAATTGGTCAATACCGATGTTGTACAGCGACATCATGGGTGTGATGGACAATGCGCTGACGGAAGACAGCTGGGCCGCGAAACGCGGGTATTTCGACCCCTATGCCGATCCGCGCTGGCTGGAATATTACGAGGTTGCCCGCTTCGGCCAGACCGTAGAAGAGCGCAAAGAAGCCTATGCAAAGCTGCACGAAGTCTTCAGCGACCTTGCGCCGCTCATCCCGCTCTACCAGCCTGCGGATTCTTACGCGACGCGCGCGGATATCGACTTTGAGATTCCAACCGCACTGCGTCCGTTCACGCTGCCGCTGCGTGCGGGTCAAATTACCGTCGGTGAGTGACGCTGCAATGGCTTGGGCGGGTCCTGCGACCCGCCCTGCCTGCCTTTGCCAACGCGATAACGGAACGGGCCTTTCAGATGATCCTTGGATCGTGCCTTACAATCCGAACATGACGACCAACCTGAACTCGATGGATGCACCAGGCCGGAATGCTGGCGGCGATCGCAACCATCTCGTGGTCAGCGACAAGCTTGGGCGGGAAAACTTTCATGCCTGATCTATGGCATGCAAATGAGTGTCGCCTTTTCGGCATTGGGCGTGGCGACGGCGGGGTCCAGAGCTGATGCGCTCACGTAAACACCTCGACGTTTTGGCGAAGGCAGGCACCAAAGTGGCCGTGACCACCGGCAAGGACAAGCTGCGCAGACTGCTCGGCTACGGCTTCGACGTTTCCGAAGGCCATGTGTGCTTCTCGCCGCAACATGCCGACAGGTGCGCGATGGAGGAGAACGGGATTGAAGGCCGGCCGGCTTTCCTCTGCCAGCCACAGTTTGACATGTATTCCGAAGAGCTGTCGCCGTTGGCATTCGACAATGACATTGATTTTTTTGACCAGAACGACCGCCCGTGGCTGCCCTATCCTTTACTCAGCAAACATGTGCAGCACAAATATGCGCCGGTCCATCCCAGAGCGCACAAATTCTGCAAGGTGATCAACAACCGTTTCGCCCGCTTCGCTGAACTCAGCGCATCGTCGCGCTGGCTGTCGATCACCACATGAAGGACAAATGCGGCGGCGATGGCAGATTTCGACATCAAGACTCGCTATCTGCCGACCTATGCGGCGAAATTGAACGCGTTTGTACCAACGATTCGTTCAAAGGAACCACAGACGCCGAGCTTCGCAGATGGGCGGCGAGGGCTCCGTAGTTGGCCGACGCATCCTACCGGTCGCACAAGAACAACGCTCCGGTTTCGAGCATGCAGTCTTAAGTTACGAAACCTCCACTAGCCAGTTTGGCTAAACAGCAGGATCGATGATGGAAGAAAGAAACTTTTTCGAACGGCTGGTAGACATCAGCCCTGGAATGGAAATCTGGTGGGATTCTTCTCCTGTCGTTTTCGAGAATTGGTGCAAACAAATGCTCGACAAGGCAGATCCGGCGGACCGTGATCTGCTGCAAACGCAATTCAACCGGATGTACGACAAAGACAATCCCCAAAATCAATTGTTTCGGGGTGTGACCACCAATCCGCCGCTTTCGTTGCAGGCTATTCAAACCGATCCTGCTTATTGGATAGGGATCGCCAAGGATATCGTTTCCGAAAATCCGGGACTGGACAGAGAGGGCCTTTTTTGGAAGCTCTACAAAACGGTCGTGAAAGCTGGCTCGGAGATGTACCTGCCGCTGTTTGAGGCCAGTGGGTACAAGGAAGGCTACCTCTCAGGGCAGGTCGATCCGAGAAGTGTGTTTGACAAGGAAGCGATGATCAGACAGGCCGAAGAGATCGCGGCTATCAATCCCAACGTAATGGTAAAAATCCCTGGTTCCAAGCAGGGTTATGAAGTGATCGAGTATCTGACGTCCAAAGGCATTCCCACCAATAATACGCTGAGCTTTGTCCTGCCCCAGTTGGTTGACTGTACCGACAGCGTCGAACGCGGTCTGGAAACCGCCAGAAGAAACGGCGTGGACCTGAGCCGGTGGCGGTCGGTCATCACTCATATGGAGGGAAGATTCGGGAATCTCGGCGGACTCAAGGACCTTGCCCAGGAAAAAGGCGTGGAACTGACCGACGGTGAAATCCGATTGGCAGAACTGGCGATTTTCAAAAAGGCATACAAGTATTTGATAGACAATGATCGACCGAGCAAAATGCTTGCATGCTCTCTAATCGTTGGGCCGACCGTAGACGGGGAAAATCGTATCTGGCACCTCGAAGAAAAATCCGGTGCCAATGTTGTTGTGACATGTCCGCCCACGTTTATTGACAAGGTTCTTTTTATGCCCGGCGTTGAAAAGATATCGTTCAAAAAAGACCGAATTCTTGAAGACATCCCAGGCAAACTTATGGATAAGCTCATGCGGGTACCGTATTTTGAACGAGGATATGCTGAAGACGGCTATACCCGTGATGAATACAATACTCTTCCTGCTCTTCAGCGAACCGCCGAGCAATTCTCAAAAGCGACCGACGAAATGGTGGATTTTGCAGGCCAATGCCTTGGATGAAGTGCAATTCTTACCGAATACAAAGGCCATTCCAACGCAACGTTCAGCATTGTTCAACTGGTTTCTCATTGAGTGTGACTTGCATAACGCGGCACCGAGACGGATGCCGTTTATCGGGATCCGGGCGATCCGCCGGCGGTTCACGTGACGCCCGAAGAGATACTTGTGGCCGAAGACCTCAGTGCCTGAACGGGCGGTCGTCGGCCGGGAATGTTCAGATTGTGTGACAGAGTTGCCGGCAGTGATCGAGCACATCAACGCCCGTCTGGCACACGGCGAGAAGCCATGATGTCCAGGTCGAGGCAGGCTCGGCGATCGGTGCAGGGTATGATTGGATATGGGGTGCGTTATGAATGAAGGCTCGAACAGCCGGCCGGTCGTCGGTGCCGCCGTGTGGGCGGACGATTTGGAGCGTATCGACGGTCTGCCAGGTTTTCTCATGGACAGCGACCGTGACGTGGAAATCCGGGATTTCTACCTGGTTGACGCCCTGCGCACCGATTGGTCGCAGCTCGTCGAGACGGTGCGGGGCAAGCTTGATGGTCATCGCGGCCGTGTCGGCATCCACGGACCGAGTAAGGGATTCCACCTGGACACCCACGATCCCGACATTCGCGCTATCGCTCAGGCGCGTCTTCATGCGGGTCTTGATGCATGCCTGGCGGTTACGGGGAGCCCAGGGACCGGCCATATGGTGGTCCACAGTCCCTACAGGACGTGGGATTGGCACAATTTGGACCGCGGCCCGGGTGAACGTGCGAAAAAGATCGAACGCGTTCACGAAACTCTGAGGGAGGTTGTCAAGCGGGCCGAAGACGAAGGCGTCGTGATCGTGATCGAGAATGTTGAAGACAAGGATCCGCACGACCGCGTCGAGCTGGCCCGCTCTTTCGATAGCCCGGCCGTCAAAGTGTCACTGGACACCGGACATGCTCACTATGCTTACGGTGCAACTGGAGCACCGCCGGTTGATCACTATGTTCGGGCCGCCGGCGCGATGCTGTCCCATGTGCACCTTCAGGACGGCGACGGTTTTGCCGACCGGCACTGGCAGATTGGCCGCGGTTCCATCATGTGGCACTCGGTTTTCGGTGCCCTGGCGGAGTTGCCGGACATGCCAAGGCTTCTGCTGGAGCTTAGGGAGGCGGCGGATTTATTGCCATCCGCAAAATGGTTGGCGGAGGTCGGGCTTGCCGATTAGGTGTGACGTCCGGAAATATCGTTTCTCTTTTCTGGTGGTTAACCTGGCCGCTTCATCCTGATTGTCGCCGGATGGACGGGAGATGCAGGACGGGCCTACCGTAGGTGTGGTGGCTTGAAACCGGCGCTCCGCAAATGGCGGCAACGGTATCAACAGGCGGGTATCGCAGGCCTGCGGGATCGCGGCCGTCGCCTTTACCGACCGCACGGATAGATTGTACGTGAGGCCGAGGAGGAGCAGAATGCCACACTCCGACGAAGCCGGAAACGCGGGATCAAGCGGTTGCGAAACGGGTGACACCGACAGTTCGGGTTGCGTTTCGCGGATGACACCATCCACATGGTTCTCTGCCGCCATGCGCTCAGTCGCCTGAAACGGTCTGGGCTCGTTCGCAAGAAATGCGGGAAGGTGTAATCACGACCTGTGCCCGGCGACCGAGTGCGATCCTCGAAGATGCACATGGCAATGTCCCGTGATCACCGCGTGGTGGCCGGGGACGGGGCCGATCAAAGGCAACCCTGCTCTCCATCGTTGACCTGGCCCGGATTGCCGTAGGCGTACCCGCCTGGACGCGAGCCGCGGTTGCCAAGCCCAAATGGGTACGGACGCCGCGCGGCGACTTCTCCCAACCCTCTACGATCGAAGTGGCAAGCTGCAGGAAATCCTGGATCAGTGGCCGGTTGCGGCGCGATTTCAGGCAGATGATGTAGGCGCGCGCGAACATCTCGGAATCCGTGACCAATAGCGGCCACGGTTCTGGATGCGGCGCGAATTCTGTCTCGGAAATGACGCCGACGCCGAGCCCGCGGATGATCGCTTCACGCAGACCCTCGCGGCTCTCGATCTCAAAGACCGGTTCCGGCGTCACGCCCCGCGTAGTCGCGGCGCTGTTGAAGGCCGCCTGGGTGGTGGAAGCAGAAGCCCTCTCAGAGACGGTTGATTTTCGCGCCGATCTCCGGAAGCGAGGAGACGCTTCCCAAGAGATCGCGCGTATAAGGATGCCTCGGGGCTTCAAACAGTTGCTCGGTCTGCCCGGTTTCGACGATTTCCCCGTCCTTCATGACGGCGACGCGTTCACAAAGCTCCCGTACCACCCAGAGGTCATGGGAGATGAACACCATCGTCAAACCGAGGTCGTCGTGCAGTGCATTCAACAGATCGAGGATCTGCGCCTGAATGGAAACATCCAGCGCCGAAACAGGTTCGTCGGCGATGAGGATCTCAGGCTCAATCACGAGGCTGCGCGCGATGTTGACGCGCTGGCGCTCGCCACCCGAAAGCATGTGCGGAAAGCGACTTGCGAACTCGGGATTGAGACCCACCTGCTCGAGTGCCGCGCGCACGCGCGCATCGCGGTCATCGGGTTCGCCAATGCGATGGACGTCCAGTCCTTCCCACACCGACCGTCCGACGGCCATGCGCGGATCGAGCGAAGCAGCGGTATCCTGAAACACCACCTGTACTTTGCGCCGGAATCGTATGGCCTCGTCACGGTTGAGCCGAAACGGGTTCCGGCCACCAACGCGCAGTGTCCCCGCGGTCGGGCTCTGCAGACCGAGGATCACACGGCCAAGGGTTGTCTTGCCCGAACCCGACTCCCCAACGATGCCAAGCCGCTCACCCGGGTACACGGAAAGATCGACCGACTTGAGCGCGTACACGGGTGGGGCTTTTCGGAACATGGTGCTGCCGAACGTCACGGAGATACCGCAGGCCCTGATGAGGGGATTGTCCGATAGTCGCGAAGCCTTCGGCCCGCGCGCGGGTCGCAGACGGCGGCCGGGGAGGCTTGCAAGCAGGTGTTTCGTGTAATCGTGTTGGGGCGCACCAAAGATTTCGCGGGTTGGCGCGATTTCGACGATTTGTCCCTGATTCATGACCGCCACCCGGTCGGCGATTTCCGCAACAATGGTGAGATCGTGGGTGATAAACAGCATCGCCATGCGGGACTCGACCTGAATGTCCTTCAGGATCCGGAGCAGCCGAGCCTGTACCGTAACGTCAAGGGCCGTGGTGGGTTCGTCGGCAATCAGCAGTTGCGGCGATCGAATGGCCGCGATGGCGATCATCACCCGCTGGCGCTGTCCGCCGGACAACTGGTGGGGATAGGCGCGCGACCTCGTCCCGGCGTCTGGAATGCCAACCCGGTCGAGGATGTCGACCGCCATCGCATTCGCCTCTTTGGGGCGAATGTCGGGACTCGCTTCGCCCAGCGCTTCTGCAATTTGCTCACCCACTCGCTTCGTCGGATTCAATGCCGACAAAGCGTCCTGAAAGATGATGCCGATATCGCGGGCCCGCGCAGTTCGCATCTCAGCGTCGCTGAGGGCGATCAGATCGATGGGACCATCGGGTCGACTCAGCACGATCGTGCCCTCAATATGCGTGCGTGGCGTTGTGAATGGAGGCTGGTGCAGGCGAAGAAAGCTCTTGGCGAATGCCGATTTGCCGCTGCCGCTCTCGCCGACCAGGGCAACCGTCTCGCTGGCGTGAATGTCCAGGTCGACGCCGCGCACCGCGTGGATCGGCCCGGCCGCGGTGTCGAAACGGACGTGGACACCGCGCGCGGCAAGGATCGGTTCAGCCATCGGCTCTAACATCGATGCGATCGCGCAGGCTGTCGCCGATGAGCTGGAACAACAATGTGATCGTGGCGATGACGATCGATGGCACGCCGGAGACCCACCACGCGTTGACCAGGTAGTCGCGGCCGTCCCCGATCATGCGCCCGATCGACGGTGTTGGTGGCTGGACGCCGACCCCGAGGAAGGAAAGGCCCGCCTCCATCAGCAATACGCCCGGAAAACTCAGGGTGAGGATAACGACCAGCGGTGAAGCCAGATTGGGCAGAATGTGCTCCAGCGCGATCCGCATCCGGCTGCTGCCTAGGGCCCGGCTCGCCTCGACATAGCCCTGTTCGCGCAGGGTCAGGACCTGGCCGCGCACCAGCCGCGCGTAAGCCTCCCAGCGGACGAGGCCGATCATCAAGACCAAGACCCAGATTTCCGTGCCAAGCAGGGTAATGCCGCAAAGCAGGAGCAGCAGATTCGGCAGGGTGATGAACACATCTGTTACGGTCATCACGGAGCGGTCGACCCACCTGCCGCCGAGGCCGGACAGGAGACCAAGCGCCACGCCAAGGACCGCGCTGAAGATCAACCCGAAGACGGCAATGCCAAAGCTGGTTCGGACGCCATAGAGACAGCGGGTTAGAAGATCTCGGCCGATGCTGTCAGTGCCCAACGGATGTGCCCAGCTCCCGCCGTCAAGCCAGACCGGCGGCTTCAGGCGGTTGAGCAGGTTGACCGCGTTCGGATCGTACGGTGCGATGAGCGGCGCCATGAAGCCAAGCGCGATGATGAGTGCCAAAGCGAGGCCTGATAGGTGCAAAACGCCGAAGGACCAACGGCCTGTACCGCGATGAACGAAGGCTGCGTCCGTCACGACTTACTTCTCCAGCCGAACGCGAGGGTCAGCGACGACATAGGCAAGGTCAACGAGCAGATTGACCGAAACGACAATGGCGGCATAGGCGATGACGCCGAACTGCAACACGGGATAGTCACGCCCCTGGACTGCATCGATCAGGACCCGACCAACGCCGGGGAGCGAGAAGACCGCCTCAACGAAAATCGAACCATTGAGCAGTCCGGCAATCTCCAGGCCCAACACGGTGATCAGCGGGATCATCGCGTTGCGAAGGATGTGGATGCGGGCAATGCGCCGGTCGGTCAACCCCTTCGAAAGGGCGGTGGTCACGTAGTCGTGGCCGATGGCATCGAGCATGGCGGCACGCATGAAGCGGGCAATCGCCGCGATCATTGGAATAGCCAACGTCACCACCGGCAGGATGTAATGGTTCGGCGTCTCGAGACCCGTTGCCGGCAGCAGCGCCAAATAGTAGCCGAAGAACAGGATCAGGCCGATGCCGATGACAAAATGTGGCACGGCATAACCGAGAAATGCAAGCCCCATACCCGCGCTCGTCGATGCCCGGCCACGATAGAGCGCCGCGGCCGCGCCAAGCGGTATGCCAATGGCAATCGCGAGAAGCAGCGCAAGCCCGCCGACCATAAGGGTGGCGGGCATGCGCACCGCATACATCATCCACACAGGTTGCGAGGTGTAGAGCGAACGCCCGAAATTTCCGGAGGCGATGTCGCCCAGATAAACAATGAACTGCTCCCAAATCGGACGGTCGAAGCCGTACTTCGCCTCCAGAGCCGCCTGGTGCTCGTCGGTGATCCCCTCGGGGAACATCATTGCGAAGGGCGTACCCGATAAGCGCAGGGTTATAAAGGCAATCACCAGCACCATGAACATCGTGATAAGCGCACGGCCAAATCGGATCGCCATGAAACGCAGCATGCAATGTTCTCACACACTAGCGTGGGGTATTCAACATGCCCCGCGCGGTTTGCACCGTTGGTCCGGTGTCAGTGGTATTTTACCGAAGGTTACTTCGCTGGCGGGGAATCTCTTTTCTTGAATTGAACCATGGCGGGTTGGCCAAGGCCTGTTTCGGAATGGCGTCGCGGGCAGCGAAACGACGGGACGGGTCCCCGGGAGTTCCGGGGACCCGTCCCGTCCTAGAAATTCGCATCGATCGTGACTTCACCCGCCCGGAGCCGGGCTGGGTTCACTGATCAACCTGGATTTCACCACCGCGAAGCGGAATCACATAGGGCCGCTGTGCGATCGGAATGTCGAAGGAAACGCCGTCGCGCATAGCGTAAAGCTCGTGCGGCTTGTAAAGCAGGAGCCAGCCCGACTCCTCCTCCGACAGTTCCAGCAGGCGTTGGTAGGCGTCGCGGCGCTCTATCGGGTCGGTTGCGTAACGCGCCTGTTCGTAGGTGGCTTCCCATTCGGGGTGCGAGGGGACCCAGAGATTGCGCTGGGCCGCCCACGATTTCGGCGACCAGTGGGTGTCAAACGCGCCCATCGGGTCCGGGTAGTACATGGGGTTCGACCAGGCGCGGAAGTTGACGTCGTCGTGGTGGGGCTTCTTTGAGTGGAAGGTGGCCCAATCCTCCTCCTGCAGGCGCAGGTTCAAGCCGCACCCGGCCCACTGCTGCTGGATCACCTGCGCGGCGAGATCGCCATACAGGTAGTAATTGCCGGGATGCGAAATCACCATCTCCTCGCCGTCATAACCCGCCTCCGCGAGCAGTCGACGCGCTTCCTCAGGGTCGTGCTTGATGTGTTCAAACCCCTCAATGTAGAGCGGTGCGCCGTACTCGGCGAACTGGTGGGCGGTTGGGCGCTCGGCCAGGCCGCCCCACAAGCCGTCGACCAGCGCCTGACGGTCAGTGCAGAGGCGAACTGCCTTGCGGACCAGTGGGTTGTCGGTGGGCGGATTGGTCTGGTGGATGAGCCACACGTGGAACATGGGCCAGGTAACGCCCTGGGTGCGGAAACCCTCGGCGGGGATCGCCGACGCCTGGTCGGGCGGAATTTGGGCGATAATGTCGAATTCACCGTTCACGAGACCAGTAACGCGGCTGGCCACTTCGGGCACATGGAGCATGGTGACCTTCTCCAGCGCGGACGGTTCACCCCAATAGTCGTCGAAGCGTTCGAGGACCAGGCTTCGGCCCGGATCAAACTCAGTCACTTGATAAGGGCCGGTTCCGACCGGGTTGAGTCTGGCCTCGTCGAAGCCCACTTTCTCATGGTACTCTTTCGAGGCGATGCCGGCCGAGCGGGCCGAGATCAAGGTCAGAAAGGCGGGCTCTTCACGAAGAGTGTGGATGCGGACGGTATAGTTGTCGACCACTTCCACGTTCGAGAAATTGTAATGCCAGCGGCCCCAGGCACTGAAGAACTCAGGGTCCTCATGATGATACATACGGTTGAGCGAGAACGCGACGTCATCCGCGTCTAATGTATCGCCGTTGTGGAACACCACGCCTTCACGCAGTTTCAGTTCCCACACGGTTGGCTCAAGTTGGACCCACTCTGTGGCAAGGCCAGCCTTGAACGACAACGGGGTGGAAAAGCTGTCGCGCTCGATCAGCGTGTCATAGATCTGGTAGAGCATCGGCGCCCCGGAGTTGCCGGTGTTGTCTTGGGGGTCCAGGCCTTTTTCGAAGGAGGGAAACGCGATGCGCAGCTCCTGCGCCTGGGCGCCAAAAGCGGCTATCGCTGCCAGTGCAACGGTGACGAATAATTTCTTCATGACTGTTCCTTTCCTTTTGTGCCAACCAGATTCGGTGCCTAAAAAGACTAACTATCTCTTCAGTATTTCTCCAATCGATTGATTCAATGTAGATTGTCATTTGGTCGATACTAAAATCGTGAGCCACGAACTGGCTGACAGAGTCGCCGGCCCTTCATTCCCTCTGAGTCTGCCATGCATTGTCAGAAGACAATGCCCTGGTGGATGCCGCCGCTGGCATTGACCGGCTACTCCCCTGGGCCAGAGGGTTAGGCTGTGTGCATTTGACGCGCAATTACCACCAGCAAACCCGTTAAAAAGTAGGTCAGGTTAGAGAATCTCGCTTTCAATATGCTCCGGAGGCTCTGCTACATTGGAAATTTCGTTATCTTCCATACCTCAAAACCGCCGCTTAGACATCATAGTTTGACCTGTTCTGGCCTGTAGAGTCGGGAAGAGGCGCGCCCGGCGTTAGGTGTGGGGGGAGTCTGCTGTTGTCCGGCGGCTTTCGCTCGATGCCGGTGCCTCAGTCCTCATCATGACCACGTTTCCTCGTCCCCGCTTTCCGAACCCGGCGTGCGGATTTTCCGCACCGGGCTCTCCAGTGGGATCATGCACATCGCACACGGACCACCGGAACAGCCTGGAAGGGAGGCGCCGGTTTGTCCGGTAATCCGCGGCCGCTGCACGACGGTCAGCCTGCCTCCCGCGACGTATCCGGTGTGCCGCCAGGCCTGTTCACGGCCCAGCGACGTCGAACCCTACGGGTTTGACCCCTTTCGCTTCTGAATGTGACACGTTCCGAAGTCGCTGCCGTCAAGCCGGGGTAATAGCCAAGGGTCACGCAGGACGCTGGCGCGCTCCCCATGGGTCACGTTTCCAGTGTCCCCCTTGAAATTCCGGACGTCCGGTTTTCCCGGGCCCGGCTTCAAGCACCAGGCACCCCACTCAGGAGTTCGGTGCGGTGCCTTCCGCGACTTCCGCAACGCTTAAGGCTGACCCGGCCATGCCCGTCGCGATATCCCGCGTTTACACCGCCCTTCGGCTCGACAGCACCACCCTTTGATCCGGATGGTATTCTCGGTCGGCACCGGGCTCTGGGTCCCGGCATGACCTGCCACCTTCGCCACCTGGGCCCAGAGGCCCTCGCTCCGGTCGGGTTGTGTTGTCCCGACCATCTCCGCTTAATCGGCCTCATCCGCCAGTCAGGAGAACTTCGCACCATTTCCCGCACTCGCGGTTATAAGCGCGGTCCTTGACATTCGAGGGTCACAACATCCTGTCTGTTCTCCTCACCTTCCGGACTTTCACCGCTGAACTCTCCGGGATTGCCGCCGTCTCTACGTCGGGGACCCGATGCGTGCTCACCTCAGTTCTTCCGCATCGGCACTGGCCATCGGGCAGAGTGGAAACCCTTGGCATCTTCCGATACCCCCGCAAGTCGGATTCCATGCGGGGTGCCTGTTTTCGCCGCTTCAGACGAACGTTCGCTTTCGCTACGGTCGGGTAGGGAACTGGCGCGCGCACCACAGGTCACGTTTCCAGCCCCTCCCTAAAATTCCGTACGTCCGGTTTTCCCGGGTACGGCTTCAAGCACCAGGCACCCCAAAAGGAGATCGGTACGGCGCCTTCCGCGACTTCCGCAACG
>JAPPHA010000081.1 GCA_028874915.1 Paracoccaceae bacterium
GAGACCGGGGTTTCAAAATGATTGGCCGCTTCGGCCCCCGGGGTCAGGACCTCTGAATTTCATAGCCGGGTCAGATGATGGTGGCGCTCACGATCGGCAGGATCCTTGACCTCCGCAATCTGACCCTTTCGAGGGGTCTTTCGCGTTTCAGGCAGCGGGGGAAATTCCCTCGGAAGTCGCTTGGCCTTGTCATAGAATGGAAGGGACAGGATCTCGCAGGGCGACTCCTCGCCATGGGGCGACCGTACGACGAGGTGTTGCCCGACCCAATCTCCCGTCGAGTCGAATCTGGCATAGCCGATGGCGGCGCCGAAATGTGGGGAGCGTGCACCTGTTGTCACATGCGCAACTTTTTTGCCGCCTGAATAAACGCGGTCACCGGCTGCGAGCGTCAAACGCGGCGTGCTCAGGCCGAACAGCCGATTACCTCTGGGAGCCGCCAGAACCGCTTCCCTCCCGATGAACGTCTCATTCGTGCCGTCGACAAATCTGTCGAGGCCAACATCCCAGGGAGACATGGTCACGTCAAAATCGCTGCCACTGTCGAGAATGCCGGCCTCAATGCGTCGGATGTTCATGGACCTCATCGCGCCGAAGACGAGGCCGTGAGGTTCCCCGCACCGAAACAGATCCGACCAGAGGCGTGGGCAGTCCGTGGCAGGACCAGACGTGTAAATCTCGTAGCCAAGTTCCCCCGTCCATCCTGTGCGAGAGACAAGAATCTCTTGCCCGCCCAGAGTGAAAAACCCGCAGCCGAAGTAGGGCAGCGTGTGATCGATCGCTCCCTCCGACAGGTCCCGCAGGATCGCAAGGGACCTTGGGCCCTGAAGTTGCAGAACGCGGGAACTCGGATCGGAAATCCTGACGGCATATTCATTCCTGTGCGCGAGAAGCCAGGCGTCCAGTTCCCCGTCCGGCTGAACGAACCAGAACTTGTCCTCAGCCAGCCGGAGCACGATCCCGTCCATGAACAACCCACCATCGTTCGTGCACATCAAGGCGTAGCGGCCCCGACCGGTCGCGAGGTTCGCGAAGCGGCGCGTGCAGAGCCTTTCCAGGAATGGAACGGCATCCCGACCGCAGATTTCAACAGGTCTCTCCGGAACGTCGAACAAGGCGGCGTCGCGGCGGAGCGCCCAATATGCGATCGCCTCGTCTTCGCCGTTGTCGTGCAGGAACGTGCGGCCCACGGCAAATCTCAGAATTGAATCGGAGTTGGAATAACAGCCGTGAAAGGGCGAAAGCGAATGACTCCCCAGATAAACGGGAAATACACGTTTCTTGTGCGTGGATATGCAGTCACACATGGCGACCCTCCCAACGCGACCGCGTTCAAGGCGTTGCAGGACGGGCCGTTATCGCTGGCACGTCTCATAGTTCTCGTGCTGCCAGACGTCGAGAGGCTCCCGCGGCAGCAGGGGTTGGCCAAGAATGGCATTGCCGAGCTTCTCACCCAACATCAGAGTCGGGCTATCCGCATTTCCGTTGGTGACCTTTGGCATGATGGACGCTGGAGTCTCACCCCGATTGTCGCGCTGTACTCAGGCATGTATCGAAACAAGGAACCGCCTTGATGAGCTTTTGCACATTGAGTCCAAATGCTATCGCTACCCGAAATGCCGGGGTCGGCATGTCGCGTTTTCCGGCGTTTGCCGTATTCTTGCAGCATTCGATGCCGGATCGGGCAGGACAGTCGTCGTACCTGATGTCCCAATGATGTCATCCCGAAGCCCGGCAGAACACTGAAACGGGAAACGCCGGCAACCGGCACCATCACGGGAAGATCATCCATGGGACTTCTTACCACCTGCATTGGCGCATATCCCAAACCAGGCTACGTGCCGATGCGCGACTGGTTCCAGATTGACCACGGGCTCACCGACGCGTCCGGCGACATTACGCGCCGCGCCAACACAACCAGGGCGGATGCCGAAGCCGAAGCGCTCTACCGCAAGGCCACCACGGAGGCCGTCGCCGATCAGGTGGCTTGCGGCATCGACATCCCGACGGACGGCGAGCAACGGCGCGAGAACTACATCCACTACCACTGCCGCCAACTGACGGGTTTTGACTTCAAGAATTTGACTGAGCTGAGCGTGCGTGACGGGGCTTATCGGGCCGAATTGCCCACCATACGGGACAAGATCGAACCGCGCGGTGAGCATTTTCTCGACCGGGACTTTCAGGTCGCGCAGGCTGGCACGGACCGGCCGATAAAAATCACCGTCCCGGGACCCACAACTATCATGGATACCTGTGCCAACACCTACTACGACGATCCGAAAACACTCGCTATCGATCTGGCAGAGGCGCTGAATTTCGAGATCCGTGCACTGGCCGCCGCCGGGTGCAAGAACATTCAGATCGACGAACCACTGTTTGCGCGCAACGTGGATCGGGCGTTGGAATTCGGAATTGAGTGCGTTGACCGTTGTTTCGACGGTGTGCCGGAAGATGTGAACCGGGTCATGCACATGTGTTGCGGATATCCGGATCACCTGGATGACGAGGAATATCACAAGGCCGATCCCATGGCCTATTTCCGGTTGGCGAGAGCCGTCGACCGGTCGTCTGTCCACCAGGTTTCCATCGAGGACGCTCACCGCAACAACCGTCTCGCCCTGCTTGAGGAATTCCGCGAATCGACCGTTATTCTCGGTACGGTCGCTATCGCCCGAAGCAGGATCGAACAGGAAACGGAAATCGCTGCGCGCCTGTCTTCAGCGCTCCGCCGCATTGACAGGAGCCGCCTGATGGTCGCACCCGATTGCGGCCTGGCCATGCTTGGGCGGGACCTGGCAATTGCCAAGCTGAAAGCTATGTGCGCTGCCGCGAAGAGTGTGTAGCGCTTCTTGATTCGCCCCGAAGCGATGCGTGAACGGGCGCACTTGGTGTCGCCGGGAGCGCAGATCGAATCCCTTGGCAGTACTGGATTCCTTCGCTGGGTGCCAAGCCAGGCGAGGAACTCGCACGGTAATTCTCCGTTTCCCGAGAATGGCTTGAGCAACATGTCGGGAATCTCGTCGACAGTGAACAAAATCGAGACACCGGTATTGCGCGCACGGGTGAAAACCGTACCGCCATGCTGTCGTCAGTTCATGGGCTGGTCTGGATCGCTCTTACGTAACGCAAGCTTGAAGCCACCGACACGGATCTCCTGGACATTTCCCGGAACACAACCGACAAGTTCCCGACCTACGAAATGTCAATTGCGCACGAAATCCGGATGCGATTCGTGGATTCGCCTGTTTCGCAGCGGGCTCTGATTCCAAATGTGAATCATTGAAAACCAGCTATTTCTCGGGTCTTTCGTGACAATGTTCGTGGCGCCCGGACCGCATTGGCATGATAGTTGCCCCCGTATCAGTTGCCAAGCGTGACCGGATCCCCGACTTCAATCGGATTCGGTTCCGTCGGTGAGGATCGAGAGGTATCGGTCGTAGGCGAACACCCTGTTGTGCGATCTTCCCGTAAGTTCGCGCACGATTCCGTACTCGACGAAGGACTGCATCGCGGACGCCACGGTCGGGAAAGAGAGCCCGGTGGAAGCACTCGCTCGGGACAACGAAAGAATCGGCCGCGCCTTCAGGGCCTCATGAACGCGAAGGGCCGAATTGGCGCGGCGACCGGCCTTCTGTGCAATAGTCGTCCGGTCCGACGCGAACATGGAAACCAGGTCGCGGGAGGTCGTGACTGCGCCTTCGGCCGTGGATCGCACTCCTTCGAGAAAGAAGGCAAGCCATTCCTCCCAGTCGCCCGTCCTGCGAACGCGATTCAAGAGGTCGTAGTAGTCAGTCCGGTACCGTTTGAAGTACAGGCTCAGGTAGAGAAGGGGCTGCCGCAGAACGCCCGCTTCACAAAGCAAGATGGTGATCAGTAGCCGTCCTACACGTCCGTTGCCGTCCAGGAATGGATGGATGGTCTCGAATTGGACATGGGCCAATCCGGCTCGAATGAGGAAAGGCATTCCGTCATCGGCATGGTAGAAGCGTTCGAGTGCCGCCATGCAATCCGGCACCGCGGTATGGGGTGGCGGCACAAAGTGGGCGTTACCGGGTCGAGTGCCGCCGATCCAGTTCTGGGTGCGACGGAATTCGCCTGGAGCCTTTCCGCTTCCTCGACCGCGAGATAACAGCTCGGCGTGAATCTCGCGGATCAGTCGATTGCAGAGCGGAAAGTCCTCGCCGAGCCGGTGCAGACCATGGCCGAGAGCGGCCACGTAGTTCGAGACCTCGACAACATCCTCGAACGGAACGCCGGGCCTTTCGTCGAGTTCGAACCGTAGGAGGTCCGTCAGTGTAGACTGCGTTCCCTCAATCTGGGAAGAGAGCACGGCCTCCTTTCGCACGTAGGTATATAAGAAGATCGCCGGATCCGGCAAAAGCGTTGAGATGGCATCGAGCCGACCGACAGCGAGCGTCGCTGCTTCGAGCAACCCTTGAAGGGAGCCGTCCAGTGCGAGAGGGGGATCCGGGGGCAACGGGAATGGCACAAAGGCGTGGACCTGTTCACTGCCCGCGCTGGCTCTTTCGTACCTGCCGATTTCGCCACGATGCATTTCGGT
The DNA here is from genome assembly GCA_028874915.1 of Paracoccaceae bacterium. Classification (GTDB taxonomy): domain Bacteria; phylum Pseudomonadota; class Alphaproteobacteria; order Rhodobacterales; family Rhodobacteraceae; genus JAPPHA01. The sequence goes on from JAPPHA010000081.1 coordinate 4,565, forward strand.
TCAGGCCTCGTTCAAGTTTCTTTAATGATGACAAGTCGCATTAAAATTTTTCGATAAAATTTTAATATTTCAACACGAATGGTTGAACAAGCCAAGAACTTTCCCTTCGTTTCGGCAATTCACTCCGTGGCGACATCCTGACAGGACTCGGCTTACCCAAGGTTTGAAACAGGATCTCGGATCGGAACTTCCGAAAGGTTCGCCAAGACGATCCGTCTTCTTCCAGCGCCGGTCTCCATTACGCAGGACGACGGTCGCTCCGGTTGACTCCGCAGCCACAAGGGCCGCGCAGACGTCGGAAGCCCGACACTGAATCACGCGGGCATTCGGCGAATGATTCCGTTCAATTCAGCGACGGGTTTCCGGGAATGTGGGCACGAACACAGGGGTCGGCCGTCCGTCACGGCGACTCTCGCGATCCGGACTGACATTGCGCTCGCCGTCAGGGTTTGCGTTACTGGCCCGGAATCGACCTTGAAATGCCCGGAGGCCAATTCTATATGGGGGACCGCTTTTCGGTCTCCAGGTCGCGAGAGACGGAAAGACTGAGGACCCGTAGCTCAGCTGGATAGAGCATTTGACTACGAATCAAAAGGTCGGGCGTTCGAATCGCTCCGGGTCCTCCACTACCCTCATCAAATCCTGATTCCGAAGGCCGTGGTCGTGGGGATGTCGCCGACGTCCTCGTGACCCAACCGAGCGGGCTTTGGGCGCACACCCATCCGTGGCGAAAGAGACGACGCCGCAAACCGGCCAGCGGCCCCGGAAATGATTCGGATACGTCGCTCGACGCCTGTATGGTCAGCAGATCGTCTGCCCGGCGGGCGAAGCAGCAGGGCTGTTACCAGAGCAGGGCCGTTGCTGGTTGGGCGGCCAGGCCATCGCCGACACGGATTACTCTTCGTCAAACGTCTCGCCGAGAATCTTCGCGACGGTGAAGACATCCTTGTCGCCACGACCGCACATGTTCATCACCAGAAGGTGGTCGGGCGGCAGGCCTCCCGCAATCCGGGACACATGGGCGAGTGCATGTGATGGTTCAAGGGCCGGAATGATGCCTTCGGTGCGGCAGCAAAGCTGAAACGCGTCCAGCGCCTCGTCGTCGGTCACCGAGACATACTCGACCCGACCGCTGTCACGAAGCCAGGCGTGCTCGGGGCCGATCCCGGGATAATCGAGCCCAGCGGAGATGGAATAGCCGTCCCGGATCTGGCCGTAGGGATCCTGCAGCAGATAGGTCCGGTTGCCGTGCAAAACGCCCGGCCGGCCACCGGTCAGCGAAGCGCAGTGCTCCATACGGTCGTCAACACCCTTGCCGCCCGCCTCCACCCCGATGATCCGCACTGACGGCTCGTCGAGAAACGGGTGAAACAACCCCATGGCATTGGACCCGCCGCCGATGCAGGCCACCAGCGTATCCGGCAACCGTCCCTCGAGCTGCTGCATCTGCCGACGAGTCTCCTCGCCAATCACCGATTGGAAGTCCCGGACCATTGCCGGGTAGGGATGCGGTCCGGCGACCGTGCCGATGCAATAGAAGGTGGACTCGACATAGGTCACCCAGTCCCGGAGAGCCTCGTTCATCGCGTCCTTGAGCGTTCCCCTCCCCGCCGTGACCGGTACGACCTCGGCGCCGAGAAGTTTCATGCGAAAGACGTTGGGCGCCTGACGTTCAACGTCATGGGAGCCCATGTAGACGACACATTGCAGGCCGAAACGGGCGCAGGCTGTGGCCGTGGCCACGCCATGCTGCCCAGCCCCGGTCTCGGCAATGATCCGCGACTTGCCCATGCGCCGCGCCAACAGCACCTGGCCCATCACGTTATTGATCTTGTGGGCGCCGGTGTGATTGAGCTCGTCGCGCTTCAGATAGATTCGCGCCCCGCCGAAATGCCCGGTGAGCCGTTCGGCAAAATAGAGCGGTGACGGCCGGCCAATATAGTGTCGGCGAAATTCCTCCATTTCCGCCTGGAACTCCGGATCGGTCTGCGCTTTCGCGTATTCCGCCTCCAGATCCAGAATGAGCGGCATCAGCGTCTCGGACACGAACCGCCCCCCGTAGATACCGAAACGGCCGCGCTCATCCGGACCGCCCCGATAGGTATTCAGGCCGTCGGCCGCCATGGTCATGCCCTCGTTCATCGTCTTGTACGACTCCTGTCCACTCGTCTTTTCAGCTCGCCGGACGGCCCTTCCTTTCGGGCCCGCGACTCCGGCCACCGTTCGCCGCCCTTCAGTGCCGCACCGCAGCCGTCTCCCCGGCATCGCCATCATCGCCGGACACCTGGGCAAGGCGACCGGCAACCCGCAGGAACGCCGCGATCTTGCGCCCGTCCTTGACGCCCGGAGCCGATTCCACGCCTGTTGACACGTCGAATTGCCGTGCCCGGCTTTGCCGGGCCGCCTCTTCGAGATTCTCGGGTGTCAGACCGCCAGCCAGCATCCACGGCATCCGCCACCGACAGGCCGCCAGCACACTCCAGTCGAAAGGAATGCCGCCGCCGCCCGGTCGGCTTGATCCCGGCGCGGGCCGGGCATCGCAGAGCAGCTGATCCGCAACCCCGGGCCAGAGGTCGAGGCGGGCTATGTCCCCGGGTTCGGCGATTCCGACGGCCTTCATCACCGGCAGGCCGAAACGGTTTCGGACCTCCGTGACGCGGTCCGGCGTTTCATCGCCATGCAACTGGATCATGTCGACGCGAACCCGGTCAAGAACATGGGCAAGGTAAGCATCATCGGGATCGACGAACAGGGCTGTTCGGCAGACGCCCTCCGGTACCCGGGCTGACAGCGCCCGCGCACGATCAACGGGGACATTTCGGGGCGATCGCGCGAAGAAGACGAAACCAACGTAGTCGGCACCCCCGGAGACGCTGGCCTCCAGAGACGCCGCATCCGACAGGCCACAGATCTTGACCTTCATCGGGAAGCCCGGTCGAGGAGCGCCAGCACCTCATCGCCTTCCGCCCCGGCCTGCTCCCGGAGTGTTTCCACTTCCCGCTGCAGGCGCCGAACCTCGCGGCCGCGTTCGCCCGAAAGACGCCGCGAGCCATGGCCGCGAAAGTACTCCCTGAGGGCGCCAACCATCAGACCCACGAGGACGGCACCGAACACGATCACGAACTGCGGGAGACGGAGAACGCCGGACAGGCCGAAGGCCTCCCCGAAGGCCTCCGGAATCAGCCGGAAGGTGACGATCTCCCGATTCATCAGGCAGAGCGCGACAAGAACCGCCGCGACGGCAAACAGGATCATCATGCGAACGAACCGAATCATTCCCGGCCGCTCCTGGCCGTTCTGGCGATCCTATCCCCGGCCGTTGAGACGGTCGCGAAGCCGCTTTCCGGGAACGAAAACAGGGACATGCTTGGAATCCACCCTGACCTTTTCTCCCGTTCTCGGATTGTGCGCGTTGCGCTCGCCCCGACGCCGGACGGAAAACGACCCGAATCCTCGCAGTTCGACCCGGTTACCCGCCTCGAGCGCCCCGGCAATTTCGCCGAAAACCGTGCGGACGACCGTTTCCGCCATTTCGATCGTCAGATCGTGATCACTGGCGATCCTGGCGATCAGTTCTGAACGCACCATGGCACAATCCACCCTTTTCTTGACACCGACCGGTACCGGAACAGCCGGAATATACAGGTTTCCGGCGTCGGGAAAAGCCGGTTGATGACCACGGAAGCCTACCGGTAGCCAGGCGGTCTCGTCCCGTCCAATGCCCCATCGCATCCTCGTCGACCCGGGCTTCGACCCGGTAGGGCGGTGTTCACGCGCACGGGAACTGGAAAGACGGCTGAACGGGGAATCCGCGGAGACCGCAGCAGCCCGCCAGCGGCGACCGTGCCCGAATTGTAGTGGAAGTGGAAGGCGAAGGGTCCTGACGGGACGACGTCGGCAGCGGTTACTCGTTTTCCTTCCGCTGCAGCGCAGCTCCGAGAATGTCGCCGAGCGAGGCCCCCGAATCGGTTGAACCGTATTGCTCCACCGCTTCCTGCTCTTCGACAATTTCACGAGCCTTGATCGACAGCCTCAGCCGGCGGGCGCTACGTTCGATATTGGTGACACGGGCATCCACCTTGTCACCGACCGAGAACCGGTTCGGACGCTGTTCCGTCCTGTCACGGCTAAGGTCGGTGCGCCGGATGAAGGATTTCAGACCCTCATATTCGACTTCAATTCCGCCGTCCTCGATTGAGGTCACGGTCACGGTGATCACGGCACCGCGCCGGAGGCCGGAGAGCGCCTTGGCGAAGGGATCATTCAACGCCTTCACAGACAGTGAAATCCGTTCCTTCACCGGATCCACGTCAAGCACCATGGCTTTGATGAAGTCGCCCTTGCGGTAGGCCTTGATGGCTTCATCGCCGGGTGTATTCCAGTCGAGATCCGACAGGTGAACCATGCCGTCGATTCCACCGTCGAGTCCGACGAAGAATCCGAATTCGGTGATGTTCTTGATTTCTCCCGAAACCTCCGTCCCGGACGGATGATTGGCTGCGAAATTCTCCCAGGGATTGCCCTGAACCTGCTTGAGCCCCAGCGAGACCCGCCGTTTGTTGGTATCGATGTCGAGAACCATGACCTGCACTTCCTGGGACGTAGAGACAATACGTCCGGGATGGACGTTTTTCTTGGTCCAGGACATTTCGGAGACATGCACCAGCCCCTCGACCCCGGGTTCCAGTTCGACAAAAGCGCCATAGTCGGTGATATTGGTGACCCGGCCGGTCTGGACGGATTCCAGCGGGTAACGGTCCCGAACCGCTTTCCATGGATCTTCCAGCAGTTGCTTGATTCCAAGGCTGATTCGCTGATTCTCGCGGTTGATCCGAATCACCTGGACACGGACCGTCTCACCGACACTCAGCACCTCCGACGGATGATGAACCCGGCGCCAGGCCATGTCGGTCACATGAAGCAGACCGTCGACCCCTCCCAGATCGACAAAAGCGCCGTAGTCGGTAACATTCTTGACCACACCTTCGATGGCGTCGCCCTCGTTCAGCCGCCCGACGATCTCTGCTCGCTGTTCCGCACGGGCATCCTCGAGAATCACCCGCCGCGAAACCACGATATTGCCCCGGCGACGGTCGAGCTTGAGAATCTGGAAGGGTTGGGGAATCTGCATCAGCGGCGTCACGTCGCGAACCGGCCGGACATCGACCTGCGACCCGGGCAGAAAGGCCACGGCGCCACCCAAATCGACCGTGAACCCGCCCTTGACGCGGTTGAAGATGACGCCTTCAACCTTTTCCCCGGCAGCATAGGCCTTCTCGAGCCGATCCCAGGCCTCTTCGCGGCGTGCCTTGTCCCGGCTGATGACCGCTTCACCCCGAGCATTCTCGACGCGTTCGAGATACACCTCGACATCATCGCCCTCGGTCACTTCCGGGGCCTGGCCCGGACCGGCGAATTCCTTGAGGTCAACCCGGCCTTCCATCTTGTAGCCGATGTCGATGATGGCCTGTCCGGCCTCGACGGCAATCACCCGGCCCTTGACGACGGTGCCTTCCGATGGCGTATCGATTTCGAAGCTTTCGTTGAGAAGGGCCTCGAATTCCAGCATCGAGGCATCGTCGGGCATTGTCATCTAAGCTACCTTTCCATCCCTTTCGGGTCCGATCTTTCCGGCCGCGCGGTTGGTTCCGCGGGTCTTTCACTCATCACGCAAACCGACGCCCTACGAACATCGGAAGCCGCCACATAACAGAAGGGCCGGTTCGTCACCGACCCCGCCCGAGTCCTTTTTCGACCACGGCCACTGCCCTGGCAGCAGCCGACTCTATAGTGAGTTCACTGGTATCAAGCAAGACGGCATCGACGGCCTGACGAAGCGGCGCCACACCCCGGCCGGTATCCAGTGCATCTCGGACTCGGATCGTCTGCAGGACCTCATCCGGCGTCAGGGTCTCGCCCCGTCCGTGCATTTCCCGGTAACGCCTCCGGGCCCGAATGTCCTCGGCGGCAGTCACGAACAACTTCACCTCGGCATCGGGGCAAACCACGGTTCCGATGTCGCGGCCATCGAGAACGGCCCCACCCTCTCGGCCGGCAAACCACCGCTGAAACCCGATCAGTGCGTTCCGGACTTCCGGAAGGACTGCAATCCGGGCCGCCGCCTCCGACACCGGATCGTCGCGTAACCCATTGAGCGCCAGATCCGCTTCCGAGAGCCCGGCGGCGAGCACCGGGGCTTCGGACTCGGCATCGTCCAACCGGCCCAAATCAAGCAGTTTCCGGGCCACAACCCGATAGAGCAGACCCGTGTCAAGATGGTGGAAGTCGAAGCGCTCGGCCACGGCCCGGGCGATCGTCCCCTTTCCCGCTGCCGCCGGCCCGTCAATGGCAACCGTGAATCTCACTTCGCGTTCGCGGGCCCGGTTCAGTCGCCCGCGGCGCCGGTGCCATCGTTGTTGCCGGCGAGCCGTGCCCCGAGTTGGCTCATCAACGCCGCGAAACCGGGAAAACTGGTATCGATAACCCGCGCGTCGTCCACGGACACCGGTGCCCGCGAAGCCAGACCGAGGCACAGGAACGCCATGGCGATCCGGTGGTCGAGACGCGCCGCCACGGTGCCGCCGCCTGGGACGCCGTCACCCCCACGACCATCGACAACCAACCAGTCCCGGCCTTCCTCGACAGTGACGCCATTTGCTTCGAGGCCCCGGGCGGTCGCGTCGATACGGTCACTTTCCTTGACTCGCAGCTCTCCGATTCCACGGAACGTGGTCCGACCTTCGGCAAAGGCCGCAACCACGGCCAGGATCGGGTATTCGTCAATCATCGATGGTGCCCGGTCCGGCGGGACATCCACGCCGCTGAGACGACTCGACCGGACCCGGAGGTCAGCGACCGGTTCGCCGCCGGTCACTCGCTCGCGGCTGAACGTCAAATCGGCCCCCATGTCCAGGAGAGTCTCGTAGAGGCCGGTCCGCGTCGGATTCCGACTGACGCCGGGAACCACAATATCCGATCCCTCGGTGATCAACGCGGCACAGACCGGGAATGCGGCAGAGGACGGATCCCGGGGGACCGTTATCGCCTGACCCGTCAACTCCGGCTGCCCGACAACCGTGATTTCGCGTCCATCCGCCTTTTCGGACGTCGTCACCTCGGCGCCAAACCCCCTGAACATCCTCTCGGTGTGGTCCCGGGTTGCCACCGCCTCGATCACGTGAGTCCGGCCTGGCGCACTGAGCCCAGCCAGGAGGACGGCCGACTTGACCTGGGCCGAAGGATGCGGCGATTCGAAAGCGATGGGCAGTGGATCGTTGGCACCGACCAAGGTGAGCGGTAGACGCCCGCCGGCCCGGCCGACGGCATGGGCACCGAAGCGCGCGAGCGGCTCCGTGACCCGGGCCATGGGCCGGGACCGGAGAGACCGGTCACCAGTGTAAGTGGCGGTGATCGGCTGCGTGGCGGCGGCCCCCATGATCAGGCGGACACCGGTACCGGAGTTCCCACAGTCGATCACGTCGTCGGGTTCGGCGAATCCGCCGGTTCCGACGCCATGGACATGCCAGCGCCCGTCGCGCCCCCGCTCGACAGCGGCCCCGAAGGCCCGCATGGCCCGACCTGTATGCTGGACGTCCCCACTCTCCAGCAATCCGCTGATGACGGTCTCACCAACGGAGAGCGCCCCGAGGATCAAGGCCCGATGCGAAATCGACTTGTCTCCGGGAACCCGGGCCTCCCCCCGGAGAGGCCCTGACGGCCAGGCCGTCAGCCCGTTCTGCACATTTTGGTCAGACATCTCTCCGACTCCCGGTTCTCTTGAGGCCTTGCGGTCGCCAGCGGATCCCGGTTGTGGCGGCCGGGTCCGCCATCCCGACTGTGAATTCGTGTTAACGCTTCCGAAATGTCAGATAAACAGGTCTTCGCGATTCCCGAAGGGCCTTTTGTTCGTAGCGGGTTGAGGGCCAGTCCCGCCAGGGAGTCCGCCAGTCCGCCGGGCCTTCCGCCAGCCATTCGAACCGACCGCCCGCCGGAACCCGTTCGAGACTTTGCCGGACGTAGCTCCCGATGTCGGTGGCGATACGCAGGGTCCCGCCGGGTGTCATCGCACGCGCGAGAGGGACCAGGTATTCATCCGTGACAAATCGGCGCCGATGGTGACGCCGTTTGGGCCAGGGGTCAGGATACAGAAGATATACCCTTCCGATCGACCCCGGCGGCAACACGTCCAACAGGTCCCGGACGTCTCCCGGGTGGATCCGGACATTGCCGACGCCTCGATCAATGAGCTTGCCCAGGAGGCTTGCGACGCCGTTGACGAAGGGCTCGCATCCGAAGAACAAGACCTGGGGATGGGCAACGGCCTGATGCAGCAGGTGCTCTCCACTTCCGAAACCGATCTCCAGCCAGACCGGCGGTTTTTCAGTGCCTGTACCGGTCGACGGCCGGGCAGAGGGGCCAAGGTCCGGGGCGAGTGGAATCCGGTCGGGATTCTCGGCCGGATCGACTCCGACGATCCGGAAATCATCGAGACAGTGATCAAGATGCCGCTGCTGCCGGTCACGGAGCGGGCGACCCCGGCGGCGGCCATGGAGTTTTCGCGACGGTCGGCTGGACGGCGAGGGTGAACACTGACCCATGCGGTCTCTCGATCCCGGCCTCAGTTCGGGGCCGCCGGGCCGCCGTCACCGTTGCCGGAACGGCCTGCCGTGCGAGCGCCACGACGGGACATGCCGGCAAGACCCAGGATCACGAGCGCCGCAGTGAGCCATGGCCATTCTCCGGTGAGGGCATAGGGAGGAGGGGAGTCCGCCTCCGGCAGCCAGGCATCCAGCGAGTCCGCGGTCCCGAGTGCAAGACTGGCCAGAACGCGACCGCGAGCGTCAATCACGGCTGAGATCCCGGTATTCGCCACGCGAACGAGCGGCAATCCCTGCTCGATGGCCCGGACCCGCGCCTGCGCCAGGTGCTGATACGGTCCCGAGAGTTCGCCGAACCAGGCATCGTTGGTGACATGCAACAGCCAGTCCGGCCGGTCACCGGAGACACGGACATCGCCCGGGAACACGGCTTCATAACAAATCAACGGCAGGACAGCCGGAATCCCCGGCAGGCGAATCACCTTTGGCCCCTCGCCAGCCGAAAACCCCGCCGTCCCGCCGCCGGCGAGGCCGCGCAAGCCCAACCGGCCAAAAACCGACGCGAGGGGGAAGAATTCGCCAAACGGCACCAGGTGGTGCTTGTCATATACCGCGGCAACGGCGCCATCCCGGTCGAGAAACAGGATGCTGTTGTAGAGTGCCTCACCGTCCCTCCGGACGGCGCCGACGATGGCGCGGCCGCCCGGGCCGGCGGAATCGGCGATCTTCGCGCGAATCTCGGGCTGGCGGCTGTACCCGGACGATATGGCCGTCTCCGGCCAGATGACCAGATCCGGCACCGGCGATCCTTCAGGGCGCACGGCGCTCATCCGGATCTGCCGTTCAAAGAACTCCCGGACTTTCCCCTTTTCCCATTTGAGGTGCTGTTCGGCGTTCGGCTGCACAATCCGTAACCGGAGCGCACCCGCCTCGTTGCCGGGTTCGACGGGCTCGGATTCCCGGGCCCAGCCGAACAGGAGGGCAACGACGAAGGCCCCGGCCGGAACACCGAGGCGAATGAACGGCGGCCATTCCCGGATCGCCGGCAGGAAGCCGATCAGCAGCGTCAGAAAACTGAGGCCGAACGGGCCGGTGACAGCGGCCAACTGGATGATTGCCAGGTCACTCCAGATGTAGCCGATCAGCCCCCAGGGAAAACCGGTCGCCAGGAATGAACGCAGGAACTCTGACAAACTCCAAAGTGCCGCCAGAGCCGGCAGCGCGACGACGCCCCCTCCCGCGAGCCGATGCCCGGCAAAGAACGGAACGGCCCAGAAAACGGCCATGCCGGCTACGGTAAGCACCAGGGCAAAGGGTGCCATCCAGCCATGGACATCGGGACGGACCAGGAAGGGCTCGACGATCCAGACCATTGTCAGGGCGAAATACCCGCATCCGGCCATCAGGCCGATCCGGAACGCCCGACCCGCGGAGCCGGCCTCGAGAAACAGGAATCCGAGCGCCGGCAGTGCCAGGACGGCACCCCAGGGAAACGACAGCGGGGCTTGGCCTAGGGCAAGAACCAGCCCCGATCCGGCGCTCGCAGGCATCGCCAACCAGCGCCAGCGAGGCGCCGAGCCTGCAGAACCTCGGTTCGGTCCGAGGGGAAGCCGGGCCTGCCTCCGATCCGCCATGACGGATCCGGTCAGGTGATGGTGTCGGTCCGGCGAATCCGCAACCGGCGGATGCGCCGGGGATCGGCTTCCACGATCTCGACTTCGTACCCTTTCCCGAGCGGAATCACTTCACCTCGAACGGGGACCCTTCCGCAGGCCATGAACACCAGTCCGGCAAGGGAGTCGATGTCCTCGTCATCCTCTCCGTCGAGGAAGGTCTCGCCGACTGCGTCCTGAAAATCCTCGAGGGATGCGCGAGCCTGACAAAGATATACGCCCGGTCGTTCCTCGATCCATGCCGCGTCCACTTCGGCGTCATGCTCGTCGACGATTTCGCCGACCACCTGCTCGACAAGGTCCTCGGTGGTGACCAAACCGTCAACACCCCCATACTCGTCGATGACCAGCGCCATGTGCTTCCGTTCGTTCTGCATTTTCTGGAACAGAACGCCGATCGGCATCGATGGCGGTGCGAACAGCAACGGCCGGATCAGCGTCTTCAGCCTGAATTGCCGGGACTTGCCGTTGAAACCGTAGGCCAGGGCCAGGTCCTTGAGATGGATCATGCCGAGTGGATGGTCGAGACTGTTCTTAAAAACTGGCAACCTCGAGAATCCGCTGTCGCTGAAGACCTTGACCAGTTCCTCCCGCCCGAGATCGTGAGGGACCGCAACGATGTCCGCCTTGGGAACAGCGACATCCTCCACGCGGAGCGACAGGAGATTGCCAATTCCGCCTTCGGGCAGCGACTGTCCGGACATGATCTCCGACGCCGGCGTTTCGCCCGCAGGCCGAAACAGGCTCGTCAGGGTCTTGAAAAGGGTAGGTCTGTCTCCCGAATGCGCGCCACGCGCTGCGATAGGGGAGTCGTCAGTCACTTCGTTCATCGGGTCATAGGTGATCGTCGACAGGCGTCATCCCGTCGTGGTGTTGGATCTATATGGATCACCGACGCCCAGCTTGGCAAGGGCCGACGTCTCGATGGCCCGCATGTTCCGGACTTCGGTACCGGTCGCGTGATCGAATCCAAGGAGGTGGAGAATGCCGTGAATCAGGAGATGGGTGACGTGGTTCTCAAGCGTTGTGTCAACCCGAGCCGCCTCCCCTGCGCAGGTTTCGAAGGACATGGCAATATCGCCCAGGCTTCCGGACCAATGCCAAGGCCCCGACGGCCCGTGGTCCTGGCCCCGGTCGTCAACATCTTCCGGCCGGAAACCGGTCGTGCCGGCCCGTTCACCGGATGCTGGCCAGGACAGGATGTCGGTGGCTCGAGCCTCGCCACGGAACCGCCCGTTGAGGCGAGCAAGTGTCGCATCATCGGTTGCCAGAACGGCAAATCCCGGCGTTTCCGGGCCAAGGCCAAGTTCGCCGCACACGGCCTTGTGGGCGCGTCGGGCAATCGTACCGAGGTCGATCGCCGTCCAGCGACAGTCCTCCATACGGATTTCAATCCCTTCCGTCGGTTCCATCGGGGCGTGGTTCCGACTCCGGTCCGGTATCCGACTCGGCGGCGCCATAGGCATCAACGATCTGACGTACAAGACCATGGCGAACCACGTCCTCGGATCCGAATCGGATGAATCCGATACCGTCGATTCCCTTGAGGAGGCGGGTGGCTTCGACCAGGCCTGACCGGAGACCGCGCGGCAGATCAATCTGGCTGGTGTCTCCTGTGATCGCCATGCGCGATCCATGCCCGAGGCGTGTCAGGAACATCTTCATCTGCATCGACGTCGCGTTCTGGGCCTCGTCGAGAACAGCGAAGGCGTTCTCCAGCGTCCGGCCCCGCATGAACGCGAGCGGAGCGATTTCGATCAGGTTGTCTTCGATCAGGCGTCCCAATTGCTTGGACGGAAGGAAGTCGTTCAGTGCCGCATGCAGCGGCTGCATGTAGGGATCGACCTTTTCGCGCATGTCGCCCGGCAGGAATCCGAGGCGCTCCCCCGCTTCCACAGCCGGGCGGGAAAGGATGATGCGGTCGACTTCGCCGGAGAGATACAGTGAAACCGCCACCGCAACGGCCAGATAGGTCTTTCCGGTTCCGGCCGGCCCGAGACCGAAGACCATGTCGTCGCGAAACAGCCGCCGGATATAGGCGGCCTGGGTCGGCGTGCGCGGCTCGACCGTCTTCCGGCGCGTGCGGATCTCTATCTGCCGGTCATCAGACTCTCCCGGCCTCCACGGTTCCGTGGAGGATACGCCGCCGCCATCGTCGTTGCGGCTGCCGTGTCCCCGCCGAAATTGTCCGTGCCGCGTTTCCCGGCCCGTCCGGGTTTCACCATTCCCACGTCCGGTCTCGAACCGTATCGTGGCATCGATGTCCATGGGACCCACCGGGCGACCGCCCTCCAACCGCTCGTAGAGAACTCTGAGTACCCGCGCCGCGCGGCCGCGCGCCTCCCCGTCCCCGATGATGTCGAGATGGTTGCCGCGCCGGGTTATCTGGACACCGAATTCGGCTTCCACACGGCCCAGGTTGCGGTCGAATTCGCCGCACAGGCTGACCAACAGTCGATTGTCGGGGAATTCCAGGCTGCTGCGGTCGACCGCAGGTCGTTGCCGGGATATCGAATCGGCGGATATCGCCAAACAGGTCTCCGTTCCGGGGCAGGGTCCGATCTCCGTGAAAGTGCCGGAACCCAGGCGTGATTGCAAGCCTCGTCGACGACGGACCCTCGCGTGTTTGCCCGCGCCCGAACCGGAGGTCAGACAGCCCGGCCAGACGGCGCCGGCTCGGCGCCCGACGGGATTCCACCGCCTCCGTTCAACGACCATTTCATGTTCGGAGGATTGCCGCCGGCGCCCGGGACGGTCGGCAGGACACCGGAAAGCGAGTTGGCTTCCGATCCCAGGATCCGAACCGGGAGGATCTGGCCGAGCGCCGACTCCGGGGCCATCAGGTGGACCGGAATCATGTGGGGTGACCGGCCCGCCACCTGTCCCGGAAGTCGCCCACGCCGTTCCACGAGGACCGGAAACGTGTGGCCGACCTGGGTGGCCTGGTAGGCCTGACGCTGCCGGGTCAGGAGCACCTGCAGGCGCTGCAGCCGGTCGGACGCTTCCGCCGGGTCGACTTGCCGGCGTTCGGCCGCCGGCGTTCCCGGCCGCGGTGAGTACCGGAAGGAAAACGCCTGCGCGTAGCCAATGTCACGGCACAGAGCCAGCGTCTCCTGAAAGTCGGCTTCCGTCTCCCCGGGAAAACCGACGATGAAGTCCCCGGAGATGGCGACGTCCGGCCGCGCCTCTCGGATCCTCGCGATCACGTGCCGGTACTGTTCCGCCGTGTGCCGGCGATTCATCGCCCGAAGCACCCTGTCCGAACCTGACTGAACCGGAAGATGAAGATAGGGCATAAGCTTTCGGGTATCGGCGAAAGCGGCGATCAGGTCGTCGTCCATGTCCCGCGGATGCGACGTTGTGAAGCGGATCCGCTCCAGGCCGTCGATGGCCGCCGCCGCCCGGACCAGCCTGGCCAGTGACCAGTCGGACCCGTCCGGGCCCTCGCCATGATAGGCATTCACGTTCTGGCCGAGAAAGGTAATCTCGGAGACCCCGTCGGCCACCAGCTCCCGGGCTTCCTCCAGAACACGGGCTGCCGGACGCGAAACCTCGACGCCGCGGGTATAGGGAACCACACAGAACGCACAGAACTTGTCGCAGCCTTCCTGGACAGTGAGGAAGGCGGTTGGCGACCGTCGGCGTCCCGAACGTCGTGCGAGATGTGCAAACTTGTCCTCGTCAGGAAACTCCGTGTCGAGCTGGGTTTCACCCCTGGCCGCCCGGGCTACCAGGGCGGGAAGCCGATGATAGGCCTGCGGTCCGACGACGACATCGACCAGCGGCTGGCGACGCACGATTTCTGCGCCTTCGGCCTGGGCAACGCAGCCGGCGACGCCGACAAGGAGGTCTGGGCGGGCATCCTTGAGCGGCTTGTACCGGCCGAGTTCCGAATACACCTTCTCCGCCGCCTTTTCGCGGATATGACAAGTGTTGAGCAGAATGAAATCTGCATCCTCCGGATTCGACGTCTCTTGCCAGGTGCCGTCCTGGCAGAGCTGGCCGGCCATCCGTTCGGAATCATAGACATTCATCTGGCAGCCGTGCGTGCTGACAAACAGCTTGCGGACGCCCATGTCCTTCTCGTTCATCGGTGTGTTTTCCTCACCGGCCCGCGCCGTCCGGTGTCATCCTCTGGGGCAGCCGCCATCAACCCGGAGCCGACACGTGCAAGTCCCGCAGCCGGAATTCGGTGAGCAGTCAGATTTCACGAAGCCGGACGACGACATCAACCCGGGCGATTTCCGTGCCGTCCGGCGGAGGCGCAAGCACCCGGACGTCCACCAAATTCGGTGGTGCGTCCGTCAGCCGACCAGACCGCTCGTTGAAGAAATGCGCGTGGTCGGTCGTACAGGTGTCGAAACTGGACGTCTGCCCGTCCACCGCAATCTCGTTCAGGAGCCCGGCATCGCAGAACAACCCGAGCGTATTGTAGACGGTCGCCTTGGACACGGCGGCACCCCGGGAGGCCGCCAGCCTGTGCAGCCCTTCGGCCGTTACATGCCGGTTCCTTCCGTCACCCACCAACAACGCCGCCAGGGCCAGACGCTGGCGCGTCGGTCTGACGCCGCCCTTCCGAAGCCAGTCCCGGGCACGGACCTGAACGTCTGTTTCCATCCCAAATCTCAGCACTCGCCGGTTTCGTGCCGGCCTTGCGAACCCTCTATGGCGAAATTCCAACCGGAATTCAAACAGACTTTCTCAGATCCGGCATCCTGCCGCCAATCGGTCAAATACCGGCAGGAGCCCGTCCGCACTTGCCTCCTTCCCTGCCCTGGGATAGTCGGAACCGCCACTTCTGGACCGGAGGCCCGGCCGGACATGTCTCGTTATCCGAGTGCGATTGACTATGAAGGTCTCCTTCGCTGTTCGCGGGGCGAACTGTTCGGACCCGGAAACGCGCAGCTGCCGGCACCACCGATGCTCATGGTGGATCGGGTGATTGACATCTCCGCCGACAGAGGTGAATTCGGGGCCGGGAACGTGGTCGCCGAACAGGATATTTCGCCGGATCTGTGGTTTTTCCAATGCCATTTCCCTGGCGATCCGGTCATGCCGGGCTGCCTTGGGCTCGACGCCCTCTGGCAATTGACGGGTTTCAATCTGGGCTGGCGCGAAATGCCCGGCAAGGGCCGGGCGCTCGGGGTCGGCGAGGTCCGCTTTACGGGCATGATCACTCCGAAGACCCAACTCGTCACCTACTTTGTCGATTTCAAGCGGGTCATTGACCGGAGGCTCAAGCTTGGTATTGCCAACGGCCGTGTTGTTGCCGACGGAGACGAGATCTTCGTGGCCACCGACATGAAGGTCGGCCTTTTCAAGGCCGAATAGGCACCGGTCCGGAATTCGTCGAACGACGGACCCCGATCAACATCCGGACCCCGGCCTGCGCCCATTCGGACGACCTGCAGGACAGGAGATGTGAAGAACATGAACCGGCGCGTGGTCATTACCGGATTGGGTATCGTATCGTCGATCGGAAACGACTCCGAAGCCGTGACCGAGTCCCTTCGGACGGGTCGGTCCGGAATCAGCTTTGCGGAAGAGTACCGGGACCACGGATTCCGGAGCCAGATTCACGGCCGGCCGGACATCGTCATCAGCGAGCATATCGACAAGCGGCGTTTGCGTTTCATGGGCGACGGTGCCGCCTACAATTTCATCGCCATGGAGCAGGCGATCGCCGACAGCGGCCTCGAGGACAGCGACGTGTCCAATGAGCGGACCGGGCTGATCATGGGCTCCGGCGGGCCCTCGACCCTGAACCTGTTTCGGGCGCATCAGACGGTGATCGAACGAGGTGCCCCGAAACGCATGGGTCCCTTCATGGTCACCCGTTGCATGTCATCCACCAATTCCGCCTGCCTCGCCACCCCGTTTCGGATCAAGGGCGTCAACTACTCCATCACCTCCGCCTGCTCCACGTCAGCCCATTGCATCGGCAACGGCGTCGAGCAGATCCAGATGGGCAAGCAGGACATCGTCTTCGCTGGAGGCGGCGAAGAATTGGACTGGACGCTCTCGTGCCTGTTCGATGCCATGGGGGCCATGTCCTCAAAGTTCAATGATTCTCCGGAGACCGCGTCCAGGGCATTCGACGCGAACCGCGACGGATTTGTGATTGCCGGCGGTGGCGGAGTCGTCGTCCTCGAGGAATTGGACCACGCCATCGCGCGCGGGGCGCGGATCTATGCCGAAGTCACTGGATACGGGGCCACGTCGGATGGTCATGACATGGTCGCCCCGTCCGGAGAAGGCGGCGAAAGGGCCATGCGGCGGGCGATTTCGACCCTCAATGGGCGTCGGGTCGACTATATCAACGCCCATGGCACCTCGACCCCGGCGGGAGACGTGGTCGAGGTGGACGCCGTCCGCCGAATCTTTGGCGACGACTCGATGCCGGCGATCTCGTCGACAAAGTCCTTGACCGGCCACAGCCTCGGCGGCGCGGGTGTCCAGGAAGCCATCTATTCGCTCCTGATGCTTGACCAGGGGTTTATCGCCGCATCGGCCAACGTCTTCGACCTCGACCCCGGCATTCGCGCCGGCGACATCACCACGTCCAGGATCGATGATGTCGAGATCGACACCGTCGTCTCCAACAGCTTTGGTTTCGGTGGCACCAATGCGTCACTGGCCATGAGTCGCTATGACGGCTGAACCGGAATCCGGGGCGCCCGCTGCCTCCAACTCCGATTCCGCGGCGGAAACGAACGCTGGGCTGGCCGGGGACCTGCGACTCCTTTCCGGCCGGCGGGGGCTGATCCTCGGCGTCGCCAACGAACGGTCCATTGCCTGGGGAATTGCCCGTCGCCTGAGCGACCAGGGTGCCGAACTTTCATTCACCTATCAGGGCGAGGCGCTCGGAAATCGAGTTCGCCCACTCGCCGGTAGGATCGGATCGAATCTGGTGATGCCCGCCGACGTCCTTGACGATGCCGCGCTTGACAGTGTTTTCGAACGCCTTGGCAGCGCGTGGGGAACGCTTGATTTTGTGGTCCACGCCATCGCGTATGCCGAACGGGAGGACCTGGCCGACGGCATCGTCAACACTTCCCGGTCGAATTTTCGAACCTGCCTCGAAGTTTCCTGTTTCAGCCTGATCGATATAACCAGGCGCGCATCGGCGCTGATGCCGTCGGGCGGAAGCATCATCACATTGACCTTTCAAGGGTCGCGATCGGTAATGCCCAACTACAACGTCATGGGGGTGGCGAAGGCGGCGCTGGAGGGCGCAGTCCGCTATCTCGCCAACGAACTCGGACCGCGGGGAATCCGGGTCAATGCCATCAGCCCCGGACCCATGCGAACCCTCTCGGGGGCCGCAATCGGGGGCGCCAGACGGATTTTCCGAACTGCCGAGTCCAACGCCCCCCTCCGCAGCAACGCGTCCTTGGCCGACATCGGTGGTGCCGCTGTCTTCCTGGTTTCCGATTTGGGCGCCGGAACGACAGGCGAGATTGTTCATGTCGACGGTGGGTACCACGTCCTCGGCATGCCCCAGCCGGAAAACCTGTAACATGATACCGCCCCGCGTCCCGTTGCGGGGCGGCGGCGGTGGCACCGGTCCCCGGCATGACCGGCGGTTCGGGTTGCCGTGGTCCTGTCGACACCCTTCAGGCGGTGCGTTCAGAGTGGGACGGGCGACACGCGGACCCGGCCGGACACGACGCCCGTGCGAACCGCGAGCGATGGCTTTGCTGCCCGCAACCAGGTTGTCGGGCGTATGGTTCCGGTTGCCAGACGTTTCTGCGGACACACTCGCCCGCAGACCCGACGCCGCGCCGCGACCGGGTCCTCCTCGACGTTGGCTATCCGATGGAGGCGCCCGTTTCCTTCCAGTCCCCGAGGCCAGGGTGGGCGGCCGGTCGTCTCCTTACCAGCGATCTCCAGAAAACGACCCAAAACGACGATGAAGCCGCTTTCGTCGTAGCCCATGAAGCGGGCCACCGAACAGGTGGACGTCTCGACGAACGGATCGTGCAAGTCCAGACAGGATTCGAATTGGTGTCGCTGATCAATGGAGCACTCAAGTCCGGACCCGAAGCCGGGGTCGGATCGGTGGCTCCGTCGAAAGCCGCTTCGGCTCGAAGGACCAGGAAATGGAGGCGGACCGCTTTCAGGGCCGGGAATGATCCGGCCCGGGGCACCGGACACTTCAATTGGTTGGTCGAAGCTGGATAAGTTTTCTGGCCGCCCACCCGCCGTCTTCGGACAGGCTCAGAGCCGTCCGGTCACATGCCACCAGTTATTGCTGACGCGCGCGGCGCCGGCCGGCCACCCGCCGAGCGGTCCGTGGCGCAGGGGCTGTGGCGGGAATTGCGGCCCTGCGACGCGAGGCCGGAGGTATTCACGGATTCGCCTGTCGGCGTTCCGGCCACTCCGGGGCAGCCCGGATCAAGGGCATCAATTTCGACATGTCCGGTCCCTGCGGCCTCCCGGTCAACGCCTTTCGGAGCGGCAGGTAGAGGCGTCGCCCCCGACGGCCTGTGGCCTCGCTGACACGGGACGTCCAGGACGACCAGGTCCCGGAATTCCACGGCCGTGGAGGCAGCAGATCCAAGGCTTCGGCGACAAAACCGGCGTCCTCGGAATCGACCAGCGGTTCTGCGCCTCCCGTACAGAATTTCCACCAGTGATCGATGTCCGACCGGGTCCGGATGTTCTCTCGGACCGCACCCCAGAAGGCACCGGCCTCCGCAGACGGAACGCCCAAGGCCGCGAGATCTGAACTGACTGCGCTCACCGGCAGCGTCGCGAGATACCGGGCGGTCAGCCCGGCCGCATCCTCGGGATCGAATTTGGCCGGCGCCGCACCAAAGCGAGACAGATCGAACTCCGCAGCCAGCTCCGTGACCGAACCGCGAAGCACAACCGGATGAGACGACCCCAGCCGGGCCAGGTGCGACAGAAGCGCCATCGGCTCGACTCCCGCGGCCCGAAGATCCCGGATAGCCAGCGACCCCTCACGTTTCGCCAACGCTTCTCCACCGCGTCCGGTCAGCAGCGAGTGATGGGCAAACCCCGGCACGCCACCGCCCATGGCCTCGAAGATCTGGACCTGGATCGCAGTGTTGGTCACGTGATCGGCGCCGCGAACGACATCGGTGACCCCGAAATCGATGTCATCGCAGACCGAGGCCAGCGTGTAGAGGAACTGGCCGTCGGCGCGGACCAGAACCGGGTCGGAGACACTTCCCACATCGATCGACGTCTCGCCAAGGATACCATCCTGCCAGGCCGCGCGATGCCGGTGGAGAAGAAATCGGAAATGCGGCGGGCGACTCGCGCGCAGGTCCTGCCGCTCTGTCTCCGAGAGTTGCAGGGCCGATCGGTCATAAACCGGCGGACGTCCGAGTCGACGCTGTTTCTTGCGTTTCAGGTCGAGCTCCGCCTGTGTCTCGAAACACTCGTAAAGACGTCCAGAGGCGAGGAGGTCATCCCGGGCGGTCCGGTAACGGTCGAGCCGGGCCGATTGCCGCTCCAGCCGGTCCCATTCTAGGCCGAGCCACTCGAGGTCAAATCGAATTGCGTCGGCAAACTCGTCCCGGGAACGCTCCGGATCGGTGTCGTCCAGACGAAGAATGAAACAGCCTCCGGACTTCCGGGCAAACAGAAAATTGAACAGCGCGGTCCGCAGGTTGCCGACATGCAGAAACCCCGTCGGTGACGGCGCAAAACGACAGGTTGTCATAGGATTCCGACTCCGCAGGATTTTTTCGGCAGAGTAGCGCCAGCGACACGAAATGAACAGACAGATCGGACCGGGGAATTAGGTCATTCGGGTCCTTTTCTGGTCTCCAGAGGAGCTTGGCCACCGGCGGCGCAATCGCGCGTGATGACCTTGGTTCCCGATTACATGCGATCTATCAAGATCCGCGAACTCAAAATACTGAACTTGGCCACCCGAACGGTGGTGCCATGCCGCGGGTCCGATGCGTGTTTCGCCTCGGTAGAGGCGGTCCGCCCGGTTGACGACCGGGCGGGACCTGCGGGTCAGAGAATGCTCCGAATTGGATCGCTCGGTGACGGATCATAGCCGATGATGTCGTCGAAGAGTTCGGCAACCTTGCCCTCGGCAACCATTTCGGCCCGGGTGGCATTGATTGCACGAACAAGGTTGGGTTTGCCCTTTTTGACTGCCCACCCGAGTTGCGCCGGATCGATCAATCCGGGAAGTGACCGCAGTGGCAGATTCGACTTGGTGATCGCGTAGTTGGCGGCAATGCTCTCCAGAATGACTGCCTCGATATTGCCGTTCACAAGATCCTGCATGCCGTCAACGTCAGCCTTGTACGCCTTAAGGTTGCCGCCGAGTTTTTCGACAATGGGAATGAATGTCGACGCAGCGATGGCACCAATGTCCTTTCCCCGAAGTTCGTCCGCCGAGGCATAGCCGGAGTCCTTGTGGACGACAACGCGGGCACCGGTCTCGATCCATCCGTCACAGAATGTGACTGCTTTCTGCCGTTCCGCGGTAATACCCATCGCATTGCCGACGATATCGAAGTGGTCAGCCTGGAGGCCGACGAGCATCGAATCCCATTTGACAATTACCGGCCGGTAGTCCAGATCAAGGCGATTACAAATCTCGCCCATGATCCTCATTTCCAGACCGTCCAGTTCTCCGCCCTGCTTTCGCATGCTGAATGGCGGATAGGTACCTTCAGTTGCGGACGTCAGCACACCGGCTTTCAGCAGTTCCAGGTCAGATGCCGCTTGGCTGGCGATCGGGGCAACAGCCGTCACCGCGATGGCGGCGCCTGCCGTACCCAGGAAATCTCGTCTTTTCATGGTCGTATCCTCTCGAGTTTCACGTTCTGGGGTTTCACGGTCGATCATTAAATTTCCAGGGAGTATTTTTTTTCGTACCACGATGCGAATTGGCTCAAAATTGTGTTCATGATCAAATAGATGATGGCCGCAGCGATAAGAAAATCAAACGGCCGGAATGTCTCTGCAAGAGAAAGCTGGGCAAACATGGTCACCTCGATGATCGTGATCGTCGACAGGAGCGAGGTGTTCTTCAGGGTGTTTATCGCCTCATTGGTCATCGCCGGAACCACGATACGGACCACCTGAGGAAGGATGATGTGCCGCATCATCATCGCCGGACTCATTCCCAGCGCCAGCGCCGACTCGGTCTGCCCCCTGGGGATTGCAAGAAACCCGGATCGAAACACCTCGGCGACATAGGCTCCGCTGCTGATCGCCAGCGCGGCGACGCCGGCGACAAATGGGGAAAGACGGAAGCCCGAAACATGGGGAATCCCGAAGTAAATGATGAAGATCTGGATAAGACTTGGTGTTCCCCGCACAAACCAGATGTAGAATTCTGCCGGCCAGCGATAAAACCGGCTGCGGGATGATTTCCCAAGTGTTGTGACGAGCCCGATCATCCAGCTGATGACGATAGCGAGAAACGAGACTTCCAGCGCGATTACGGCCGCGTGAAAGAACCCGACGGTGTAGGGCGCGAACCAGTAAATGTAGTCTATGATACTGTTTGCCACTCCCGGAATCCCGTTGCCTATTGGTGGTGCAGGACGCGGTTCAAGAATTGCCGCGTGTGGGCGTTCCCGGGGGCGCCGAGGACATCAGGCGAAGGACCGATTTCCTCGATGCGACCGTTGTACAGGAATGCCGTTCGGTGGCTCACGTGACGGGCAAATCCCATCTCGTGCGTGACCACGATCATTGTCATCCCGCTTACTGCCAGATTGCTCATGATATCGAGGACCTCACCGACCAGTTCCGGATCGAGCGCGGAGGTGACCTCGTCGAAGAGCATCAGCTTTGGTTCCATGGCCAAGGCGCGGGCGATGGCAACACGCTGTTGCTGGCCACCGGAAAGCTGGCGCGGATATGAATCACGTTTTTCGGGAAGCCCGACCATTTCCAGCAATTCAGACGCGTGTTGGCGCGCGACAGCCGGTTTTGTTCGGCGGACCCGGATCGGTGCTTCCGTGATATTCTCGAGAACGGTTTTGTGAGGCCACAGGTTGAAGTTCTGGAAAACCATGCCGACGGAGGCCCGCAATCGGGTCAATTCCCGGGCGGTACGCCAAGCTGAACCTTTGAAATCGTAACGGATCTGTTCACCGTCCAGCATCAGCGTTCCGCTGTCAGGAACCTCTAGCAGATTGATGCATCGGAGAAGCGTGCTTTTTCCCGAGCCGCTCGGGCCGATGAGTGCCAGGACTTCACCTTGACTGACAGAAAGACTGATGTCGTCAAGCACGACGGTTTCTCCAAAGGACTTGCGAAGATGGATCAGGTCAATCAGGTCCGTGAGTTCGCCCTTTGTGTCCGATGCAGCAGCATCCATGCGAAATCCTTTGTGCGTTAAGCAATTGTAGCTCGCAGTCGCATCCGAAATTGCGGCAAAGGGACAGTGTTTTTGCACAAATCGCACAAGGCTTTCACGCCATTCCGAGATGATGAGAGGCTTTGCTGGAACAGTGTGCCGACCCGGCAAGGCAACCGCGAGAACCGTGAGTTCGTCGATGAAACGAAGTGTTTCGACAGGACCCAGTTCATGGAGATTGGCAATTGCACAAATGCGAAGCGCCAGTGACAAGGAAAGGCCAAGCCGGAAGACTTCGACTGCCTGGCCTTCACGCAATGTTATGCGAATACCCGATGGGGCCGTTTCCGGCTGAGTCGGTATTCGATTGCGATGAAGAACAAGAAGGCCCTTGAGCGTGTCGGCAGGCTGCTCCGGCGCCTGCGCAGATTTGATACTGGGAAGTCAGAGTTTGGTTTGGGCGGGGCCTTACCGGCTGGCGCAACGACTGTTTGATTCCCGGAGTCATGCGCGATCGTCAGAAGTTCGCGTTCAGACCGGAGCAGCGATGGAAACGGGCGATCCTGTCCCGTCCGCGACGACGCAGGTCCATCTGGAAACGGTTGCGTGCCGTGGCGAATTTCCTCTGGCCACGCATCCGGATCCGACATGCTTAGGCGGACCAGCGACCTTCCGCCAAACACCCGGTTTGTCGGTGCCGGACGGTTTGACGACCACCTCCGGATCCGTTCGGGAGGGGGCTTCAAGGCTAGTTCCTGCCAGAACTGTTGTTCCTCTGTCGGATTCCGTCATGAATCGGGCAGATCAAGTCAAAATGACACAGGGGTCCTGCTCCATCCTCGTGCCAGTTCCCGGACACTGGGGACTGTTATGAAGGGACGATTTCCAGAGATGGTCCGTACCCGGCGGCGCGTTGCGTCGGGACGGTGTCAGCGGCGTTACAGTCTCCGGATGCGCGTGAAAATGGGCAGAATTGCGAAAGACGACGTCATAGTCATCGGCGCGGGCCAGGCAGGCCTCTGTGCAAGCTGTTTTCTGTCAGGTCACGGGATTGAGCATGCTGTTCTCGAAGCCGGCCGGATAGGCGAATCCTGGCGTTCCCAACGATGGGACAGTTTTTGCCTTGTGACACCGAACTGGACCGTGACTTTGCCCGGGATGCCGCCTCATTCCGATTCCGAGGGGTTCATGCCCAGGGGGGAGTTCATCGCGTTCATGGAAAGGTTTGCCGGTTCATTCGCGGCGCCCGTAGAAACGTCGACGAAAGTCACCGCTATTCGCCAGTGCCCGAGAGGTGCGATGTTCGAAGTCGAGACCACAAGCGGGCTTCGGTACTGTGACGCATTGATCATCTGTTGTGGCATGTACCAGACAGTTCGCCGTCCTGCCGTATTCCGACACCTGCCAGAGGACGTCGACCAGATCGATGTCAGTTCCTATCGTAACCCCGGCGAACTGGCAGATGGCGCCGTTCTGGTTGTGGGCAGCGGACAGTCCGGCGCCCAGGTTGCAGAGGAGGTGCGCAACTCCGGGCGCGAGGTCTGGCTTTGCGTCGGGCGTGCAGGACGCATACCTCGCAGATACCGCGGAAAAGACCTGTCACGCTGGCAGTTCGACATGGGCTACCTTGACCGTACGCCCGACCAGCTGGAATCTCCGGCCCACAGATTTCGGGGCGATCCCCATGTCAGCGGGCTCGATGGCGGGCATACGCTGAACCTCCACCAGTTCCTGCGCGAAGGAATTCGGCTTCTGGGTTCCCTCGAACGTGCGTCCGACGGGACGATCTACCTTGCCGACAATCTCGAAACGAACATGCGCGACGCAGACGCCTTTGCCAAAGCCTTTTGCCGGTCGGTTGACGGCTATATCCGGGACAAGGGAATCGCAGCGCCGCCGCCCGACGATGACAACTCGGATTTCGGTGGCGAACTCGGAGATTATCCGGCGACGCCTCGGGAGGTCATCCTGCGGGAGGCCGGAATCAGAACCGTTATCTGGGCTACCGGGTTCGGGTTCGACTTTTCCTGGGTCGGTTTCCCGATCTTCGACGAATTCGGATACCCTTACACCCAACGCGGCGTGACGGAAGTGGACGGACTCTACTTTCTCGGCCTCAATTGGCTGCACACACGCAAGTCTGGGATCATTCTCGGCGCTGCGGGCGATGCGCGCCATGTCGTCGAACACTTGCGCCGGAATCTGGGATCACTCTGACCATGAAAGCGATTCTGTCGAACTCCATTCGACCGGTTCCGAGATCTGCAACCGCACCCCGATCTTTCGACGGCAACGACCGCCCATTCTGGTGGGAGGACGCACCGAGGCCGGATACC
This sequence comes from Paracoccaceae bacterium, assembly GCA_028874915.1. GTDB lineage: Bacteria > Pseudomonadota > Alphaproteobacteria > Rhodobacterales > Rhodobacteraceae > JAPPHA01. The sequence continues at coordinate 29,478 of JAPPHA010000081.1, forward strand.
GAAATCGAGCCGCTGCCTCGCGCGGCAGATGTCGCAGTCGTCGGTTCCGGATATGCCGGACTGACCGCGGCGATAACGCTCGCCCGCGCCGGCCGCGAGGTTGTCGTGTTGGAGGCGGAAGTTCCGGGATTTGGCGCATCCAGCCGTGCAGGAGGGATGATTGGCGGCGGACACGTCATGCCATTCGAGCTTTTGTCGAAGCGATATGGCGAATCCCGCGCTGCGGCGATCTTGCGAGAGGGGCTGAATGCATTCGAGTTCACGACGGATCTGATCCGGTCCGAACGGATAGAGTGCGACTTCAGGACGGTCGGCAGGCTCCGTGCCGCCTGGCGGCCACGGGATTTCGACATGATTCGACGGGATGTCGACAGTGTGACGCGTCATCTCGGATATGACGTTACTGTCATTTCGAAGTCGCAACTGGCAGATGAGATCCGGTCCGAATGCTACGCCGGAGGATGCATTTACAATAGGCACGGCGGCCTTCATCCCGCGAAGTTTCACGCCGGCCTGTTGGAACGCGCCGTGCACAGCGGGGTGACGGTTCGGTCGCGGGCCCGGGTGATCGGCATGGAGCGAGACTCTTCTGGTCACCGCATCGGCACCGTTCGGGGTTCGATCCGCGCCGGGAACGTTATCGTGGCAACCAACGGATACACGCTTCCCGAACTTCGACCGTTCGCCAAACGCCTCATCCCGGTTCATTCCTATATGATCGCTACAAATCCGCTGGGGGAGGCCCGGATTCGGCGACTGATTCCCAATCTCCGCATGATCGTGGAGACCCGTTGGCGGCACTGCTATTACCGGCCGTCGCCTGACGGTCAGCGACTTCTTCTCGGGGCGAGGGCGTCCCTGGGCCGAATTCGCCTCGATTACGCTGCCGCGACCCTTCGCGAGTTGATGGTTGGAATTTTCCCGGACCTGTCCGATGCTACCGTTTCACATTGCTGGACTGGACAGCTCGGCTTCGCCCGGGACCTCCTTCCCCATGTCGGGGAAATCGACGGCAGGCACTACGCACTCGCCTGCAACGGCTCCGGCGTCGCCCTGCTGCCCTATCTCGGGCACCTGGCCGCCCAAAAGGTCTTGGGATCGATGGACGGCGACTGTGCTTATGATGGTCAGGAATTCCGTCCGATTCACCCGTTCTACACGGGCCGTCCCTGGTTTCGTCCCTTCCTTACCGGATTCTACCGGTGGAAGGACTTTCGCGAAGGTTCGCGCTGACGGTGACAGTGATGGCGGCGCACATCAGCTTGCGTGAGAAAGGTCGGTTGCATTGACCTGGACAGTTGGCGTCGATGTCGGGGGATCTTTCACCGATTTCTTTGCTGTCAATGAACATGACGGAAGAACAGCCGTCCATAAGGTGCTTTCGACTCCACAGAACCCGGCCCAAGCCATCATCCAGGGTCTTCGGGAAATGTGTGACGATCACGGAATTGCCACCCACGCCATATCGCGGTTTTCCCATGGGACGACCGTCGGAACCAATGCCCTTATCCAGCGCAAAGGGGCGCGGGTCGCCTTGGTCACGACAAGCGGCTTTCGTGACCTTCTTGAAATCGGACGCCAGACCCGGCCGAGCATCTTCAGTCTTCAACTCGACCATCCGGCACCGCTGGTGCCTCGAGGTCTCTGCTTCGAACTGGACGAGCGGACTGGCCCAGGAGGCGAAATTGTCAGATCACCGAGCGATGTCGGCATCCTTGAGACAATAGACCGCGTGCGCGAAAGCGGAGTCGATGCCTGCGCGGTCTGTTTCCTGTTTTCGTTCGCCGCAGATTCCAACGAAAGACGGATTGCTGCTGCGTTGAGAAAAGGGATTCCAGGTCTCTATGTGTCCCGGTCCTCGGACATCTATCCCGAGATTCGCGAATTCGAAAGGTTTTCGACGACGGTGCTGAATGCCTATTTGCAACCGGTATTCGACGAATACCTGACGACGCTTGAATCCGTACTGGGCGAGATCATTCCTTCTGCGGCAATTGGCATCAATCAGTCGAACGGCGGATTGACGTCGATCGGCACCGGACGCGACTACCCGGTCCGCACCATCCTGTCCGGACCCGCCGCCGGTGTTCTCGGATCGATCCACGTCGCCCTCGAATCGTCCTACAAAAATGTCATCACGCTCGACATGGGCGGTACAAGTGCAGATGTTGGATTGGTTCGAGAAGGCGAAGCCGATCTGAGCACCAGCAGGGACGTGGCCGGATTCCCTGTACGACTGCCGATGATCGACATCCATACCGTCGGTGCCGGTGGCGGTTCGGTCGCGTGGATCGACCGGGATGGTTTGCTGAAGGTCGGCCCCAGGAGCGCTGGCGCCGACCCGGGTCCAGCCTGCTATGGCCGGGGAGGGGTTGAGCCGACGGTTTCTGATGCCAATGCGGTTCTGGGCCGCTTGGATCCGTCAGGTCTTTTGGGTGGAAAAATGAAAATCGACCTCGATGCGGCCAGGAACGCAATTCGTCTGGTTGCAGAGCCGATCGGCCACAGTGTCGAGGCCACCGCCCTCGGGATTTCCGACATCGTCGTCGCGAACATGGTTCGCGCCGTGCGGCGAATCTCCGTTGAACGGGGCTACGATCCGCGGGATTATACCTTGATGTCCTTTGGGGGCGCCGGCGGTCTCCATGCCGTCGAAGTCGGGCGCATGCTGGGAATTCGCAAGGTCGTCGTCCCTCATTCCCCGGGAATCCTGTGCGCGATGGGACTGGTCGTTGCGGACATGAAGGAAGACCTTGTCCGGTCAACCCGGCTTCCCGTCACGGACGGCAATCTCGAAAGTCTTCGCCCTGTGCTGGAGGGATTGGCAAAAGATCTCGACGACTGGTTTGAAGCCGAAAGAATACCTGGATGTGACAGGGACTGTCAGATCGCCCTGGATATGCGATTTGTCGGTCAGAACCACGAACTTCGCGTCCCGCTGCCCGACGCATCCGTCGATTCCGCCCCGTCCGGTTCCCGTCTGACGGATATGTTCCTGACAGAACACCGACGCTGTTACGGATACGCCAACGCCGATGACCGAATCGAGATCATCAATGTTCGACTCACCGGTTTCGGCCGAAGGCGCCGGGACTCCTCCAGAGAAAGGAAACGCTCGAATCGCGAATTGAAATGCCCGCGACCGGTGACCGTGCGTCCGGTCCTTTTTGACATCGCGACTGATACGCCGGCAGATACGCCGGTTTTTGACCGCGAGGTGCTGGAGCCGGGGCAGTGGCTCAGGGGTCCAGCCGTCGTCCGGCAACTGGACTCGACCACGATTCTCGGACCCGGCGACATCCTCCTGGTCGACGAACATCGCAATCTGGTCATTGACGTTTCGTGACAGGGGAGTCGCCACCCATGTCCGATCTGACAATCGATCCAATTTCTCTGGAGATCATGTTGAATGCTCTCCGATCCGTCGCCGACGAGACCTACAATGCGCTGACACGCAGCGCCTATTCCACGAACATCAAGGAACGGAGAGATCACTCCACGGCGGTCATGGACGCCAATGGCCGACTCGTCGCTCAGGCCGAGAACTCCTTGCCCGTACACCTATCCTCCATGGCTGGTCTCATGCGGGCCTTGCTTGACAAGTATCCAGGCGCGGAAATTCGCGAAGGAGATATATTCGTATCCAATGATCCCCATGTTGCCGGAGGCTCGCACCTGCCCGACATCAATCTGGCGATGCCGGTCTTCGTGAACGGTCGATGTCTCGCCTTCGTCTGCAATATCGCACACCATGCGGACGTTGGCGGCATGGTTCCGGGATCCATAGCGGGCGGGATGACGGAGATCTATCAGGAAGGGCTGCGCATCCCTGCGGTGAAGCTCTTTGACCAGGGGCAACTGGTAAGGGACATATTCGATATCCTGTTGCTGAATGTTCGCGTTCCCGACGAGCGGAAGGGCGACTACAACGCCCAGATTGCGGCATGTAGACTGGGCGAAAGGAGAATGCAGGAGTTTGCCGGACGCCACGGACCCGAAACTCTTGAAACTGCATTTGGCGAAATTATCCGGCGAACAGAAGACAGATTGCGTCGTGCTGTCAGCGAGATTCCGGACGGAACCTACAGTTTCGAGGACATGATGGATGACGACGGTTGCGAAAACTATGACATTGTAATCCGTATCACCGTTCGAGTTCGAGGCGGCAGGATCTCGTTCGACTTTGCAGGGACGGCACCGCAGACTGCGGGTAACATCAACGCCCCAATTAACGCCAGCCACGCAACGCTGTGCTATGTGTTGAAGGCACTTGTCGACCCGGACGTACCCAATAACGAGGGTGTGCTGAACGTCTGCGAAATGATTGCCGAGCCCGGAACTCTCGTGAACTGCGTCGCTCCAGCACCGTGCGCGGCGCGGGCGAACACCTGCCAGCGCATAGTCGACGTTGTAATTGGTGCGCTGAAAGATGCCCTGCCGGAGGCTGCGGTCGCGGCATCCAACGGTGCGAATACTGCTGCCGTCTATTCGGGCGCCCGTCCGGATTCAGGTGAAACCTACGTCTACCTGGAGACCATTGGCGGCGGTTTCGGCGGCCGCGCCGCCAAGGATGGAACCGATGGTGTCCAGGTCCATTCCACCAACACGTCGAATCTGCCTATAGAGGTCATGGAGACCGAATATCCACTCAGGGTCAGTCGTTACGAACTTGTCCAGGATTCCGGCGGTGCGGGGGAACATCGGGGTGGCCTGGCGATCCGAAGGGACGTGGAGCCGATCGGCCATGTCTGCAATTTCAGCGGGCAGGGCGAGAGATTCCGGCACGCACCATGGGGGCTTTTCGGTGGCTCATCCGGGAAAACTGGACGCTTTGCTCTGATCCTGGGCAGCGGCCGGGAGACCCGCCTTTCGGGAAAGCCAATGTCGGTAGAGGTTCCGCCGGGCGTGACAATTTCCGCCCAAACCGCCGGTGGCGGTGGCTACGGGGATCCCGAGAAACGCAGCGCCGACCGCTGCCAGGAGGACTTCGACAGCGGAAAGTTCTCTCCTGAATTCATGAAGCGACATTATGGATTCCGTTAGCGGCTGACCGGGACCTATCCGGGATCACTGCCGGAACTGCGAACGAATCCGACGAGCAGCCGGGGCGATCAGAACGGAATCATCGGTGTTGTGGTCAGAAGTTCGATCCCTTTCCTGCCGACGATCACGTTCTGTTCGAAACCTGCGGTTCCGATACCATCTTTCGCTATGAATGCCTCGATACCAAGAACCGTATTCGTCTCGATAACGGCATCCAGGTGATCGTGGATGGTACTCAGGTAAGGGGGCGTCTCAAAATAAAGTCCGTTCGGGTGTCCATAGAACGGGTATTGCGCCGACGCGCCACCGCCGTCTGATCCAATTTCGGCCACGAGGCGGTCGCCGAGTTCCGCAATTTCCTTATACGGTCGCCCAGGGCGCACGGCTTCGCACAGCGATTCGACAACGGCTGCACAACCCTCGATCAGCGTCCGTTGTTCGGGGCTGGGCCGGTTGCCGACGACTGCGGTCCGTCCTGGATCGAAATAGTATCCCTGCAGAACCGGCCCGATGATGAACGCTCGTACGAGGTCGCCACGCCTGGGAACCAGGGTGGAGTATCCGGTGAAGGGATCGCTGCAGGTGTACGCGGTCAGCTTCCCGTGCGCACAGACGACCTTGTGGTAATTCCCGCCCCTGCGCAGGAGTTCGGCGACCGCCAGTCCAGCGGATTCGGCTTCGCTGTCTCCGGCAATCAATCGCTCCATGAGAATGTTCATGGCCGGATTCACGATGGTCGCACCCTCACGAAAGCAGTCCAGTTCCCGGTCAGTCTTGATGAATCGCACCGAACGTACGAGATCGTCAACGATCCGCCACGAGATTTGCGGGTTTGTTTCCACGAGACGCTGCCATTGCGAGACCGGAAAGAAATCCGACCCAGTGAAGGCGACCGGGTCGACGACCTTGCGATCCTCCAGAGCCCTGACGATGCTGGTGACCGGATCGGGATGATTGCAAATTCGATCAGTTGCTACCAATTCGGGGCGTAGTTCGGGATCGTCGACATGCAATTCCGGCGTCTTACCGGGTTGCAGTAGCACCGCACAAAATGTCCGTGCCCGGTGCGAGCTGATGTCGATGCCCTGGCCGGTCGTGTGGGAGAAATAATTGGTCAGGTAGATGATGTCTCCGGCACGGTCGAAGGACGCGCTGGTTTTGCCCCAGACCACCGCGAATTCGATGCCACGACGCCTCATCTCGTCGTCGACACGAGTCCATCTCAGTTGGTATTCTTCGATCGGAAAGTAGCGCGTAACCATCACTCACCATTCGGACTTGGCCTCAAGAATCGTCGCAGGACATTCCCGGTGATCTGGGCGACATTGTTGTCGAAGCCATTGTGGGCGAGGGACGTGATCCATGCGATCGATCCCACCGAAAAGACTGCCCCGCCGCCGGGCGTATCGAAATACGCCATGTCAGCGCGGACGAAGCCATGCTGGGAACCATCGGTTCCGCGGGTTGCGATCGGGTATTCCTCGCAGCTCAGGATGCCGTCGACACCCACGTTCTCGGATGTCGCGAGGACAACGCTGTTGGGAGGAGAACCAAGATCGGGGTCCCAGCGATCGATTTCGATTCCTGCAGCACCGCCACCCCGGCGGCCGAAATCCCCGATGACCTCTTCCGGCCCGATTCCATCGAATATGAAGGCGAACTCCGGGTCGTGGCTCGCTGCGGTTCGCCTGAAATATGTCGACCGGGCGAACAGGGTCGAAGAATACCCGACCCCGACCAGTCTTTGCGGTGCCCGACCGCTGGTGCGCCACAGGCCGCCAGGTTCGCCTGTAAACAGCATGTGATCCTCACCGGGTTCACCCTCCCAGGCCCGTACACCCGTCGCGCCCTTGCGGCATTCCAGGATGCCGGGGAAGCCGTCATGGAAGGCCACGCGCCAATAGAACCCGTTGCCGCCGAGATAGAGGTGTCGACCACCATTCTGCTGGTAGTGGTCGATGGCGTCCCACATTCTTGTCGATGTGTATTCGGGATGGGAAAGAGTTATGATCGCTCTATAGCCGGAAATCGCGTCGGCGCCCCTCGCGTGAATGTCCTCATCCGTGACGATGTCGTACGACTGACCAACGTGCTCAAGCCAAGCCAGCAAGTGCGTATCGTTGATGTAGTTGAACGTATAGGGTCCCGGGCGCATGGTCAGCAGAGGCCGCAGTCGGCTGCTGTAACAGACACCGCTGCCGTCCAAGTGATGGTCATAGGTTGAATGCCCCAGGTCGCGATGCTCATGGAGGTGAAGTTCATACTGGCTGAGCTGGTTGACGCTCTCCGACATCACTTCAGAGCCGACCATGTCAACCTTCACATGGGTATTGGCATAGGCAAGATAGGTCGCCGTACAGGCGATCACCGCCACTTCCGCGGTCCGTTCGCCAGCAGGCGGTCGGACGAAAAACGGGATATAGTCCCGATCGCCGCTGTCCGTCTCAAGGATTGCGGTATAGAAGCCGCTCCGGCAGTCTCCCGGCACGTCCCAGGTGAAGTCGGTCTCCCAGCCGCAATCGTAGATGTCGTCCGAATGGAAGTGTATGGCACCATATTGTTCCGGTGCATTCTTCCAACACAGGACCGATGAATCCCAGTTGTGTCCTGTCATCGCCCGTGTCGGCATGTTGATCGTGCGACCATGGACTGCATTGCCGGAAACGTCCTCGATACGGTCCGACGTCATTTGTCTGGAGAAATCCCAGCTTGCCAGAATCCCGGCCGGGGCCAGAGAAGCTCCTGACAAACGAACGAAGGCATCGGCTTCCTCAAGCTCAAGGACGGTACCAAAAACAGTCGGTCGCTCGATCTTCCCGTCGAAGAACCGGTTGGCGCCTGCCGCGGCGGAACCGGTCATTCGGGTGCTGGTTGCGGCGATGAGAAAGGGGACTCCGGAACCCGGTGCTGTCGAGTCACTGTCCAGCCTCATTGAAGCCTTTGCGACACGGGGAATTCCCGGTATTGCGCGCATCGCAATCTGGCCAATTCCTGCGGTGCCGGTATCGAAATCCATGTGAGCCATTACCAGGTACCAATGCCGGTACAGCAATGGCACGCCGCAGCTGACCTTTCCGCATCCGCCTATCTCGAGCGCCAGTGCTCCGTCTGCGTCCAGACCCAATTGCCATCCCTGCGCCGCCGCATCGTCCCAGTGGCTCAGGATCGTCTGATCTCCCCGTCCCGGAAGCGTCGGCCAGACAAGAGCGGCAACCGAGAATTGCTGTCCAGCAGACATTCGGTCCGGATCGTCGATCCTGGCATAGGATCCCGGAAAGAGGTGCTGGAACCGGCCCTTTATCTGGTCGGGCCGAATGCGTTCGACAGGATCAACACGAAAACCTGGACCGGAGGGATCTAGGTCCGCGCAGATCACCCGCCCGATCCGGGCACGGTAACTGTCGATGCCGTCGCAGCTGACCTTGAACGCGATCGTGGATCCGGGGGACGTATTCCAGTCGTCACAGTAACCGAGCACACGAATTCCGGATGAGAGCGTGTTCATTCTACAATTCCAGTTCCATACCGGTCAGATCCCGCCACCGAAGTCTGAACACCGCCCATTCGGCCGCGTCGAGGCTATCGAAGATGCGGTCGTCAACCGCTTCGATCGGCTGATTGCGTTCGCCGATACGGCCGATTCTCCACGACCGGAACGGTTTGACCACGACGAGGACATATTTTCCGCGTATCGGCATCGCCCTCATTCGGTGCAGGAGATTCCTGAGTTCCTCGCTATGGGGGCCCCGAATCCGGGCGCGAAACTCCCGCGCCAGATCGACACGGCCGGGATCAACAGGGTAGATGGCAGCCTCTTCCCAGTAACGGTACATTCGCTTGCTCCGACAATCGGCAAACCCCGGGGGCCGCTAGTTCATGGTTGTGTGACGTTCGTCGTCGTTATGGAACTTGTGGACGTGGGTATGCGACACCGTACCGCATTCCAGGCGGCACTGACGCCGATGTTGGGTGGGTGGCATCCCGAACTCGTTGCGATAGGACCGTGAGAAATGTGCGAGCGATCCGAATCCTGAGGCGATGGCAACCTCGGTAATGCTCATGTCCGACTGGACGAGAAGCCTGCGTGCCAGTTTCAGGCGTGCGCGGACGTAATATTGGGTAGGCGAGGTGTTGAGATAGGTCCTGAAAAGCCGTTGCATCTGCTTACCTGAAACGCCGATGGAATTGGTCAGGTCGCTCAGCGACACCGGTTCCTCAAGGTTGGACTCCATCATGTCGATCGCTTCGGCAAGTGCTGAATTCGCGACTCGCGGATACCTTGAACCCACGGGTTGCGGGCTGATGGATGGACGAACTTTGTCGAGAATGTACTGGTCCGAAACGGCGATGGCCGTTGATGCGCCAAAATGCGCGAAGACCAGATGCAGAGCAAGGTCGACGACTGCGGCGCCACCGGCACATGTAATGATCTCGCGGTCGACTTCGAACAATGTGCTGCAAATGTTGATCCTGGGGAACAGTTCGCGCAACGTGTCGAGATACTCCCAGTGAATGGTTGCACGCCGGCCGTCAAGCAAGCCGAGCTTAGCCAAGATCAAGCTCGCTGATCCGAGAGCAGTCAACACGCTTCCGCCTCGGTTGAGCCGGCGAAGCCAGTTCGCCAATGCATTGGGTACGTCGTACTGAGGGTCGTTTCCGGTGACGATGACGACGTTGTCCAACGTGCTGCAGTCCAGGATCGATAGATCGATCTTGAATTCCATCTCGCTGTTCGACGTCACCTGCCCGCCGTCTATCGAGAGCAGCGTCCATTCGAACAGTTTCCGATCCGCGACGCGGTTCGCGATGCGCATCACTTCGACAAAGGACACGAAGGGCACAAGCGAAAAGCGTTCGTCGAGGAAGAACCCGACGCGAACAGGCTGGCACTTGTCATCATGCTTCAGCAATGAACCGTTTTCCTGCCGTCATTTCAGCGTCGCTGGAAAACCCTTGACGCTAGAATTGGATAATCGAACGGACGCGGAGGTTCACCACCAACATACATATGCGCAAAGGCGTCCGTGATGCCCTGGATGTCCGCGGTGCGGCGTTTCCAGGCGCGGTAAGCGCTCTCGGATGAAAACACGGTCACCGCAATTCGTGCTTCGCCTTCCCCCATCAACTGCATGGCGAGGCAATCCGGTTCGTTCTCCATGATCTCGAAGACCAGGTCCTCGAAGAGCTCAACGGATTCCTTCGCGAACTCAGCCTTGCAACGCCAGTGAGACGTCCGAATGTACATCTTCGATATTCGCTTTCCTGATTGTCCTGTCACCGTTTCCGGACCCGTGCATAGCGCGGACCGGAACCGTCAAACGGGTCGCTCCCGATATCGTATGTTTTCGGGTATGTCGGTGAACAGAGGCAGCCCAGGGCGCGAATCGCCAAAGGTGTTCCGGATCGATGCATCTCGTCCCGTCGCTGACTCCGTTCGTCATCTGCAGTCCCGACTGCTGGCACCGTGGTTCCCAAACGACCCCGACGTACACACTGTCGCCGACCGTTGATAGGGAACCAACCGGTTCCGGGCCAATGAATTGGCCTCCACAGGGCTGAGGATGGAGCAGGCATGGTGCTCAAATGTGATACGTCCGGCCGTTGACTTGACCCGAAAGGACACGAGGTTTGGAGGCTGATCGCTATATTGCGGCCTAAGCCCCGATCGGGCGCTTGCCTCCGGTGATCTGGGAGCATGCGATTTCTGGGACTGCCGCAGGCCAGTCGAACAGATTCGCAAATGGCCGGGAGAATCAGATTCTGAACCCGCGACCGTGTCAGAACCGGTCTGTTCGATCAGGAATTCAGCAGGCTCCGTGTCTTCAGCAGTGCGCTGTCGGGAGATGCCCTGTCGGGAGAGAAACCGGCAGCCGTAAGGAAACGGCAGAAAGAACACTCCTGTGTCGGAGTTTTCAGCCCGGAGACGTTCGAAAGCTGTCGCTCCAGCGTTCGTCCTCGGTGCGAACCGGAAGCCGCGTTCCACATCGTGCATCCTGTTTCGGACATTTGCCCCGTCGAATCCGGAACAGGCTGTTGCCCGAATAACCGACCGTTCGGTTCCCGAATGTGATCCGGATACCAATCGATCCAGGATCGGCACCACCGCCAGCTCTGGTTGCGCCTCGGTCGGCTGCTTCACCGAGTTGAGATCACGGGGTGCGAACTCTGACGCCGGGATAGGACTGCACGGGACTGTCGTCGATTCAGTTCAATGAGCGGTCGGTCGGGCGCAACTTCCAGATCCGGCGCGTGTTAGGGTCGCAATTGGCGTCCTGTCCGAGCGAATGACAGTGGCAGGCGCGGCCGGTTTTAAGGCCCTGCAGCCAAACAACCGGAATCCATTGGGTCAGCCGTGAATGGAATGGCCTTGCCAGAGCAGGACAAGACCGCGAGCGGAGAGGCCCTCACCCATTCAGAAAGGGGGAACCGGCACATGAAAAAAGCACTGACGATACTGGCGGGGGCAGCAGCGGCGGCCATCATGACGATGAATCCGGCAGCAGCGCAGATGTATCGCTGGGACATGCCGAACGAATACGCCAAAGCCTCAGGCCATTACTATGACGAAATCTTTGCCAACAAGCTGCGTGAAGCTACCGGTGGTGCCATCGACATCACCAACCACTACGGGGGGGCACTTGGCTACAAGTCGAAGGACCACTGGAAGGTCGTCGAGGATGGCGCTGCACAGATCGCGAGCACCTATACTGGCGTGTTTGCTGGAATCGATCCAATCTTTCTTCTGGTTTCCATGCCGTTCCTGGCTCGCAACATCGACGAGTCCCGGGCTCTCTACGAAGCAGCGCGTCCATGGTATGCGGCGGCATTCGAAAGAGGTAACCAGATGTTGGTTCTGGCCGTGCCTTTTCCGCCCGTGGGAATCTGGGCCAGGCAGCCGGTCACGAATCTTGCGGAACTGGGTCAAATCAGGATCCGAACCTACGACAAGACTAGCACCATCGCTCTGAATGCCGCCGGCGCAAATGCGGTCCAACTGAGCTGGGCAGACATCATTCCTGCCCTTACGACCGGTACGATCGACTCGGTACTTACCGCTGGGGAGGGCGGAGTTCTGTCCAGTTTCTACGAGCACATGGATCATTTCAACGCCATCAACTACGTTGCGGGAACCCAGATGTTCCACATGAACCGCGATGTATTCGACGAGCTGTCACCCGAACTCCGGAACACGATCCTTGAGGTCGCCAGCGCGACAGAGGATGAGGCGTGGGAGGCCATTAAGGACCGGGTTGACAAATCCTATGTCAGAATGCGGGATGCCGGAGTGAAGATCCTGACCGAGTCAGACATGCAGGATGGCTTTCTTGCGTCCCTGCGTGAAGCCTCGACTGTTGTATTCAATGAATGGCGCGACAAGATGCCGGCAGGTGCGGCGGACGAGATAATGGCGGACTTCGCAGAACGCCTCGGCACCATGAACTGACGCAGAGTGACGATGGGGAAGGCTCGGCCTTCCCCGATACCCGGCATGAATTCGTCAATCGCCCGATTCATTCGTTCATTCGATCGATTCGCCCGACTTCTGTCGGCTGTCGGGGCGGTCGCCGCCGGGATCATACTATTGGCGATGACATTTCATATACTTGCCGAAATCGTCCTGCGAACCCTGTTCCTGCATTCGACTTTTGTACTTGAAGAAATGATCGGATACGGCGTTGCGGCCATGTCCTTCCTCGGTCTGGGATACGCTCTCAATACCGGGGCCCTGATCAGAATGAATCTTGTCCTCGAACGATTTGGGTCCGGGTTGATTCGGCAAATTGTGGAGGTGATCTGCATCATTGCGGCGGCGACATTCACGGGCATTGCCGCCTGGTACTTCTACATCAACGCGGTGCGGGATTTCACGCGTGGCCACGTGAGCGAAACCCTTTCGGAAACACCACTCTGGCTGCCGCCTTCGATCATGTTACTCGGCATGCTGGTATTTGTCGTCCAGTTACTGGCGTACTTGTTACGGGTTCTCGTGGGCGACGTTTCCTTCGCAGTCGGGTTGCAAGAGCGGGAATAACGCCCGTTCCAAGACCGATGAAGCCGAGCACCGTACCGTTGAAGGGTTGAGCCTTGGGACCGCTGGAAATTGCGTTGGCGACACTTGGTCTGCTTGCCCTGTATCTGACACTCGGGATCTGGGTTTTCGCAGCGGTTGGTTTGGTCGGCCTGACGGCGCTGAATCTGCTCCTGGGTTTCGACATTGACCGTATCGGAGCAATCATGCGGGGAACCATGTGGCGTTCGGCCAGCACCTGGGAACTGTCCGCCGTTCCGATCTTTGTCATGATGGGCGAGCTCATGTATCGGAGCGACATGTCGGAGCGACTGTTCCGCGGACTGTCACCCTGGGTCGCGCGCATACCGGGCGGCCTGCTGCACACCAACATTGCCGGTTGCACCGTTTTCGCGGCCGTGAGCGGATCGACCACCGCGACCACCGCGACAGTCGGCAAGATCACGACGGCTGCGCTTGCAGAAAGAAAATACGATCAGGGTCTGGCAGTGGGATCGCTTGCCGGATCCGGAAGCCTCGGGCTGATGATTCCGCCGTCAATTTCCTTCATCATCTACGGCGTGTTGTCGGAGACTTCTATTGCACGGCTCTTCGCCGCTGGCGTGTTTCCAGGTCTCCTGATTGCCGGGCTCTATTCGGGATACATCTGCGTTCGTACCGCCGTGAATCCGGCGTTGGCTCCGCGCGGAAACGACGCGTTCACCCCCCTCGATCGTCTCAGAGGATTGCTGGACCTCTTGCCGGTAACGGTCCTGATCATCGTCGTCCTGGGCAGCCTTTACAGCGGAATTGCCACACCGTCCGAAGCGGCGGCCGTTGGATTTCTGGGCGCCTTTCTGATGGTCTTGTTGACCGGACAGTTAACCTGGAAGATCTTCGTGGATTCCGTCGCCGGAACGATCCGGATCACGACCATGGGAATTAGCATTCTCGTTGCCGCCAATTTCATGTCATCCGCGATGGCCTATCTGCATGTCCCCCAGGAGATCGCCAAATTCATCGTCGGCCTTGGCCTGTCCAAGTATGCCCTGATCCTGCTTGTCGCCGCCTTCTATATCGTTCTTGGCCTGTTTCTCGACGGCCTTTCTATCATGGTCATGACGCTCCCGATCACTTTGCCGCTGGTTGTCGCCGTTGGTTTCGATCCGGTCTGGTTCGGTGTCTTTATCGTCATCATGATCGAACTGGGTCTCATCACGCCTCCAATCGGGTTCAATCTGTTTGTCCTGCAGGTCATGACCGGCCACAAGATGGGGTTTATCGCCCGCGCCGCCTTTCCGTTTTTTCTTCTGCTGTGCGTTGCCGCCATAGTCATTACCGCCTTTCCCGAGATCGCGCTCTGGTTGCCGGATGCGCTCTTCAACAGATAACTCAAACTGGGAGATCCTGATGTTTGCTTCGTTTACCCGGCTGGCACGATACAACGCATGGGCCAACCATCGGATGCACAAGACCTGTACACGCATGACAATTCGCGCCCTGATGCAGGACCGGAGTGCCTTTCAGTCATCGATCTACCTTACGCTGGAGCACATCCATGCTGCTGATCGCATCTATCGGGACCGCCTCCTGGGGCAACCGCTCAGCCTCGAATGGCCGATTCAGCAGATCTTCTCAGGGATCGACGAGCTAACGGCCGCACAGTTCGAAATCGACGCCTGGTACGTGGACTTCACCAAGACCCTGACCCGGGAACAACTTAATGCCGACTGGCCGTTCACGAGCTTTGATGATGATCCGGTTCATGTCAACGAAACGCTCGGAACCTGCCTGAGCAACCTGTTCCAACACCAAGTTCACCATCGCGGACAGGTGCATAACATGCTTTCGCAGGTTGGGGTGTATCCGCCGCCCATGGACTATATCCTGTTCGCCATGGAAGACCGGGGTGTCGAGATCCCGGATGACCTGAAGAGTCGCTGGCGCGAATGATGCATCCCGATTTTGGACAGGCCCGGCAATGATCGGTACCGGGGAGCCGGTTGGGAACGCTCCGGCATTCGTCGACTGCTACGGCGAACTCGCCAATCGGCTGACCCCACGGGTGCTCGAAATCTGCCCCGGGGTCGAAGTTTTTCGTTCCAGGCCGAGGTCCGAAGCCGAACTGATTGCTCGTCTCAGGGGGCGCCAACATGTGATCGTTTACATGGGTTATCTCTCGGCCCCTGTTCTGTGTGCGTGCCCGGATCTGAAAACTGTTGCGTATCTGTCGTCGGGACTCGCGACCCACGTCGACCTGGACACGGCCAGGAGCCTCGGGATCACGATCCGCGGCGTCCGGAACTATGGTGACCAGGCGGTAGCCGAACACGCCGTTGCTCTTGCTTTCGCCGCACTCAAGCGAATTGCAGAATCCGACCGCCGGGTCCGGCAGAACCGGTGGGAACTCGTACGCACCGACGAGTTCGCCGGCCGGACCTTCGGTGTGATCGGACTTGGCGGCATCGGCCGGCAAGTCGCCCGGACCGCGGCCGCTCTCGGTGCAAATGTTTTCGGCTGGTCCCGATCGGCACGTAAAGGCGAGAGAACATTTGATGATGGCGTCGTAACCACATGTTCACTGGATACGGTTCTGTCCCGGGCCGACATCCTTTCCCTTCATCTGGCGCTCACGCCAGAGACCGAAGGAATTCTCGGGGCGAAGGAGTTTGCGAGAATCAAACCCGGAGCCATCCTCGTCAATACCGCCCGCGCTGCGTTGGTCGATGAAATTGCACTTGTTGACGCGTTGAGATGCGGCCGGCTGTCGCATTGCGCTCTTGACGTCTTCCACAAGGAGCCCCCTGACCCCGCCAGTCCGCTCCTCGCCTTGGAAAACGTTACCCTTACTCCTCACTCTGCTTGGTACACCGGTGATGCTATCGACCGCCTACTGATCTCCGGATTCAAACTCCTGAAACAGCAAATCGGGGAATTTTCTCGGACGACCGACTGAGTGTTCAGAATGTGACAGTGGACCGAGGTCGGATACTGTGCGTTCCGCGCACCTGCAGAGGACGAACTCCCAGCCACATGGATTGCGCCACCTGGTGGTCCAAGCAGTGATCGAAGGATGGCTCGCCAATGTCATCTGACCGGAGCGAAACAGCCGTCCGGATACAACTTGCCACGCCTATACCGAAAACCAGACGTTGCGGCGGTCACTCCCGGATCTCTACCGGATCACCCCAGTGAACGAGTCACTGGGAAGGTCGTTCCGCCTTTGAATTCCGGCGGCTGCGCTCTGCGCGAAGATCCGCTTCGAGATCTGGAACAAAAAGGTTGCGGATCCTCCTTGTACGGCCTTCCTTCAACGGCAATTCATCTTGATCACATTGTACCAAGAGCCTGCCGTGTATCGACATATTGAACAACATGCAGGCTCTGTGTTCAGCCTGCAATTTCAGTGCGGGAACATCGTTCGCCCTGCATGAGTGCTTTCCCTGACCAGATGGATCTCGACAAGGTGCTGCCAGTCAGAGTCGACAGGGGATACAGCTTAAAAAACCTTGAAAGCCGCGCGTAACCTTCAGGCGTGACAACTGAACAGTTCAGAACTTCCCGGTCCCAAGCCCTGTCACTGTCCTGCGCCCGCAGCATTGCGTAGACGTCGGATTGAACCCGTCAAGACTCTAACGTTGGTCCGAAAGCGAACTCATCTCCAGAGACCCCCTTGCAGGGCTCCTCGAACCGGAAAAGGACACGCCATGAACGACAGGACTTCACGGTTCTGAGAGCAAGTCCACATCCTAGCGCGCCTGCGCCATGGACACCGCCTCGAAAGAAAAGGTTTTTCGGCGCGTCCGAAAGTACACCAGGTCAGTCCGCATTCCTTTGACGCCCGATGAGCAATCCTGTCAGGTGAAGAACCGGACGCCCTGATTTCGCATGCCCGGCCCTTTTCGTCGCTCAAGACAATTCGCGACCGACTCAACGACATCTCCTGCTCGGCCCTTCGCGATACCATTGAACAGATTACGATCATGGCGTGTCCCCGGAAATCGGGGGCGAGACCTGCAGAACGGCCGAAACCTCGGCCGACCATACGCTGACGCTGTTCGGTCCGGTCGCATACGACCGCTCGCGCTACCGTCCTTCGGGCGATTGTGAAACCTCGTTCCCGACCGGGAGTGTACTCGGGCTGACCGAGTGCGGCCTGACGCCTGCGGTATCGGCCAACACCGTCGCGACCCGCGCCCGGTCCGCCTGGCGTATCCGGTAGCGCCGCTGGCGATCCCGGCCTGTCTCGCGTCCTCTGCCGGTGCGCGAATAGCGCCGCCTCGCCTCGCGGCAATTCTCGGTGCGGGATTGTTCGCTGCAAGCCCTGGAACAGTACTGGTGCCCGCGGTCACACGCGGTGCAGATCACAACCTGTCGAAGGCACCGGTTGCAGGTGAACAGACACCCCGTCTCACAACACACCCGTCTGTCTCAAGAGCAGGGTAGACCCGGACGGGAATTTGCCTGATAACAACCAGGAGTCCGGTCCCCGTGACCAACTCGTTCGGGTGCGGTGCCGGGGTTCTCATTCTGGCTTTGAGCCGGCGCCGCATCGCTCTGTCTTTCGATACCGGTCCAGCATCTGTTCCGGTGCCCGGCCACGGCATGGCGGACGCCGGCACTTCAAGTGTCAGCTGCCGTGCCCGGACCTGGCGCAAGCTCCCGGACATGACCCGCCCGGGCCTTCGCCTCCCGACCGGCGCCCCCCGACGCACACAAAAGGATCAACGCAAGGCCGCAGGAACAAGACAGCCGACACAAAACCGACCACGGCGACAAGAGGAACCCGACAATGGGGGAAGAACACCAATCTCGCAAAAGCGCGGCGAATTGCCGGAATTGCGCGTTTCCTCTCAGCCACCGACAGTGTTTCGCACCTTCCGCAGCACGACATGATTTTCGGCTCTTGACGCGTTGCGGTGCGTGACACGCAAAACGGACGAAATCTAGCCAACTGCCGCGTTTCATCCGCATGTCGGTCTCCGAGATTGGCAGATCAACAGGTGGGGAGGCAAGAACTTTCGCCAAGAAGGACAATTCGACAACCTGAAGGAAATGGCCCCGCCATCCCTTCCCGCGCCTTCAGAAGAAGACCTCCTTCAATGGCAAGCTTGCAGCCCCGATCGCGGCGGTTTCCCCTTGGATCTCGGAGGCGTGAAGCCGTGGCATCTTGCGGTGGATACCGTGCCGTGGCGTTTCGTAAAACTTGGTTCGTGCCATCAATTCCTTGGCAAGTTGGCGCGGAATTTGTCCGCCAAGCACGATAACTTCGGGATCGACAACGGCGCTCAACACGTTGATCACGCGACTATAGTGGGCCGACACGCGGTCGAGCCATTCGGCAACGCCAGGCCAGGCCATGTCGAATCGCTGTGTCAGGTCGTCGATTGTGCGCACGTCGACACCGCCGGCCTGGAGCGTTTTGAGAAGACTGCGCAGCCTGGGCCGGTCCCCCATCTCCTCAGGGGTAAACATTCCGCTCAACTCGCCGGCATTTCCGAAGCCGCCACGTGCGAGTTCGCCGTTGAGAATGATCCCACCGCCGAAGCCGTAATTGAACGACAGGTACACGAAGTTGTCGATGCGTCGTCCCACGCCAAGCATCCGTTCGCACAGCGCACTCGTGTTGGCGCCGTTCTCCGTCCAGACCGGTTTCCCGAACCGGTCAGCAAGCACTGGACCGAGGTGTACCGCCGACCACTCCGACAGCGGTTCGGGGGCATTGAACCGCGTGCCCTCGACAAGGAAACCGGTTATTGCAAATCCGATTCCGAATACATCTTCCCATCGGAATCCGCTTGCCTCCAGAAGGTCACTGATTTCATTCTCGGTGACCCCAATCGCTTCGTCCATGGTCAATGCGTCAATGGACACCGAACGGGATGTGAAACCTCCCGAGAAATCCATCACGCATATGCCCGCGCTATCCGTGTTGATCGAGACGCCAACCGAACACGCGAAGCGCGGATTGAGATGAAGCCGGGGACTGGGTTTGCCCTTGTTCGCGGGCGGCACCAATTCACCCAGCAGGACCATTCCTCGTTCTTCCAGTTGGGTGACGATGCGATGAATCGACTGTTGTGCAAGATTCAACCGGGTTCTGAATGCCGCGCGCGACCTCCCCGGAGTTCGCCAGACTTCGGCAAGGACCTGCCTCTCGTTGTTGGACACAACCCGAGAATCACCGTTCCCGCGCAAGTAAAGGGATTCGATACGAGAAAGCGGATCATAAGGATGCGAATTCATGGCTGAACCCTATCCGAAACGGAACAAAACGGAACGGGTCAACTCCGAAAAGTGTTCCGAAATTTTTTCGAGACATTATTACACTTTATGTGTAATAATGGGATTCGGACATGTGGTCCATTGTTTACGAAACCCTAGGAGGCTCCCATGAAAATCAGTTTTCTTGCCGCGCTCGCGCTCGCCCTGGGCGCCGCGGTCCCGGCGGCAAACGCCGCCGAAATCGAGTTTTGGTATGGAAATACCGGCCGAGTCGAAGAAGCCATCCAAAACGCCTGCGAGGCATTCAATGCCGCTGAGGACACCCACAGCATCACATGTGTCGGTCATGGTGGCTACGAAGCAGGCATGCAGAAAGCCATTGCCGCTTACCGAACCGGTGAGCACCCGGTGCTCATCCAGTTCTTCGACGCAGGAACGCTGGACCTGATGCTGTCGGGCGCCGTCCTGTCGGTCGAGGCGATCATGCCGGAAGTGGCATGGGACGACTATATTGGCGGCGCGCGGTCTTACTACGAGACCTCGACCGGCGAGCTTTACTCTCAGCCCTATAACGGTTCGACCATGATCTTCTACGCGAACATGGAGATGCTCGGCGAAGTGGGCGTCACAGACATCCCGGAGACCTACAAGGGCGTCGTGGAAGTTGCGCGCAGGCTGAAAGACAATGGTCACGCCTGCCCGGTACTGCAACGCGTGCATCCCTGGTTCTCGCTCGAGCAGTTCTCGGCCCGTCACGGCGAAGCAATCGCTTCGAACAACAACGGTTATGGTGGATTGGACGCCGAGTACACGTTCAACACCGGTCTCGTCGCGGAGCATCTGGTCAATATCGCCGCTTGGCGGGAAGAGGGACTGTTTCGCCTTCCCGCCGACACACCGGCTGGCAGAAATGGATTCAATGCTGGCGAATGCGCAATGCTTGAAACTTCGTCTGCCGCATATGGTGGCGCCCTGGCCGCTCTCGGCGACGCCGTCGGCATCGGCTTCGCCCCGATATACGAAGGGTATGAGCGTCGCAACACGCTGATAGGCGGGGCTTCGATCTGGGTCATGAAGGACCACGAAGATGCCAGCTACGACGCAGCCCGTGCGTTCCTGAACTTCGTCCGGGAGCATGACCAGCAGATCGCGTTCACCCGGCACACCGGCTATGTGCCGGTGACCAACGCAGCCCTGGAAACCCTCAAGGCCAGCGATATGGCCGACGAACCCGAATTCGCGACCGCCGACATCGGCGTGGCTTCACTCAACATGCCGGGCGACGCCAACAGCCGTGGCATTCGCCTCGGGTTCTACGTCCAGTTCCGTGACGTCTTCATCCAGGAGGTGACCATGGCATTGAATGGCGAGCAGGAAATCCAGGCTGCGCTGGACAATGCCGCGGCCCGTGGGAACGAACTTCTACGCCGCTTCGAGCAGACCTATCAGGGGGTCGAACTTCCCTGATGGACAAAAGGCGTACCGGCGGGCATGGTCCGCCGGTACTGTAAGGCAGGCAAGATGCGACAGGGCTTCTATGTCGGGCGCGTGACCTATGCAATGCTCGTCGCGCCAATCCTGGTATTGATATTCCTGTTCTTCTACGTCCCCGTAGGTCTCGCCTTCTTCTGGTCGTTCTTCCTTGAGCGTCCCTTCGGGGGAGGCTCGCAATTCGTGGGAATGCAGAACTTTTCGCGGGTGTTGTCCGACCCTGTGTATTGGGAGGCCCTGCGGCGCACGGTCGTGTTCATGATCATCGCGCCGGGGCTCGCGATCGGTATTTCGCTCGTCCTCGCCCTTGCTGCCGATCGTGGATTGCGCCTGTCTCAAGCCGCGCGCAACATCGTCATCTGGCCCAAGGCCGTGGCAGGCGCCTCGATCGGCGTAGTTTTCGTGTTCATTTTCAACCCGTTCCTGGGGATCTTCTCGCCAATCAATGATCTGTTTCCCGGGCTCTGGAACCCACGGATCGATGGGAACGATGCCTTTGCGACGATCGTGGTGGCGCAGGTCTGGAACGGAATTCCCTTCAATTTCGTCATTCTGTTGTCCGGGCTGCAGGCCATCCCCGATATGCTGGTCAAGTCGGCGGCGATGGACGGGGCAGGGTCCTGGCGGAGAATCCTCGACATTCAATTGCCGCTCCTGACCCCCCAGCTATTCCTGACTTTCGTGCTGGAATTCGTGGGTACGGTGGTCGAAGCCTTCGGGCTGATCGACACGATGACCCAGGGCGGACCGGGTGAGGCGACAACGCTCCTGATCTACAAGATCTACGTCGATGGCTTCAAAGCCTATGACCTGTCCGGTGCCGCCACACAGACGGTCTTGCTCATGATTTTCGTGATCGTCATGGTTCTCCTCCAGTTTCGGCTCGAGAAACACGTCAAGTACGAGCGGTAGCGGACGTGATCGAGAAGGCCACCGGAATTGATCGCACCGCGACCGTAATTCTCCTCCTGGGGATGGCCTTTGTCCTTGCTCCACTCGTCATCGCGTTCGTTACGGCGACACAGTCTTATCAGCAATTCGTCCAGGCAGGCGGGATCCGGTTCCGGATTAGCGGGCATTTTCTTGACAACATCCGGCTGATCATCACCGAAACCCAACTGCCGAGGCAGTTATGGAACTCCTTCGTGATTTCGCTGCTCGTGGCCGCGATCAAATGCGCCTTTGCCTTCACCGCGACATTCGCACTGGTTTTCTTCGAAAACCGGATGAACCGGGTTATCTTTGCGGTGACGATCGCCACGGTGATGCTTCCGCTGGAACTGGTTGTCATCACGACCTACCAGATCGTCGCCAATGTCCTCATGCCTGTGAACTGGATCGTAAAGGCGACGGGAATCGACTGGCTTGCCGACAGAATCGCGGGCGTTCGCGTTCCGGAGCTGCGCCTGAATCTGCTCGACACGTATATCGGTATCGCCGCGCCAATCGCGACTTCCTGCACGTCTGTCTTCATCTACCGACAGTTCTTCCTGACACTGCCACGCGATCTGCCAAGGGCTGCGGCAATGGACGGAGCCGGTCCACTCCGCTTCATGGTCGACATCCTGTTGCCGCTGTCCTGGACGCCACTGATCGCCACCTTCATGTTCTGGTTCATCGGTGGTTGGACATCCTACCTGTGGCCCCTGATCGCGGCTTCAACTCCCGACGCGCAACCTGCGGTCGTGGGCCTTGCAAAGCTGGCCACGACGGATCCCGAGCGGATCCCCGAAGTACCAATGCTCATGACCGGGGCGTTGTTTGTCTCCATCATTCCCGTCACCCTGATCGCCGTCATGCAGCGCCAGATTGTGCGGGGCATGAACCTTTCGGAGAAATGATCCTTTGACCGCCAATGCAATCCGCCTTGATTGCGTGAAGAAGAGCTTCGGCATGACCGAGGTCATCCCCGAATTGACAGCCGAATTTGCCGCCAGCGAGTTCACGGTGATCCTTGGACCGTCCGGCTGTGGCAAATCCACGTTGCTCAACATGATCGCAGGGCTGGAACGGGTGAGCGGGGGGAGGATCTTCATCGGAGAGAAGGAAGTGCAGGACGTGGAACCCAAGGACCGGGGTTGCGCCATGGTGTTCCAGAATTATGCCCTCTACCCGCATATGAGCGTGGCCGGCAATATCGGCTATTCGCTGAAAGTCGCGCGAGTTCCCAGACCCGATCGCGAACGCAGGGTGCGCGTAGCGGCGGAATTTGTCGGACTTTCAGGGTTTCTGGAACGGAGGCCGTCGGAACTCTCCGGCGGCCAGCGCCAGCGTGTCGCCATTGCTCGCGCCATCGTGCGCGAGCCGCAGGTGCTCCTGTTCGACGAACCGCTTTCGAACCTTGACGCACAACTTCGCCACGACATGCGCATGGAGTTGAGCGAGCTTCACATGCGCATCGGTGCAACGACCGTGTTCGTCACCCATGACCAGGTTGAGGCCATGACCTTGGCAGACCGGGTTCTGATCCTGAACAACGGGCGGGTCGAGCAGTTCGCCTCGCCGCATGAGATATACCACAGGCCGGCGACAACCTTCGTTGCCGGCTTTATCGGCACGCCTGCGATGAACCTGATCAAGGTCATCGGAGATGGCAGGCACTTGCGGCTGGCCGACGGTACGGAGATTGCGCCCCACGGGCGAACCGGCCCGGTGGTTCTCGGCATCCGTCCGGAAAAAATCGGGATCGGTGAAGGCGTGATTGCCTCCGAGGTGATCTATCGCGAGGATCTCGGGTCGCACACCTCTTTCGTGGTGCGTCTCAATGGCGAACAGGAAGTCAACGTTGCCACACCCATCGGGACGGAACTGGCGGGTCTCGATCAACTCTATCTCACGTTCCCCGAGAAAGACCTCCACCTGTTTGATTCTGCGAATGGTCAGCGGTTGTGAATGACGAGGAAAAGATGGTTCCGAAGCGCCCCAATGAAATCAACTATCTCACCGGCCGTTTGTCGGATGCTCCGCGCCCGCCTTGGGTCTCTCGTGAGGGCCGTGGCGGGAAATTCACGACCGATGGACGCGTGCAGATTTGGCCCGGAAACACTTTCATTTGCCATGTTGATCGCAACTCGCAGGCGTTTGAGGCCCTTTGTGCGCTTCAGGCGGAGTTGAAGACGAGTTCATTTCAGAAGTTCTTCACTTTCCTTCCGCCCGAGAGCTTTCACATGACCGTGTTCCAGGGTGTCTCGCCCATTGCCAAACCAGGCTCAAGATGGCCCGCCGGTCTGGCTCAAGGTTTTTCGCGTGACGAAGTAACCAATGCCTTGATTGGCCGTGTCGACGGGATCGCGCTGCCCCAGCGGCACCGAATGCGCGTTGCCGGGCTCTTCGGGGGATGCAGCCTGACCATGGAGGGTGCCACCGAAGACGACGAGAAATCCCTGCGCGAAACCCGGATCGCTCTTCGGGATGCAACCGGGATAGATTTCGCCGATTTTGACGACTACGTGTTTCACATCACGTTGGCCTATTTGCTCGAGTGGGTGCCGGAGGCGACCGCCCAGGGGATCGCAGCATTGGGTGCGGAATTGATGAAAAAATACAAAGATAAGATTGGTCCAGTTGATCTTGGTCCCGTCGAGTTCTGCAATTTTGACAACATGCATCACTTTGAGCCGGTAAAGCTCATGAGATAAGGATGTCGGAATGATCCGGGAATTGCCGCCATGCCGCTGACGGAAAGTATTGTCGATGGATTGATCCAGGCTGTGCGTCTTGCGGCCCGTACGGAGATCATGCCCCGATTTCGCAACACGGCCGGTGACGAGATCAAGTCGAAATCCGGGCCCGATGATCTTGTGACCATTGCCGACTGCGCCGCAGAGCGCGTCATTTCGGAGGCGTCCGAAAGGCTGCTGCCGGGGGCGTTGATCGTCGGTGAAGAGGCAATTGAAGAAGACGCGGGCATTTTGGACGCACTTCCAAAGGCAAAACTCGCAGTGATCATCGACCCGATCGACGGTACATGGAATTTTGCGAATGGACTGCCGCTCTTCGGCGTCATTCTGGCCGTTGTCGAAGACGATGAGACGACATTCGGGCTCCTTTACGACCCGATTTCGGACGCGTGGATTCGGGCAGGCTCCGGAAAGGGTGCATTCTATTGTTCCTCCAACGGCACAAGGCGCAGGCTCTCCATAAACACGGCGGGCAACGGCACAATTGGTGTTGTGCCACTGTTTCTGTTTTCTTCCTCTGTGCGAAAGAGACTGGCGCCCAGGCTCCTGGGGTTCGATCGAGTGATGTCCCTCCGGTGTTCTTGTTTCGAGTATTGGCTCCTCGCCGAAGGTGCCTGTGACTTCGCCATTGCGGGCCTGATGAAACCTTGGGACCACGCGGCGGGTGAACTTGTCTATCGCGAGGCCGGCGGGTTTGCTGCAATGCTGCCGGACGGAAAACGCTACCGAGCGAGCAGAACCGTCGGCCACCTCCTGGTTGCACGGAACCCCGAGCGATGGGCTGCACTACGGGAGGTATTCGCCGAACCGGTCTCGTGACATCGCCAGTCAAACCGTTGCAGGTCCCGGAGTCAGGCTCTCCGTCGATCTTGTGAGAACGACAGGCGCACCCGGTGGGAAGCGTCATACCGGGTAGGCATCGCTATCATCGTGATTGTCGCGCCAAACGCGGCCGAGCGGCACGTCCAACCTGCCCGAGGGCGCGGCACCCCTGGGCTGGTTCAGAGACAGCGACAGGCCCCCGACCGTCGACGGCTGCGGATCCCAGGAAAATGCCGCGTTCGCGCCCCACTCCCGGAGACTCGAAGCCTCATATGCCACCAGCGCTCGGCCCTTCACGTCGAGTTGAAGCCCATGTTCCGGAACAGCAAATGCGAGACCGTCGCCCGCGTCCGCCCCGAAGCCGGACTCCGCATCGCCGCCAACGTGGTGCAGGCCCAGTCCGAAGGACGGCGTCGGCGACGCCCCGTCCGGGCCGGCGCGCAGTGCGAAGTGCCGCGAGCCCTCTGGCCCGACATGCATTCCTACTGGTCGGGTCCCCCGAATATTGCCGCTCGACGCGGGCCGTTCGGGTCATGCAGCCCCATGATCGGCCGTCATGCCATCTTGGGCCGGTCCGCTTCCTCCGTCGACTCTGCCCAGTGCTTCGCCGCCCAGACGTCGAGGTCCGCGCGGAGATAGCGCGCGCAGTTTCCGGAGCGGTGGAACGCCGGGCTCGCCCCGTTGACCGGGGGCCGGAATCAGGATCCGTCCCGCCAGCGGTTCTGGATCGGGTACCGCCGGTCCAGCCAAAAAGCCTTCCGTGAGAGCCGCGCTCCTGGCGCCGACTGGTGGCGCTTGTACTCCGACGCGTAGATCAGGCCTTCGATCATCCGGACGGTGTCGCGGTCGAATCCGTCGGCCACACAGTCCGAGACCGAGGCATCCTCCTCGATAAGCCGTTCCAGAATGGCATCGAGAACCGCGTAAGGCGGCAGGCTGTCCTCGTCCTTCTGGCCGGGCCGGAGTTCGGCCGAAGGCGGTTTCTCGATGACCCGGTCGGGAATGACTGGGGTCGCCGGACCCTGCATCCAGGACCGATGGTTGTCGTTGCGCCACCGGCAGGCCTCGAAAACGCCCGTTTTGTAGAGATCCTTGATCGGATTGTAGCCGCCGGCCATGTCGCCATAAATGGTCGCGTAGCCGACCGCGACCTCCGACTTGTTTCCTGTGGACAACAGCATTTCCCCGAACTTGTTGGACAATGCCATCAACAGGAGCCCGCGCACACGCGACTGGATGTTTTCCTCGGTGATGTCCGCGGGCCGGCCAGCGAACAGACTCTCGAGAGAATCCTCCAGGACACGCACACATTCGACGATCGGAATGACATCGAACCGGCAGCCGAGGCGCTTGACGACATCGCCGGCATCCTCTCGGGACTCATCCGATGTGTGGACTGACGGCAGCAGGACACATCGGACATTTCCGGGTCCAAGCGCATCGCAAGCAATGGCAGCCACCAGCGACGAATCGACGCCGCCCGAGAGTCCGAGAAGCACCTTGGAAAAACCGCTCTTGAGCGCATAGTCCCGAAGCGCCAAGACCATCAACTGGTAGTCGCGCTCGGTCCCGTCCGGCAACACCGCCAAACGGCCCTTGTCGGCACGCCAGCCGACGTCGGTTCGCCGGAAGTCGACCGGCTCCAGCAATTCCTCGAACTGGGGCAACTGAACCCGGAGCCGGCCCCCCGGGTCGAGGACAAAGGAACCCCCATCGAACACCTGGTCATCCTGGCCACCCACCATGTTGAGATAAACGAGCGGCAGACCGGATTCGACAACCCGGGCCACCATGATTGACATCCGTTCATCGTATTTGCCCCGGCGAAAGGGTGAACCGTTTGGAACGACAAGGATTTCGGCGCCGGTTTCCGCGAGCGTCTCACACACGTCGCTGTGCCATGCGTCCTCGCAAATCGGTGACCCGAGCCGAACTCCGGACACGGAATAGGGTCCGGAAATCGGGCCTGGTATGAAATGCCGCTGTTCGTCAAAAACGTCCGTGTTCGGGAGGTGGTGTTTCAGGATGCTGCAATGAATGTCACCGCCCTTGAGAACGTAGAATGCATTGTGCAAGTTCTCGTTGTGTCGAATGGGGGCGCCAACTCCGATCGCCGGTCCCTCCCGGGTTTCCGAGGCGAGAGACTCTATGGCTGCGGCAGCATCTCGAGTGAAGGCCGGTTTCAGCACCAGGTCCTGGACCTGGTATCCCGTGATGAACATCTCGGGCAGCAGCAGCATGTCTGCCCCGGCACCCTTGGCGGCGGCATGCGCTCGCCTGGCAGTCGCCAGATTGAACGCAAAGTCGCCAACGCGCGGATTCAACTGACCGAGCATGAGCCTGAATCGATCCGTCATGACGGTGTCTCCGTGGCCCCGAACGCCGGCTTTCCGTGTCAGTCCGCCGCCGCCACGACAGGCCCCTCCCAGGTCCCCGGGGTGATCGCCGGGCCGCGCGTCGGAACCGGAGTCTATCACATGGCCGGAGGTGCGAAAGCCGCCACGGGACCGATGGTTCAGGAACGTCAGTTGATCATTGTCGGGGAATCGGCAACGCAGTAGCATGGTGGGAATGCGGAACCGGGACAACTCGAGAGCGGGTGACCGGTCCGCCAAGGATCGATCGCGAGGGATCCCAGTGTTGTTGACTCCCGAATCGCGTGCCGTAATCGCAGGCCTTCTGTTCGTCGTAGGCCTGGTGAGCGGGCCCGACCGAGTGAAGGCCCAGTCCGGCACCAATCTGGAAATCCGGCAGTATGGCGACGGCGGAATCTATGAGGGAACCTTCCGCGACGGCCGTCAGCACGGGTATGGCACCTACAGTCTGCCCAATGGATTTCAGTACAGCGGCGAATGGGTGGACGGAGAGATCGAGGGGACCGGTACTGCCCGTTTCGTCAATGGGTCCGTCTATGAAGGAGCGTTCCTTGCCGGAAAACCGGAAGGGCGCGGCACGATCACCTTTGCCGACAGCACAACCTATGACGGCGAATGGAAGGCCGGAAAAATGCATGGCGAGGGCATTGCCCACTACGCCAACGGCGTTTCCTATACGGGTCGTTTTGTCGACGGCCTGCGTCATGGAGACGGCGTCATGACGCAACCGGACGGAACCCGATACGAAGGCGAATTCGTGGAAGGCATGAAGCAGGGACAAGCGGTCGTGACCTATGCCGACGGATCCGTCTACGACGGGACGATCGTCGATGGCCACCGACAGGGCGAGGGAACTCTGACGTCGGCCGATGGTGCCGTCTATCAGGGCGCCTGGCGCGACGGCCAGTTGAACGGGGCGGGTTCGGTCAAACACGCGGACGGCAGCCGTTACGACGGCGATTGGCAAAACGGTCGATTCCACGGCGTCGGAGTTTCCCGCCATGCCGATGGTTCTCTCTACGAAGGGGAATTCGTCGATGATCTGAGGCAGGGGACAGGCCGTTACGCCTTTGCCGACGGCCGGGCCTATACCGGTGACTGGCACGAAGGACGGATGGAGGGCCGTGGCGAATTGCGTTACCCGGATGGATCGGTCCTGTTCGGTCAATTTCTGGATGGTCTCCCTCACGGAAACGGAGACATCACCCACGCGGACGGAAGCGGATATCGGGGACACTGGGACCGGGGTCGAATTCACGGACAGGGACACTACCGGTTTGCAAACGGATGGATTCACGAGGGCGAGTTCGCCGACGGCCGCCTTTCCGGCCAGGGAGTCGCGCTGTCGCCCGGTGGTACCCGGGTCGAGGGTCAGTGGACCGACGGTCTGCCGGCAGGCGAGATGCACGTTACCTATGCGGACGGGCGATCCTATACTGGACTGATCGTGAACGGAAAACGGCATGGGTTCGGTATTTTCCGTCACGCGAATGGCACCGTTTACGAAGGCGGCTTCCGCGACGACGCGCGTCATGGCAAGGGAACGCTGACCCACCCGAATGGCCAGGTCACCGAGGGAACATGGCAGGACGGGACGCTGGCCGGCAGTGTCACCGTCTCCTATGCGGACGGAAACCGTTACGTCGGCGAGATGTTGGCGGGAAAACGCCACGGCGCCGGAATCGTCCACTATGTGAACGGCAGCACCTATGACGGCCAGTTTGCCGAGGACCTTCGCCACGGCCGGGGCCGCCTCGTCCTCAGTAACGGCCAGATCTACGATGGAGAGTGGCGGAACGGACGGATCGATGGCCAGGGCGAAATGCGCTATCCGGACGGTTCGGTCCTGGTTGGCCGGTTCGTTGACGGCCAGCCACAGGGTCCCGGCCGGATCACCTACGCCGACGGCAGTTTCTATGACGGCAACTGGGACGAAGGCCGGATCCAGGGGAACGGGACTGCCCGCTACGCCGACGGCTCTGTCTATGAAGGCGATTTTGCCAATGGTCAGTCCCACGGCCAGGGAACGATCACCTATCCCGACGGCGACGGACTTGTCTATGTCGGCACATGGGTCAACGGCGTCCGGCAAGGCGAAGGCAAGGCCACATATGGCGACGGTTCCGTTTATGAGGGCGAGTTTGTCGCTGGCCTCAGGGAAGGATTCGGCAGGCTCACGAAGCCCGGCGGCTTCATCTATGAAGGGCAGTGGAAGGGGGGCGTCTTTTCTGGATGCGGCCGCGCGACCTATCCGAACGGTTATACGTATGTCGGCGAGTTTGCCGGTGGCAAACGCCATGGCAGCGGTCGGATCTCCTTTGCCGAGGGCCTGTCCTTCGAGGGACTGTGGACTGACGGAAAGCTGACACCCGGGTCCAAGGCGTCCGGGAATTGCCTGTAACGCATGCACCGGCGAATCCGGCTTCCGGTCCGTCTGAAGCCGAATTCCAGCGTCGCGAGACCGTCCCGACCTCCGTCCGTGCGTTTTTCCGTTGCGGACGGTCATTGCCGGCCCTTGTCTCGGTACGTGGACCCCGGCCGTAACTTGCAAACTTCTTTGTCGGATCTCAGCCTCTGCTTGCCGGCATGCCGGGGCTTGATTCCTGCTGGCACCTGCCACATAGTGGTTTGATGTCAAAGTGCTTGGCCATAATGGAAACCCTGTCGCGCCCGGAATGGGCGACGGCGAACGGTGATGGCTTCCCGTTGTTTCCGTCCTTGCTTCCGGATCTCGGGCTCGCTCTACTTGGCGGCCCCTGAGCGCCTGACGTTCTGGCGCCCGGGCTCAGGGGAGAACGACAAAGGCGCCTCATTCGTCCCGGTTTCCAGACAGCAGAGCACGAGATCCCAACATGCCAGTCCATTCCCGGGCGCCCGGGCGCGTCCTGATCTTCGATACCACGCTTCGTGACGGGGAACAGTCCCCGGGAGCGACCATGACGCTCGAAGAAAAGATCGAGATCGCGGCGCTTCTCGACGAGATGGGCGTCGACATCATTGAAGCTGGTTTTCCAATCGCCTCGGACGGTGACTTCGAGGCCGTGTCGCTGATCGCCGGCAATACCCGGAATGCAATCATCTGTGGACTGGCCCGCGCCAACGAAAACGACATTTCCCGGTGCTGGGAGGCTGTGCGGTCGGCGGCGCGACCGCGAATCCATACCTTTATCGGCACTTCGCCGATTCACCGGAGATATCAGGTCCAACTGGACCGTGACCAGATGGCGGAACGGATTCACGACACGGTGACCTTTGCGAGGAACCTCTGTGAAGACGTCCAATGGTCGCCAATGGACGCCACGCGGACAGAGGAGGACTATCTTTGCCGGGTCTGCGAAATCGCCATCGGGGCGGGGGCGACCACGATCAACATCCCGGACACCGTCGGCTACACGGTTCCCCGTGAGAGTGCCGGAATCATCGCGATGTTGCGGGAGCGGGTCCCGGGGATGGATGCCATCACCCTCGCGACGCATTGCCACAATGACCTCGGCATGGCGACGGCCAACGCCCTGCTGGCGGTCGAAGCGGGCGCCAGGCAGATCGAGTGCACGGTCAACGGTCTTGGCGAAAGGGCAGGGAACACCGCTCTTGAGGAAGTGGTGATGGCACTCAGGGTCCGCAACGACGTCATGCCCTTTACCACCGGAATCGATACCCGAAAGATCGTGAACATCTCCCGACGCGTGGCGGCGGTCTCCGGATTCCCGGTGCAGTACAACAAGGCCATTGTTGGCAAGAACGCCTTTGCCCATGAAAGCGGGATCCACCAGGACGGCATGCTCAAGCATTCAGGGACTTTCGAGATCATGCGGCCGGCGGATGTGGGTTTGTGCGAATCCCATCTTGTCATGGGCAAGCATTCGGGCCGGGCGGCCCTTCGCAACAAACTCGCCGAACTCGGTTATGATCTGGGAGACAATCAGCTGAATGACGTTTTTGTCCGATTCAAGTCCCTTGCGGACAAAAAGAAAGAAGTCTTTGACGACGACCTTGTTGCCCTGATGCAGGACACGTCGGCGTCGGGCCTGGAGTATCTCAGAATTGAGGCCCTTCAGGTCACATGCGGGACAGTCAGCCCTCAGGCCAAGGCGGAACTTGCACTGTCGATCGACCGTGACGTCCGGACGGTCACGGCCCATGGCGACGGTCCCGTGGACGCCGCCTTCAATGCCGTTCGTGCACTTTACGACCATGACGCAAGACTTGAACTCTATCAGGTCAGTGCCGTCACCGCAGGTACGGACGCGCAGGCCACGGTGTCCGTCCGGCTGGAGGAGAACGGCCTCATCGCGACCGGCCAGTCGTCGGACACGGACACGGTCGTGGCCTCGACCAAGGCCTACCTTCACGCGTTGAACAGGCTGCGCGTCCGGCGGTACCAGCAGGCTGGAATCCAGGCCTCCGGTCCGGCGGAATTGTCCTGACAGCGCCTCGGGTCGGTCCGCATCCGTCAGATCCGCAAGGCAGGAACCAATGCGAAACCCGTTGCGGGGCTTCAGACCGGGGGGCGTTGTTCGGACCGACCGAGTGGCCTCGGGCATTCCGGAATTCAACCGCGGAAAACTTTACGACCCGGCGGAACCGGTCCTATAAACAATCGAAAGACGGGACGTCCTGACACGACACTCTCGTTCGGAAAAGGATTACGGGCGACATGCTAGGCGTTCTGGACGGGCTGTTCTCTTCCGACATCGCGATCGACCTCGGAACCGCCAACACCCTTGTCTATGTCAAGGGCAAGGGAATTGTCCTCAATGAGCCCTCCGTGGTTGCCTATCATGTCAAGGATGGCCAGAAGCAGGTCCTCTCGGTTGGCGAGGACGCCAAGCTCATGCTCGGCCGGACACCCGGTTCGATCCAGACAATCCAGCCGATGCGTGACGGCGTCATAGCCGACTTCGACGTGGCGGAGGAAATGATCAAACATTTCATCCGCAAGGTTTACCGGCGAACGTCGGTTGTCCGTCCCCGAATCATCGTCTGCGTCCCTCACGGTGCCACGTCCGTGGAACGTCGGGCCATCCGCCAGTCGGTTCTTGCCGCCGGGTGTCGCAAGGCCGGCCTCATCGACGAACCGATCGCCGCCGCCCTGGGCGTTGGATTGCCCATCGCCAGTCCCACGGGTTCCATGGTCGTCGACATCGGCGGCGGCACGACCGAGGTCGCCGTTCTCTCGCTCTGCGATATCGTCTACGCTCAGTCTGTTCGTACGGGCGGCAACCGGATGGATGAATTCCTGATTTCCTACCTTCGCCGACAGTTCAACCTGTTGGTCGGGGAACCGACGGCGGAGAGGATCAAGACCGAAATCGGAACCGCGCGCATGCCACTTGACGGCCGCGGCAAGATCATGACGATTCGCGGGCGCGACGTCTTGCGCGGCGTCCCCAAGGAGATCGAGATCAACCAGTCGCATGTGGCCGAAGCCCTGACCGAGGCCGTCGGCAGCATTTGCAATGCCGTTCTCCGAGCTCTTGAATCAACTCCGCCGGATCTCGCGGCAGATATCGTGACCCGCGGCGTCGTCCTGACCGGAGGAGGCGCGATGCTGGGCGAACTGGACCTGGCGCTTCGCGAGCAAACGGGCCTGGCCTTCGCGGTGGCCGAAGATTGCCTCAACTGCGTGGCTCTCGGAATCGGCAAATCGCTCGAGTTCGAAAAGGAACTCGTCCATGTGATCGACTACGGCAACTAGGGTTACGCGGCTTTTCCATACCGGTCCCTCAACGCCATCGGGCACGGTATCGGCCTCGGGAGGTCATGGGATCGCCGGGTCCGGCAGGTTCTAAGGAGCGAAAGGGGTCGCCGTTTTCGAACCGCGCGGGAATGGCAACGACGGAACAGCGGGAATTCGCCGACAGATTTCGGGAGGCAAGGGATTGGCGACACCGGAACACCCATCCCCTGAATTCGGCCGCCGGGTCCGGCAGCTGTTCCTGGGATTCGTTCTCGTGCTGCTCCTGGCCCTGGTTCTGTTTTGGCGTATCGACAATCCGCGAGCCGAGCAGTTGCGCCTGCGTGTCGTCGATCTGGTGGTGCCGCAGATGGAAAGGCTGCTGACCCCGGTCGGCCGGCTTTCGCATATCGTTGAGGACTTTCAGTCCTACGCGCAGCTCTACGAACAGAATCGCGAACTCCGACGGGAACTCCAGCAGATGAAGGCCTGGCGGGAAACCGCCATTCAACTTGATCAGGAAAACGCCCGGCTTCAGCACCTGAACAACGTCCGTCTCGGCCCGAACCTCAGCTATGTCACGTCGGAGGTCCTGGTGGATTCCGGGGGTCCGTTCCAGCAGTCCGTCCTGATCAACATCGGAAGCGATGACAATGTCCGTGACGGATGGGCAGCGATGGATGGTCTCGGGCTGGTTGGCCGGGTCTCGGGTGTAGGCCGAAAAACCGCTCGGGTCATCCTGCTTACCGACCGGAACAGCTGGATTCCGGTGAAGGTCCAACCCTCCAACAGCCGGGTGATGATGGCCGGCGACAATTCCGGTTTGCCGCAATTGCGGTTTCTTCAGAATGCTGCCGATGTCGAACCCGGTGACCGGGTCATCACGTCGGGAGATGGAAACGTATTCCCCGCCGAGTTGCTGGTCGGCAGGGTCGTCATCGATTCAACGGGTCAGTTCAGGGTCCGGCCTTCGGCCGATTTCCGGAACCTTGACTTCCTGCGACTCGTTCAGGCCTTTCCCTCTCCCCCGATTCCGAATCAAGGTGACCTGGTGGCGAAGGCCATCGACCCACCGGACCCCGCCATCCCTGCCGACCCCGCCACATCGGCGGACTCAACACCATCCGACGCGTCGGGCGGATCCGAATGATCGCGGCCTACGGTACTTCGGGTGGCGGAATCTGGACGGGTCGGGCCGTCTTCGTGGTGGTCACGGCCGTTTTGATCCTGCTCTACCTGTTTTCGTTCGGGACTCCCGGACGCCAGCCACCATTGCCGGATCTCCTGTATTGCAGCATCATCTGTGTCGTCGTCAGGAGGCCGGGGGCCGCGCCTTTCTGGCTGGTGGTGCCGGTACTGCTAGTCGCCGACATTTTTCATATGCGCCCGCTCGGTCTCTGGACATTGATCATCGTCGGAATCTCCGAGATTGCCCGTTACAATCGGGCCGTGTTCCTGAATCAGGTCTTTGTTGTCGAATGGCTGGCAGCCATGGCCGGTTTCCTGCTGGCACTGGGTGTCCAGCAGATAGCCATGATCCTGCTGCTGGTGAATACCCCGCCGTTCGAGACCGTTTTCTGGACGATGATCACAACCGCCCTCGCCTACCCGCTCGTTGTTGCTCTCTGGTCCGGTGTCCTCGGATTCCGAAAACCGCATCCTGCCGAGGTCGACTTCGCAAGGGACGACGGATGAAGATCCCGCGACATCCGGTCTTGTCAGGGTCGCCGAATCGCCTGACCCGCCGTGCAGCCATTGTCGTTGGCGTTCAGGCAGCCGTCGTCGGCCTGCTCGGTTGGCGCATGCATGACCTCGGCGTCCGGAAATCTTCGGCCTACGCGGCCATGGCGGAAGAGAACCGAATCAGCCTCCGTCTGATCCCTCCGGCCCGCGGCCTGATCTTTGACCGCCAGGGACAGGTGCTGGCGCGGAACCGGACCCAATACAAGGTCGACATCATCCGGGAGCAGACCATCGACTTTGAGGCTGTCCTCTCTCGGCTGGCCACGCTCATTCCTATCGGCGAATCCGATCTCGAGAGAATTCGGGAAGATGTCGCAAGACACCGTGCCTTCATCCCGGTGACAGTCGCAAACAGGCTCAGTTGGGCTGAGGTTTCGACAGTTGCCGCGAACTCGCCGGTGCTGCCCGGTGTTGTCCCTGGCGTCGGCCATGAACGCATGTACCCGTTCGGAACGTCGACCGCCCATGTCGTCGGCTACGTCGGGCCAGTGAGCGACTACGACCTGAAACGAATCGACGACCGGGACCCGCTTCTCAAGATTCCTCGCTACCAGATCGGCAAGACCGGAGTTGAGAACAAGCTGGAGCGGACCCTGCGGGGTTCAGCAGGCATCCGGCGTATCGAGGTGAATTCGGTCGGCCGGGTCGTGCGGGAACTCGACCGGGTCGCCAGCGCATCCGGGCAGGACCTTCAGTTGACTCTGGATAACCGACTGCAGCGAGCAACGCTCGATCGCCTCGGCGACCTCAGTGCCTCGGCCGTCGCCCTGGACGTCCGGTCCGGCGCCGTCCTGGCGATGGCCTCCTCTCCATCCTTTGACCCCAATTCTTTCGTCACCGGCATTTCCGTCGACGACTGGGAGCAACTGATCGAAGACGAACGGCGTCCGCTTCTCAACAAGCCGGTCTCCGGCGCCTATCCGCCGGGTTCGACCTTCAAGATGATCGTGGCTCTTGCGGCCCTCGAGTCCGGCGTGATCGGGGCGGACGAGAGGATCGCCTGTTCCGGCTATGTCGAAGTCTCCAATCGGAAATTCTATTGCTGGCGGACCGAGGGTCACGGGAATGTCAACCTTCGACAAGGATTGCGAAGCTCCTGCGACGTCTTTTTCTACGAGGCCGCCCGGCGGGTCGGGATCGACGGAATCACGGCCATGGCCCGGAGGTTCGGCCTCGGACAGCGTCATGAACTTCCCTTGCAGGCAATACACGCCGGATTGATTCCGACCCGAAGGTGGAAACGGATCAACCGGTCCCAATCCTGGCTGATCGGCGATACGCTGAACGTCGGCATCGGCCAGGGGTTCATGCTGGCTTCGCCGCTGCAACTGGCCGTGATGGCCGCGCGGATCGCCACGGACCGCAATCTCTCCCCCTACTTGATCAGGGCCGTCGGCAGCCGGGCCCTTCAACCGCCAGCCACGGAACCACTCGGCATCAACCTGGAGCATCTCAACCTGGTGCGGCGGGGCATGCACGACGCCGTCAACCACGCCCGAGGGACCGCCTATGCCGTCAGGAACCGCAGAAAGGAGCGGCGATTTGCCGGCAAGACCGGGACCAGTCAGGTCCGGTTGATCACAGAAAAAGAGCGGGAGGTCGGGGTTCTCAAGAACGAGGACCTGCCCTGGCGCCAACGCGATCACGCGTTGTTCGTCGGCTATGCTCCCTACGAGGATCCGGCCGTGGCCATTGCCGTGGTTGCCGAACATGCCGGCAGCGGTTCCGCCATTGCCGCACCCATCTTTCGGGACATTCTCCGTGCCGCCTTCGACCTCGGCCTGACAGACGGCAGCGAACCGGACGCAGCGCCCAGTCGTTCGAGCGGTTCCGCGACGGGTTTGTCGGATCTCGGATGACCGGACCTTTCGGCAACTCCGTCCAGGCCATCATTCGGTTCTTGCGGTCTCCGACGCGGCCGGAACTCAAACGGCGGGATGAGCGGACGTCGTGACCATACTTGTCAATCAACAGAAGGCGATCCCGTCAGGGTTTTCGAAGATTCTGCATTTTCACTGGGCGCTTGCCTTTCTCCTCGCCGCGGTGGGCAGCATCGGCATTCTGATGCTGGTCTCCGTGGCCGGCGGTGAGATGGAGCCCTGGGCCGCCCCCCAGATGACCCGGCTGGCCTTCGGGCTCGTTCTGATGATCGCGTTTGCCTTTGTTCCCGTCAGTGTCTTTCGGCGTCTCTCGGTGTTGGCCTATCTGGCCACGATTGTTCTCCTCCTGGCCGTTGCCGAATACGGCGCGACAGGCATGGGTGCCCGGAGGTGGATCGAACTCGGACCATTTCGGGCGCAGCCTTCGGAGATGATGAAGGTCGCGCTGGTGATGGTCTTGGCCTGGTATTACGACGCCCTGCCGGCTGAATGGACGTCGCGACCACTGTGGGTTCTGCCGCCGATCGTACTGACCCTCATTCCAGCCGTCCTGGTGCTGCGCCAGCCGGACCTCGGTACGGCCACACTGATTCTCTTTGGGGGCGGTGCCATGATGTTTATAGCCGGTGTTGCCTGGCAGTACTTTGCGCTGGGAATGGGACTTGTGTTGGCCGCGATTGCCATGGTCTTCATGTCTCGCGGGACCAAGTACCAGATTCTCGAGAATTACCAGTATCAGAGAATCGAGACATTCCTGAACCCGGCCTCCGATCCGCTCGGAGCCGGCTACCACATTACCCAGTCAATGATTGCCCTCGGTTCGGGAGGCGTTTCCGGGCGCGGATACATGCAGGGAACTCAGAGCCGGCTCAACTTCCTGCCGGAAAAGCACACGGATTTCATTTTCACGACCCTTGTGGAGGAACTGGGTATCACCGGGGGCGCCGTCCTTGCCGCCGCCTACAGTCTGATCGTCATCTTCTGCGTCCTTTCGGCGATTTCGAACCCCAACCGTTTCGGAGCCCTGCTCACGCTCGGAATCGGGACCACCTTTTTCCTTTACTTCGCCGTCAACATGGCGATGGTCATGGGCCTTGCGCCGGTCGTCGGCGTACCGCTCCCGCTCGTGTCCTACGGAGGTTCCGCCATGATTGTCGTGCTGGCCGCCTTCGGCCTCGTACAGAGTGCCCATGTCCACAAGTCCCGATAGGGCTGGGTCAGGACCGGGACCGAACCCGGGAAGACCGGCGCCAAATGCGTTCTCCGGAAGCCGGCCCGGACGCGAACCGCCTTCGCAAACCGGCACTCCGCGTCTGCCTCACCCAAGTCACGCAGACCCGTGACGGCACGGGTTCTTTTCGCCGCCGCCGAAGCGGACTGGCCGCGTTACCGGCGCCACCTGGAATCCGGATTTCAGGCAGCCGGCCTCGATATCGACCTCACACCCCACGCCGCCGACCGTCCTGAAACCGTCGATTATCTCATCTATGCCCCGGGGGGCACGGTGTCCGAACTCGGGCCATTCCGCGGTCTACGGCTGGTCCAGTCCCTCTGGGCCGGCGTCGAAACGATCCTCAACGATCCCGCTCTCACCGCGCCGCTGGCCCGGATGGTGGATCCCGGGATGATCCAGGGCATGGCCGAATACGTCACTGGTCACGTACTCCGGTACCATCTCCATACCGACCGACTCGACCGGACCGACCCTGGCGACTGGCGAAAAGACCTGTTGGCGCCCCTCGCTGCGACACGTCGGGTCGGCGTTCTTGGAGCCGGCGTCCTCGGAACCGCCGCCGTCCGAATGCTTGCCGGAATTGGATTCGATGTTGCCGCCTGGAGCCGGACGCCCAAACAGATCGAGGGCGTGCGCTGCCATTTCGGCCCTGACGGTCTCCGCACTGTCCTGAGATCAAGCCAAATCCTCGTCCTGATGCTGCCGCAGACGCCAGCAACGGCAAACCTTATCAACCGGAACACCCTGGCCCTGTTGCCGCCGGGAGCGGCCATCATCAATCCGAGCCGGGGCCAGCTGATCGACGATGATGCGCTCCTCGAGGCGCTGGAGTCAGGGCAGGTTTCGGGTGCGACGCTTGACGTCTTCCGAACGGAGCCCTTGCCCGCCAGCCACCCCTACTGGACCCGTCCGAACGTTTTCGTAACGCCACATATCGCGGCCGAGACCCATCCCGAGACGGCATCCCGGGTCGCCGTGGAGAACATTCGCCGGGGAGAACGCGGCGAACCCTACCTCCACCTGGTCGACCGCGCGCGCGGCTATTGAGGCTTGGGCCAGGCTCTTCAATCAATCCACTGCCATAGTTCAGATGGAACCGGCCACTGGCGTCGGAATGAGTCATGCGGCTGACTTGGCCCACACACGAGCCTGTTCCTCCAGGAAGCTGGTGTCTGTCCTTCATTCTACATCAGTGTACGTCACCAAGCTCCTCGCCAAGCCGCCGGATACAGGATCAATTGGCGGCACCCGACCTCACGATTCCTGCACGCCGGAGGAGAAGATTTCGGTCGGCCACGTTGCTGACCTTTGTGACCGTCCCTCACTGTGTCGTTTCAACGAAATGGAAATGGTACATTTCCAAACTGGAGAATTCCTTCCATGCTGGAATTCCGATCAATTCACAGTGTCAACGAGATCGTTGTAACCGATTCTCATTCA
The DNA here is from genome assembly GCA_028874915.1 of Paracoccaceae bacterium. Taxonomy (GTDB): domain Bacteria; phylum Pseudomonadota; class Alphaproteobacteria; order Rhodobacterales; family Rhodobacteraceae; genus JAPPHA01. The sequence goes on from JAPPHA010000081.1 coordinate 69,096, forward strand.
GGAAATGGAATTGAAAGGAGCACGTCATGAGCGATGGCTTGCCCAGTCTCGGTCCGTCAGCCCATACGGTTTCGTGCCAACGGTAACCCGCGTTTCGGCTCTCGGCCGCGCTTCGATGCGGTTGAACTGGCGAAACGCTGAACTTTGGGCTGCAAGGCCAAGGGAGGTCAATCCATGAGACCGGGGCACGCCGCGAGATTCGCCGCCGTCATTGCAGGATTGATCGCGGCTTCCTCCGCCGAGACCAGGGACGGCTTGTGGGAGGGTTCGTGGCTGAACAGGTCGTCCTCCCTTGAGGACAACCTGTATGAGATTCTGACAATCAGCGACGTCGACGCTGAAGGGTTCACGTACAGCTTCGAATGTCGTGATGTCCCTTACGGCCCGAATGCAAGGTGGACCGCCGAGGAAAGAGCAATCTTTCGAGGCCCTTTCAACGCCCAGGACCAAGCCTCGGGTCAGACCTTCTCCGTCGCCGTCAATCCTGACGACCGGCACGATCGGGTCATTGGCGCGGGCAAGGAGCGTTCTTACGACGGAGAGTTCTGTTCTCCGTCGTATGAGGATGCTTCCGACGAATTCGTGTTCCAACGTTCGATCTACAGGGCCGGTTTCGATTGCGACCAGGCAGCCACACCGGTCGAATTCGCCATCTGTGGCAACGAGTTGATCGCGTTCGGGGACCGTACCATGACCATGGCCTACCGCGAGTTGATGGGTGCAATCTCCGACGAAGATCGGCAGTCGTTGCGTGCGTCGCAACGCGCCTGGCTGAGAGAACGGAACCGCTCATGCGCCAGTGGGGACACCGTGGACGACGTCTGCCTTGCCCGGCTCTACGCCCATCGCCTTGCCGCTCTCGGAAAGCTGCTCGACGCCGGATTGGGCAATGAACCGCGCTTCGACGCGCCCTATGCCATCACCCTGTTGGTCCGAGGCGTCTGTCTTCGTCAGAACGCTGCCGTTCGCCTTGCCCTGTACCCGTTGGACATGGACCGAATGGGATCAACCGCGTGGCAGGCTGACGAGAGTGGACTCCTCTTCGAGCAAACCTATACGAAAGAGCGTTGGCTGTTCCCTGCCAACGTCAATTTCCGGTACTCCGACATGTTGTTCGTTGCATCGGATGGTGCCATCTGGACGGCGGCACACACGGAGCCTCTCTTGTCAGTCGCACAAATCGACCATCACAATCCCTATCAACTTTGGATCGCTGCTGGACGCGATCCCTTCACGATTCGATCGGAAACGGGAATAGAATCTTCCGATGTGCCGGCACTGACGGACACCCTGCCGAATCTGGTGAGAGGCTGGCTCAAGCGGCATCCCGTTTCGAAAACGATGCGTTTGCCTTGAGCCACGAAATGGCAGGGCTGTAATCCGTCTCAGACGGCGGGTGTTCCTGTTTTCCTGTTTCGGGCCAAGGAAAACACCCGTCCGGGCACCCGGCGATAACGGCACGGTTCAGGCAGCATTTCGAGAGCAAACCCTGTGTATGGCCGGCCCATTCGACTTCATCCCCCAGCCACCAAACCATTGCGAACCGCTTCATGCCGATTTCAGGCCAAGCCATACTTGAACACATCGCAGGCCATCTTGGCGCCTGTCGGGACGATATCCGGCGGAAAGAAGCGCCAGAAGTCAGTCCACAACGGTCTGGTGCGCCCTGAAGCGGCTTGAATGACACCGCACGATTGGCCGGTATACCGGAGGCTGACCGCGAAAGTGTCGTCTATGTCAGCAATGAGTTCGGCAGACTGTATGAAGGCAAACTGATCCGCCACCGGCTGCGACCTGAGGATCCTGCCGGGATCAAAGGGGATCAACGTCAATGCGGGCCGGCGCCCGGGTCGCCACGGCAATCACCCGGATAAACGGGTTCCTGTGACTACGATCCCGCCTGACCGCCTTCAGTCCCCAAGGATTGAGGCAACCTGCGCGGCGAGTTCCGGAAGGAGTTCGCGTTCGAACCAGGAATGCCGCCGGATCCAGGCGTTATTCCGCCAACTCGGATGTGGCAACGGAATGATCCCGGGGGGAAACCGGCGCCAGTCGCGGACGGTTTCAGTAACGGTACCGACCCCGTCTCCGAGGTGCCAGCGAAGGGCCGGTCCGCCAACCAGAATGATCAGCCGGAACCGGGGCATCGCCGCCAGCGCCCGGGTCCGCCATGTGGCGGCGCAAATCCTGGGCGGTGGCAGATCCGACCCGGCGTCGTTGGTCCCGGGAAAGCAGAAGGCCATCGGAAGAATTGCGAATTTCTTGCGGTCATAGAATTCGGTTTCGCCGACGCCGAGCCATTTGCGCAGTCGGTCACCAGAGGGATCGGTGAACGGTCGGCCCGACCGATGTACCCGGACGCCGGGCGCCTGGGCAGCGATCAGGATCGGGGCCTCCGACGACAGCCAAGGGACGGGCCGCGGCCGGTGGGCGGTTGCCGTCGACAGGAATGCCGACTCGCAGAGCCGACAGTCACGAATCTCCTGCTCCAGCCTCCTGACCCGCTCAGCCATGACGGTCGCGCGGGCCTTCGACGTTGGTTCCACTGCAATTGCCGAATCCGGCGGGCAGGCAGGTTCCCTCCGGCAACCCGTTTGGGGTCCAGTCGACCAACCGGTCATCGCGATTCCCCCCGTGTTGCCGCGGGCCTCGTCGGGTGCGACTGGCCGTTTGTCCTGCGTACCCATGCTCGCGGTCATATCAGGCTCCGGAACGCGAGTCGCCCGTCCACCGGTGACACAAGGCGTCCTGTTTCCGTGGACGCGATGGACACGCCGGAAGCCGTCATGATCCATTTGAGGCCTTCCGAAATGTTACTCTCCTGTTTGAAGGCAGTGGCTTCCGTTCTGCGGCCCAAGGGAAAGGCATCATCGGCATTCGGGCCGCGTTTGCGGTCTGGAAGCGTTTATGCCGACACCGGCTCGCCACCTGTGTCAGCATCTCCGTCATCGGTTCGCAGACTGTCGGTCCCCCGTTAGCCGCGGTCGCCTGTCGCTCCGGATTCCGGCCGACCGCGCCGAGAGCTGGCTCACGGCGGTGAACGCGAGCCTTTCAGAGTCCAGACAAGAAGGTGATGATCAACACCCAGACCAGCACGCCAACAATGAACAGGGCCATCGATCCGGTCGGCCAAGACCGGCCGAGGAGGTTTTCCGGTCCCCGGGAATGGTAAAGATGATCGGCGAACGAACGACCCCGGCTCCGTAGCCATCCGGTGGCCACGTCCGACGCCCCTGCAGCTGCATCCAGCACCCGCGTCAGGATCGACGGAATGAAGCGGCGGTAAGTCCAGTCGAAATCGAGATTGACCGCCCGCACTTCCGGGGGGTGGATGCCCGTCCGCATCAGCACACAGAAGGCCAGCATCGCGAAGAGCAGAAGTTCCAGTTGCCCGACGACGTGGGGAACCGTGTAGGCGTCGTAGTGAACCGGGTACGGAAGCAATTCGTAGAGAGGCCCGGGATGAACACCGATGAAAACGCAGAGGAAAGCTGTCAGCCCCATCGCCAGGAGCATGTGCGGAGGAGCTTCCGCAGGCCGCCGGCCGCTGTCATGGGCGAAAAAGGCGAAATAGGGGACCTTGATACCGGAGTGCGAAAGGACGCCCGCGGATGCGAAGACCAGACCTAGCCAGATCACGGTCATATGCGCCACCTCCACCTCATGGAGAATCAGCGACTTGGTGACGAACCCGGAAAACAGCGGAAACGCGGAAATCGAGGCCGCGCCGATCACGCAACAGAGTGCGGTCAAAGGCATGGTCCGGTACAGCCCTCCGAGTTCGGATGCCTTGGATGTCCCCGTCCGGAACAGTACCGCGCCCACCGACATGAACAGGAGCGCCTTGTATAGAATATGGGCGAAGGCGTGAGACACGGTCCCGTTGAGCGCCATCTCGGTTCCGATTCCGATACCGACGACCATGAATCCCAGCTGGTTGTTCAGCGAATAGGCCAGCACCCGACGAAGGTCATTCTCGATTTCGGCAAAGAAAATCGGAAATATGGTCATGAGGGTGCCGATGTAGATGAGGATCTCGGTCCCCGGAAATCCGCGCGCCAGGGAATAGACCGCAAGCTTTGTGGTAAAGGCGGAGAGGATGACGGTGCCGGTCACGGTTGCCGCCGGGTAGCTGTCCTGGAGCCAGTTGTGCAGGAGCGGAAAGGCGCATTTGATGCCGAAGGCGATGAAGATGAGCCAGGTTGCCAGCGAACCGAGCGTCATGCGATCGAAAGCGATCGACTGGGTTTCACGGTGCAGCAGGATGACCCCGGCCAATAGCAGGACGCCGGACCCGATCTGGATCGCCAGGTAGCGCATGCCCGTGTGGAAGGCCCCCGGGGTCCGGCGCGCCCAGATCAGGAACACCGATGCCAGCGCCGTCCCCTCCCAGTAAATGAACAGCGTGACGAGATCGCCGGCGAAGACCGCGCCGATCGCGGATCCCGCATACAGGAGCGCCGCCGTCTGTTGGACCGGGTCGCGGACGTGCCACGCATAGAGATTGCCGAGAAACGCCGCGATGCAGAAGATCAGCGCGAAGACCCGGGACAGGGCATCAACCCGCATCAGTTGCAACGTGAAGCCGAACAGTTCGCTCTCTAGATGGCCCCCGGCCGGAACGGCCAGGACTTGGCCCGCCGCGATTACGGGAACAGCGATCAGCAGCGCGGCCCGGGGGAGCCCCCTCGGCAACAGCGGCAGGATGCAACCGGCGACGAGGAACAGGAACGCCGTTGGAAAAGTATCAGCGCCCATGGTCGGCCTTTCCCAACTGGTCATCGGGGTAGGTTTCCCGATCAATGGCGCGGTCGCCGTAATAGTCTTCGCGCCGTCCGATCCCCGTCCGCAACAACCGCGCGGCGATGATGATTGTGCTGAACATCACGAATCCGGCACCGGCGAAGAACCCCGGCAGTGACGCCATGCCGCCCGCCTTGTGCTCCACGAGGAAAACGTCAGCCACCAGCAGGAGGCCGCAGGCGACCGTCAGTGCCCAAACGATCCGGAGCGGGTTTCCGGGCCGATCGACCCAGAGGAAGGCCCGCCCGAGAGCCGGAAACCGTTCCGACTCGCTGGAACCGTCGGGGCCTGTTCCATTCCTGGCCGCCATCCTGCTCACACCGTCACCGGTCCCGGGTTTCATGGCATTCCCTTCCACGCATCATGTGTTCGGCCCTCGTCATCCGGCCGTCACCAGCGGCAGGAGGAAGTCACGGACCGTGCCAGCCCAGAAAAACAGGATAACGCATCCGGCGGCGGTAACGGCCGGCGGCAGCCAGCACAGCAGCGGTGCCTCGCGAAGTCCCGACGTCCCCGGCGCCAGCCCGCCTCCGTTCCCGGAAACGCCAGCGCCCGCCGGACTGGCCGGAACCGTCCGAGGCCCGTGGGCCTTCAGGAAAAATCCACGCCCGACCAACGGCAGCAGATACGCCACGTTAAGGATCGAACTGACCAGCAGCACAGCTATGATCAGGCGTTCACCGGCATCGGCCGCACCGACGATCAGGAGCCATTTCGACCAGGACCCACCCAGCGGCGGCAACCCGACAATGGACAATGCGCCGATCAGGAAGGCACCGAAGGTGAAGGGCATCGCCCGTCCGAGTCCGGACATGTCACTGATTTCGGTCTTGTGGGTCGCCACGTAGATGGCACCGGCACACATGAAGAGGGTGATCTTTCCGAGCGCGTGGGTGGCAATGTGCAACCCGCCGCCCACCACGCCCATGGAGGTCGCCAGCGCCATTCCCAAGGTGATGTAGGACAACTGGCTGACCGTCGAATAGGCAAGCCGCCGTTTCAGGTTGTCCTGCAGCATGGCGACCAGCGAGGCCGCCAGGATGCACCAGGCCGCCAGCCACATCAGCCATTCGGAGGCACCGGTTCGGGCCAGGAGGTCGATGCCGAAAATGTAGACGCCGATCTTGAGCATCGTAAAGACGCCGGCCTTGACGACCGCCACGGCATGCAGGAGCGCCGAGACCGGAGTCGGTGCCACCATGGCGGCCGGCAGCCACCGGTGAAAGGGCATCAACGCCGCCTTGCCGATCCCGAAGGCATAGAGGCCGAGGAGCAGGGGGACCATCCATCCGGTGACATGGCCGTCGAGGATTCCGCCGGGCTGGAAATCCAGAGTGCCCGTCGTTGTCCACGTCCAGATGATCGCCGGCATCTGGATGCAGATCGAGGTCAGAAGCAGGACGCCAAGGTAAGTGCGCGACCCGCTGACCGCCTCCGGTGTCCCCTTGTGGGCAACCAGCGGATAAGTGGAAATTGTCAGAATCTCGTAGAACAGGAACAACGTAAACATGTTCGCCGCGAAGGCGACGCCCATTGTGCTCATGATGGCAACCGAGAAACAGGCAAAGAACCGGGTGTGGTGTTTCTCGTCGTTGCCGCGCATGTATCCGACGCCATATGCGTGGGTGACGACCCAGAGACCGGATGCGATCAGGGCAAACAACAGGCCGAGCGGTTCCACATGCAGGGCAATTGCGAGCCCCGGAAACACTTCGATCAGCCGGATCTGCCCGTCCTCGCCAATCCCGCTCGCGAGGCCATCCGGCCCGAAGGCATCCGAGCCTGTCCCGAGTCCGCCCAGCACAGCAACGACCGAGAAAAACGTGAGAAGAGCGGCAATGAAGGTCATTCCGTCGCGCAGGTCCGGCGATCGCCTCAACAAAAGGTTGCCGACGGCGGCGGCCCCGGGAATCACGAGGGCGAGGCCCAAAAAGGTCTCGACGGTCAGGAAGGTGCCCAGTTCCATCTCCATGTCAGATCGCGCCGTCGGCCATTCCGAGGCTTCCTGACAGCAGGCTCTCGGCTGCCACCTGGGCGGAACCGAGGGTCAGCCCGGTATCGATCCCAAACCAGATGCAGGCGATCGCCAGAATCCAGATCGGTACCAGCATCATCAGCGGCGCATCCCCGGTAGTGTCCGCGATCCTTCCTGCCGGTCCGCCCGCCGAGGTCAGGGGCTGCGATTGACGTTGCGATCCGGGGTTTGGCGACCGGATGTAGAGCACTTCGAAGACACGCCACATATTGACAACGGTCAGCAGGGTCGACGCCACCACCAGCACGGCTGCGAACGTCCAGCCCCGTTCGAAAGACGCCTGAACGAGCAGCCATTTGCTCACGAATCCCGCCGTTCCGGGAACGCCGACCAGGCTCAGCCCCCCGATGACCATGGCCGCCGACATGACCGGCATCGACCGGCCCAATCCGGCAATGTCGTCGTAAAATGTCGATCCGACACGCAGGACCAGCGCACCGGCGCCCATGAACAGGAGTGCCTTGGTGATCCCGTGATTGAACAGGTGAATGATGGTGGCACTCAGTCCATCGACGTTCATCAGGGCAACGCCGAGCAGGAGATATCCGACATGGGCGAGGCTCGAGTAGGCAAGCATGCGCTTGAGGTCGGTCTGAAAGACGGCAACAAACGACATCACCACCATCGCGGCAATGGCCAGCGGCAGCAGCACCGCCTGTGGAGTCAGGGTGGCGACGACGAATTCGGGCTGGAAGACCGAGAACAGGAAACGCAGCAGCACATAGATGGACGCCTTGGTCGCCGTCGCCGACAGGAACACCGTGACTGCCGACGGCGCATGGCTGTAGGCATAGGGAAGCCACATGTGCAGTGGAAAAATAGCCACCTTCAGGCTCACCCCGACGACGATGAAGGCGAACGCCGCGAGGAGGGTCCGGTTCGGTCCCTGAGCCGCGATCCGGTCGGCCAGGTCCGCCATGTTGAGCGTTCCGGTCATCATGTAGAGCATGCCGAGACCGATGACGAAGAAGACCGCCCCGATCGTGCCCATGATCAGGTAGTCATAGGCCGCCGTCAGGGCCCGCTTGTCCCGGTAGCATCCCTGAGAGACCAGGATGTAGGTGGACAGCGAGGAGATCTCGAGGAACACGAATACGTTGAATCCGTCTCCTGTGGCCACGATTCCGAGCAGTCCCGACAGGCACAGCAGATAACAACAGTAGACCAGGGTGTGATTGCGCCACGGGATCTCGTGGTCGAGGCTCCGGAAGGCATACGGCAGGAAGACTGTCCCGATGGCGGATATCAGCAGCAACACGAAAGCGTTGGCGGCATCGATCCTGTACTCGATACCAATCGGCGGCGGCCATCCGCCGATTGGATAGGAAATGTAGCCACCCCCGACGACCTGGCGGAGAAGGAGCCAGGAGGCGACCAGGCTGATAACGGTGGCGAGAACAGCCAAAGTCCTCGCCGCGTTCCGGTTGCCGATGACGACCGCCACTGGAGCCGCGACGAAAGGGGCCAGCACGACCAGGATCGGAAGGTGGTCGGCAAGGGTCCTGGACACATGTTCGGCGGCACCGGCTGCCATCAGGCGCGATCACCCATGGCGTCGCCGTGCCGGACGTTCTCCCCACGGACAATGGCCTGCTCGATCGCCAGGATGCCATCTTCGTCGATGGTTCCGTATTCCTCGCGGATCCTGACGATGAGGGCCAGGGCCAGGGCTGTTGTCGCGACCCCGACAACAATGGCCGTCAGGATCAACACATGCGGGAGCGGATTCGAATACACGACCCCCGGTTCGGTTTCGAGGTCTACCGGCAGGATCGGTGCCGTCCCCCCGGAAACCTTGCCGATCGAGATGTAGAGCATGAAGACGGAGACCTGGAAGATGTTCAGTCCGACCACTTTCTTGACCAGGTTTCCGCGCGAGACAACGATGTAGAAACCGGTCATCATCAGGAGGATGAACAGCCAGTAATTGGCGTGATCGATGATGAACTGCCAGTCGATCATGGCGCGTTCCCTGTCCCGCCCTACCAGTCTTCGTCGCTCATCTGCGGCGGCCGTCCGGCAAAGGCGTAATAGACGGACACCATGACCCCGGCGACGGTGATGCCGACGCCGAGTTCGACGGCAAGGATGCCCCAATGCTGCCCGTGCGACGGGTGGTCCGGGGAGAACGCCCCGTAGTCGAGGAAATCGTACCCGAGAAACATCCCGAGCACACCGGTCCCGGCATAGACCAGCACGCCAACCGCGGCGAGCTTGTGAACCAGCCAACGCGGAAAAACTCTCTGGACCATTCCAAGCCCGAAGACGATTCCATGAAGGATGAAGGCGACCGCCACGATCACCCCGGCCTGAAAACCGCCTCCGGGCGAAAAGTCGCCGTGAAACTGCACGTAGAGGCCGAACAGCAGGATGGCTCCGATCAGCAGTTTGGAGACGGTCCGAAGAATCAGATGATGACGCATCAGCGGATGTCCCCGTCGCTCCGGGAATTGCCTCCAATCCGGTCTCCGGCGCCCTCCGGATTCCTGACGGACCCTTCTTCGTCCTCGTCGTCGCGCCGCCGTCGACGCCCAAGTTCACTGATGATCAGGAGAACCCCGACACCGGCTGTGAATATGACAGCCGTTTCCCCGAGGGTGTCATACCCCCGGTAGCTGGCCAGCACCGCTGTCACAACGTTGGGGATGCCGATTTCAGACGCCGTTTCGCCCAGATAGTGTGGAGCGATGTGGCGTTGCGCCGGCGCATCGGGACTGCCGAAACCCGGCATGTCCAGCGTTCCATAGACCAGTGCCGCTGCCGTCAGAACCACGATCGGGAGCGCCCAGAGCTGCCGACTCGCCGATACCGGACCTTCCCGCCGACTGGTGAGAGCGAGGGTTCCCAGCATCAGCACAGTCGAGATTCCGGCGCCCACGGCCGCTTCGGTAAAGGCAACGTCGACGGCGTCGAGCGTCACAAACAGCAGCGCCGAGAGAAGGCTGAAAACGCCAGAGAGCATGACAACCGCAAAGAGATGACGGGTCCGGACGACGGCCAGCGCCGTCGCAGCCAGCATCACGAACAGAAAGATGTTGATCCAGGTTTCGGGCATTGTGGACCGCGGTTACCCGGACGGGCCCGATGCCGGTCCGCCATCGGAGGCCGGCGGTTCCCGGGTCGCCGCGGCGGCCGTCGCAGCGACCGCGGCACGATCCTCGGACCGGATCGGTGGCCGCAGCCCCGAGACAAACGCCGCATTGGCAACGGCATGGGTGGCGGTCGGTCCTGTGATCAGCAGGAAGAGACCGAGAATTACCAGCTTCACGGTGACGAGCGAAAGGCCGCCCTGCAGCCCCATGCCCAACAGAAGCAGCAGGACACCGGCGGAATCGAGGACCGATATGGCGTGAAGTCGGGACCAGAATTCCGGGAACCGGATCAGCCCGACCGCACCGATGACCAAGAAGGCAGAGCCCCCGACGATGGCAATCCAACTCAGAACGTCAACGATGCCACCCGAAGCGGTCACGACGGGCGACTCCCGGCTCCGGCCACAGCCGCGGCCTCGACGGCGTTTTTCCGTGCGTCCGGTGTCGCATCGGGCGTCCGCGTCATGACCGGATCGCCAAGGGCCCGGTACCGGAAAAACTTGAGCACAGCGATGGTCCCGACGAAGTTGATCAGCGCATAGAGGAGGGCAATGTCGAGAAAGTCCGGCCGGCCGGTCAGGAACCCGATGACCCCGATGAGCAAGACAGTCTCGGTGCCGAAAGCATTGACGGCGGCCACACGGTCATAAAGGGTCGGCCCGGTGCAAAGGCGAATGAAGGTCAAGACCATCGCCACGCCAATTGCCAGTGCAGCCGCGACAAACATCAGCCGGCCCGTTGCGCCTCGATGGCCGAGACCCGGCGACCCATTTCAGCAAGCGCCTCATGGTCACCCTCGTCATAGGCCACAGCGTGCACCTGAATGACATTCTCCCCCTCGACCGTCTCGACCGAAATGGTTCCGGGAGTCAGGGTGATCGAATTGGCAAACAGCGTTCGGCCGAGGTCTGTCGCCTGCGAGCCCGGCACATCCAGGATCATCTGCCGGATGGGCATTGTCCGCGACAGGATCAGCCGCGATACAGCCCAGTTGGCCTTCGCGATCTCCACCAACAACCAGGTAAGGTACCCGAGGGTCGCCAGAGGACGAAACGCAAGTCGCGGCCTGTCACCGTCGATGGCATCCATGCGCCGCGTCACGAACAGGACGAGGGCCACGGACAGGGCTCCGAGACCGACGACGAGCGGCTTATAGATCCCCGACATCAGCAGCCACAACAGCGCGAGCACCGTTGCCGATCCCAGAAGCCTCATCGTGTGTCCGCCATGGGATCCCCTCCCGTCGTCCGGCCCCGCTTTTTGCAATTTGTCCGGCAGGGCGCAAGCCGGAAGCCAAGACCCAGAGCTTCGCACGGCGCTAGATGGCAGCCTGTTCCATCAACGTCTGCCATCCGGTCGGAGCCCGGGGCAACCCAGCCGAACACAAGAATTGTCTTGAAAACGGTCACACCGTTTGTCGATCACCCTCGCCGGCGGGTAAGGACAACAAATCCCGCCGTATGTCTTCGGCAATCTCTTCGACTTCCCTGGCCACCCTAGGCTCCAACCCGAGTTCCCGCTCCAGTGCCGTCCTTAGCGGAAGCAGAAGATCGCCAGCGGGCGACGACTTGATCAGACCGCACATCCTCTCCGGTCCAACGCCCACCGAGAGATCCGCCAAGGTCACAAGCACGTCCCTCGGCAACGTTTTCAGTTGGGGAAGGATCGACAGTGCCGTCTCGACATCCCCGGCGCACGCTTCGCCATCGCCGACCATCAGGTTCGACCGGGCCCGGATCAGATGGCCCTGCAGTCTGTTGTCCGGAATTCCTGCACGCTCCTGCAGCAGCGCACGGTCAAGAAACCCGAGGGCGTTCCCTGGGCGGCCCTTGGTCAATTCGTGCTGTGCCAGCCCGTAAAGCGCCGATTCCGCTTCGTCTCGAAGCGTCGGCACATCGCTCTCCTCGAAGCGCCGGACCACCTCGTCCCACGCCGCGATCCCCTCCTCGGTCCGGTCCATAGCGACCAGCAAGCCGCCCTTGTTAACGAGAGATTGTGCGACGGCTACGACACCATAGGGCTCGTCGGCGTCCCCGTACCGCCGGAGCGCCTCGTTACAGGCGTCAAGCGCCTCTTCCGGCCGGTTCAACGAACGCAGCACCATCACGCTGTTGAGGACCGCCGTCGCAATGTCCTCGTGATACAGGGGTGCGTCGCCCTCCCCGAAACGGCGCACGACGTCAAACCAAACTCCGACGGCGTCTTCAGGCCGGTTCATGTGGACCAGCGTCGCGCCCTTGTTGACCAGGGCCGAGGCAACCTGCTTCGAGATTCCCGGCTCGTTGCTGTTTCCGAAACGCCGTTCGATCTCGTCCCAGACGGCCAGCGCCTCTTCGTTCCTGTGCGAAGTAGCCAGCATAATCCCCTTGTTCACGAGAATCCTTGCAATGGTATCGAGAACCGCCGGCAAGCCACTTCCCTCGAAGCGATCCACCGCCCGGTCACAGGTTGCGATCGCCGCTTCCGTCCGGTTCAACTTGAACAGGTTGGCGCAACTTTGCAGGAAGCAGCCTGCGACCAGCGCAACCCACTCCGGCTCATCGCTGGTGCCGAAACGGTCTTCGATCTGCTGCCAGACCGCGAGCGCTTCTTCGTATCGGCCCGACCGTTCCAGCAAGTCGCACCTTTGTGCCAATGCATCCGCAACCATGGCGAGGACCCCGGGCCGGTTGTCCCCTCCGAAGCGTTCCACCACGTCGCCCCACAGTTCCAACGCTGCATCCTGTCGACCCGAGTGGTGCAGTGCCGCAGCCTTGTTCATCAGCGCTTTGCAAAACGATTCTGCGGCCTCCGGCGAAACGCCCGCCTCGAAGCGTCTGATCGCTTCCTCCCATGACAATAGCGCTTCAGCGTCCCGCTTCAGTGCAGCCAGCACGTTGCCTCTATTGACGAAACAGCGTGCCACCACCTCCCGAAGGATCGGTGCATCACTTGCCGGGTAGCTTTGCACGACCCCGTCGAACGCGGCGAGCGCCTCCTTCAATCGGTTCGACTGGAGGAGCGCCGTGCCGATGTTCACATGCGCCGAGGCCACCTGTTCGACGACTCTGAGAGAGTCGCTCCTCCCGAATCGCTCCACCACAGCGCCCCAAGCGTTTATCGCCTCGTCGACCCGGTTCAGCGCGATCAGCGCGTGACCCCGTCCCACCATGGCTGCCGCCAATTCACCGTGTAGTGCCGGCAAACCGCTCTTGCCGAATCGTTCCAGCACTTCGTCGCAAGCCTCCAAGGCTTCCCCGTGCCGGTTCAATGTGTTCAGCGCAACCGTTGTCCCGATCATCGCATTCGCCACCAGCGCCTCGAGTGCCGGCACCCGGCTCTTGCCGAAGCGTCGCGCGACCTCGTTCCAGGCTGCCAGCGCTTCCGTGTGGCGGTCCAGGTTGCCCAGCATTCCGCCCTTGCTCGCGAGCGCCGTCGCCACCACCAGACTGTGGACTTCCCCGTTGTCCGCCCCGAAACGCCTCACCACGTCGTCCAGAACGGCCAGCGCCTCGTCCGCTCTTCCCAGCTCGCCCAACGCTTTTCCCTTGTTGACGAGCGCCAGCGACACCTGTTCACGATCCGCCAGCGCATCGCACTCCCCGAACCTCTGGATGACCTCGTCCCAGGCCGTAATGGCCTCTTGCAACCGACCACCATTCGCGAGCGCCAGCGCTTTCCCCAAGAGTTCCCTCGCAGCCGACGGCGCCGGGGATGCCCCGGAAAACTCACTGGACCCATACGCAGGGGCAGGCGGCGCAAGCGAAAGCAACTCCGCGCGATGCGCTTTGAGGGACGGCAATTCGACAAGACGCTCGAACGCCAACTGGCAGAGAACCAACTCCCCGCCCTCGAACCTCAGCGCTTCCCGCGCCATGCGGGCGCCGATTTCCCTCAGCTTGTCGGTGGAGTAGAAGGCCTCCATGAATCGGATCAGCGCATCGATCAGCGGTGCCGGTCCGCGCGCCCGGCGCATCAGGTAGTAGATGTTGTAGAGCCGCTCGGTCAGGTAGTAGAGCTTTCGCCGCGCGCTGCCGCCGCTCACCTCGACCGCGCCCTTGTCGACCAGACGGGCAAGCTGGGCGCTGCACTTGCTGGTCCCGAGCCTGGCCCGGTCGGCGATCTCGCGCGCGCTCGCCGGTTTCCAGAGATCGGCGAGGGCGAGATACACCTTGCGCTCCTGCGCCGGGAGCGCATCGAGGTGGCTCTTGAAATACTCGGTATGGTCGTCGACCAGGTCGAGGAGATCGGCCATCAGCTCGCGGAACGACAGATTCGCGCCGAACCGGGCGACGATTGTCAGCAGCCTGGGACTGCCACCCGTGAGAATCCGTAGCGCCTGGATCGTCTGAGGCGCCCGCGCCTGCCCCGACACGGTTTGCCACAGGGTCGCGCAGTCTTCCGTGTCGAGCGGAT